>JAXDOC010000013.1:0-171922 GCA_034669165.1 Actinomycetota bacterium
AGTCGAGCTGGTGAGGGCGCAGCTCGATCGCATACCCGGGGGGCCTAGTGACGATGGGGGCTGGTGTGGCGGCCGTTCGGAGCCGGCGTCGGAGGCGAGCCACATAGGTCTGCAGAGCGTTGAGGTCTGAGGCCGGCGGGTCGTCGCCCCAGAGGACCTCGATCAAGCGGGAGGTCGAGACGACGGCATTGGCGTCCACCAACAGCGCAGCAAGGACCTTTCGCTCGTTGCTACTGCCGATATCGACGAGGTCGTCTCCTCGCCGGACCTCGAGCGAGCCCAGTACGCGGAAATGCATGGCTCCTCCGTCGCGGTGGCGACGACCGCAAGCCTAGCTGCGTGTTCTTCGCCGGTGCGTAGCATGAGTCGCCGTGGCGGATTGGGCGACGATCTCATCCCTGGCGACGGCTGGCGGGACTCTCGTGCTGGCCGTCGCCACGTTTGCCTCGGTGCGGTCGGCGACCCGGGCGGCGCGGATCGCGGAGCAGGCGTTGCTGGTGGGGGTGCGGCCCGTGCTCTTTCCCTCCCGCCCGAACGACATCTCCCAGCGGATCATGTGGGGCGACCAGCACTGGGGGACGCTCGCCGGGGAGCAGGCGATCATGGAGGTGGCGGACGGGATCGTCTACATGGCGATCTCGCTGCGCAACGTCGGTGCCGGGATCGCCGTCCTCCGCGGGTGGCGGGTCGAACCGGCGACGGCGATCACCATCCCGACCACCGCCGGGCAGGCGGTCAACCTCGTTCGTCCCGACCCGGCGACGTTCCGTCAGCAGGGTCGGGACCTCTACGTCCCCGCGGGCGACGTGAGCTTCTGGCAGGCGGCCATAAGAGACCCCGACGACCCATCCCGGGCGGGATTCGTCCAGGCGATCGAAGAGGGCCAACGCGTGATCGTCGACATCCTCTACGGCGACCACGAAGGCGGGCAGCGGGCCATTAGCCGATTCGGGGTCATGCGCAGCGCCGACGGCGATGGCACGTGGCTGTGCTCGGTCGTCCGGCACTGGAACCTCGACCGGCACGACCCCCGCTGACGGCGGCCGGGCTCAGCCCCGGCGGTCGGCTGACCAGCTCCAGGGGTAGTCGGGGTCGGTGCAGGCGAGGGCGGCGGGGCCGAGGGCCAGGGGGCGGAAGGTGTCGACCATCACCGCCACCTCCTCGGTGCGGTCCTGGTCGGCCGACCGCTCCATGCTTCCGGGCTGGGGGCCGTGGACGAAGCCGGCCGGGTGCACGGAGATCGACCCCACGCCGATACCCGACCCGGCCCGGCTCATGAAGTCGCCGGCGGAGTAGAAGATCACCTCGTCGCTGTCGACGTTGGCGTGGTGGTACGGCACCTTGATGGCCCCGGGGTGGAAGTCGTAGGGGCGGGGGACGAAGGAGCAGACCACGAACCCGCGGCCCTCGAACGTCTGGTGCACGTGCGGCGGCTGGTGGACCGAGCCCACGATCGGCTCGAAGTCGTGGATCGACAGCGCCCACGGGTAGAGGCACCCGTCCCAACCGACCACATCGAAGGGCGACGAGGCCAGCGAGTGCCGGGTCAGGCCGCCGCGATGGCGAACCAGAACGTCGACCGGGCCGCCATCGTCGCCGGGGAACGACCACGCCAGTGACTCCGGACTGCGGATGTCGCGCTCGCAGTAGGGCGCCTGCTCGAGGAACTGGCCCGTGGGCGACAGGTAGCGCCGCGGCGGCCGCACGTGACCGCCCCGGGCCTCGACGACCAAAAGCTCGAGCACGCCGCCGCCGCCGGCCATCACCCACCGCACCGTCGTCGACGCCGGGATCACCACGTAGTCGCCCGCGCCCACCGCCATCCGTCCGAACACCGACTCCAGCACCGCCGACCCCGACTGCACGAACACCAGCTCGTCGCCCACCGCGTTGCGGTAGAGCGGCCCGCCGGTGTCGGCGGCCACCCACGACAGGACCACGTCGTCGTTGCCCAGCAGAACCTGGCGGCCGGTCACCGGGTCGCCGCCGGTCGCCAGCGCTGATACCCGCAGGTGGTGGGGGACGAGCGGCTGGTTGGCGACCATCGCCACCGGATCCGTGATCACGGCCTTGGCGTCGACCAGCGCCGATGGCGACCGCCGGTGGTACAGCAACGACGAGTCGCCCGAGAAGCCCTCCTCGCCCATCAGCTCCTCGAACAGCAGCCCTCCGTCGGGATTCGCCTCCCGCAGGTGACGCTTGCGGGGGACCTCCCCCAGGGACCGGTAGTTCGGCATCTCACACCTCCAGACGACGGGCGGCGCGCACCTGGCCGGTGACCTCGCCGACGCACAGCAGGGGCCGGCCGTCGCCACCGGCCCAGCCGGTGATGGTGACCGCGTCCCCGTCCTCCAGGAACGAGCGGGTGGTGCCGTCGGGCAGGGCCACCGGGCGCTCGCCATTCAACGCCAGCTCCATGAGACAGCCCTCCGTCCCCGGCTCCGCGCCCGACACCGTCCCCGAGGCGAACAGGTCGCCGGCACGGATCGCGGACCCGTTCACTGTGGCGTGGGCCAGCATCTGGGGGAACGTCCAGTACTGGTCGGCCAGGCGGTTGTGGGTGAGGGAGGCCGGGGGAATGTCGTTGACCCGCATCCACTGGCTCTGGATCGACACCTCCAGCCGGATGTCGTAGGCCGACCGGGCAGGGGCGGCGAGGTAGGGCGGCGGCGCCGGGTCCTGGACGGGGCCGTCGACCCGGTAGGGCTCCAGGGCGTCGAGGGAGACGATCCAGGGCGATACCGACGTGGCGAACGACTTGCCCAGGAAGGGCCCCAGGGGCTGGGCTTCGAGGGCCTGGATGTCGCGCGCGCTCCAGTCGTTCACCAGCACCAGCCCGGCGACGTGGTCGGCGAAGGCGGAGGTTCGCACCGGCCGGCCGGGGTCGTTGCCGACGCCGACGACGAAGCCCACCTCCACCTCGAAGTCGAGCTTGCGGGTGATGCCGGCGATCGGCGCGTCGTCGCCCGGCACCTGGCCGTAGGGGCGCATGATGGGCGTGCCCGAGGGGACGATCGAACCGGCCCGGCCGTGGAAGGCACGGGGCAGCCGCCGCCAGTTGGGGGGCAGGTCGTCGGAGCCACGGAGGAGGCGGCCCATGTTCCGGGCGTGGGGGAGGGAGCCGTGGAAGTCGACGAAGTCGCCCACCGCCACCGGCACCAGCAGGTCGACCGCCCGGCGGGGCAGGAGGGAGGACTCCAGCCGGTCGTCCTTGGCCCGGATCAGCTCGGCCAGGCGCTCGCGGACCGCGCCCACCACCTCCCGACCGCAGGCCAGGAACCGGTTGAGCGAGGCTTCCTCGAGGACGCCCTCGGGCAGGTCGAGGTGGGCGAACGAGCCGGCCCGGTCGAGCACCGACAGGTCGATCACCTTCGCCGCCAGCGCGCTCACGCAGGCGTGGGCCCCGCCGGCCAGGCGGGCCACGCCGAAAGGCAGGTTCTCGATGCCGAATCCGGCGCCGCCCGCGCCCACCCCGTCAGTCATCCGGGCCGCCTTCTGGGCGTGCTTCTGGTGGGCATCGCTCAACGATCTCACCGACGACGGCCGAGTGCTGCCAATGCGGTTCACAGGTGACCCCGCCGGGCCTGCTCGCGCTCGATGGCCTCGAACAGGGCCTTGAAGTTGCCGGCGCCGAAGCCCTTGGCCCCGCCCCGCTGGATGATCTCGAGGAAGACGGTGGGCCGGTCGGTGATGGTCTCGGTGAAGATCTGCAGCAGCCAGCCGTCGGGCTCCTCGTCGACCAGGATGCCGAGCCGCTGCAGGTCGTCCCACGGCAGGTCGAGGTGGCCCAGGCGGCGGCGGACGTCGTCGTAGTACGTCGTCGGGGCCTCGAGGAAGCGGACGCCCCGGCTGCGGAGGGCCGCCACCGCCTGGACGATGTCGTCGGTGTGGAGGGCGATGTGCTGCACGCCCGGTCCCCGGTAGGTCTCGATGTACTCCTGGATCTGGCTCTTGCGGCGGCCCTTGGCCGGCTCGTTGAGGGGCAGGACGATGCGGCTGCCGTCCCACACGACGGTGGACATGAGGGCGGAGTACTCGGTGGAGATCTGGGCGTCGTCGAAGTGGCGGAGTCGGTCGAAGCCGAGGACGGAGCGGTAGAAGTCCACCCACTGCTCCAGGGCGCCCAGCTCCACGTTGCCCACCACGTGGTCGACGAGGGTGAGGCCCACGGGCAGGCCGGCCGGCTCCGGGGGCAGGCCGTCGGTGGTGTAGCCGGGCAGGTACACCCCCCGGTACGACGAGCGGTCGACGAACGTGTGGCGGGTCTCGCCGTAGATGGCGATGCTGGCCGACCGGAGCAGGCCGTGGCGGTCGGCGTCGGTGTGGGGCTCCTCGATGCCTCGGGCCCCCCGGGCCACCGCCGACCGATAGGTCACGTCGACGTCGTCGACGCCCAGGGCCAGGTTGTGGACGCCGTCGCCGTGCTCCCTCACGTGGGCCGCGATGGGGGAGTCGGGCGTGAGGGCGGCGGTGACCACGAAGCGGATGCGGCCCTGCTCGAGGACGTACGACGCCCGGTCGGACCAACCCGTCTCCGGGCCCGCATAGGCGGTGACCCGGAAGCCGAAGGCTGAGGAGAGGAAGCCGGCCACGGCGCGGGCGTTGCCTACCCACAGCTCGATGGCGTCCCACCCGAGGAGCACGGCGCGGGGCGTCGCCAGCCGGTTGTCGGGCAGGACAGTGGCGGTGGGGTTTGTGTCGGTCAAGGTCATACGTGCTCCCGAATCAAGCGGTGGCGGGTGTCGTCGTCGAAGGCGGCGAAGAAGGCGGACAGGGTGTCGACCAGATGGGTCAGCGAGCGGGCCTCGAACAGCACCGGCTGGAAGCGGGTGATGTCGTAGGGGACGGCGGCCATCTCGGCCACGTCGAGGGGGCGGATGTCGGCGCCGAAGAAGGTGGACGTCTCCCCGCAGGAGGAGAGGATCCCGGCGCCGAAGGCCTTGGGCCGGCCGCCCTCCTCGACCAGCCCGAACTCCATGGTGAACCAGAAGATCCGCGACAACAGGCGCAGGCCGTCGTCGGACTCGGTGCGGGCCACCGCCTCGCCCACCAGCCGGTAGATGGCGGCGAACTCGGGGCAGGCCAGTTGGTTGGCGTGGCCGACGACCTCGTGGACGATGTCGGGCTCCGGTGTGTACAGCGGCTGCGACGGGTGGCGCAGGTACTGGGTGGAGTGGAAGACGGCGTCGGCGAATGAGCCGTAGAAGTCCCGCAGGGGGGCCAGGCCGGCGACGGGGTGGTAGCGGAAGGCGGTGAGCGGCTGGAGGCGGCGGCTGACCTCGGTGAGCTGGGGGACGTGGTCGGTGGGCAGGCCGAGGTCCTCCTTGGCCTCCAGGAACGCACGGCAGGCATGGGCGTGGTGGAGCGGCTCCAGCTCGCGGGCGATGACCCGCCACACCTCGTGCTCGACGACCGTGTAGTCGGCCCGGGGGACGGGGTGCCCGGGCTGCCAGTCGACGGACAGGGCGGCGAGGTCATTGCGCCGCTGGCGGTACGCGGGGTCCCGGAACCCGGGGTGATCGGGGCCGAGGACGACCTCGACCTCACCCTTCCCATCGCGCACGACGGGTGCGTACAGCGACCCAGTGGCCACGGATCCAGTGTCGGCCGCCGCAGGCGGTATGTATAGCCAACGGGGCGAAATCGATACATACTGAGAGCGTGACCGTGTCGAACGAGCAAAGCGTCCAGCTCGACGCCGTCGACCGGCGAGTGGTGGAGGAGTTGCGAGTCGACGGTCGGCTGTCGGTGAACGAGCTCGCCACCCGGGTCAACGTCTCCCGGGCCACCGCCTACCAGCGCCTGGCCCGGCTGCGGGAGGCAGGGGTGATCCGGCGCTTCACGGTCGACGTCGACCACCACAAGATGGGGCTGCCCATCGCCGCCCTCGTCCTGGTGACGGTGGCCCAGCACGCGTGGCGGGACGTGAGCGACCGGCTGCGGCGGCTCCCCGGAGTCGACTGGCTGGCCCTCAGCACCGGCTCGTTCGACTACGTCCTCCTGGTGCGGGCGCCCGACGTGGAGCACCTGCGGGACGTGATCCTCGAGGGCCTTCAGGCCATGCCCGAGGTGCTGTCGGCGCAGACGCTCCTCCTCCTCGACGAGCCCGACGTGGTGCGGCCGTGACGGCCGAGGACCCGGAGGTCCTGTACCGGCCGTCGGCCGCGGCCATCGCTGCCACCAAGCTTTCGAAGTACATGGCGACCGTCGGGTTCGATTCCTACAGCGAGCTGTGGCTGTGGTCGGTCGACGAGCTGGAGGCGTTCTGGGCGTCGATGTGGGACTCCTTCGACGTCCCCGGCACCCGGGGCGACATCGTGCTCGTCGAGCGGACCATGCCCGGCGCCCGGTGGTTCCCCGACGCCCAGCTGAACTACGCCGAGCAGGCCCTGCGGTGGGACGACGACCGGCCGGCGGTGGAGTTTCGCTCCGAGCCGGGCGGTCGTCCTCCGGAGACGATCAGCCACCGGGAGCTGCGCGGGCGGGTGGCCGAGGTTGCCGCCGGGCTCCGCGGCCTGGGCATCGGGCGGGGCGACCGCGTCGCCGCGTACGCGCCGAACATTCCCGAGACACTGATCACGTTCCTGGCCACCGCCAGCCTGGGCGCCATCTGGTCGTCGTGCTCGCCCGACTTCGGGGTGACGGCAGTCCTCGATCGTTTTCGTCAGATTGAGCCGAAGGTGCTGCTGGTAGCCGACGGCTATGTGTACCGGGGGACGGTCTACGACCGGCGGCCGGAAGTGGGCGAGCTCCGGCGGAGCCTGCCCAGCCTGGAGGCGGTGGTGACCGTCGCCAACGTGGGTCTGCCCGTCGAGGGCCTGAGCTTCGACGACCTGGCCGCGGCCGGCGCGGGCGCCGACCTCGCCGTGGAGCGGGTCCCGTTCGAGCACCCGCTGTGGGTCCTCTACTCGTCCGGGACGACCGGCCTGCCCAAGGCCCTCGTCCACGGCCACGGGGGGATCGTCCTCGAACACCTCAAGGCGTTGTCGCTGCACCACGACCTGGGCCGGGACGACCGGTTCTTCTGGTTCTCGTCCACCGGCTGGATGATGTGGAACCTCCTGGTGGGAGGCCTGCTGGTGGGCGCCACCGTGGTCCTCTACGACGGCAGTCCAGCGGCGCCCGACCTGGGTGCGCTGTGGCGGATGGCGGAGGACACCGGCACCACCTACTTCGGGGTGAGCGCGGCGTATCTCCAGTCATGCATGAAGGCGGGCGTCGTCCCCAAGAGGGAGGCCGACCTGTCCCGGCTGCGGGGCGTCGGGTCGACGGGGGCGCCGCTCACGCCGGAGGGGTTCCGGTGGGCCTACGAGAACGTGAAGCGGCGAATGGTGCTGGGCTCGGTGAGCGGGGGCACCGACGTGTGCACCGCCTTCGTCGGCTCCTGCCCGACCGAGCCGGTGGTGGCAGGCGAGATCCAGTGCTCGTACCTGGGGGCGGCGGTGGAGGCGTTCAGCGCCGAGGGAAGGGGCGTCGTAGACCAGGTCGGCGAGCTGGTGGTGACCGAGCCCATGCCGTCGATGCCCGTCTTCCTGTGGGGCGACGAGGACCACGCCCGCTACCAGTCCGCCTACTTCGACACCTACCCCGGCGTGTGGCGCCACGGGGACTGGATCCGGTTCACCCAACGGGGCAGCTGCGTGATCTACGGGAGGTCGGACTCCACCCTCAACCGGGGGGGCGTGCGCATCGGCACCAGCGAGCTGTACCGGGTGGTGGAGGACCTCGACCAGGTCGTCGACAGCCTGGTCGTCGACACCGGCCGCCTGGGCCGCGACGGCCGGTGCTGGCTGTTCGTCGTCCTGGCCGACGGCGCCGTCCTCGACGACGACCTGCGGGCCACCATCGCCCGCCGGCTGCGAGCCGAGCTGTCGCCCCGTCACGTCCCCGACGAGATCGTGGCCGTGGCCGAGGTCCCCCGCACCCTCAACGGCAAGAAGCTGGAGGTACCGGTCAAGCGCATCCTGCTGGGCGAGCCGTGGCAGTCGGTGGTCACCCCCGACGGTATGGCCAACCCCGACACGCTGCAGTTCTTCGTCGACCTCGCCGAAGACGGGCAATGATGATCCCGATGCGGATCGGCGTCTCGCTGCGCAGTGGCTACGGGGCGGTGGAGCCCCGGGTGGCTGCCCGACGCATGGTGGAGGCCACCCGGGCCGCCCGGGCCGCCGGCCTCGACTCGCTTTTCGTAGGCGACCACCACGTCACCGGCTCGACCTACCTCCAGAACGTCCCCATCCTCGGGCGGCTGCTGGCCGAGTGGGGCGACAAGACGGCGGGGGCGCTGTTCCTCCTGCCCCTGTGGCACCCGGTGCTGGTGGCGGAGCAGGTGGGCACCCTGGCCGCCCTGGCCGGGGGCCCGTTCGTGCTCCAGGTGGGGCTGGGCGACGGGGACGGCCAGTTCGCAGGCATGGGCGCGTCGCTCCACCGGCGGGTGGGCGACCTGGAGGGGTCGCTCGACGTGATCCGTCGCCTGCTGGCGGGGGAGACGGTCACCGCCGACCGACCGGTGCCCATCCGGGACGCGGTCGGCGGCCCGCGGCCCCCGGAGCCCGTCGACGTGTGGATCGGGGCCGGTGCGGCCAAGGGGATCGAGCGGGCCGCCCGCCTGGGCGACGGGTGGATCGCGGGACCGTGGGTTCCGCTCGACCAGGCCCGGGGCCAGGCCGAGACGTACCGTGAGCATCGGGCCGCCCTCGGGAACGAGCCGGGAGTGGTCGCCATCCGGCGCGACATCCACGTCGGGGCCGACGCCGCCGACGCCCACCGGGTGGCCGATCCTGTTCTCGCCGCCGGCTACCGCGGCCTGCCCGCCGACGCACCCGTCGTGGGCGGGCCGGAAGAGGTGGCGAAGGCGTTCCTCGGCCTGGGCGAACTGGGGTACACCGACGTGCTCATCCGCCACCTGGCCGACGACCACGGCGAAGTCCTGGCCTCGTTCGAACGGCTGGCCGAGGTGCGCGAGTTGGTGAACCGGGCCTGATGGCCCCAAGTCCGATGGATCCTGAGCCGATAAATCAAGAAGCGATGGACCCACAAGCGATGGACCCACAGGTGATGGACGCGGGCTACGAACTGACGGACGGGGACGCCCTCGAGCCGATCCTGGCCCTGCTGAGCCCGCCCGGCGAGCGGGGCGACCTGGTGGCGGCGTTCGCCCGGGCCGTGCTCCGGCGGGTGCCGGCCGAGGACCTGGAGGACGCCGACCCGGTGTCCACCGGCGTCGCCCTGGTCGACGCCTTCGATTTCGTCGACGGGCGGGAGCCGGGCGGCATCCGGGTCCGGCTGGTCGACCCCCGGGTGTCGGTCGACGGCTGGCACTCCGTCGGCACCGTCGTCCAGGTCAGCAGCGACGACCGCCAGTTCATCGTGACCACGGTGAAGGAGGAGCTGCACCGGCTCGGCCACAAGGTCACGCGCCTGCTCCACCCCGTCTTCGGCAGCGAGCGGGCGGCCGACGGGCGCCTCACCGCCATCCTGCCCGCCCGCGACGCCGAGCACCGGGAGGCCTTCCTCCAGGTGGAACTGGGTGGCCGGGTGATTCCCGAGTCCCGCCGGGCCCTGGTGGCCGCGTTGCAAGCAGTCCTCGCCGACGTGTTCGCCGCCACCGGCGACTTCCTGGCCATGCGGGAGCAAGTGGCCGCGGCCGCCGCCCGCCTCCGGGCCCACGCCGCCCTCCGCTACCCGGCCGACGAGGTGGCCGAAGGGGCCGACCTCCTCGAGTGGCTGCTCGACGACAACTTCGTCCTGGAGGGTTGCTGCCGGATGGTGGGGGACGAGGTGGTGGTCGCCCTCGGCATCGCCACCGAGCCGCCGATCTGCGAGCCCGGGACCACTCCCGCCGCACCCGACCACCCGGTGCGGATCGTGCGCACGGCCGAAGTCAGCACCGTCCACCGCCAGGTGCCGATGCACCGCCTCGACGTGGTCGACGTCGGCCCCGACGGCCAGGTGGTGGGGACGTTCCGGGTGATCGGCGTGTTCAGCCGCAAGGCGGCGGCCGAGCCGTCGGTCGTCACCCCCATGCTCCGGTTCAAGCTCCGCCGCATCCTCGAGCTGGAGGACGTGGTCGAGGGGAGCTACGACGAGAGCACGCTCGTGTCGCTCTTCCAGGTGCTTCCCAAGGAGGAGCTGTTCGAGTCCGACGTGGAGACGCTGCGCCGGGTCATCCTCGGGCTGGCTGCGGCCGAGCAGCGCAGCGACGTCCAGGTCCTGCTGTCGGTGGAGCCGGCCGACCACACCGTCTCGGCCCTCCTGGCCGTCCCCCAGGACCTGTACTCCACCGGCCTGCGCCGCCGCATCGAACGATTCCTGGTGGCCCAGCTCGACGGCACCCGCGTCGACGCCAACGTCTCCCTCGGTGAGGGCGCCGACGTGATCGCCCGGCTGGTGGTGCAGGTCGACGGGCCCCTGCCCGAGCCGCCGCTGCACGCCCTCGAGCGGGAGGTGCGGATGCTGTGCCGCACGTGGGACGAGGAGCTGACCCAGGCCCTGGCCGAGCGGGTGGGCGACGGTCGGGCCGCCCGCCTGTCCCACGCGTGGGCGGAGTGGTTCCCGTCCGGCTACCGCGACGCGGTCGACCCGACGGCCGCGGTCGACGACGTCCTCCAACTCGACGCCCTCGGCACCGCCGGCCGCGACGTGGCCGTCGTGCTCACGGCCGACCCCCGGGGCGTGGCCCACGCCCGGCTCAAGGTGTTCAGCCGGGGTCGGGCGGTGGAGCTGTCCCGCTTCCTCCCGATCGTCGAGAGCCTCGGCCTGTGGGCGGTGGAGGAGGTGCCGTACACCCTCGGTGCGGCGGGGGGCGGGGCCCACCTCCACGACTTCGCCGTCACCGACCCCACCGGCCGGGCCCTCGACGTCGGCCGCGACGGGGTCCGGCTGGCGGAGGCGGCCCTGGCCATGTGGGACGGGCGGGCCGAGGTCGACTCCCTCAACCGGCTGGTGCTGCGGGCCCGGCTGCCGTGGGACGACGTGGCCGTCCTCCGCGCTTACCGCCGCTACCGGAGCCAGGTGGGCACCACCTTCACCACCCGCTACGTCGACGACGTCCTGGTGGAGAACGCCGCCATCGCCCGCACCATCCTCGAGCTGTTCGCGGCCCGGTTCGACCCGGTGCGGGCGGCGGGGGCGTCGATCGCCGAGGAGCTGCGCAACCGGTTGATCGACGGGTGCGACGGCGTCCCCCGCCTCGACCACGACCGTATCCTGCGGGGCTTCCTCGCCCTGGTCGACGCCACCCTGCGCACCAACCGCTACCTGCACACGGGGTCCGGGATTGGGAGCACCCACATCGCGCTCAAGTTCGACAGCTCGGCCGTCCCCGACGTGCCCCGGCCGATCCCCTACCGGGAGATCTTCGTGTACGGCCCGGCGGTGGAAGGCGTCCACCTCCGCTGGGGGCCGGTGGCGAGGGGCGGCATCCGGTGGAGCGAGCGGCCCGACGACTACCGCAGCGAGGTCCTCGGCCTCATGCGGGCCCAGGTGCTGAAGAACGCGGTCATCGTGCCCACCGGCGCCAAGGGCGGGTTCGTCGTTCGGCGCGACGGTGGGGTCGACGTCCGGCAGGCCTACCAGATCTTCGTCTCCAGCCTGCTGGAGGTCACCGACAACGTGGTCGGCACCCAGGTGGTCGGCGTCCCCCGCCGTCGGGACGGCGACGATCCCTACCTGGTGGTGGCCGCCGACCGGGGCACGGCCACCTTCTCCGACCTGGCCAACCGCCTGAGCGAGGAGCACCGCTTCTGGCTGGGCGACGCCTTCGCCTCGGGTGGGTCGAGGGGCTACGACCACAAGAAGCTCGGCATCACCGCCCGGGGGGCGTGGGTGGCCGTCCGCCACCACTTCGCCGAGCTGGGCATCGATCTCGACGCTGAGCTGGGTGGGGGCGGGCTCGAAGACTCGGAGCCGGTCACCGTGGCCGGCATCGGCGACATGTCGGGCGATGTGTTCGGCAACGCCATGCTCCAGTCCGACCGCATCCGGCTGGTGGCCGCCTTCGACCACCGCGACATTTTCCTCGACCCCGACCCGGATCCTGGGGTGTCGTTCGGCGAGCGGGTCCGGCTGTTCGGGCTGGCCCGGTCGTCGTGGCAGGACTACGACCGCTCGCGGATCAGCCCGGGCGGCGGGGTCTGGTCCCGGCTGGAAAAGCGCATCCCGGTGAGCCCCGAGGTGCGGGCCCTGCTGCGGCTGGACGCCGGGGTCGACGTCGTGTCGCCGCCGGAGCTGATCCGGGCCATCCTCCAGGCGCCGGTCACCCTGCTCTTCGCCGGGGGCGTGGGGACGTTCGTGCGGGCCACCGACGAGCCCGACCGGGAGATCGACGACCGGGCCAACGCCGAGCTGCGGGTGACAGGTTCGCAGGTGCGGGCCCGGGTGGTGGGGGAGGGGGCCAACCTCGCCTTCACCCAGCGGGCCCGGATCGAGTACGCCCGCCGAGGCGGCCACATCAACACCGACGCCATCGACAACTCGGGCGGCGTCGACATCTCCGACCGGGAGGTCAACCTCAAGATCCTCCTCCGCCCGGCGGTGGAGTCGGGCGAGATCACCCTCGCCGAGCGGGACGAGGTGCTGGCCGAGGTCTGCGACGACGTGGTCGCGGCCGTGTTGCACGACAGCGCTCGCCAGAGCATGGCCCTGAGCCGGGGGGTGGCGGCCAGCGCCGGCCGGATCGGGGCGGTGGAGCGGCTGATGGTCGAGCTGGAGGCGACGGGCGTCCTCGACCGGGCGGTGGAGGCCCTGCCGACCACCGACGAGATGGCGGCCCGGGCCCGGGCCGGAGCGGGGCTGACCCGTCCCGAGCTGGCCGTGTTGTTGGCCGGGTCCAAGCGGGGACTGACGGCGGCCCTGCTGGCGTCGGGGGTGCCCGACCAGCCCGCCATGCGGGCGGCGCTGGTGTCGTACTTCCCGGCGGCGCTGGCGACGCGGTTCGACCATTTGCTCGACGGGCACCGTCTGCGGCGGGAACTGGTGGCGTCGGTGGTGGCCAACGAGGTGGTCGACCGGATGGGGGTGACGTTCACCTCCCGGCTGGCGGCCGACACCGGCCGGGACCCGTCCGAGGTGGCCGCCGCCTGGTGGATCGCGCGGGACGTGGTGGCGGCGGCCGACTGGTGGCGGGAGCTCGACGGCGACTCGGGACTGGGCCGGCGGGTGGTGCACGACCAGGTGGCGACGGTGCGGTCGGTGCTGGAGTCGTTGACCCGGGACTACCTGCGCCGGGGCGACGGGGCCGACATCCTGGCCGGCGTGGCCCGGGACCGCCCGGCGGCGGTGGCCCTGGAGGCGGCGCTGTCGGAGGTGGGCACCGCGTTGCGGCACCGCCGGCGGGCCCGGCTGGCCGAGGCCATGGTCGACGGCGGCATCGAGCCCGACGCCGCCGTCCGCTGGGCCTGCCGGGGCGAGTTGGAGATGGCCGCCGACGTGGCCGAGGTCGCCCGGGCCACGGGCCGGTCGTTGACGGGCGTGGCGCGGGCCTTGGTCGAGGTGGAGGAGGCGTTAGGCATCGACCAAATCGTCGAGCGCCTCCGCCACGTCGCCGTCGAGGAGGGCGACAGGTGGTCCCACGCCGCGGTGCGGGGCTTGCTGGATGACCTCGCCGACCTCCGCCGACTCGGCGCCCGCCGGGCCTTGGGGTCGTCGGCGGACGTCGACGAGCGCGAGGCGATGGCGAAGTTCGTGGCCACGGTCGCGCCCCGGTCGGCCGAGATCACAACCCTCCTCCGAAGAATCGACGCCGAGCCGACCATCCGCTTGGACGCGTTGCTCGTCGCCACCCGCGCCGTCCGCAGGGCGATCGGGTAGCTCGGAGTCCCGTCAGCCCTCGTGGAGGCGTGTAATCTCGCCTTGATGCGTTCTGACCTGGGACTCCTCCTTCTCTGCTAGCGGACACCTTCTCGGGTGTTCGCCACGACCTCCTGCGCCTTCGGGCCGGGAGGTTTTTTGTTTCCCCATGGGTGCGGCCACCGAACGGCCAATTGATGACCGTGCCGCTGCTAGTGCCTCGGCTACGCCGGCGAGCCCGGCACGACGAACCGCCGGATGAAATGCAAAGCGGTGTCGGCGACTTCCCGCCACCCGCTGTCGATCGTGAGCGAATGCCCACGGTTCGGGATCTCGACGATCTCGGTGACGTCCTTGTTGTCGGCCTGGTGCTTGTACGACGAGTTGGCGATGGCCCACGGAACGGTGTGGTCCTTCTCGCCGGAGATGATGAGCAGCGGGCCCCGGTCGGGGTTCTCGGTGTCGACCTTGGCCTCGGTCCACGGATTCAGGTTGGCCGTGGCGGCCTGGAAGAGGGGTTCACCCGAGCCGGGCACGGCGAACGTCTGGTAGAGCTCGGCGGCCTCCTCCTCGGTCACCGCGTTGGCGAACCCGTAGCGGAACTGCTCGTACGTCAGGGGCACCGCCCGGTGCTTGTTGGCGGGGTTGTGGAGGACGGGGAACGCCGACCGTAGCGACGAGATGGGCAGGGGCAGGACGCCGCGGAAGGGCGCCGGGTCAATGGCCACCGAGGCCGTCGACAGGCCCCGCCCGGCGAGTATCTGGGCGATGAGCCCGCCGAAGCTGTGACCGATGACGACCGGCGTGCGCGTCAGCCGTCGGATGACCGCCTCGTAGTGGTCGGCGACCTCGCCCACCGACTTCCCGGCGAAGACCTCGGGGTTGGCGTTGGCCACTTCCACCGTCTCGGGATCGTCGGGCCAGCCCGGCGTCAGGGCGGTGAAGCCGGCCTCCTCGAAGACGGTGGCCCAACGGTCCCAGCTGCTCGGCAGCAGCCACAGGCCATGGACGAACACAACCGGCGGCCGGCCGGAGGAGTTGGCCCGGTCGACTTCCTGCAGCTCGTGATCGGTGACCATCTCTTCTCTGGACCCTGGGCTGGATGCCGTGCTCGACATGTCGGTTCCTCTCGACGGATGTGAGGCTGATCGTCCTCGTTGGCGGGAGGTGGTCGCATCCCGCGAACTGCGTAGTCCGGAGCGTGCCGGGCGGGGTGTCGTTAGCGTCGGCGTGGTGCAAATGCTCGGCCGACTCGACGAGCGGAAGGCGGTCGACACCGTCCTCGACGCGGCCCGGAACGGCCTGAGTGGTGCGCTGATCGTTCGGGGCGGCCCGGGGATGGGCAAGACCTCGCTCCTCGATTACGCGGTCGTGTCGGCCGCGGGATTCCGGGTGTCCCGCATCGCCGGCGTGCAGTCGGAGATGGAGCTGGCCTACGCCGCCCTGCATCGCCTCCTCATACGGTTCCTCCCCCTGCTGGACGGGCTTCCCTCGCCCCAGCGTCAGGCCCTGGGAGCCGCCTTCGGCCTGGTGGAGGGCCCGCCGCCGGACCGGTTCATGGTTGGCCTGGGCACCCTCGCCCTCCTCGCCGCCGCCGCGGCCGCCAGGCCCCTGCTGTGCGTCGTCGACGACGCCCAATGGGTCGACGGGGAGTCGCTGGAAGTGCTCGCGGTCGTCGGGCGGAGGCTGTACGCCGATCGGGTGGCCCTGCTCTTCGGCGCTCGGGAGGAGGAGGAAGTCGATGCCCGCCTGGATGGGCTGGAGGAGCTGCGGCTGGGCGGGCTGGCTGACGACCTGGCCCTGCAGCTGATCCGCACGGTGGTCTCCGGGCCCCTCGATCCCCGGGCCGCGGCCCGCCTCGTCGAGGAGACCGGAGGGTGCCCCCTGGCCATCATCGAGCTTGGCGCCGAGATGACCGCGGAGGAGCTCTCGTCCCGGGCGCTCATCCCCGAGCCGCTTCCCCTCGGCCGCCGCATCGAGGCCCACTTCCTGCGCCGCATCAGAGCACTCCCCGCCCCGACGCAGGAGTTTCTGTTGGTCGCGGCAGCCGACCCCACCGGCGACCCGGCCGTCGTGGCCGATGCCGCCCGATACCTCCGCCTACCGGACGAGGCGGCCCAACCGGCCGTCGCTGCGGACCTGTTCGAGCCGGCGTCGCCCGCCCGGTTCCGGCACCCCCTCGTCCGCTCTGCGGTCTACAGCGCCGCCTCCGACTCCGATCGCCGACGGGCCCACGCCGCGCTGGCGGCCGCGACGGACGCCACCCGCGACCCGGACCGGCGGGCCTGGCACCTGGCCGCAGCCACGGTGGGACTCGACGAGAATGTGGCCGCCGAGCTGGAGCGGGCGGCGGGACGGGCCCGGGCGCGGGGCGGCTCCTCCGCTGCCGGCGTGTTCCTGGCCCGAGCGGCGGAGCTGACGCCGGACCGGGCGCGGCGGGCCCAGCGGGTGATCGCCGCCGCCCAGAGCCTGTTCGCCGGGGGCGCCCCCGGCCGGGCGAGTGCCCTCCTCGAAGCAGCGGAGGCCGACATCGCCGACCCGTTGCAGCGAGCGACCGCCTTGCGGATGCAGGGAGCCATCCGCTATGCCCTGGGGGAGGCCCAGGCCGCGGTCCCGATCCTGATCGACGCGGCTCGGGCCCTCCGGCCGTTCGACGCCCACTTGTCGCGGGCGACCCTGCTCCAGGCGTTGGCCGCGGCCCGGGCGACGGGCCGCTTTGCCGCTCCTGGCGAGGCCGAGGCCGACATCGCCGCGGCCGCCCGGACCATGCCCCTTCCGCCAGGGACGACTCCGACAACCGCCGACGAACTGCTCGACGGCTACGTGGCCCTCTTCCTGGACGGCCACCAGTCCGCCGCGCCCCTGCTGCGCCGCTCCCTCTCCGCCCTGCGGGCCGATGGGTCCGCGTCGGAGGACAATCTCCTCTGGGTGGCGATGGGCTGTTGGGTGGCGGGAACCGTGGGCGACGACGACGCACTGCACGCGCTCGCGGGTCGCCTCGTCGTCCAGGCGCGGGAGCACGGGGCGCTGGTCCAGCTGGCGAACGGTCTCCTGTACCTGGCGATGTCCGAGCTCCTCAACGGATCACTGACCGCGGCCCGCGCCTACTTCGGGGAACGGGCTGAGATCCTGGCCGCCCTCGGCATCGAGGTCGATGTGGGCCGTGTCGTCGTGTCCGCGTGGGCGGGCCGTGAGTCTGAAGCCAGAGCGGAGGCGGCTGCGGTCACCGCCTATGCGACAGCGTGCAAGCAGGGCTGGATGCTCGTCTTCGTCGAGTACGCCCTCATGGTCCTCGACCTCGGGCTCGGCAACTACGAGGCCGCCTTCACTCGTGGCACCCGGGAGTATCAGGACGACTCATTTCTCGTCGTCGTCGCGTTCCCCGGCTTTATCGAGGCCGCGGTGCGATGCGGTCAGCGCTCGGCCGCAGCCGCGGCGTTGGAGCAATTCGCGGCCCGGGCCCTGACCCATCCGAAATCTCTCACCCTCGGCCTCCTCGCCCGCTCGCGGGCCCTGCTGGCGGACGACGACGCGGCCGAGGGCCTGTACCGCGAGGCGATCGACCGGCTCCTGGATTCCCGGGCCGACCTGCAATCGGCCCGGGCCCAGCTTGTCTACGGCGAGTGGCTGCGCCGTCAGAACCGGCGGATCGACGCCCGGGAGCAGTTGCGAACCGCGCACGAGAGGTTCGCCTCCGTGGGAGCCGCCGCCTATGCCGAACGGGCTCGGAGTGAGCTCCTCGCAACCGGCGAGCGGGCCCGGAAGCGTGGCGTCGACACCGCCGACGCCCTCACTCCTCAGGAGCGCCAGGTAGCCATCCTGGCCTCCCGGGGGGCGACCAATCCGGAGATCGCGGCCAAGCTCTATGTCAGCCCCAGCACTGTCGACTACCACCTGCGCAAGGTCTACCGGAAGCTCGGCGTCACGTCTCGCCGGCAACTCGGTCGCGTGTTGACGTAGCAGGAGCCCGAGCCGCACCAAGGCCGGGGTGACGACTGCCTGCAACCTCGTCGGCTGGCGGACTACGCGTCGCGAGTCCGAACTACGCGATCCGCGGGATTCCAGACGCGTGCCCTTCACGGAAGATTCGGTACAGCCCCGAACCAGCCACCGACGAGGAGCGCGATCATGAGGAAGCCCGTTCTGGAGCCCGAAGCCCAGTCGTTCGCCGACGCGACAAACGACCCGCCCTATCTGTTCGACCTCGAGCCGTCCGTCGGGCGCAAAACGGTGGATGAGGTCCAGTCGCCCGAGATCGAGGTCCCCGGCACCGTCAAGGAGGAGCTCACCATCGAGGGCGGCCCGTCCGGCACCGTCTCGATCAGCATCTTCCGCCCGGCCGGCGTGGCCGACCACCTCCCCGTGGTGCTGTTCATCCACGGCGCGGGCTGGGTGTTCGGCAACGACCACACCCACGGCCGCTTGGCGCGGGAGTTGGCCAGGGGCGCCGAGGCGGCGGTGGTTTTCCCCAACTACAGCCTCTCCCCCGAGGCTCGGTTCCCGGTTGCGACCGAGGAGAACTATGCCGCGGCGCAGTGGATCGTGGCCCATGGCTCCGAACACCGCCTCGACTCCAGTCGGATCGTCGTGGCCGGCGACTCGGTCGGCGGCAACATGTCCGCCTCGCTGACGCTCACCGCCAAGGAGCGGGGCGACGTGCGACTCATCGGCCAGGTTTTGTTCTACCCGGTCACGGACGCTTCCTTCGACACCGAGTCGTACCAGCAGTTCTCCACTGGCTACTTCCTGCGGCGGGACGGCATGCAGTGGTTCTGGGACCAATACACGACCGACCCGAGAGAGCGGGCGATGATCACTGCATCGCCGCTGCGGGCGACTCCGGAGCAGCTGGCCGGCCTCCCGCCAGCATTGGTCATCACCGGCGAGGCGGACGTGCTGCGCGACGAGGGCGAGGCCTACGCGGCCAAGCTTCGCGAGGCCGGGGTACCGGTCATTGCCACCCGCTACCAGGGCATCATCCATGACTTCGTCATGTTGAACGCGCTGCGGCCAACCCAGGCTGCCAAAGCGGCGATCAGCGAGGCAGTCGGCTTTCTCCGAGATCGGTTCTCGGCGACGGATTGAGGCTCGGCCCGTAAGGCGTAAGGGCGCCAGCGGGTCGGGCCCTGCTCTCTACGGACATCGAGGCGGGCATGGGGTGGCATTCTTTCCGTCTCGCATCGAATAATTGCAGCCGGACGCGCGGCCCACATTTGCTGCTAGCCGGAAGCTTCCAGACCAGTCAGCGCCCAAGTCGAGTTGGCGGCTGGCATGGATGCAAGCGGGCTCGTACTGGGGGATCCTCTTGCCACGAACGTGGTGCGGATGGAGGGTTGCGTGCGATGGACTGGTTCTTCGTTGCCCTTACCGTCGACGTGGCGGGGATCGTCGGTTTGGCTTTCTGCTCCTCGGTTCGGGAGGCGGGCCGCCCGTGAGGCCGCCCACGTGACAGGGCGGCCGGCGAGGCGCGCCATCCGCCACCAGAGCGATGCTGTCCGCACCGTGCTCGGCGCCGCCGTTCTCGTCGGCGCGACGGTGCTGGCCCGCCGGGGCGAGCCCGGTCGAGTCGAGGTCAACCTGTTCCGTCTGGTCAACGAGTTGCCAGGCTTTCTGGCCGCGCCGCTGCTCGGCGTCATGCAGCTGGGAGCACTGGGGGCGGTGCCGGTCGTCGCCCTGGTGGCGGTGCTCGGCCGGCGTCGCCGGCTGGCTCGGCTGGTGCTGGTGGGCGGGACCGCGGCCTGGGCCCTGGCCCGCCTCCTGCAAGCGGTGGTCGGCCAGGACCCACCCGAGCTCGTCCTGGGCCAGGTCGTCCTCCACGGCTCGGCTGCGCCGGGCCTCGCCTTTCCCGCGACTCACATGGCGGTGGCGGCGGCGATGGCCACCGTCGCCGGTCCCTACCTCTCCCGTCCCGCCCGCCGCCTGGCATGGCTGGCCGTGGGCCTCGTCGGCGTGGCCCGTATCTACACGGGCGCCCATTTCCCGATCGACGTGGTCGGAGGAGCGGCCCTGGGCTGGGCCCTCGGCGCCCTCGTGCACCTGGTGGTCGGTGCCCCCCGGGGGCGGGCCTCGGCGGCCGTCGTCGAAGCGGCGTTGGCTGAGGTCCACCCCGGCTGGGCCGCGGTCGTCGAGGTCGAGGTGGCTGGAAATGCGGCGGGCGCGGTGTCCTACCGGGTGCGCCTGGCCGACGGCAGCCGGGTTCTGGCCAAGGTTGTCGGTCGGGACCAGCCGGACGCCGATTGGCTGTACCGAGCGTGGCGCCTGATCGCGTTCCGAGAGCGCGAGGACGAGGCGGCCATCATCTCTCCCGCCCATCGGGTGGCCCATGAGGCCCATCTCACCCTGCTGGCCCAGCGAGAGGGGGTCCGGGTGCCGGGGCTGATCTTGACGACCGCCATCGGCGACGGGGAGCACCTGCTGGTGCGATCCTGGGTCGAAGGCCGGACCCTCGTCGATCTGGCACCCGAGGAGGTGGACGGTGCTTTGCTGCGCCGGGTCTGGGACCAGGTCGGCCGGCTTCACCGGGCCGGCCTCGTCCATGGGGCGCTGCGGTCGGACCGCATCGTCGTGGATGACGACGGCGAGCCGTCGCTGGTGGAGCTCGGGCTGGGACGGGCGTCGGGCAGCGTCGAGCATCAGGCGCACGACGTTGCCGAGCTGATGGCATCGCTCGCCGCCTGGCTGCCACCCGACCGGGTGGTCGCCGCCGCCGTTGAGTCCCTCGGAGCGCCGGCGGTGGCACGGGCGGTGCCCCTGTTGCAGCCCCTCACCCTTTCGACCGCCACCCGCCGCCGGGTTCAGCGATCGGGAGCCCTCGCCGCGGTGCGGGAGGAGGCGGCCCGGGTCGCGGGGGTGGCCCTTCCGTCGGAGAAGACGCCGGCCGGCATGGCATTTCGCAACCTCCTGCCCTGGGTTGGGCTGGGGTTCGCCACCTACGTCCTGCTGCCCCAGGTCGGGCAGTTCCAGGCCACGGCCACGGCGCTGGGCCACGCCCGCTGGGGATGGTTGGTGCCCTTGGTGGCAGCCTCGGCGTTCACCTACCTGATGGCGGCGGTGGCCCTCATGGGGGCCAGTGCGACCCCCCTCGCGCTTGGTCGGACGTGGGCGGTCCAGGTGGCGGCCGCCTTCACCAACCGGCTGGCCCCCGCCGGCCTCGGAGGCATGGGGACGAACATCCGCTACCTGGAGGCGGCGGGGAGCGATCGGCCGGCGGCGGTGACGGCGATGGCCCTCAACACCGTCGCCGGCTTCCTGGTCCATGCCGCCGGGCTGGTGGTCGTCATTCCTCTGCTGGGAGCCACGGGCGGCGTCCACCGGCTGCCGTCCGCTCCCGACCTGCCGGACCAGTGGCCGGCGGTCGTCGGCGTGCTGGCCGCCCTGATCGGCGTCGGCCTGGTGCGATGGGGCCGGCGACTGCGGCGACGGGTGGTGCCGGGTCTGCGCTCGGCGCTGTCGAGCTTGCGGTCCGTGGCGGCCGAGCCCCGCCGGGCGATAGCGCTCGTCGTCGGGTCGGCGGGGGTGACCGCGGGCTACGCCGCGGGCCTGGTGGTCGCGGTCGAGGCCTTCGGCGGCGGCCTTCCCGCCACCAGGATCGTCGCCGTGTACCTCGGCGGCTCGGCCCTGGCCGCAGTCTCACCCACGCCTGGCGGCTTGGGCGCCCTGGAGGCCGCACTCGTGGCCGGCCTCACGGGACTCGGAGCCGCCGCCGGTCCGTCCGTGGCCGCGGTGCTGGTGTACCGCTTCGTCACCTACTGGGTTCCGGTACTCCCCGGGCTGGTGCTGTTCCGGCGCCTGCGGTCGCGAGGGGCGCTGTGAGGACGAAGCAGCGCGGAGATCATTGGGGCTTCCTCACCGACCGGGGTCCAGGACCGGGACCCGGAGATCGGGACGCCGGCAGTCGGATGGTGAAGCGGGCGCCGCCCGTGTCGGTGGAGCCAACGCTGATCTCGCCTCCGTGGGCGCGGGCGATGTCCCGGGTGATGGCCAGGCCCAGGCCGGTCCCTCCCGCCTGGCGGGCACGATGCGTGTCCAAGCGGGCGAAGGGCTCGAAGATCCGGCTCTGCTCCTCGGCCGGGACACCGGCCCCGTCGTCGCTGACGGTGAGCTCCACCGAGTCCCCGTCCTCGCGGAGGCCCATCGTCACTGCGCTGGACGCGTGCCTTTCGGCGTTGTCCAGGAGGTTGCGCAAGGCCCGGCGCAGCTGGCCGGCGTCGCCCACCACCTGGCCGGCGGACACGGCGTGGGTGTCCACGCTGACCAGCCCTCTCGTGCGCAGACGCTCCGCTTCTCGCAAGGCGATGTCGTCGAGGTCGACCGACTCGTGTCGGCTGAGGGCGGTACGGGCGTCGAGGCGGGCCAGCTCGAGGAGGTCGTCGACCAGCCGTTGCATCCCGACCACCTCCTCCAGTGAGTCGTGGCCGGCCGCGGGCCAGGCCGTGGCCGGCGGCTGGCCCAGATCGACCTCGAGGCGGGCGCGGAGGGTGGTCAGTGGGCTCTGCAGCTCGTGGGCGGCATCGGAGACGAACCGTCGCTGGCGCAGCGACGCGGTCTCCAGGCGGGCGAGCATGGCATTCATGGTCCGGGCCAGGCGGGCGATCTCGTCACCCGTCGCCGGTTCGGGGACCCGCCGCGCGAGTTCCTCGTCGCGTATCGTCTCCACCTCGGCCCGGATGGCTTCGACCGGCCGCAGGGCCCGGCCGGCGACCGACCAGGTCGTGAGCGCAACCAGGAACAGGAGGACGGGAAGCCCCGCCGTCAACGCCATGGCCAACTCCCGCAGCGAGTCGTCGATCTCCGACAGGCTCTCGCCGCTGTAGACGTAGACCACGCCCGATCCGGTCGTTGTCTGCTGGGCTGCGATCCGGAAGCGACCCTCGTCGAGTGGGCCGACGGGGGCGGTGAAGACTGCGACGCCATGCCCGGGAGGCGTCCGGCGGGTCACGGGCGGCTCCCCCCGGAGGTTCTGGCTGGCGCTCAGGACGGTGCCGTCGGGCCCGACGACCTGGGTGAAGACATCCGCCTCCCGCACCGCGGTGAGCGCGGGGGGCAGGGAGCCAGCCTTGGCCAGGGCGGCCACGTCGGCCACCCGGGACCGGGCGTTACGGCTGGCGCCCTCGACGAGCGACCGCCGCTGCAGGCCGAGCAGGGCCGCGGCGCCGACCACGAGGGCGACCGCGACCACGAGGGTGGCCGCGACCGTGGTCCGGAACCGGACGGTGCGCAGGCGCTCACGCATCGACGTCGAGCTTGTAGCCGGCGCCGCGGACGGTCTCGATCGTGCTCCGCCCGAACGGCTCGTCGATCTTGCGTCGCAGGCGACCGACGTAGACCTCGACGATGTTTGGGTCACCCTCGAAGCCGTAGTCCCAGACGTGGTCGAGCAACTGCCGCTTCTCGACCACGGTGCCGGCGTGACGGGCGAGGTATTCGAGCACCGCGAATTCCCGGGCGGTCAGCGACACCGCCTCCTCGCCCCGCCACACGCCCCGAGTGGCCGGATCGACCCTCAGGTCGCCGACGACTACCACCGCCGGCCGCTCACGGGTCCCCCGCCGCACGAGCGCTCGCAGGCGGGCGAGGAGGACGACGAAGGAGAACGGCTTGGACAGGAAGTCGTCGGCCCCGGTGTCGAGGGCCTCGGCCTCGTCGTACTCGCCCCGCTTGGCCGTGAGCATGAGGATCGGGGTCCAGTTGCCGGCGTCGCGCAGGTCACGGCACACGAGGAAGCCGCTGCGGCCCGGCAGCATGATGTCGAGCACGATGGCGTCGTAGTCCTGCTCTGTCGCCAGCCAGGCGCCGTCGGTCCCGTCGAGGGCGACGTCGACCGCATAGCCCTCGGCCTCCAGCCCTCGCTTGACCGTCGTCGCCAGTCGCTTGTCGTCCTCCACCACCAGCACTCGCATCACTACCTCCGAGGCGGACCCTACGGACGAGATCCTGAACAACGCCTGAACGCGGGCCGGCCCCGCCCGTCACCAGTCCTGACGCATCGTTCAGCGGTTCAGGTTGCTGTCAGGGTCGGAAGCCGATGCTGCACCCGAGCCTCCGGAGCGTCCGGAGATGCTCAGCGAAGGAGACACACACTCATGAACGACAACCCGAACCGCCTGAAGCGAACGCTCAGCGCGGTCGCCATCGCCGCCGGGCTCGGGCTCGGCGCCGCCGGCGTCGCCAACGCGGTCAGCAGCGGCGGCCAGACGACGGCTCCTGCCGCCGCCGGGACCGAGGCCGGCACCGGTGCCGAGGTCCAGGACCCCAGCTACACGTCGTCCGTCCAGGTGCCGGAGTCGGCGACGGAGGAGAACGACCAGGCCGAGGCCGCGGCCCTCCAGGCGGCAGCCAAGATCAGCCCGGAGCAGGCCAAGCAGGCCGCGCTGGCGGCAGTCCCCGGCACCGCCGGCAAGGTCGAGCTCGAGAACGAGAACGGAAACGTCGTCTACGGCGTCGAGGTCACGGCCAACGGCACGACCACGGACGTGAAGGTCGACGCCGGCAACGCCTCGGTGTTGGCCCAGGAGACCGACCAGAACGAGGGCACCGACGGTGCCGAATCCGGTGGTGAGGCCCCTGGGGCCGAAGCCCCCGAATCCGGCCCCGAGGCGCCCGCCAGCGCCGGGGCCTAACCCCTCTCCGGCGCCGCGAGACACCGGCCGGGAGCGCGCCGAAAGGCGCTCTCCCGGCCGCTGTCGCGTCCAACCGGCGGGGGCGCCGTCGCTCACGGCTGGGCTGGCTGGTCCAGGATCGTGGCCACGACGGCCGAGAAGTCGAGGTCGGCGCCACCCTCGGCGGCGGCCTCGTCCAACCATCGGCGGACGGTCGTGGCCGTCATGAGGTCGAGTCCCCTGTTGGCGGCCGTGTCCAGCGCAAGGCGCATGTCCTTGGCCGCCAGGCGCAACTTGAAGCTCGGCGGGTAGTGCCCCGCCTCGATGTTCGCCCGTTTGCCCTTCACGGTGGGCCCGAGCGGCGACTCCTCCAGCACGTCGAGCACGGGGCCCTGGTCCAGGCCCAGCGCCTGGCCCAGCGCGAGCGCTTCGCCGACGGCCACGATCGATGCCGAGAGGGTGGTGTTGACCACCAGCTTCATGGCTGCGCCCGCCCCCGCGGCACCGACGTGGTGAACCTCGCCGAAGACCTCGAGGACGGGCCGGACCCGGTCGAAGTCGTCGTCGTCGGCCCCCACGAACACCTGGAGGCGGCCATCCGTCGCCTCCGGAACACTGCCCCGGACGGGAGCATCCACCGCGGCCACGCCGCTCGGGAGGCGGGCGGCGGCGGCCCGGAAGGCATCCGGTCCGACCGTCGACATGTCGACCAGGGTCTGGCCGGACGACAGGGCCGAGGCGAGCCCGTCCGATCCGAAGAGGACGTCGTCGAGGGCCTCAGGAGTGGCCAGCATGGTGATGGCCAGCTCGACCCCTGCTGCCGCCCCGGCAGGCGAATCGGCGACGCTCGCGCCCGCGTCGGCCAACGGGGTGGTTCGCGACATGGTCCGGTTCCACACGGTGACGTCGTGGCCGGCGTTCACCAGCCGGGTGGCCATGGGCGTTCCCATGGAGCCGAGGCCGAGGAAGGCGATCTTGGACATCGCCGGTCACATCCCTTCGGGGGCGGGGCCGCTGACCGGCGCAGCTGCGGCGAGGATGTCGTCGATTGCGTCGAGGTCCTCCGCCGTCAGGTCGATGTCGGCCGCGGGCGTGAGGGCTTCGAGCTGCGAGGCCCGGCGGGCGCCGACGATGGCGACGTCGACGGCCGGGCGGGCGATGGTCCACGCCACCGCCAACTGGGGCAAGGCGATCCCGCGCTCGGCGGCGAAGCGGTCGAGCCGGCCGACCACGTCGAGGTTGCGGGAGAACGTGTCACCCGCAAAATCGCGGCTGTGGCTGCGCCAGTCGTCCGATGGGAAGGTGGTCCCGCTCGTCATGCGGCCGCCGAGCAGCCCGTGGGCGAGGGGCCCGTAGGCGAGCACGGCCATGTCGTTGGCCGCGGTGTAGGCCAGGATCTCGTCCTCGACTTCCCGTCGGAACATGTGGAACGGCGGCTGGAGGGTTTCCACCCGGCCGTGGTGGGCCAGCTCGTCGATCTGCTTGGCGTCGTAGTTCGAGACGCCGATGTGGCGGATCTTGCCCTCGGCGACGAGGGCCTCGAGGGTCGCAGCCGTCTCCTCCGCAGGCGTGAGCGGATCCGGCCAGTGCACCTGGTAGAGGTCGATGTAGTCGGTAGCCAGATTGCGCAGGCTGGCCTCGACACCCGCCCGCAGCCATCGGGCGCCGGCGTCGCGCACGAGGGTGTCGCCGTCCATTCGCAGCCCACCCTTGGTGGCGACGATCACCTCGTCGCGGCGAACCCGAGCCCACAGGGTTTCGCCCAGCAGGCGCTCGGAGACGCCGAATCCGTAGGCCTGAGCGGTGTCGAACAGGTTGATCCCCTGCTCCAGGGCGCTTTCGATCGCGCTGCGGGCGTCGGCTGTCTCGAAGGATCCCCAGTCACCTCCGAAGGCCCACGTGCCGAGGGCCAGGACGGAGACGTTCAGGTCGGTCTGGCCGAGTCGTGTGTATCGCATGACGTACCTCGCTTTCGTTCGAGCCCGCCGGAGCCGGCTGGGTTCACGGTCGCGCTTCGGACGCTGGGCGTCTGCGCCGCCAGCACCACTTGCGGGGGCATGTCCGCCGGAGTCGGGCGCTTCCGGCTAGCTGCAATGCCGCCGACGAACAGGCTTTGAACGCAGCTGCAGGATCACGGTCACGGCGGCGAGGGCCATCATCCCGGCCGCCACCTGGAACGACAGCCGATAGCCGGCCACGACCGACCCCCCGCCGTGACTGGTGCCGGCGGCGGCGACGGTGGCGAGGGCGGCGAGCCCGGTTGCGATCCCGATCTGCTGCGCCGCGACATAGAGGCCTCCGGCCACGCCTTGTTGGGCGGGTTCGACCCCCGCGGTGACGGCCACAGACGCGGTGGGGAGTGCGATACCAACGCCAAAAGCGGTCAGGAGCAGCCCGGCGAGCACGTGGACCGGGTAGCTGCCGCCCGTGGTGATGTGCGACAGCCACAGCTGGCCGAGCCCCATGGAGACGAGCCCGAGGAGCAGCATTCGCTTGACGCCGAGTTGCGGGAGCAGGCGGCGAACCACCGACATCGAGACGACCATCACGGTTGCCGCACCCGGCACCAGGGCGACACCCGTCAGCACGGCGCTGTAGTGCAACCCGGTCTGCAGGTACAGCGCAATGAAGTAGATGTACGCGGCGAAGACAGCCCCAATCGTCAGCACGGCTCCGAGAGCGGCGCGGCGGGCACGGTCGGCGAGCAGGCCCACGGGCAGCATCGGTGTGACCACCCTGCGCTCGACGACGACGAACGCGGTGGCGAGGATCACGGCCAGGAGGAGCGAACCGGCTGCCGGCGGGGCGGCGAAGCCCCGCTGCTGGCCCTCGCTCAGCCCGAAGATCAGCGCCGCGACCGCGGCGGTGACCAGGGCGGCACCCGCCACATCGAGACGGGTCCGCTCGCCCCGGGTCTCGTGCGGCAGGAGACGCACGGCCAGTACCGACAGCAGGACGACGATGGGCGGGTTCACCAGGAAGATGGCCCGCCAACCGATGTACTCGGTCAGCAGCCCGCCGAGCACGACGCCCGCCATCGCCCCGGCCGCCGTCGCCCCTTGGAACATGCCCAGGGCCCGGGTCCTGACCGAGCCCTCGCCGAAGAGGGCGGTGAGCAGGGCCAGGGCCGAGGGCGCGACGAGCGCCGCGCTCGCGCCCTGCGCGAACCGCGACCCGATGAGCATGGTCGGGGACTGGGACAGGCCGGCGCCCAGGGAGGACACACCGAACAGCCACAGGCCCCCGAGCAGCAGGCGTCGGTGCCCCACCACGTCGCCGGCCCGTCCGCCGAGCAGCAACAGGGAGCCAAACGTCAGGGCGTACCCGGTCACGACCCATTGCAGGTGGGCGGCGGTCACCCCGAGCTGACGCTGGATCGTCGGAAGGGCGACGTTGACGATGCTGAAGTCGAGCTGCAGGACGAACTGGGCGGCGCAGATCAAGGCCAAGGCGGAGCCGGTGGCACGAGCCGCCGTCAGCGAGGCGCTGCTGGTCGTCCCGTCAGCGCGGGCGAGGGTGTCGGTCATCGGGTGATTGTGTTGCCGTACCGACGCCGCGTCTTCACCGCTAGCCGGCTTCTCCGGATGCCAGCTAGCGGTACCCCGGCGTCCCGGGAACTCCCACGCCGCGGGACGGTCGTCTTCCGGCGCAGGCGGCGCCCCATGGTCGATACTCGTGGGGTGCCGACGCCGTACCCGGGACGACCACCGCGAGTGGTGCTGGCGGACGACGATGTCCTGCTGCGCGAAGGTCTCGCCAGCCTGCTCGACCGTTCGGGCTTCGACGTGGTCGGGCAGGCGGGGGACGGGGTCGAACTTCTCACCCTGGTCCGTTCGACCAGGCCAGACGTGGCGATCGTCGACATCCGGATGCCGCCTGCGCACCTGACCGAGGGACTGGACGCGGCCCGGATCATCCGGGAGGAACTGCCCGGCACCGCGATCATCGTGTTGTCGGCCCACGTCGAGGTGGAGGAGGCGATGGAGCTCCTCGCCGGTGGGAGCCGCCTGGGCTACCTCCTCAAGAGCCGGGTGACGGACCTGGCGGAGTTCATCGCGACGGTCGAGCGGGTCACCGCGGGCGCCTCGGTGGTCGACCCCTTCCTGGTGCAGGAGCTGGTCAGGGCCCGCCGGCGTCGTGATCCACTCGACGTCCTGTCGCCGCGGGAGCGGGAGGTGCTCGCGCTGATGGCCGAGGGGGCGTCCAATGCGGGCATCGCGGGCCGGATCTTCGTGTCCGAGGGGACGGTCGAGAAGCACGTCCGCAGCATCCTGACCAAGCTCGACCTCCCGGAAAGCCAGACCGATCATCGACGGGTCTTGGCGGTCCTCAGGTTCCTCGAGGCCCGCTGAGGGTCGGTTGCCAGCCGGAGCCCGAGACTCCCGCTAGCTGCAATGCGCGACCGCCGGCCGTCCTGCAAGCTGACGGTAGGACCGTGAAACTCCGCCTGCTCATCGTCGACGACAACGCCCACTTCCTCGAGGCCGCCCGCGATCTCCTGGAACGGGAGGGCCTGGACGTCGTGGCCGTCGCCTCGACTGGTGCCGACGCGGTACGCCTCTCCCGGCTCCTGCGGCCCGACGTCACGCTCGTCGACGTCGACCTGGGGCAGGAGAGCGGTTTCGACGTGGCGCGGCAGGTGACGGACGGCGGGCCCGTGGTCATCATCTCGACCTACGCCGAACAGGACCTGTCCGACCTCATCGACGCCAGCCCGGCGATCGGCTACCTCTCGAAGTTCGACCTCTCGGGCCGAGCCATCAGCGCGCTTCTCGAAGGTCCGGGCGACCGTCGTGGTTGAGCCGCGCTCGAGGTCGTGCACCACGGCCGGTGGTGGACGCCGGGCGTATCGTCAGCGTCATGCTGAAGCGGTCCCCACGCTTCTCGACGCAGGTGCTCTACCTGCAGCTGGGCGTCCTGGTGATCGTCTGGGCTGCGGGACTCGCCCTCATGGCGGTGCTCTTACGGAACGACCTCATCGCCGAGTACGAGCGACGGGGCCTGGCCATCGCCCGCACCGTCGCCGCCGACGAGCGCTATGCCGCGGCGGTGGTCGCCGGCGATCCGGCCCACGAGGTACAGGCCCGGGCCGAGCTCGTGCGTCGACAGACCGGAGCGTTGTTCGTCGTCGTGACCAATGCCCGGGGCATCCGCTTCTCGCACCCCGATCCGGCGCTCCTCGGCAAACCCGTGAGCGCCGACCAGCGCCAGGCACTGGACGGCAGCGACGTGACCGTCTTCGGGCCCAGCGCCGCCGGCGACTCGGCGCGGGCCAAGGTTCCGCTTCGAGACCCCTCCGGGGCCATTGTCGGCGAGGTCATCGTCGCCATCGACGCGGCCGAGATCAGCAGCCGGCTGTTGGCCCTGCTCCGAACCGCGGCCGCATTTCTCGGCATTGCCCTGGGGATCGGCGCTGTCGGTGCGCTCGCCCTGACCCGTCGGTTGAAGCGCCAGACGTTCGGGCTCGAACCGGCCGCTCTCCGGTTGCTGCTGGAGCAGCAGGCCGCGCTGCGCCGGGTGGCCACCCTCGTGGCCCGCGGGGTCTCCCCCAACGAGGTCTTCGACGCGGTCACGGCCGAAGGGGGAAGCGTCCTCGCGGCCCAGTCCACCTCTTTGCTCCGGTATGGGGTAGCCGGGACCGCGTCGGTCGCCGCCTCGTGGAGCGAGTCCGGCCAGTCCGCCCAGGACCCGACGAGATCCACATTCGGGGTCGAAGGAATCGGCGCCGCGGTCGCGCGTACCGGCCGGGCCGTGCGCATGGATGCCGGAGACGGGGCTGTCGAGCGATCCGGATTCCGCCTGGTGGTTGGCGCGCCGGTCCTCGTCGAGGGCGCCGTCTGGGGGGCCATGATCGCCGGCTGGACCGGGGAGGGCGCAGTATCGGGCGATGCGGAGGGCAGGATCACCGACTTCACCGAGCTCGTGGCCACCGCCATCGCCAACGCCAACAGCCGAACCGAGCTGGCTGCATCCCGAAGCCGGGTCGTGGCCGCCGCCGACGAGACGCGCCGCCGCATCGAGCGCGACCTGCACGACGGCACGCAGCAGCGCCTGGTGTCACTCGCCCTGCAACTCCACGCGGCACAGACAAGTGTGCCCCCCGGGCTCGAGGACCTGAAGACGCAACTGTCGCAAGCCACCGCCGGTCTGGCGGGCGCGGTCGAGGACCTGCAGGAGATCTCGCGCGGCATCCACCCGGCAGTCCTCTCGAAGGGAGGCCTCGGGCCGGCGCTGAGGACGCTCGCCCGCCGCTCGGTCGTTCCGGTCGAAATCGAGGTCTCCGCCGACGGTCGGCTGCCCGAGCGGGTCGAGGTGACCGCGTACTACGTCGTCTCGGAGGCGCTCACCAACGTGGCCAAGCACGCCCGGGCGTCCATGGCGCACGTCCAGGTCGACGCCGATGACTCGCACGTGCGCCTGTGCATCCGTGACGACGGTGTCGGGGGAGCCGACTTTGCTCGGGGCTCGGGACTCATCGGTCTCCGGGACCGCGTGGAGGCCCTCAGCGGGACGATCGAGGTGGTGAGTACACCGGGAATCGGGACGTCCGTCCTGGTCACGATCCCCATCGACACCGGCTGAAGACAACGAGAAAGCACAGATCTGCCGGCCTTCGACCCTCGCCGGACGGCTCCTACGGATCGAGTGACGTCACCAGCAATGTCTTGGTGCTGATCGACTGGGCGACGTCGGCGAGGCGGAGGTTGTTGTTGCGGGCGTGGCGGCGGAGGCGGGCGAAGGCGGCCTCCATGTCGAGGTCGGCCCGTTCCGCGACCACGCCTTTGGCCTGCTCGATGACGATGCGGGTGTTCAGCGCCTGGCTGAGCTGCTCATTGAGCAGTTGGGCGTCGCGGACGGTCCGGTGTTGGAGGATGGCGATGGTGGCCACGTCGGCCAGGGCCTGGGCGGCCACGACGTCGGTGTCGGTCATCCTCCCCTGGTGGACGCGGTAGAGGTTGAGGGCGCCGATGGTCTGCTTGCGCAGGCGCATGGGCATCGCGTGCACCGAATGGAACCCGGCCTCCAACGCCTTGGCCCCGAACAGCGGCCACCGGCCGTCGACCTGCTCGAGGTCGACGTTCACGATCGCCTCGCCGGACCGGAAGCAGTCGACGCACGGCCCCTCGTTGGCCTGCACCTCGAACAGCTCGAGCACGCGGGCCGTCTCGCTCGACGAGGCCACCACCCGCAGATCGCCGTCGGGCGAGGCCAGCATCAGCCCGGCGGCGGTCACGTCGAGGACGTCGACGCAACGGTCGGTGAGCAGGGTGAGCAACTCCACCACGTCGAAGTCAGCGACGAGGTTGTCGGCCAGTGCGACCAGGGTGCGAGCCAGCAATGCTTCTCTCGGGATGTCCAGCCCCCTCTAAACCGATCGCCCGCGGTTTGGACGCTCCCTCGCATCGTAGCCAGCCTGTCCGGCCTCTAACCATCCTCGTCGGCGAAGCGGAGGATCCGGGCGACCACGTCGACGGCCACCTCGGCCAGCGGGCGCTGGCGGGCGAAGGCGTACGCCCGCAGCCGGAGCAGGGCCTGGCCGACTGACATGTCGAGCTGCACCGACACCATGCCCGCGGCCTGGTGCACCACGTACTGGAAGTTCGAGCCCCGCTCGAGCTCATCGGCCAGGACCTCCTCCGATCCGTCCACCTGCATCGCCAGCACCGCCTCCGCGGCCACGTCGGCCATGACCAGGGCGTCGGCGTGCTGGTCGTCGGTGAGGCGGCCGGGCCGGTCGGCGTAGAAGTTGACCGCCCCCAGGCGAACGCCGCCGACGACCATGGGGAAGCCGAAGATGGCGCGCACGCCCGATCCCACCGCCATCCCGCTGAAGGCCGGCCACCGCAGCACCGCGGGATCGGCCAGATCCGGCTCCAGGACGGGGCGGCCCAGGTGGTGGGCGTCGACGCATGGGCCCTCGCCCAGCGTGTACTGCAGATCCTCGATGACGGCGCTCACCGCGTCGGTGGTGCAGAGCGAGCCGAGGGGAAGGTCGCCCGACATGAGCATGACGCCGGCGCCGGTCAGCCGGGTGATGTCGCGGCACACGTCACACAGCCGGGTCCCACCGACCCCGCCACCCGTCCCGTCGGCCAGCCGGCCGATGATTCGTAGCCGACGCTCACCGCTCACCGTCGACCGCCGGTTGGAGCCCGCGCCCCGACCGGGGTGGAGAGGCAGGCCAAGCGAGTGCCAGTCATCCAGACGTCCCTGGTGGGGTGAGGCGGCGTTACGCACGCGCTGCCAGGGTCTGGAGCATCGCTCGGACCGTTCGGCGGTCCAAGTCGACCTTAGACCCCGTTTGTCACCTAAACTGCAGGTTACTTCTGGCTACCGCCGTCGCGGCGGGTGTCAGAGCGTTCGTTGCCCCGGACCCCGGCAGCGTCCAACTAACTGGACGACTGAGGAGGGTCCGACGTGGCCGTGACGTGGAGCCCGAGCTTCGACTGGGACAGGGAGGGTTGGCGCTTGGACGCCGCCTGCCGCCACTCGAATGCCAACGCGTTCTTCCCCGTGGGCACGACAGGTGCCGCCGTCGACCAGATCGAGGCAGCCAAGACCGTGTGCCGCACCTGCCCGGTGCAGAACGCCTGTCTGCAGTTCGCCTTCGAGACGAACCAGGAGGCGGGGATCTGGGGGGGCAAGGACGAGGAGGAGCGCCGTCGCCTGCGCCGGATCTGGCGGTCCGGGCGCCGGCCCGCGGCCCGCGAGGCCACCGCCTGATCCTTCCGCCACCGCCCGCGGAGGTGGCGACCAGGCGCCCAGGGGCGAAGTTGTGCGGAAGTTGTCGGCTTTTAGCCCCGGCCGTGAGGTGGAGCACGCATCCTGGGCTTCCGAGAGGGGGCGCGCCCCATGAGAATGGGTACGACGATGCGGAAATCCGAGCAGCCGGCCGAGTCGCCGCCCGACGACCGCCTGCGGGTGGTCATCGCCGACGATGCCTCGGCCATGCGCGCCCTGCTGCGACGGATGTTGGAGGACACGGCCGCCTTCGAGATCGTCGGCGAGGCGAGCGATGGCGCCGAGGCGGTGGAGTTGACGGGGGCCTTCCACCCCGACCTGGTGGTGCTCGACCTGTCCATGCCGGTGATGGACGGGCTGTCCGCCATCCCCGCCATCCGCCGCATCTCGCCGCTGACCCGCATCGTGGTCCTGTCGGCGCTCGAGCCCGACCGGGTACGCGAGCAGGCCATGGCCTCGGGCGCCGACGCCTTCATCGAGAAGTGCCTGGTGGCGGACTCGCTGGCCCAGCGACTGGTGGAGGCGTGCTGGCTCCCCCCCGGCGACGAGTCGGTGGTCCTCCCGCCCGACGCCCCGAGCGCCGATCCCGCCCGCGGGTCCGATCAGGACCCGGCCGGCGCCGGCGCCCCTGGGGCGGACGAGCCCGGGATGGAGTGGTTCCGCCTGGCGTTCGACCACGCCCCCATCGGGATGGCGCTCCTCGATCTCCAGGGGCGGTTCGAGCAGGTCAACGATGCCTTCTGCCGCATCGCGGCCCGGTCGCCGGCCGAAGTCATCGGCGCCGCCGTCGATGTCATCAGCCACCCGGGCGACGTCGACCGTCACGCCGAGCACCGGCGCCGGATGCTGGCCGGCGGCCGCAACCCGGTCCAGGACGAGCACCGATTCATCCGGGCCGACGGCCACATCGCCTGGGCGGTCATGACGATGTCGCTGCTGCGGAGCGGAGACGGGTTGCCGGCGCGCTTCCTCTGCCAGGCCCTCGACGTCTCCGACCGCAAGCAGGCCGAGGTGACCAGCGCCCGGGCCGAGGAGCTCAAGGAGCGCTACGAGAAGGAGCTGGCCCGGTCCAACGCCGAGCTGGCCCAGTTCGCCACCGTCGCCGCCCACGACCTCAAGTCCCCCTTGCAGGTCATCTCCGGCTTCGCCGGCCTGCTGGAACAGACCCAGGCTGAGCTGCTCGACGAACGGGGCCAGGAGTTCCTCGGCTTCATCCTCCGCAGCGCCACCCGCATGAACGTCCTGATCGACGACCTGCTGGCCTACGCCAAGGTCGGTGCCGAGCGCCGGCTCCGTATCGACCTCCCGCTCGACCGGGTCTTCGACGAGGTGGTGGCCTCCCTGGACGAGGCGGAGATCGCGACGGCGGGCGGGTCGGTCGAGCGCGACAACCTCCCGGTGGTCACGGGTGACCCGGCCTTGTTCGCCCACGTGATCCAGAACCTGGTCACCAACGGGCTCAAGTTCGTCAGCCCCGGGGTCCCGCCCCGCGTACGGGTGACGGCCTCGAGGATGATCAACGCCTGGTGCGTCGACGTGGCCGACAACGGCATCGGCATCGACCCCCAGCACCGCAGCCACATCTTCGGGATGTTCCAGCGCCTGCACAAGAACGACTACGAGGGCACCGGGATCGGCCTCGCCATCTGCAAGCGGATCGTCGAGCAGCGGGGCGGTTCCATCTGGGTGGAGGAGAACGCCGGCGGCGGCAGCCGGTTCCGATTCACCGTCCCCGACGAGCTCGGTGCCCACCGCCTCGACGATTCTCTCCCCCTGGCCCGAACGGGCCAGCTCCGCCCCGAACCGGTGGCCGTCCCCCACCCAAGTTCCGACCCGGGCTCGCCGCCGTCCACATCCCGTTCTGTGGACGGCGGCGGCTCGGCTCTGGGCGCGGTCCTCGACGTCCTTCTGGTGGAGGACGACGACGACCACGCCCGGCTGGTGGAGGAGATCCTGGCCGGGGGGACCGAGGGCGCCTACCGCCTGCTCCGGGTGTCCGACCTGGCCGGCGCCCGGGCCGCGCTGCAGGCGGGTCCCGTCGACTGCATCCTGCTCGACCTGTTCCTGCCCGACGGCCAGGGCCTCGACTCCCTGACCCAGATGACGACCCTCGAGCCGATGGTGCCGATCGTCATCCTGACCTCCCTGGCCGACGAGCAACTGGGACTGCTGGCCGTGCACGAGGGCGCCCAGGACTACCTGGTGAAAGGCAATGTCGACGGGCCCCGGCTCTCCCGGTCGCTGCGCCACGCCATCGAGCGCAAGGCGCTGGAGGCCCGCTTCGCCGAGCAGGCGCTCCACGACCCCCTCACCGGCCTGGCCAACCGCACCCTGCTCCTCGACCGCATCCGCCTCGAACTGGCCCGCGCCGGCCGGCTGGGGACGGGAGTGGCCCTCTTCTACCTCGACGTCGACGACTTCAAGGCGATCAACGACCGCTGTGGCCACGACGGGGGCGACGAGGTCCTGGTCCGGGTGGCTCGCCGGCTGGTCAGCGCCGTCCGCCCGGGTGACACGGTGGGCCGCATCGGCGGCGACGAGTTCGTGGTGGTCTGCGGCGGTCTCGACACCGACGACGCCACCGCCGACATGGAGACCCGCATCGAGGAGGCGGTGGCCCGGCCCTTGGTGCTCGGCGGGGGTACCGAACTGGTGACGGCCAGCGTCGGTGTCGCCATCGGGCGGGGGGCGGACGAGCCCGAGGCGTTGCTGCGCCGGGCGGACGAGGCCATGTACGAGGTGAAGCGGAGCCGACCTACGACCTGACGACCTAGGGGTTGAAGCGGTATCCCACGCCCCACACGGTGGTGATCCAGTGGGGGGCCTCGGGGTCGACCTCGATGCGATTGCGGAGGCGACGGATGTGCTCGGTGACCGTGCCCGGGCTCTGCCACTCGGGCGACGAGTTCCACACCTGGTCGAGGAGCTGGTCGCGGGAGAACACCTGCCGGGGTGACGACGCCAGGAAGACCAGGAGGTCGAACTCCTTGGCCGTCAGCGGCACCAGCTCGCCGTGGACCCGGACCTCCCGGGTGGCCAACTCGATGGAAAGCCCGTCGAAGCTGAGGGACGGGGCGGACGCAGGCTTCACCCGCCGCAGCACCGAGGCGATGCGGGCTTCGACCTCGGCCGGCGAGAAGGGCTTGACCACGTAGTCGTCGGCGCCGAGCTTCAACCCCACGATGCGGTCGGCCTCGGCGCCCTTGCCGGTGAGCAGGATGACGGCCACCTCGCCGTCCCTGCGGATCCGGGACAGGACTTCGAGACCGTCGTCGGGCGAGAGCATGACGTCGAGAAGGACCAGATCGGGGGGGTTGTCGGCCATGGCCTGGTAGGCGCTCTGGGCGTCGGCGGCCTGGTCGACCTGATAGCCCTCGAGCTCGAGGTAGCGGGTGAGGAGGGCGCGGACGTCGTCCTCGTCGTCGACGACCAGGATTCGTCCACGTCCGCGGCCGTCCACGTCAACAGCGTACTGATGCAAGCCCCCGTCGCCCCGGATCTTCCCGGCCATCGCCCGGGGCCGTCAACCGATGGGCTCGGGCGCGGGCTCGGCGTTGCGGGGACGGGCCCGCAGCAACAGGGGTAGCGCGGCGGCCGCACCCAGGGCGATGAGGGCGACGAGCCAGGGCCGGTCCACGGCCCAGGCGGCGACGAAGACGGCGGCGGTGAGCTCGGTGCCGAGCGACGCCACCGACGTCACCGTGGCCCGGGACGCGCCCTCGATCTGCGACTGCAGCCGGGTGTCGGTGACGACGAGCACGAGCCGGTAGAGGCCATAGGCGAGGGCCATCCCGGCCATCGCCAGGGGTCGGTGCACGAGAGCGGCGGCGCAGAACCCGGCGAACGCCAGGGCCAAGATCGCGGCCAGGGTCCGCGGCCGCAGGCGGCTGGCCGCGCCACCGAGGGCGGCGCCGGCGGCGCCGGCCAGGGCGATAGCGACCATGGCCCCGGGGATGGCGGGCGTGGCGACCCCCCAGTCGCGGGCGAGGAGGGGGAAGTACTCGTCGATTGCGTCGAGCCCGCCGATGACGGCCACCGCGACCAGGGCGGCCCGGACGGCCGGGTGGCGGGCGGCCTCGCCGACGCCGGCCCGGAGCACGGCCAGGTAGCCCGGCCCGTCGTCGTCGCGGTCGACGTCCTCGGCGGCTCCCGGTCGGGTCTCGGGGAGGCGGGTGGCCACGGCGGCTGCGGCCACGCAGGTGGCGACGCTCGCCCAACCGACCAACGGGTACCCGCCGGCGGCGAACAGCACGGTGGCCGCGACCGCGGTCGGGAGCTGGCTCAGCAGGCTGACGGCGGTGACCCGGGCGTAGACCTTGGGGTAGTGGGCCTCGCCCCCGACTGACGCCAGGCCGTCGTAGAGCAGCGCCTCCAGGGCTCCCGAACCCAACGCCCCTCCGAGTCCCCACAGGACGAAGCCGGCGGCGAAGGCGGTGTAGCCGGGGACGGCGGTCCAGAGGACGTAACCGGCGGCTTGGAACACGCCGGCCGCGGCCAGTGCCCCCCGGCGGGAGAAGCGGTCGGCCAGCGCTCCCGACGGGACCTCGGCCACGATGCCGACCGCGGTCCAGATGAGGAGGAGCGAGGAGATCTGGGCGTCCGACAACCCGGCGTCGGCGAACAGCAACGCGTACAGCGGGTAGATCGGGACCGAGTCGGCGAGCAGGGCCCAGCCGACGATGAGCCGGCCGAGGCGACGGACCTCGGGCGGCGGGACTTCAGGCGGAAGCGGTGACGATCAATGTCGGTGACGCATGGTCGAAAGGGTACCGAGGTTCAGCCGCGGATGGGAAGCACGATCGTGAACGAGGCGCCGGCGCCGGGGGCCGTGTCGAGGCGGATGTCGCCGCCGTGGGCGGCCACGATCTCGGCCACGATCGACAGCCCCAGCCCGGTGCCCCGCTGGCCCCGGCTGGCGGAGCTGTCGCCCTCCGCCTGCCAGAAGCGGTCGAAGGCATGGGCGGCGTCCTCGGGGGCCATGCCGGGGCCGTCGTCGGCCACCACGAGGGTCGCCTGGGACCGGGAGGGGGTCACGCCCAGGCGGACGGCGACCGCGGTGGCGGGCGGGGTGTGGTCGCGGACGTTGGCCAGCAGGTTGTCGACCACCTGGCGCAGGCGGTGGGGGTCGCCGGAGACGGTCACCGGCTCCTCGCCCACGTCGACCTGCACCCGCCGGTCGGGCTCCACCGCCTTGGCCGCGGCCACCGCGTCGAGCACGAGGGCGGTGAGGTCGACGTCGTCCCGCTCCAGGGGCCGGCCCTGGTCGAGCCGGGCCAGCAGGAGGAGGTCGCCCACCAGATCGCCCATGCGGACGGCTTCGTGCTCGATGCGGCCCATGGCCCGGGCCACCTCCTCCGGCGACCGGGCCCCTTGACGGTAGAGCTCGGCGTAGCCCCGGATCGAGGTCAGCGGGGTCCGCAGCTCGTGGGAGGCGTCGGCCGCGAACCGGCGGGTGCGGGCCTCGGACGCGGTCTTGGCGTCGACCGCCTCCTCGATGCGGTCGAGCATGACGTTGAGGGCGGTGCCCAGGTGGCCGACCTCGCTCGCGGGCTGGGGCACCGGCGTCCGCTCCGACAGCTCGCCCGCCGCGATCCGCTCGGCGCTGACGATCATCTGGTCGATGGGCCGCAGGCTGCGGCGGACCATGAACCACACGATCAGCCCGGCCAGGGCGACGGCCAGCACTCCGGCGACCACCACGATGTCGCGGGCGGCCCGCACCGCCTCCTCCACGTCGGTGAGGGGGATGCCGGCGACCACCGCCCCGCCGTCGCCCTGGGGGATCACGACCACCCGGTACCGGGGCTCGCCCTCCACGCTGGCCACCGTGCGCGGACCGTCCGCCGCCTGGAGGCCGGTCACGTCGGGCGGGGGATCGGGGTCGTCCCCCGGGCCGCTGGTGACGGTGTTGATGATCGTGCCGTCGCGGTCGAGGTCGACGAAGGCGTAGCGGCGGACGTCGAAGGGCGACGGGTCGCCATCGGCGTCGGCGCCACCGCCCTCGTCCGCGCCACCACCGCCGCCGCCGTTGGGGTCGCCGTCCCTGGGTCCCGGGGGCCGGCGGCCCTCGTGGCCCGGTGTGGGCGCCACCACGTCCCTGCGGCTCACCAGCTCCCGGTCGACCCCGTCCACCAGCCGCCGTTCGATTCCGGTGACGATCAGCACGCCCCCGACGCCGGTGACACCGGCCACCACCAGCAGGATCAGCGCCACCAGGCGCCGCCTGATCATCGGCGCCTGATCATCGGGGGCCTACGCCTCCTGGCGGAGCACGTACCCGAAGCCGCGGACGGTGTGGATGAGGGGCGGGCTGCCGCTGTCGACCTTCTTGCGCAGGTAGGAGATGTAGTTCTCGACCACCCCGCCGCTGCCGCCGAAGTCGTACTGCCACACGTGGTCGAGGATCTGACTCTTGGAGAGGACCCGCTCCCGGTTGATGAGCAGGAAGCGGAGCAGCTTGAACTCGGTGGGGGAGAGTTGGATCGGCCGACCCCCCCGGCTCACCCGCATGGTGTCCTCGTCGAGGTCGAGGTCGGCGTAGTGGAGGCGGTTGGCGGCGTCGGGGCTCGACTGGCTGCGGCGCAGCACCGCCCGCACCCGGGCCACCAGTTCCTCCAGGCTGAAGGGCTTGGTGAGGTAGTCGTCGCCGCCCTTGGTGAAGCCCGACACCTTGTCCTCGTTGGTGTCCCGGGCGGTGAGGAAGATGACCGGCGTCTCGTCGCCGTCGGCCCGCAGCCGCCGGCACACCTCGAAGCCGTCGATGCCGCCGGGGAGGCCGACGTCGAGGATGACCAGGTCGGGGCCGTTGGCCGCCACCGACGAGAGGGCCCGGTGCCCGTCGGTAGCGACCAGCGACTCGAAGCCGGCGATGCGGAGGGCGGAGGAGACGAGGTCCCGGATGTACTCCTCGTCGTCGACGACGAGGACCTTGCTGCCGGGATGGGGGCTGGTCATGGCCCCAGTAGAGCCCACCAACCTGGGAGTTTGCTCACGATCTGCTGTGAACGTCATCGCTCACGCTCCTGGGGTGGGCGGAGGTCGGGTTGCATGGTCATGGAGTCATGATCGCCTCCTCGCCTGGGAGCGTCCGGGCCGCAACCTGGGAGGTTGCTGGGAGCCCCTGGCCGGGCCTTGGCTCCGGAGCGACCAAGATGCGGGTGTGGAAGATGTTCCGACGATGCTCGCCGACCGCTACCAGCTGATCCGGATCGTGGGCCGGGGAGGCATGGGCGAGGTCTGGGCCGGGCGGGACGTCCGCCTGGGACGGGACGTGGCCGTGAAGCGGCTCAGTCCCCACCTGGCGTCGGAGCCCGGTGTCCGGGAACGCTTCGACGTGGAGGCCCGGGCTGCGGCCGGCCTCAACCACCCCAACGTGGTCGCCGTCTTCGACAGCGGGGAGCACGAGGGCATCCCCTTCCTCGTGATGGAGCTGCTCCCCGGGCGCACGCTGGCCGACGAGCTGGTCGACGGGCCCCTCGACCCGGCCCGGGCCCGGCGGGTCGGGGGCGAGGTCCTGGCCGCCCTGGCCGCGTCCCACGCCGCCGGCATCCTCCATCGCGACGTCAAGCCGGGAAACGTGCTGTTGGGAGCGGACGACGCGGTCAAGGTGGCCGACTTCGGCATCGCCAAGAGCACCGAGGCGCTCGACCTGACGACCACCGGCACGATCGTCGGCACCGCCGCCTACCTCGCCCCCGAGCGCCTGGCCGGGCAGCCGGCCACGGCCCAGGCCGACCTCTACGCGGTGGGGGTGCTGCTCTACGAGGCCCTGTCGGGCCAGAAGCCCTACGCCGCCGACACGCCCATGGGCCTGCTGCGGGCGGTCGAGGCACAGAACCCGGTCCCCCTGGCCGAAGCCCGACCCGGGCTCGACCCGGCCCTGGTGGCGATCGTGGAGCGGGCCATGGACCCGGACCCGAGCCGCCGCTACTCGAGCGCCGCCGACATGGCCGCCGCCCTCGGGGGCCAACCCGTGCCCGCCGCCGGGGCGGTCGTGGGGGACCCGGCGGCCGCGGCCACCGCTGTCCTGTCCCACACACGGGTCCTGACCGCGCCGGCGGGCGTCGCCGCCGCCGGTCGCGCCGAACCGCCCCGGGCCGCGGCGCCGGTCGCGGTCGCCGCCGCTCGGGCCCGCCGCTCCCTCGGGCCGACGGCGGTGGCTGCCATCCTGCTGGTGGTGGCGATGGTCGTCATCGTGGCCCTGGCCACCCGCGGCGGCGGCCCGCCGGACCCGGCCACGACGGTGCCGACGACCGGCGTGGAGGTCACGGTCGCTCCCGTCACCGTCACTGTCGCGCCGACCACCGTCGCCCCCGTGAGGCCGACCGCCCCACCGAACACGAAGAAGCCGGAGAAGGGCGACAAGAAGGGCCGCGACGACGGCTGAACGCCGGCAGAAGGGGTGTATCGTCGGCTTCGACACGGAGTGAGTCCCCGCACCGTGTCGGACTCTGCCGGCTGTCGTCGGCACCCTCCCGGGAGCGTTGCTCCGGACCCTGGTAGCGCAGCCAAGTGCGTTCGTCACCAGGGAGGTTCCATGGCTCACAAAGCACTCGTGCTGCCGATTCGCCCCGTCCAACCCACCGTCGCCTTCCGGGTGACGGCAGCGCGGGCGAGCGACGTGGTCCTCGCCGACGGCGCCGCCGTCGAGAGCGTCACCGTGCCTGCCGCTCCGGCCGGTTCGGGGGGGGTGGACCCGAGGGGCCGCCGCCGGCGCCGCCGCCGCCGCAGCCGCACCGGTACCCCCACGGCCGCCCTCGGCGCGTCCCGATGAACGTCAGCATCTGGAGCCCGCCGGCGGTGCTTTTCGGCCTGGTCGCCTTCCTGTGGGTGGCGGTGTGGCTCGACCGCCTCGTCGAGCAGCCGCCGGTGACGGAGCCGGCCGACCCCGAGATCGTTCACGAGGCCCGGAAACATGCGTAGACCGGTGAGCCTCGGGTTCGTGGTCTGGATCGTCGTCGGCCTGCTGATCGCGGGCAACGAGGGCTTCCTGGGTCACCTCGACAGCCTGTCGGGCTTCCTCTCCGCGGTCCTGGCGGTGCTGGCGTGGCCGCTGGTCCTGTTCGACGTCCACGTGGCGATCTGAGCCAGCCGGCTGGCTGCCGGCCGGACCTACTTGACCCGGATCGGGGGCTCGATGAGGTGGGGCTCGAGCGGGTGGCCGTCGGGCACGAACCAGGGTGAGTCGGGGGGGCCCTCCGGATCCAGCTTCCAGTGGTGGCCGACCTTGTCGATACCGATGGGGTAGATGGTCAGGCCCCCGTCGGCGTCGAAATGGAGGCGGAGGAAGTTCTTGAGGTCCTCGTGGTGCAGGGGGGCGTAGACCTCGTTGCCGTGGTAGCCGAGGATGTTCGTGGCCCAGAAGTAGGCCGCGATCCCCAGCACGCCCCCGATCCCCCCGATCAGGTACACCAGGACGAGGAAGACGACCAGCGACACCACGCCGCCGTCGGCGCCGAGCGTGGCCGCACCGTGGGACGCGACCAGGAAGACGAACGCCAGCCCGCCCACCTGAAGGGCGGAGTGGACGACGCCGAGGGCTAATCGGGGCAGGCCGGCGGCGTCGTGGGCCAGCAGGACCATGGCCCCGATGCTGCCGATCAGGAGGAAGACGAGCAGGAAGGCGGCCGGTGTCTCCCACAGGGCGTGCCACAGGTCGCCGACGCCGAGGGTGAGGTACTGGTCTTCCAGGTGGAGGCGCAGGAGGAAGGACAGCAGCACGTGGACCGTCCCCAGCACCGCGGCCAGGGGCAGGTTGTAGGCGGGCAGCAGGAACACCCGCTTCCGCAGCCCCTTCGACACCTTCTCCGACGGGTAGACGGTCTGCTTGCGGTAGTTGGTTTTTGTAGTGGCGTGGGGGGTGGAGCCCTCGGGGAGCTGGTGGGTGGGGTGGAGGAAGGCGCCCCCGCCGCCAGCGGTGATGAGCTGGCGGCCGTCCTCCTCCTCGTAGCGGCTGTAGTAGTGGCGGCCGCTCTTGAGGAAGACCTCGATCCGACCCCCGGCGGGCCCCACGACCTCCCGCTCCAGGTAGCGGACGTCGCGGTCGGAGCACACCTCGGCGCTCTTGGGCCCGCTGTCGACCTCCTTGGCCATGCACAGGATGATGCGGTCGCCCGGCTGCATGGCGTCGCTGGCGATGTCGTTGAAGTAGCGGACCTGGGCCTCGTCGATGAAGTCGCCGAACTGCAGGTCGATGCCCCATAGCCACCAGCGGTGGGGGAGGGAGATGGCGAAGTAGCTCCTGGTCTGGCTCGTCCGCAGCGCCCCCAGCTCCCGGTGCCGGCAGAAGATGTTGGTGAAGTTCAGGAGGCCGTCGTACCAGTCGTGGCTGCCGGGGATGGCGAACAGGTCGTGCTTGTCGTCGACCTCGCCCGAGGGGTTCGGCATCGCCGCCCGGTAGGGGCCGAGGAGGCGGTTCTCGTAGTGGCTGCGCTTGGGGACGGGGTACACCTGGTCGCCGCCCATCACCAGGATCCGTCCCCGCCGGGTCACCTCGCCCTCGAACTCGAGCTCGGGCTGGGCCAGCAGGTAGGCGACGGTGTAGGTGGAGTTGAAGCCGTCGCCCAGGTCGGACACGTAGTCGACCCAGATCTCGGGCGACTCCGACCGGTCGTAGACCGAGGCCGGCACCATCGCCTGCAGCTCCCGGTTGTCGGTGTAGGCGCTCCAGAATCCCGACGCCAGCACCCGGCCGGCGGTGTCGAGGAGCTGGTGGGGGTCGAGCCAGCGCACCATGGGCCGGCGGACGAAGTCGAGGTCGGCCTCCGACGCGGGCCGGTCGAGGGCGCCGTCGGCACCGAATTTCACCGGATGTCCCGGGGCTCGCTCCTTCGCCATGGCTCTGCATTCTTAACGATGCCGGGAGGGGTCCCGGATGATGTGGCGGATGACTCAGACGTCGCGGGCCGACGTCACCACCTCGACCAGCCCCGGGCCGTCGGTGATTGCGAGGGCTTCGGCCAGCGCCGGCTCCAGGTCGTCGGGGTGCTCGACCCGCCAGCCGCGGGCTCCGCACAGGCGGGCGTAGGCGGCGAAATCGGGGTTGACCAGGCCCGTCTGCCACACCGGACGGAGGGCGCCGATCTGCTCCTTGGAGATCTTGCCCAGCTCGTCGTTGTTGAGCAGGACGTGGGTGATCGGCATCGAGTGGGCCACGGCGGTGGTCATCTCGGCCAGGTACTGCCCGAAGCCGCCGTCGCCGCTGATCGACACCACCTTGCGCCCGGTGCCCTTGGTGGCCGCCCACGCCCCCATGGCCGCCGGGAACCCGAAGCCGATGGAGCCCAGGTAGCCCGACATGAGGACGGTCTGGCCGTGCCTGGTCTCGAAGTAGCGGCCGAAGGAGTAGGCGTTGTTGCCCACGTCGACGGGGAGGACGGCGTCCTCCGGGGCGAGTCGGGAGAGGACCTCGAACACGTGGGCCGGGTGCATCCGCCCGCGCCCGTCGGCCAGGAGGGAGCGGGCCGCCTTCTCCGCCCGCCACCGCCGCCACTGCTTGGCGATCGACTCCCGCTGGGCCGGGTGCTCGGCCGGGGGGACGGCGCCGCGCAGGAGGGCCAGGGTGCGGCCGATCTCGCCCCACAGGGGGACCGTGACGGGGTGGAACTTGCCCAGCATCATGGGGTCGAAGTCGACCTGGATGGTGGGGACGTAGGTGGCGATGCCCGTGTGGTCGGAGAACGAGGCGCCCAGGACGAGCAGGCAGTCGCTGCGGCCCATGTGGATGGAGGCCACGGGGATGCCCGACCGGCCGAGGACGCCGCAGGCCAGCGGGTGGGAGTCGGGCACCAGCCCCTTGGCCTTGAACGTGGTGATGACGGGGGCGTCGACGTGCTCGGCGAAGGCGGCGATCTCGTCGCCGCAGCCTCGAGCGCCGTTGCCGACGATGATCACCGGCCGCTGGGCGGCGGACAGGAGCTCGACGGCCCGGGCCAACTCCGCCTCCGGGGGCGCGATCTCACGGGCCGCCACCCGCCCGAGGCGTGGCCTCGGCGTGGGGACGGCGACGCCGGCCAGCTCCTGGACCTCGTCGGGGAAGATGAGGTGGGCCACGTCCCGCTCCACGATGGCGTGCTTCATGGCCAGGGCGGCCAGTTCGGTGGCGTTCTCGGGGCGGAGGACGGTCTGGCTCCACGCCGCCACCGGCTTGAAGGCGGAGGCGAGGTCGACCTCCTGGAACGTCCCCGGCCCGATGACCTGCGACTTCACCTGGCCGGTGAGGGCCACGATCGGCACCCGGTCGACCTTGGCGTCCCACAGGCCGGTGAGCAGGTTGGTGGCGCCGGGGCCGGCGATGGTGAGGCAGGCCGCGGGCCGGCCCGACACCTTGGCGTAGCCGGAGGCGGCGAAGGCGCCCGCCCCCTCGTGGCGGATGCCGACGTAGGTGATGCGCCCGTCCTCCTCCGCCCGCCGCAGGGCGTCGGCCAGGCCCAGGTTGGAGTGGCCGACCATGCCGAAGACGGTGTCGAGGCCCCACTCGCAGAGCACGTCGACCATCTGGTCCATGAGCGAGACGCGGTCCTCGGCCACCGGCAGTTCGACCCACAGGCCCTCGTCGCCCCGGTCCTGCACCGCGTAGGGGACGGCCCCGTCCTTGAACCCGGGCGGGGGCTTTCCCGTGGCCGGGTCGTACTCGTAGGCGTGCCACGGGCAGATGACGTAGCCGTCGGCGATCTGGCCGTCGCCCAGGGGACCGCCCTGGTGCGGGCAGTGGTTGTCGAGGGCGCCGTAGCCGGCGGCGGTGCGGGCCAGGCAGATGGCCCGGCCGGCGGCGACCACCGTCGTGACCCGTCCCTCCTCCAGGCCGCCGGGGTCGATGCGCACCCAGGCCGTCGTCGATCCGTTCCCGTCCCGCCCGTTGGTCTCACTCACCTGTGACCAGCACCTTCCCTGTCGGAGGAAGTCGAGGGGGTCGGCGCCCCCGCGGATGGCCGCGTGCGACAGCGACGCCCCGAACGGCTCGTTCCAGAAATCGCCCTCCCGGGGCTGGGCGTCCCACGGGGCCACGTAGAAATAGGGCTCGGGGTGTTCGGCGTCGCCCGGTGAGCCGCCGTAGTAGGCCCGGTGGTCGTCGGGGCCGAGGTCGACGGCGACATCGAAGTGCTCCGGCCACAGCTGGACCCGGGACGGCTTCTTGTCGTCGCCCGCCTCCTCCCGGAGCTGTTCGAGGACCGCGGTGACGAATCCGAACCACTCGCCGACGGCCCGGGCCGCTTCGAAGTCGACGGTGAGGGGGGCGTCGGGCTCACACGGCGTGGTGGGGGTGTAGACGCCGGTGCCCTTGCCCAAGTCCACGCCCACGAAGTCGGCCGCCGCGGCCAGGGTGGTGAGCGGGCGGCGGCGATTGCGGTCGACCAGCTCGCCGTCCTCCACCCGCACCTGGTGGTCGTCGTCGAAGAAGGGTGTGCCGAAGCCCCGGTAGGTGTAACGCAGCCCGATCTTGCCGTTGGCCAGGTGCCGGCGGGGGGCGATGACGTGCTCGGCCACCCGATGGAGGGCGTCGCGGGTCTCGGCGAACTTGGGCGGCAGGGCGTCGGGCCGGCGGGGGACGAGCCACCGGTACTCACACCACGTGTGCAGTTCAGCGTTGCCGATCTCGGCGCAGAAGTCGTCCCACCTGCGGGCGCCGGGGCGGGTGACCGGCACCAGTTCCCCGCCGGCAACGGGATCGTCGGCGAACCACGGCCCCTCGTTGACCGCCGGCGGCGAGGGTTCGAGAACCCGGACGTCATAGCGGTGGTTGGTGCGGATGGCCGCTTCCGCCCGCGGATTCCTGACGACCATCACCGCTCCCTCACACTGGATCGTCCCTCGCGGGACGAGGCTCGTTACACCGAGCGTGTCACGGGCGTCGTGGGGCCCGCTTGGCGTCGAGGTGCTGGAGCAGGTCGTGGGCCGCCAGCTCGACCGCCTTGTGGTTCCACTCCGCGGCGCGGTAGACGCAGGCGATCAGCGCCGAGCGGTGGACCCGCCGGAAGTCGCCGTAGACGAAGCCATACCGGGCCTTGGTCTCGTCGTTGGCCCCCTTGGTGAGCCCGAGGTGCCAGGCGGCGTACTCCTCCCACGAATGGGACTCGAGGAAGCGGTTCTCGTCCTCGGCGGACGGCTGGACGTCGCCCCAGGTGCTGCGGACCACGTACTGCCGGGCGTCGATGAGCCGCCGACAGTGGGCCACCGCCCGTTCATTGACCGAATAGGAAGCCATGGTGCCTATGTGCCCAAAATCGGCCCGCGTGGCGCGCCGAAGTAGGCGGGGCGCAGGTGTAACGCGGGACAGACCCATCCGGACAGGGGTGGTGCAACGAAGAGGCGGGTAAGACGCCGGGAAGGTCCACCGTGCCGCACAAGGTCGCTGTCATCAGCCGAGACGCCGCAGTCGAGCACGCCGTACGGCGTGGCTTCGCTCCGGCGTCCGTCGCCGGGCCCGACCGGGTGGGCATCGAGTTGGAGATGCTGCCGATGGGTCCCGACGGGCGGCGGGCCCCCCACGACGTGGTCCGGGCCGTGGTCGACGCCCTCGACCCCCTGGCCAGCGGCACGTCCGTCACCTTCGAGCCGGGCGGGCAGGTCGAGCTGAGCACCCCGCCGGCCGACGATGTCGACGCCGCCTGCGCCCTCCTGGCGGCCGACCTGGCCCGGGTGGCGGCGCCCCTGGCGGAACGGGGCGTCGTCCTGCTGGGCAGCGGCATCGACCCGTCGCCCACCGTCGCCCGGGTGATCCGAGGTCCCCGCTACGACGCCATGGAGGCGTACTTCACCAGCCCCGACACCGCCTGGGCCAACGCCGGCCGAACCATGATGTGCGCCACCGCCGGCCTCCAGGTCAACCTCGACCTCGACGCCCGCAACCCCTCGTCCGACACCCGCTGGGGCCTCGTCCACGTCCTCGGTCCCGTGCTGGCGGCCAGCTTCGCCAACTCGCCGCTGGTGGCAGGCGTGCCCAGCGGCTGGAAGTCGTACCGCCTGGCCACCTGGTGGCGCCTCGACCCGTCCCGCACCCGGTCGGCCGGCGGGCCGGGACCGTGGCCGGGGAAGTGGGGCGCCTACGTGATGGACGCCCAGGTCATGCTCATCCGAGGCCCCGACGGCGAATGCGTGCCGGTGCGGGAGGCGCTGACCTTCGGCGAGTGGGTCGACCACGGCCACCCCCTCGGCTACCCCACGCTCGACGACCTCGACTACCACCTCACCACCCTGTTCCCGCCGGTGCGGCCCCGGGGGTGGCTGGAGCTGCGGATGGTCGACAGCCTGCCCCAGCCCTGGTGGCGGGTGCCGGTGGCGGTGGCCGCCGCCCTCGTCTACGACGCCGAGGCGGGCGAGGCCGCGGCCCAGGCGGCGTGGGACACGTCGGAGCTGTGGGTGGCGGCGTCGCGATCCGGCCTCGCCCAACCCGACCTGGCCGCCGCCGCCCAGGCGTGCTTCCGGATCGCGTTGGAGGCGCTGGCGGGGATGGGAGCGGGCCGGGACACGACCGACGCGGTGGCCGCCTACCTCGACCGCTACGTCGACCGGGGCCGGTGCCCGGCCGACGACCTCCTCGACCACTGGCGCAAGACCGGCGGCCGCTTCCTCCCCGGCGACCTGTCGTGGGCCGCCGTGCCTCCCGCAGCCGTCCGGCCGTGACCCGCCGCCCGAGGTCCGGCCTCGGGTGCCAGGACGCAGTCGAGCTGGTCACCGACTTCCTGGAAGGCGCCCTGCCGCCCGCCGTGAGGTCCCGCCTCGAGGAGCACCTGCGGGCGTGCCGCAGCTGCGCCGCCTACCTGGCCCAGATGCGGACGATGCTGCGGGCCCTGGCCCAGGTGCCCGCCCCCACCCTCGACCGGGCGACTCGGGCCGAGCTCGTCGAGCGCTACCGGCGGTGGACTGCGGCCTGACCGACCGGCGGGAATACCGTGCACCGGCGGGTCGTTGGATCAATGTTCGACTCTTTGACGCACGGAGGAACCACCGTTGTCCGCACTCACCATCGCACCTGACATCGCCGCCGAGGTCGCCGAGCTCCCGACGCCCCGCCGTACACTCGTGAGCATCGACACCATCGACCTGACCACTGTCAACGAGCGCCTCTTCATCCCCGTCGCTGACCAGCTGGCCAACATCCGCCGCTGGAACGCGGAGCGCAACTGGGGTTTCACGGAGGCTGACTTCGAGGCCGTCGACACCACGCCCGTCGTGCACGAGAAGCCCTTCGTGGTCGACGTGGTCGCCGTCTGGCTGCCCGACGACGACGGCGTCGACGGGATCCGGCGCACCTTCGAGGAGCTGTGGGCGGCGGCCTCCGAGAGCGTCCCCGACAACTGGAGCTGGCGCCAGCACCTGGGCGGGCCCCGTCCGGTGAAGCTGCTGCCCGGCGCCAAGCACGTCCCCGGCATCCGGCGGGTCACGCTCGACCTGGCCGCTGGGTGGGACCCGATCGAAGGGGCCCGGGCCATCGAGATCCGGGGCCGCCAGTCGGCGTCGGCCGAGATCCTGGCCGCGGCCGCACACTTCCCGGAGTGGATCCAGGCCATGGAGGGCGTACAGGTGCCCTTCGTGTACCTCGGTGGCTACGTGGTGTTCCACCCCGAAAACGAAGCCTGGCGCCACGTCCCGTGCCTCAGCTGGAACGAGTTCCTGGGTCGGGTCAACCTCATGGACCACTGGGTCGACCACACCCAGCGCCGCTGGGCGGTCCCCGTGGTGTCGACCCCGGCCCCGTAGGCCCGGGTAGCTGCGGTTTGGCTAGGGTCCCGGTCGCGGCAGACATTCGCTACGAGCCCTGTCGTGAGGAGGATGCATGCCGGCTTCAGCTCTCGTACTGCTCGTTGTCCCAGGCAAGCTGGATGCCTGGCGGGAGCTGATGGCGCAGTGCACCGACGACAACCCCGACTACGTCGACTCTCGTCAGCGCCTCGGCATCACCCGGGAGCAGGTCTTCCTCCACGGTAACGAGGGCGAGGAGTTCGTCATCTACTACATCGAGGCCGAGAACCTCGACGAGGCCATGATCGGCATGGGAGTGTCCCTCGACCCGTTCGACCAGTGGTTCCGCATCCAGGTCAAGAGCATCCACGACCTGATCCTGGCCGACCCCCCGCCGTGGCCCGAGCAGGCGCTCGACTTCCAAGACTGAGGACGAGCAGGCAGGACGAGGACTAGCGGCCGCCGGCGGGGGGTAGGACCGGCCCCATGTCGATCGACCAACCCACCGCCGGTGAAGTGCGGGACGCCACCGCCGAGGTCGAAGAGGAGATGCGGCCCCAGCCGGTGCCGGTGAACGTGTACGAGACCAGCCACGCCCTGGTGGTGGTCGCCGCCCTGCCGGCCGTCACCGCCGCCGACGTCACCATCGAGCTGCGCCCCGGCTGCCTGCGCTTCTGGGCCCACGTGCGCAGCGCCGGTCCCCGCGAGTACCTCGTCCACGAGTGGGAGTACGGCGGCTACGAGCGCGAGTTCGACCTCCCCGACGGATTCGGCGCGGGCGTCGAGGCGTCGCTGGCCAACGGCCAACTGGCCATCCGGGTCCTGCGGGGCGAGCCGACGTCGGTCACGATCCACCCGTCGTCGCCCGGCTGAGGCTCACGGAGCACTAGGTGAGGCGGGGCTCCACGCAGGGCGGGACCGCGCCCGAGCCGGGAGGGTCGGTGCGGGGGTAGGGCTCGGTGAAGCCGGACCCGGGGTCGGGCGTGTTCAGGTAGCGGAGGATGCCCCGGGCCACCGCCTCGCCCTCCACCCGCTGCACGTCGGGCCGGTTGATGAGCTCGGCTTCGGCCGGGTTGGACACGAAGGCGCTCTCCACCAGCACGCTGACCACGTCCTGGGGCAGGCGGAGGACGGCGTAGTAGTCCCCGTGCTGGCCCTGGCGGTACTTGACCCCCGCGTCGCGGTCGGCCACCCAGGCGATGTCGTAGGCGGAGAAGGCCCGCACGACCTCCTCGTAGATGAGTCCGGCCAGGCGCTTCGAGTCGGGCGAGGCGATCTGGTAGTAGGTCTCGGCCCCGGGGCCCGGCCACGGCCCGTCGGGCTCGGCGTTGTGGTGGATCGACACGAATGCCTTGGTCCCCAGGGCCCGGGCTATCTCCGCCCGGGGCCCGAGGTTGACGTCGTAGTCGCCGGCGCGGGTGAGCAGGACGCTGACGCCCGCCGCCTCCAGGGCCGCCTCCAGGTGCCGGGAGACCTCGAGATTCACGTCGGCCTCCCGCAGGCCTCCGGGCGAGATGGCGCCGGGCTCGGTGCCGCCGTGGCCGGGGTCGACGACGATGGTGGCTTCGGCCACGGGCGTGCCCTCGGTGAGGATGGCGGTCTGGCCGCACGGGGTCCGCACCTCCCACCCGGTGTCGGTGTGGGACACGACCGGCACCACGATGCCGGTGGGGGAGATGACGGCCTTGGCCTCCGCCCTCGTCGGCGGGGTGGTGGTGGTGGTCGCGATCGTGGTCGGGGCGGGGGCGACAGTCGCGTCCGGCGGCCGACCCTGGACCGCAGGCGAGTCCCCGCCGCCGCCTCCGCACGCGGCCGCCGTGAGCGCGAGGGTCAGCGCAACCGGCGCCAGCCAAGCCCGTCCGCGGCGCGCCACAGGCGCCTGGCGACCATGGCGCGCCAAAGACCGGCCGAGGGATGGTCGGGGAGAAGACACTTCCTGTCGAGTGTCCCCCGTCCGGCGCCCGAACATCCGTCGGGCCCGCCCGGCGCTGGGCCGCCTCTACCGCCGGACAGTCACTACCATCGGCGTTGGCGATAGGAAATCGTCAACACCGATGAAGGATCGGCAGGTGAGAAGGTGAGCGCTACCGCCGAAGAGACCCCCGGCCCGGATCAGGACGAGGTCCGCCGGCAGTACGACGCCACCCGGGAAGCGGGATTGCGACACCGCTCCGACCCCGAGTTCATGGCGCGAGTGCGCGGTGCGATCGCCCACCTCGACAGCACTCCGCCGGCCCCGACGATGACCGAGGCTGAGTTCTTGGAGCACTACCCGACCAAGAAGTAGCTCCTGTGGCACTACGCGACATCCGGGCGTTCGACGCCTGGAGCGCGCACGGTGGCGCGACCGACGAAGCGTGGCGAGCCGTCCGTGACTGGATATCCGGCCTCGCAACGGCGTCCTACCAGGTACCGAGCATCCCGGTCCCGGAGCTGTCCGAGCAGCCGACGTACGAGGTGAGGGAAGCGGTCATTCCTCGCTCAGGGGGGGTGTACATCCTCTACCGATGCTTCTATGGCGGGTCCGACGTCGTGGACCTCATTGCGGTGGGCAGTTTCTTCGCCGACGATTCGCCCTAACGGACACCCCGAACATCCGTCGGGGTGGTCTGGCGACTGGATGGCGAGCGGGTACGGTCCCGCGGGTGGACCGGCCGCGGGATAGTCAGCGGGCCCGCCTGTACCGGGCCGAGAACGAGGTTGACGCCGGCCGGCCCTTGCCCACCGTCGCCGTCATGCAGGCCTATGTGGACGGGGTGGCGGCCACCGGGTGGTTCACCGACCGCTGGGGCACGCGGACGTTCGACGTCCGTCCCGGCCACGGCCACAAGCGGGCCACGGCCAACCCCGACGGCGTCCTCCAGATGCCGCGGTGGGCCCGCCGGGAGATGACGATCCTCCACGAGGTGGCCCACTGCCTCACGCCCGTGACCTACGCCGCCCACGGGGGCGAGTACGCCGGCGTGCTGCTGGCCCTCGTCCGCCGGGCCATGGGCCTGGCCCCGGCGCAGGCCCTGGAGGACGCCTTCGACCGTCACCGGGTGCGATGGTCCACCGCCGCCCTCCTCCGCCCGTCTCCGTGACGACCGTCCGCCGGGCCGCCCTGGTCCTCGTCGCCGCCCTCCTCGCGCTCGGTGCCGCCGGCCAGCCGGCCCCGACGCCCCCCTCGACGGTGCCGCCCGAGCCCACGGGCCCCTTCACCGTCACCCACGACGTGCAGTACGGCACCGCCGGCGGCCAGGACCTCTTCCTCGACGCCTACGTCCCCGACGACAAGAACGCGGAGCGGGTCTCGGTGTTCGTCCTCCACGGCGGCGGGTGGCGCCTCGGCGACAAGCGCGACGTGGTCGACGTGGCCACCCGGATGGCGCAACGGGGATGGGTGGTGTTCGCCGTCAACTACCGGCTCAACGTCCCCGAGGCCTTCCCGGCCGAGATCGACGACGTGCAGACGGCGGTGAAGTGGGCCCGCCTCCACGCCTACGACTACCGCCTCGACCCCGGCCTGATGGGTGCCCTCGGCTTCTCCGCCGGCGGACACCTGGCGGCCATGCTGGCCACCCTGGGCGACGGCCCCCCCGACCGGAACGCCCGCATCCTGGTGGCGGCGTCGTGGTCGGGCCCGATGGACCTCACCGCCCTCGCCGCCGCCGGGGGGGACGACCTGGCCGCCCTCTCGGCCCTGCTCCTGCCCTGCCCGCCGGCCACGTGCCCCGAGCGGTGGGCCGCGGCGTCGCCGATCACCCACGTCGACCCCACCGACGCCGCCCTCCTCGTCGCCAACAGCAGCGACGAGCTGGTTCCCGTCGACCAGGCCCAGGCCATGGCTGCCCGCCTCGACGCCGAAGGGGTGGCCAACCAGCTGGTGATCGTCCCCGGCCCCCGCCATGGACGGGACCTGGGCGAGGATGTCTGGCGCCAGACAATGGCCTTTTTCGACCACTACCTCACCCGGCCCGAGGACCTGCGCGACCCCAACCCGACGTGGGGCACATGGGTGCTCATCGTCGCCATCGTCGTGGTCGTGACCGGCGGGGTCATCGGCGGGCTGCGGGTGCGGCGCCGCCTCAACCAGGCGGAACCAGGCTGATCGACGCGGCCACCCCCAGGTGGTCGGACGGGTACAGCTCGGGATCGGTGGGCGACGGGCGGTCGAAGGCGAGCCAGGCGTCGTGCACCACCACCTCGTCGTTGACGAAGACGTAGTCGAGCACCGTCCCCCCGCCCTTCCCGCCGGGGGGGACAGTCCGGGGCGGCTCCGACCCGTGGACCAGGGCGTAGGCCGACCGCAGCCGGCCGCCCGCGGTCAGGGTCCGGATCGGCGCCGAGCCAGGCCGGGAGTTGCAGTCGCCCATCACCACCGCCGGCCGACCGGGCCGCTCGTCCATCCACGCCAGGAGGCGCCGGGCCTGCTCGACGCGCACCGCCTCGTCGCCGTCGGCCAGGTGCACGCTGTACACGTCGAGCGGGCGCCCGTCGGCCAGCATCACCGTCACCCGCAGGGCCACCCGGGACTGGCCCCGCAGCCGGATTCGGGCGGCGTCCTCGACGGGGGGCCGGCTGAACACCGCCACCCCCTCCCACAGCCGCTTGGGACCGGTCTTGAACGCGGTTCGTACCTCCCACGGTGGGCTGTCCGCGCGCCGGCGGGACGCCTCCCGGGCGATCCACCGGGCCTGGTCGGGAATGCGCCGCACCTCCTGCACGCTGATCACGTCGGGGTCCAGTTCCACCAGCTGCTCCACCAGCAGCGGCGCTCGCTCCCGCCAGCGGTCCGCCGTGTTCCGCAGGTTGAGGGTGGCCACGACGAGTCCGCCCATGCCCGGCAGGGTAGGTCGCGGGGGTGACCCGGGGCCGTGACAGCCGGGAAACCTCCCGTTCACGGTAACGAGGGAGAATTAGATGATGGGGGTCGGTCGAATGGGTGTCGTCGTATGAAGGTTCGCGTCGGGTGTGAGTTCGAGTGGGACGCGGCTGGTCCGACGCCATCGGTGTGGCAGGTGCGCGCCCGTCCCGAAGAGCAGATCATGGCGGCCAGCTGGACCACCGACCCCGAGCTGGGCCGGGCCTTCTACTGCGACGCCTTCGGCAACGTGTGCGACCGCCTCATCCTGCCCGCCGGCACCACCACCCTCACCTACGACGCCACCGTCGAGGTGTCCCCCTATCCCGACCCGATCGACATCTACGCCCAGCAGGTGCCGGTCGAGAACCTCCCGGCCGACGCCCTGGTGTTCCTCCTCCCCAGCCGCTACTGCCAGTCCGACGTGCTCTTCGACGACGCCTGGAAGCTCTTCGGCCACACCGAGCCGGGGTGGAACCGGGTCCAGGCGGTGTCCAACTGGGTCCACGACAACGTCCAGTGGCTGGCCGGCACCAGCACCGCCGCCACCACCGCCTGCGACGTCTACCAGTCGGGCGAGGGCGTCTGCCGCGACTTCGCCCAGCTGATGGTCACCTTCTGCCGGGCCCTGAACATCCCCGCCCGCTACGTCTTCGGCTACCTGCCCGACATCGACATCCCGCCGCCCTACGACGAGATGGACTTCTGCGCCTGGGTCGAGGTCTACATCGGCGACAAGTGGTGGACCTTCGACCCCCGCAACAACGCCCGCCGCATCGGCCGGGTCCTCATCGGGCGGGGCCGGGACGCCACCGACGTGGCCATGGTGACCACCTACGGCGCCCCCAGGCTCGAGCGGATGAAGGTGTGGGCCGACAAGGCATGACCTGCATCCGATGACCCCTGCCACGGCGACGGGCGCGACCGTGCTGTATTCCGTCGCCGAGCCCGACCCGGATGCGCCCGCCGTCCGGTCCGACCTGGAATGGGTCGGGCGCATGCTCCGGGAGTCCCTCGACCGCCAGGAGGGCCCCGGCCTGTCGGCGCTCGTCCACGAGGTCCAGCAGGCCACCCGGGGCGACTGGCCCGACGGCCCGGCCGACGCCCCCGACACCGACGCCGACACCGACGCCGGCATCGACGAGGCCAAGGCCGACACCCGCCTGGCGGCGGTGCTGGCCGGCGTCGATCTGCCCACCGAGATCCTCCTGGTGCGGGCCTTCTCGGCCTGGTTCCACCTGGCCAACGTCGTCCAGCAGGTGCATCAGGCCCGCCACCTGGAGCGCACCGCGGGACGGGGTGGGCGGCTGGCCGAGGCCGTCGACCGCATCGAGGCCGAGGGGGTGCCGTCGACCCTTGTCGACGACGTGGTCCGCCGGCTCGAGCTGCGGCCGGTGTTCACGTCGCACCCCACCCAGGCCGCCCGCCGGTCGGTCCTGTCCAAGATGCGCCAGGTGGCGGAGCTGCTGCGGGCTCGCCAGGACGCCCTGCCCGCGGAGCGGGAGCGGATCGAGCGCCGCTTCGCCGAGGTGGTCGACCTGCTGTGGCAGACCGACGAGCTGCGCCAGGGCAAGCCCGAGCCGTCGGAGGAGGCCAGCTCGATCCAGTACCACCTGCAGGAGCTGTGCCGGGCCGTGGTCCCCGACATCCTGGAGGACCTCAGCCGGGAGCTGGCCCGCCTGGGGGTCGAGCTCGGCGCCGGCGCCCGCCCCCTTCGCTTCGGCACGTGGGTCGGCGGCGACCGGGACGGGAACCCCAACGTCACCCCCCAGGTCACCCTCGACGTCCTCGCCATCCAGCACGAGCGGGGCCTGGCCGATCTGGTCGAGTCGGTCGACGCCCTCGTGCGCGACCTGAGCATCTCCACCCGCATCGTCCCCGTGTCGGAGAACCTCCTGCTCAGCCTGGCCGAGGACCGCATCGTCATGCCCGAGGTCTACGACCGCTCGGTGCGCCTCTACGGCGAGGAGCCCTACCGGCTCAAGTGCGCCTACATCCGCCAGCGGCTGGAGAACACGGGCCGGCGGGCGGCCGAGGGCAAGTCCCACGTCGACGACCTCGACTACCGCGACCGGTTCGAGCTGCTGGGCGAGCTGGCGGTGATGGCCACGTCGCTGCGCACCAACCGGGGCGGCACCGCCGCCGCCGGCATCGTCGCCCGCATGATGCGCACCGCGTCCACCTTCGGCCTCAACCTGGCCACCATGGACGTGCGGGAGCACGCGGCCAAGCACCACGAGGCCCTGGCCGCCCTCTTCGACCCGCTCGAGGACCTGCCCGTCCCCTACGAGCGCCTGCTCCGCCCGGAGCGGATGAAGGTGCTCTCCCGCGAGCTCACCAGCCGGCGGCCGCTCATCGCCCCCACCACCGTCCTGCCCGACGGCCCGGCCGCCACCATGGCCACCTTCGCCGCCATCCGCCAGGCCCTCGACCGCTACGGCGACGAGATCGTGGAGAGCTACATCATCTCCATGACCGGCGGGGCCGACGACGTGCTGGCGGCGGCCGTCCTGGCCCGGGAGGCGGGCCTGGTCGACGTCCGCACCGGCCTGGCCCGGATCGGCTTCGTCCCCCTGCTGGAGACGGTGGAGGAGCTGCGGCGGGCGGGCGAGATCCTCGACGAGCTCCTGTCCGACCCCTCCTACCGGCGGCTGGTGGCCCTGCGGGGCGACGTCCAGGAGGTGATGCTGGGGTACTCCGACTCCAACAAGGACGCCGGCATCACCACGTCGCAGTGGGAGATCCAACGGGCCCAGCGCCGCCTGCGCGACGTGGTCCAGCGCCACGGCGTGCTGCTACGGCTCTTCCACGGCCGGGGGGGCACGGTCAGTCGGGGCGGGGGACCGGCCCACGAGGCGGTGCTGGCCCAACCGTTCGGCACGCTCGAGGGGCAGATGAAGATCACCGAGCAGGGAGAGGTGATCTCCGAGCGCTACGGCCTGCCCGGCCTGGCCCGCCACAACCTGGAGATCCTGCTGGCGGCGGTGCTGGAGGCGTCGCTGCTGCACCGGGACTCCCGCCAGCCGATGGACGTGCTCGACCGGTGGGACGTGGCCATGGACGACGTGTCCGACGCCGCCTTCGCCGCCTACCGGGCCCTGGTCGATGCCCCCGGCCTGGCCGACTACTTCCTGACGGCCACGCCCGTCACCGAGCTGGCCGACCTCAACATCGGGTCCCGGCCCGCGTCCCGGGTGGAGGGCGGCGGCGGCCTGGACTCGATGCGGGCCATCCCCTGGGTGTTCGCGTGGAACCAGTCCCGCCAGATCATCCCCGGGTGGTACGGGTTGGGGACGGGTCTGGCCGCGGCCCGGGCCGCGGGCTACGGCGACGTGCTGGCCGAGATGCACGAGCACTGGCACTTCTTCCGCGTGTTCGTGTCCAACGTGGAGATGACCCTGGCCAAGACCGACATGGCCCTGGCCCGCCACTACGTGCGCACCCTTGTCGACCCGAGCCTGCACCATCTGTTCGACCGCATCTGCGACGAGCACCGGCGCACGGTGGAGGAGGTGCTGCGGCTGACGGGGGAGCGGCGCCTGCTCGACCGCCAGCCCGAGCTGCAACGGACCCTCGACGTCCGCCAGGCCTACCTCGATCCGTTGTGCCGGCTGCAGGTGAGCCTGCTGGGCCGCCTCCGGGCGTCCGACGACCCCCCGCCCATGCTCCGCCGGGCGTTGTTGCTCACCGTCAACGGCATCGCCGCCGGCCTCCGAAATACGGGCTGAGGGGGCTCGCGGCGGTTCGGCGTCTTTGTCGCGTCGGGGGCGTCTGGCGCCCCTGACGGGCCGCGGACCGCGTAGCCTGCGAGGTCGATGCTCTGGCGACGTGCGGCCGACGCGGTGGCGTTGTCCCACCTCACGCTCATCGGTTTCATCCTCGGCGGCGGCTTCGTCGCCCGCCGCCACCCGCGGGCGACGAAGGCGCACGTCGTGGTGCTGGTGGGCACCGCCGCCGTCTACGCCGGGGGCTTCGACTGCCCCCTGACCGACTGGGAGAAGGGCCTCCGCCGCCTCGCCGGCGACGACGTCTATCGAGGCGGCTACCTCGAGCACTACCTCGTGTCCCCGTGGCACCCGACTGGGATGAGCCCGGCCATCGGCTTGGGCATCCTGGGCGTCGCCGTCGCCACCACCGCCCTCGCCTACGGCGGCCGTGTCAGAGTCCGGGCCAGCCGCCCGGCGCGTTAGATCAGCAGGGCGTCAGGCCTTTCCCGCCGGCCGTGTCCGCCGCCGCAGGCGGCCCCCCCGGATGGCCCCCCGCCGGCCGCCAGGCCGGCACGACCTTGGGGGGAGGTTCGGAGGGGGGCCTGCCCCCCTCCGATCAAGGCCCGATCCAGCGGGCACCGGGGAGGGACGGGTTCTCGAAGTCGGACCAGTACTGCTCGCTGGCCTTGGCGAACTCCTCCCACGACAGGGTGCCGTTCTCGTCGGTGTCGAAGCCGGCGAAGGCGGCGGGGATGTCGGTGGACTCGGCCAGCCCGAGCACCGTCAGCCAGTTTCCGTATTCCTCCTGGGTGATGCGCCCGTCGCCGTCGGCGTCGATGAGACCGTAGAGGGCCTGGATCCAGGGGGTGAGGGGGTACTCGCCACCGGCGGCGGCCGTCTGGCGGACGACGTCGGTGATCCCCACGCTGAACGCGCCCCACTCGTCCCGACTGACCCGCCCGTCGTGGTCGGTGTCGGCCACCATGCACAGCTGGTCCCACCACACCCGGAGGCCCTCGCGCAGGGTGTTGACCGCGGGCGAGTCGGCAGGCTCCCCTCGCAGGGCGGCCAGGGCGGCGATGTGGGCCGAGAAGCTGTCCCAGGTGAGGTCGCCGTCCGGCCCCTTGTAGGAATCGAAGACCCGGTCGTACCGGGCCTTTTGCACCTCGTCCACGACCGCTCCCTTCGCCGAGCACCCGCCCCCGGACCCCGGGGGCGCGAAACCCTATCGCCGGGGGTCTACAGGGTGGGCTCGGTGGCGTCGACCTTGTCGGCGGGGGACTGGCCGGAGTACTCCTCGTCGTGGGTCCAGTCGGGCTGCTTGGTGGCGTGGTCCTCGTCGAGTTGGGCCGCGTCACCCTCCAGGTCGACGATGGGGACGATGAGCTCGGGCACCACCGCGTCCGCCGACTTGTCGAGGTGGGCCTTCACGTTGTCGGGGAAGAGGCGCAGCACGCTCTCCACCACCTGCTGGTGCTGGGTGGCGAGGAAGCAGCGGGCGGAGTCGGTGACGGTGGACAGGCTGGCCCGCAGGGCGTCGAGGTCGGTGGCGTCGGCCTGGTCCCGGCCCACCCGCTCGAGGAGGCCGGCGATCGACAGCCCTTCCTGCTTGCACGGGGTGCACTGACCGCAGGACTCCACGGCCAGGAACCGGGACACGCCGGCCGCCACCGCCACCGGGTCGTTCGACTCGTCGAAGACGATGAAGCCGGCCGAGCCCAGGCCGCTGCCCGCCTCCTTCAGGTCCTCGTAGGTGGCGGGTGTGTCGAGCAGGTGGCCGGGGAGCAGGGCGTTGGCCACGCCCGACATCACCGCCCGCACCCGCCCTCCGGCCCGCACCCCGCCGCCGAGCGTCTCGATGATCTCCCGCAGCGGGGTCCCCATGGGGAACTCGCCCACGCCGTGGCGACGGGTGGCGCCGGTGACGGTGCACACGATGGTGCCGGGCGACTTCTCCGTGCCCACCGACCGGAACCAGTCGGGCCCCTCGACCACGATCCCGGCGATGTTGGCCATGGTCTCGGCGTTGTTGACGAGGGTGGGCGCGGCCGCGGTGTCGGAGGTCTCCGACGCCATGGCCTCGTCGGCCGCCGACTTGGTGTCGGGGCCGAGCTCGTCGGTGCCGTGGCGGTAGGGCGGGGCGATGCGGGGGAACGGGTTGCGCCCGGCGATGACCTCCAGGAGGGCCGTCTCCTCGCCGTAGAGGTAGTGGCTGGGCCCTTCGACGACGACGATCTCGAAGCCCTCGGGCAGCCACGCCGCCCGCTGGATCTCGTCGATAGCGGCCCGCACCCGGGCCAGCTCCTGGGTGAACGACGCCTTCATGGCCACGATGACGTGGTCGGCCCCCACCACCGACGCCGCCACCAACGCCCCCTCGAGCACCCGGTAGGGGTTGCGCCGGAGGATGGCCCGGTCCTTGAACGTGCCCGGCTCGCCCTCGGCCGCGTTGACGACCACTGTCGCCGCGAGCTGCTCGGATTTGCTGTCGAAGACCGTCCGCCACTTGGTGCCGGTGGGAAAGCCGGCACCGCCCCGTCCCCGCAGCCCGGACGCCTCCAGGGCCCCGATCACGCCCTCGGGCTCGGCCTTGCCGGCCAGCTGGAGGGCTTGGCCGCCGCCGGCGGCGAGGTAGTCGTCGAGGGTCCGGACGGGGGCGGCATCAAGGACGCGGGAATGCTCGGGCATGCCCCCGTCCTTCCCCGAAGGCGTCGCTCTTAGTCGGGAGCAGTCAGTCCGCGTCGTCCCAGTCGGCCCAGGCCACGGGTGCCCCGCCCGCGGCTTGGCGGGCGAACTCGCCGAGGAACCACTGGCGGTAGGCCAGCGCCTCCGGTGGGGTGGCCAGGGTGAGCAGGTCGCCGTTGCGGCAGAAGTCGTCGGCCTCGTCGAGCATCGCCTCCAGGTCGGTCGCGGCCTGGACGGCCTCCGCCGGCAGTTGGTACTCGAGGTCGATCATGTCGGAACCCCGGGCCGCGGCATCGGCCAACTCCGACTCGGGCTGCAGGGTGAACCCCGAGAACCGGCCCCGCAGCTCCTCGACCAGGGCGGTGAGACGGGCCGGCACCCCCGGGTTCCCGCTCCCGTCGGCGCTACCGGCGGCGATGAGGGCGAACTCGCGCATCAACTCGTCGCCGTGCTCCGAAGCCAGGAGATGCACCGGTACGGGCAGGCCCACGATCCGCACGGTCACCAAACCGTCGTTGTCCGCCGTCACGGTCGGCCTTTCACTTGATGGGCGTCAGCCGAGGCCAGGTCGAGCTCGAACCAGACGAACTTGCCCGCCTCGGTGACCACCGTGCCCCAGTCGCGGGCCAACTCCTCCACCAGCATCAACCCCCGGCCGGTGCCCGACAGGCTGGAGTACCGGCGGCGCACGGCCCGCCCGGCCCCCTTGTCGTGGACCTCGACCGTCAGCCGGTCGGGCAGGATGCGCACGACCAGCTCGATCTCGGTGCCGGCGTGGAGCACGGCGTTGCTCACCAGCTCGCTCACCAGCAGGACGGCCACCTCGGCCACCTCCGCCCGCCCGACCGCGGCCAGGGCGTCGGCCACGAACCGCCGGGCCCGACCGGCGCTCTCCGGGACCCCCGGGAACGTGGCCCGCGACTCCGACCCCACGCCCGGCATCAGCCCGCGCCTCCGACGGCGGGGCCGACTCCGACGACCCGGACGACGACCACCGCCATGTCGTCGCGGGGGTCGCCGGTGACGAAATTGCGGGCCGCGTCCTCCACGGCGGCCGCGATCTCGTCGGCCGACCGGCCCGCGGTCGCCCCGAGGACCCGTCTGACCCCGTCCTCCTCGAAGAAGTGCCGGCCCTCGTGGCGCTCGACGATGCCGTCGGTGAAGGACACCAGCGAGTCGCCGGGCGCGAGCCTGACGCTCACGTCGTGCAACTCCACGTCGCGCCCCACGCCCAGGAGACTGCCCGCCCGACCCACCGTCTCAACCGTCCCTCCGGCCCGCGCCACCAGGGGAAGGGGATGGCCGGCGACACAGACCGTCACCTGCACCCCGTCGGGTCCCGGCTCCAGCAGGGCCAGGCCCACGGTGCAGAACCGGGGCTCGTCGCGGGCCCAGACTTCGGCCGGGTCGTCGGAGTCCACCGCCGGGCGGTCGGCCTCGCCCCGGAGGAGGACCTCGTTGAGGTGGCGGAGCAGGTCGCGGGGGGAGTCGAGGTAGAGGGACGCGGAGCGGATGGTGTGGCGGGTGAGGCCGGTGACGGCCGCCGCCTCCAGCCCCTTGCCCCGGACGTCGCCCACCACGACCGCCCACCGCCCGCCGTCGAGGGCGAAGACGTCGTAGAAGTCGCCCCCCACCTCCTCCGACTGCCCGACTGCGGCGTAGCGGGCGCCCACGTCGAGGCCGGGGATGGTGGGCAGCCCCGCGGGCAGCAGGCTGGCCTGGAGCTGGCGGGCGATACGGGTGCGCTCGGTGAACAGCTGGGAGTTGTCGATGGCCACGCCCGCCCGCACGGCCAGGTCGACGCCCAAGGCCAGCGAGGTGTCGGCGAGGGGCCGGCCCCGGTCGGTGGCCAGCACCAGCGCCCCCAGGACCCGCCCGCCGGCCTGGAGGGGGAGGATGGCGGTGGAGCCCAGGCCGACGGCCCGCACCAGCTCCCGCCGCTCGGGGTCGGTGATTGCCTGGTCGAGCAGCGCGTCGTCGATCTCCCGGACCAGCTCGGACCGGCCGGTGCGGATGACGGACCCGACGCTTCCCGGCGAGTCCGGTTGGGGCGGGTAGCGGTCGAGGAGGCGGCGGACCTGGTCGACCCTGGTCGGGTCGGCGTGGGCCAGGGCCAGGAGCCGGATCGACCCGTCGGCGGCGGGGACGAACACCGCGCACCAGTCGGCCAGCCGGGGGATGGCCAGGTCGACCACCCGGGCCAGGGTGCGCTCGTAGTCGAGCGACGAGCCGAGGGTGGCCGACGCCTCGGCCAGGAAGGCGAGGCTGTGATGGGCGTCCTCCGCCGCCCGCCGGGCCGCGTGCTCGGCCTCCACCGCGGCCCGGGTGGCCTCGAACAGCTCCGCCCGCCGGAGGGCCCCTGCGCACTGGGCGCCCAGGGCCCGCAGGATGGCGATGTCCTGGTCGTCGAAGTCACGGGCCTCGGCGAAGCCCACCGCCAGGGCGCCGAAGACGGTGCCGTCCTCGTCGGCCATGGGGATGACGGCGTGGGCCGGGTCGCCACCGCGGGGAGTGCCGGGGGGGATGGGGAACCGGTCCTCGAGCTCGGCCCGCGACCGGGCCAGGACCAGCTCGCCGGTGCGGATGCACTCGCTGGCGGGGAGGTCGGCGTCGAGGGGGAACGTGGCCCAGCACTCCTTGACCGCCGTCGAGTAGCCGATCTCGTGGACGATGGCGACGTTGACGCCGTCCGGCTCCAGCAGGCAGAGGCAACCGGTGTGGCCGCCCAGGTCGCGCAGCCCGTGGTGGAAGACGGCCTCGGCCACCTCGGCCCGGTCGACGGCCCGGGCCAGGGCCGCGATCACGGCCTGCAGCCCGGCCAGCCGATCGGCGACACCGCGTGCCACCAGTTGGGCGCGGTCGGGCTCGGGCGAGTCGGTCTCGACGTCGGCCAGCAGGCGTGACTCACCGACGATGCCGATGGTCCGGCCCTGCCCGTCGAACACGGGACGGTTGGAGACGATCGCCCGCACGGTGCTCCCGTCCTTGTGGCGGGTGGAGAACGGCCCCGTCCACGACTCCCCGGACCGGAGGCCGGCCAGGATGACCTGGGCCTCGCCGAGCCACTCGTCGGCGACGACGATCTCGATGACGTTGCGGCCGATCGCCTCGCTGGCGGACCACCCGTACAGGCGCTCGGCGGCCGGGTTCCACAGCTGGACGATTCCGTCGGCGTCGGTGACGATGATGGCCGCGCCCGACGACTCGACGACCAGCTGCGACCAGGCCGAGGGGCCCGCCGCCGGCCGCACGTACCGGGGACGGGGACGGGTGGTCACGAGCGCCCCCGCGCCGGCCGACAGCGAGGCATGGTCCCCTCCTTCCGAAACCGTCCCACCAATCCCAGGCCTGCGCGGTTGAAGCCGCCCCTATCCTACGGCGACCGGGCCTACCAGGACCCTCCGCCGCCTCCGCCGCCCCCGCCGCCGGAGAACCCGCCCCCGCCGAAGCCGCTGCCGCCCGACCCCGACGGCGTGGACGAGATCGTCCCCGACGTGGTGGTGGCGAAGCCGTTCATGGAGTCGGAGAAGCTGCCGACGGTGAAGTAGGTGGGCCCGGTGTACCAACCCGTGTCCGGCAGGCGGCCGTCGATGCCGGCGAAGGCCTTGGCCCACTTCTCGGTGGCGCCGAAGACGATGGCGTAGGGCAGGTACTCGGAGAACAGGTGCTGTTTCTCGGCGAACTGGGCCCGTTCCTTCTCCGACTCGTCGATGAACCGGCGGAAGCCCTGCACCCGGCGCAGGGTGCCGGTGCCCTTGGCCGTGCGCCGGGGCATGCGCTTGGCCCCCGCCAGCAGGGCCACGCCGCCCGCCACCAGGGGGATCCCGAGCAGGCCGGCGTGGGTGGTGGCCGCGATGACCGCCGCCACCGCCACCGAGCCGACCAGGGCCAGCACGCCCAGCACCGTCCACAGGGTGCGGGTGCGGTCGGGGCGCTTGGCGAACCACCCCTGGGTCACAGCGTCGTCGTAGAGGAGGTCCTCCACCTTCTTGAGGTCGGTGGCGAAGGTGTTCTTGAGGGCCGACAGCTTCACCTCGCTCCGGCCCCGGAAGATGGCCGCCAGCAGGCTGTGCTCGAAGTTGCGCAGCCCCTTGGCCTCCTTCAGCTCGACCAGGTTCCAGTCCTTCTTGCCGAACCATCCCTCCTTGGGGATCTCGTCGATGCGCAGGAAGCCGCGCACGGCCAGGTCGACGATGGTGGCGGTGACGTCGATGGTGCTGGCCTTCTCGTCGACCAGGGTGCCCACCTGGCCCGGCCGGAGGTCGTCGGGCGGGGCGTACTCCACCGGCGTGGTCGCCCGCTCCAGCAGGGGCACCTTCTGCTCGGTGCCGATCTCGCTGCCGAAGGCGATGTCGACCGGGGACCCGGCGAAGCGCCGGTCGCGGCCGGTGCGCCACAGGAGCGTCGAGACCCCGCCCACGACGAGCACCATGAGGGCGGCGCTGGCGCCCAGGGTGCCGGGGGTGACGGCGAAGGCCCGGTCGAAGGCCCACCGCTCCTCGAGGACGGGGACGGGCTCGGGCACGAAACCCTTCTCGAAGCCGACGACCACGGTGAACGCCTCGTGGGGCGCGAGGTCGCCGGTGGCGAAGGTGGCGACCCGGTCGCCGGGCGCCGACTCGGGGCAGGGGAGGAGGGACCCCTCGGGACCGCTGAAGCAGGCCACGTCGGTGAGGGGACCGGGCGTGTCGACGTGGACGGTGGCCCGCTCGATGGGCACGGCCCACTCCGTGCCGATGGCGTTCCAGTAGAGCTCGTCGTGCTCGGCGAAGCCGTTGAGCCCGCCCTTGACCACGTACTCGATGGTGTAGGTGTGGGGGCCGCTGACGGTCTTGTCGGGGTCGCCGATCTTGAGCACCCGGTCGCCGCCCTCGTTGCTCGTCTCGTACTGGGCGGGCGTGCCCGGCGAGCCGGTGACCGACCGGACGGTGAGCGGGTACACCCGGTCGTAGCGGTCGTCGTAGTGGAGCCGGACGGGGATGTTGCGGAAGATGCCGTGGCGGTCGCGGACGCCGAAGTCGTAGTCGATGACCTCGGTGACGGCGAGGTCGCCCGAGCTCTCGACGGCGATGGTGACGTCGTAGTCGGTGATCCGCTCGTTGCCGAACTGGGACGCGCCGGCCCCGGCGGTCGCCGCGGCCGCGCCGCCCACGGCCAGCCCGATGGCGCCCAGCACGGCGACGGCCAGCAGTCGTAATCTCAATGCAGCTCCCGGACGAGCTCGTCGTGGTCGGCCCGGAGCTTGTCCAGCTCCTGCCGCAGGGCGTCCAACGTCGCTTCCAGGGCGGCCAGCCGCTCCGACGTGGGGACCGCGACCGACGAGGCGGGGGCCGCCACCGCCCCGGCCAGGCCGAACCCATCGCCGGCGGCGCCGGCCGCCGTCAGCGACGGTGCCTCCGCTCCCGGCAACTCGCCTCCCAGCAGCTGCGCCCACCGGTTCTCCTTCTGCCCCGGCTGGCGTTCGAGCCTGGCCACGAGGGGCTCGCCCCGCCGGGCCAGCCGGGCGAGGGCGTCGTCGACGTCGTCCTGGTCGGCGAAGGGGTGCAGGCGCTCGCTCCGGGCCCGCAGCTCGCTCGCCGTCTGCGGCCCCCGCAGCATGAGCAGGCAGACGACGGCCGCCTCGCCCCCGTCGAGGCCGAGCGTCTCGTCGAGGACCTGCTTGAAGCGGTCGGCCCGGTTGGAGCGGCTGTAGACGATCCGCACCAGGTTCAGCCCCCGCAGGTTGATGAGGGCGTTGCTCACCGTGGCCTCTTCCAGCTTGCTCACCGGGTGGCGGTTGGTGGTCTGGTTGCACGCCGACATCAGGGCGTTGAGCGTGAGGGGGTAGTTGTCGGGGGTGGTGCGTTCCTTCTCCATGAGGCACCCGAGGATGCGCACCTGCACCGGCGTCAGGGCCATGGGCCCAGGTTAGAGGGGCGGCGGCCCCCCGGAGTGGGGAGCCGCCGCACGTGCCGTCGAGGGGGGAAACCTCGAGGGACTACCGGCTGGCGCCGGTGAGCTCCTCGCCGGCCAGCAGGGTGGCCAGCTCGGCCTGCACCGACGCCTCGCCTTCGATGTGGACCTCGGGCAGGAGCTTGTCGAGCCAGCGGGGCATCCACCAGTTGGCGTTGCCCAGCAGCTCCATGGTGGCGGGGACGAGCACCATGCGGACGATGGTGGCGTCGACCAGGACCGCCGTCGTCAGCCCCAGGCCGATCTGCTTGATGAACACGTTGGGGTCGAAGATGAACACCCCGAAGACGAACACCATGATCGCCGCCGCCGCGGTGATGACCCGGGCCGTGGCCGCCAGCCCGTCGGCCACCGCCACCCCGTTGTCGCCGGTGCGCAGGTACTCCTCCCGGATGCGGCTGAGGAGGAAGACCTCGTAGTCCATCGACAGGCCGAAGAGGATGGCGAACATGATCATCGGGACGAACGCCGGGATCGGGGTCTCGGGGATGTTGAGCAGGTTCCCCAGCCACGTGCCCTGGACCGCGTACGACATCACCCCGTAGGCGGCCGCGATCGACAGCAGGTTCATGATGCCGGCCTTGAGGGCCACCAGCGGCGAGCGGAACACCGTCGTGAGCAGGAAGAACGACAGCAGGACGACGGAGCCGATGAAGATCGGCAGCCGCTTGGTGATGTAGTCGGTCTGGTCGATGGAGATGGCGGTGAAGCCACCGACATCGACGGTGGCGTCGCTCCCCGCGATGGTGGCCGGGATCACCGTGTCCCGGAGGCGGTGCACCAGCTCGGCGGTGGCCTCGTCCTGGGGCTTGTTGTCGGGGAAGACGTTGATGATGGCGGTGTCGCCGGCCTGGTTGAACACGGGCGGAGCCACGAAGGCCACGCCGTCGGTGGCCTGGGCGGCCGCCGTCAGCCGGCCGACGGCGCCCGCGCCGGTGGCCGCGTCGTTGACGTCGACCACCATCAGCAGGGGGCCGTTGAACCCGGGCCCGAAGCCGGAACTGAGCAGGTCGTAGGCCTTCCGGGACGTCTCTTTGGGCAGGTTGTTGCCCTCGTCGGGGAAGCCCAGGCGGAGGGAGAGGACGGGCAGGGTGATGATCAACAGGACCAGGGCGCCGCCGGCGAAGGCGACCCACGGCCGCCGCTGCACGACCCGGCTCCACCGGTACCAGAAGGCGTTGGTGCCCTGGCGCGAGCTGCGCCCGGTGAACGGCACCTTGAGCTTGTCGATGTTCCGGCCCACGAACCCGAGAATCGCCGGGAGGAGGGTGATCGACGCGGCCAGCATGACCAGCACCGCGAACACGGCCGAGGCGGCCACCCCGTTGAGGTAGCTGAGGCCCATGGTGAGCATGCCCAGCAGCGAGATCACGACCGTGCCGCCGGCGAAGAGCACGGCCCGGCCGGCGGTGCCCATGGCCGTGAGGTTGGCCTCCCGGGGCGACAGGCCCGTGGCCAGGCCCTGGCGGTAGCGGGTGATGATGAACAGGGCGTAGTCGATGCCCACGCCCAGGCCGATCATGGTGGCGACGGTGGCCGCCCACTCTGGCGTCTCCACGAACCGGGAGGCGATCCCGCCCAGGGTGGCGCCGATGCCGAGGCCAAACAGGGCGGTGAGGATGGGCAGGCCCATGGCCAGGGCCGATCCGAAGGCGAGCAGGAGGATGAAGGCGGCGAAGATCAGCCCGATGAACTCGGACCCGAGCGTCTGCTCGGCCACGAAGGTGGTCACCTCGACCTGGAGGGCCGGGTTCTCGAGCTGGCCGTGGTCGACCGCCTCCAGGAAGTGGGCCTGGAACTTGGGGTCGGAGTTGATGAGCTTGTCGAAGGTCTGGTCGAAGTAGACCTCGGCGTAGGCCACCTGGCGGTTGGACGCGACCTGGGTCGCCCCCTCCGGCGAATAGGGGCTGCTGGCGCCGGTGACGTGGGGCCTGGCCGTCGCCTGGGCGATCACCCGGTCGACCTCGGCCTGGACCGCGGGGTCGTCGATGTTGCCGGCGAAGACGAGCTTGACGGAGTCGCCCTTGCGGGCCGGGAAGCGCTCGTTGAGCAGGCTGTAGGCGTCGCCCGACTCGGCGCCCGGCGTCTGGTAGTTGGCCCGGTGCTCGGCCGGGAGGGCGCCGCCGGCGATCATGACGGCGACGAAGACGAGTACCCACGCCCCGAGGACGTAACGGCGCCGTCGGTAGCAAAAATCAGCGAGTCGGATCAAGGCACGCCCTCCGGGGTTTCGATGTGCTGGTCGCGGTGCGGACTCACCTGAGCGACCCCTGCCGGCTGTCGCTCGGCCCCCCGGCCGTGATTCCTTTGCTACTGCGAACAGTGTTAATAGAGACAGTGGTACTTGTCAACTACTTTTCGACTGGACTATCGTTGTTCTCATGGTGTTCACGGAACAGCCGCCGCCCGATGGGGCGCGGCCTTTGACGGACACCGGAACGCCGTCGGTGGAGGACCTGGTGGCCGCCTTCATGGCGGTGATGGGGCGCCTCGGCCAGCACTTCTTCCAGCGCTCGGCCGAGTTCGACCTGTCGCCCCAGCAGGCCAAGGCCTTCGTCGAACTGGGTCGGCCGCTGTCGATGGGCGAGCTGGCCGACCGCCTGTTCTGCGACGCGTCCAACGTCACCGGCATCGTCGACCGGCTGGAGTCCCGGGGCCTGGTCGAGCGCCAGGCGGATCCCGACGACCGCCGGGTCCGACGGCTGGTGCTCACCGACGCCGGCCGGGAGCTGTGGCAGGCCCATCACGACCGCGTCTTCGACGGCGTGCCGTGCATGGCCAACCTCTCCCACGCCGACCGCCGGGCCCTGTGCGACCTCCTGTCGCGGATGGCCGGCGACCCGTCGCCAGTCACCGACGTCTGATCACCGCCGCGAACCGCACACCACCGGCGGCCGTACCCTTTCTCGAAATTCGGAGCGCGGTCACGGCGTTGTGGTCGACGATGGGGGCGAAAGGAAGCGGGTGAACTCGAAATGGATGCCTACAGCGAAGTGATGATGAGGTTGTCGGACGCACGGTTGGCCGACCTGTGCCGCGAGGCCCAGCGGGATCGCCTGGCCGCCCCCCTCGTGGGCCGCCGCCGTCGGTCGAAGCCGGTGGCCGAGGTCACCGCACTGCCCGTCGCCGACGCCGCGGACACGCGGCTGCGGCGTACCGCCTGACCGTCAGCCTTCGGGCGCGGCGAAGAAGGCGGTGACGTCGGCCCGGTCACGGGTGCGGCGCATGGGGGGCAGGGCCGACAGGATCACCGGCCGGTACGACGACTCCGCCAGCCGCTTGTCGAGCACGGCCACCACCCCCCGGTCGGTCGTGCTGCGGATGAGCCGGCCCGCGCCCTGGGCCAGGCGGGTGGCGACGTGGGGCAGGTCGACGGCGTTGAAGGCGTTGGGACCGGCCCGTTCCCGCCGGGCCTGGGCCACCGGGTCGTCGGGCCGGGGGAAGGGGAGGCGGTCGATCACGACCAGCGAGCAGGCGTCGCCGGGGACGTCGACCCCCTGCCAGAAGCCCATGGTGGCGAACAGGCACGACGTCTCGTCCTCGCGGAAGGCCTGGATCAGGGCCGGCTTGGGCAGGTCGTCCTGGGCCAGGATGCGGTACGGCAGGCGGTCGGCCAGGGCCCCGTGGGCCGCCCGCATCGCCCGCCACGACGTGAACAGGGCCAGGGTCCGCCCGCCGGCGGCGTCGATGAGGAACTCGAGCTCGACGTGGGCCGCGGCCTCGTGGTCGGGTTGGCGGGGGTCGGGCAGCCGGGGGACGTAGAGGAGGGCCAGCCGGCGGTAGTCGAACGGGCTGCCGACGTCGAGCTCGACGGTGTCGGCACCGAGGCCGAGCTGGGCCCCCAGGCCGATCGGGATGGTGGCCGAGGTCAGGATCGGCGTCGTCGACGGCCACGCCACCCGGGCCAACTCGGCGCCGACGTCGATGGGTGCTACCCGCAGAGCCCGTTGCGAGCCCGACTGCTCGACCCACGTGACATCGTCGTCGCGGGCGTCGATGACCGTCTGCACGTCGGCGGCCAGGGAGTCGAGGGCCTTGGTGGCCCGCTCCCGCCGGGCCTTGAGGGCGGAGTCGGGCTGGAGGCCGCGGAGGGCGGCCCGGGCCGCCCGCAGTCCCTCGGCCAGGTCGGTGAGGGCCTCGCCCACCTGGGCGTTTCCGGTGGCGCCGGTGGCCAGGCGGGTGCCCACCAGCGGTTCGAGGGCCCGGTCGAGGGCGTCGCGGTGGCGGGCCAGGCCGGTGGCCGAGGCCAGCCTCGCCACCGCGGTGACCCGGCCCGGCGTGAGGGTGACGCCGAGGGCGCCGGCCATCACGTCGGGCGCCTCGTGGGCCTCGTCGAGGATCACCACGTCGTGCTCGGGTAGCACGTGGCCGCCGGACGCGACGTGGGCGCCGAGGAGGTGGAGGTTGACCACGACCACGTCCGCATCCCGGGCCCGCTCGTAGGCGGCCTCGGCGAAGCACGACTCCCCGCTCGGGCACTCCTTGGCCCCCGGGCACTGGTCGGAGCCGACGCTCACCGACGACCACGCCGCCGGGCTGGGCTCGAAGGCGAGCTCGGCCCGGTCGCCGGTGAGGCTGTCCTCGGCCCACGCCAACAGCCGGGCCACCTCCCGGCCGACGGCCCGGCCTTTCTCGCTGGTCCCGCTGGCCCCGTCGCCTTCACCCAGGCCGAGGGCGGGGGCGTCGGCGTCGCGGTCGGCCTCGGCCGCCGCCTGCCGGCAGAGATAGTTGCTGCGGCCCTTGAGCACGGCCCAGGTCAGCCCCGGCCGCAGCCCGGCCGCGGCCAGGGCGGGCAGGTCCTTGCCCGACAGCTGGTCCTGCAGGGCCTTGGTGGCGGTGGCGACGACGACCTTGCCCGCCGTTCCGGTCGATCCGAGCAGGGCCCCCACCAGGTAGGCCCACGTCTTGCCCGTCCCCGTCCCCGCCCGCACCACCAGCGGATGGCCGTCCCGGACCGCCCGGGCCACCGCCTCCGCCATCGCGATCTGCCCCGCCCGCACCTCCCCGCCGCCGGCGAGCGTCCCCGCCAGCTCCTGGAGGGCGGCCGCGGGTTCCACCCCGCCACTACACCACGCCGGGCGGGACCCGTTTTCTGAAGCGAAAGCGACCTGGGATGTCGTTTTCGCGCCAAAGAACCGCCGGACGGGCGGCCCCCACCGGTATCTGGGGGCCACGCCGGGGGTCGGCGGGGCGGGCGAGGGTCGACGGTAGGGACATGCCCGACGCTTCCGCCCTCATCCACTGGGTCACCAGCCACGCCACCCTCCTGCTGGCCGCCTCGGTGGCCGTCACCGTCGGCGGCGAGCTCGCCTTCGGGACCCTTCGCCGCCGGCTGCAGGGCTCGGCCACGTCGATGACGGCCGGCCTCGCCTACCTGGCGGTCAAGGGCGTGGTGTCGAAGGCGCTCATGTTCGGGGTGGCCCTGGCCGTCTACGAGCACCGCCTCTTCACCCTCGACTGGACCAACCCGCTGGTGTGGCTGGCCATCTTCGTCGGCCGCGACTTCGCCTACTACTGGATCCACCGGGCCGAGCACCGGGTGCGGGTGCTGTGGGCGTCGCACATGATCCACCACTCGTTGGAGCGGTTCACGTTCACGTCGGCCGTCCGCCTGCCGTGGATGGAGGCCATCTACAAGCCGGCCCTGGCCCTGTGGGTACCGCTGCTCGGCTTCCACCCCATCGCCTTCGCGGCCATGGGCGCCCTGGTCCTGATGATGGGCCAGCTGCAGCACACCGAGCTCGTCCGCCGCCGCACACCGCTCGACTGGGTCTTCGTCACCCCGGCGGCCCACCGGGTGCACCACGGGTCGAACCCCGAGTATCTCGACACGAACTTCGGTTCGATGCTGATCGTCTGGGACCGCCTGTTCGGGACCTACGCGGTGGAAACGGTGCCCGTCCGCTACGGGCTGACCGGCGGCAAGCGGGTGACGACACCGGCCCAGGCCCTCACCGGCGGCTACCCGGCCCTGCTGTCGGCGGTCCGGACCCAGGACGGCATCGCCGCCGGCGCCCGCTACCTGGTGGCTGCGCCGTGAAGCGGCGGAGCGACACCGAGAAGGTGATCATGATCCTGGTCGGCTTCTTCGTCAGCCTGTGGTTCGTCTACGCCCTGTGGTTCGCGCTGTCCTTCGACTTCTGAGCGATCAGTGGCTGCGGCCGAACCGCTTCCACCAGGGCATGCGCTCGTCGCGGGAGCCCTTGGCCCGCAGTTCGCGCATGATCTCCGGCCCGGCGGCGTTGACGATGTCCTCCGCCTCGTCGAGCAGGCGGACGGCGTTCTCGTCGAGACCGGGCGGCTCCGGGGGCGTGGGCGGGGCGATCATGTCGCCGTGGGTCCAGTTGACGTCGGCCAGCCGGGGGGCGAAGGCGGAGCAGTTGGCGGGGCAGCGCCAGGGCGCTTCGGGGGCGAGGTCGAGGTTGCACTTGCGGACGGTTTCGCCGCCCGGGTACGTGCGGCTCTCGTAGTTCTTGCATTCGATCCGCATGGGCATGAACCGATTGTCGCAGGAAATCTCGTAAATAAGTTGACGTGGCGCCGTCAGTTGGGAACCATGTTGCCGTGATGTTGACCCCCACCATGTCCGCCAAGCGGAGCGAATGCGTCCTCGACGCGGCGCGCCCGTTCGCGGTCATGGCATCGGTGGTCACGTGGCCGATTACGAACGGTCACGACGTGCGGCCGAGGGGCTTGGGAGGTGCACCGGGATAGCAACCGGTCACAGACCTCCAAGCAGGGCCCCTCGAGCCGCCGGCACCAGCCGGCGGCTTTTGGTTTTCCCAGAAGGAAGTTCGAACGCAACCAGAGAGGAGCGGAGCGATGTTCGCCGAGCTGCAGGAAAACGACGAGGAACTGTGGGCCGAGGCCCGGTGCAAGAGCGGCACCGGCAACCTGGTCGCGCTGTTCTACTCGGAGCAGCTCGACGACATCGCCCGGGCCAAGGCCATCTGCGCGCTGTGCCCGGTGCGCGAACTGTGCTTCGAGACGGCCCTGGCCCGCCGAGAGCCGTACGGCGTGTGGGGTGGCCGGCTGTTCTTCAAGGGCAAGGTGCTCGCCGTCAAGCGGCCGCGGGGCCGTCCGCCCAAGGTCCGCCCGGCCATCGAGGAGGGCGCCACCGCGATGAGCGCCTGATCGCGGGTTTCAACGCCGGCCGCTCGCGCCGCCGCAGGCGGCCGCTGCCGGATGGCCCCTCGCCGGCCAAGGGCCGGCATGCGGGGGAGGTGCGGAGGGGGGCCTGCCCCCTCCGCTAGATCAGCCGGCGCTCGGTGGCCCAGCGGGTCAGCTGGTGGCGGTTGGAGAGTTGCAGCTTGCGCAGCACCGACGACACGTGGGTCTCCACCGTCCGGGTGCCGATGTTGAGCTCCCGGGCGGCGGCCTTGTAGGCGTAGCCCCGGGCGATCAGCCGGAGGACCTCCTGCTCCCGGGCGGTGAGCTGGTCGACCTCGGGGTCGCCGCCGTCGGGGAGGCCGGCGGCGGTGCCGAAGGCGTCGAGCACGAAGCCGGCCAGGCGGGGCGAGAAGACGGCGTCGCCCTCGGCCACCCGGCGGATGGCGCTGGTGAGCTCGGGCCCGGAGATGGTCTTGGTGACGTACCCCCGGGCGCCGGCGCGGATGACGCCGATGACGTCGTCAGCCGCGTCGGACACCGACAGGGCGAGAAAGCGCACGTCAGGGGCGATGGGCGCGACCCGGGCGACGACGGCCCGGCCTCCGCCGCCCGGAAGGTGGACGTCGAGGAGCACCACGTCGGGTCGGCGCTCGAGGATCATCTCCACCGCCGCCTCCACCTCCGACGCCTCGCCCACCACCTCGACGGTGTCGCCCAACTCGGCCCGCACGCCGGAGCGGAAGAGATGGTGGTCGTCGACCAGGAAGACCCGGGGCCGGGACGGCGGCAGCGGCGTCGTCGGCGTCGGCGGCAGCGGCGGCGGGGCGTCGGTCACCGGGGCATCCGCAGTTGGATCTCGGTGCCCTCGCCGTCGGCGGTGCCCGCGCCGGTACGCACCACCGCCTGGCCCCCGTGGCGGGTCATGCGGCCGGTGATCGACTCCCGCAGCCCGTGGCGGTCGTCGGCCACCGCAGCCGGGTCGAACCCGCAGCCCCAGTCCCGCACGAACACCTTGACCTCGCCCTCGGCCGCCTCCACGTACACCGACACGTTGGCCGCCCCCGACCACTTGGCCGCGTTCACCATCGCCTCCCGGGCCGCGGCCACCACCGCCTCCAGCCGGTCGTCGAGGGGGGCGTCGCCCACCGCCACCACGTCGATGCTCACCTCGTGGTCGACCTCCACCTCCTCCGCCACCCGGGTGACGGCCGCGGCGAGGGACTCGGCGGGGTCGGCTGCCGCCGGCTGGTCGCCCTGGTAGAGCCACGTGCGCAGCTCCCGCTCCTGACGCCGGGCCATGGTGACGACGGTGCGGGGGTCGTCGGCGTTGCGCTGGATGAGGGCCAGGGTCTGGAGGACGGAGTCGTGGAGGTGGGCGGCGACTTCGGCCCGCTCCTCGGACCGGATGCGCTGGCGCCGCTCCTGGGCCAGGTCGCGGCCCATGCGCAGCCACCACGGACCGGTCACCACGGCCAGGCCGGCCACGATGCCGGCGGTGGCGAACAGCCCCTGGCGGAAGGCGGAGAAGGCGTCGGACGCGGCCAGGAACGAACCCACGCCGCCCACCACCAGGGCCACGCCGATCACCACCCGGGCCAGGGCCGCCCGCCGGCCCTTGACCTCGACCGCGGCCGGGATGCGTCCGACCACCCGTTGCAACGACGCCCGGTCGTCGGCGCCCGCCTGGCGCCAGATGACGGCCAGTCCGACGCCGGACAGGAGCACCGGCCACACCACCGCGTCGCCGAACCACAGTCCCGACTCCCGCAGGAGCAGGAGGACGCCGAGCACCACCGCCACCACGGCCAGGATCTCGGCCGTGTCGTAGCTCTGGTTGCGGACGGCCGACTGGGCCAGGGACTCGTCGGTGCCCTCCTGGGGGAGGATCAGCCAACCCACGACGTAGAGGAGGGCGCCGCTGCCGCCCGCGGCCACCAGGGCGATCACCAGGATGCGGACGACGATCGGGTCGAGCCCGTAGGCCCGGGCCACCCCGGCGCAGACGCCGCCGAGCACCCGCCCCTCGCGGGGGCGGGTGACCTTCGTCCATGTCCCCGACTTCTGGGACCGGGCGTCGTTGCTCGCCAGCGGGTCGCTCACCTGCACCGATGATCCCATGACCGGTTTGACGGCGGCTACGGGCATCGTCCCGAGGCGGAGGTCGGGGCCGGGTCCGGGTCGCGTCCGGGTCGTCACGGATGGTCGCCGGCCTCGGGTCGGCGCATGCTGCATTCCATGGACACAGCACACGAAACCCGACCCCCCGGAGGACCGCCTCCGCCGGGGTCCCGTCCCCCGCTGGGGGGACTCACCCGGGCCACCGACGACACGGTGATCTCCGGCCTCTGCGGGGGCCTGGGCCGCCACTTCGGGGTCGACCCCCTCGTCTTCCGGATCGCCTTCGTGGTGATGTCGCTGGCCGGGGGGACGGGCATCCTGCTCTACCTGGTGGGCTGGGCGCTGGTGCCCGACGACCAGGGCCAGTCGTTCGGCGCCCGCTGGCTGCCGGGCAAGGACAAGGCCCGGAGCCACAAGCTGCTGGCCGCGGCTATGGCCGGCATCGGGGTGTTGCTGCTGATGGACGAGATCTTCGACGGCCACGGCGACGACTTCCCCCTCGGGCTGGTGCTCGTCGGGGTGGGGGCGGCGGTCCTCTGGTCCCGGCGGGACGGACGGGCGATCCCCCCGGGGTCCGTCCCCCCGCCGGTGCCGCCTCCGCCGACGGGAGGCTGGACGGAGCCGGCGCCGGTCGCGGCATCGGCCCCGCCCACCCCGTCCGCCCCGTCCGCCGAGGAGGACGCGCCGACCGGCGACACCGCCTCATCGGCCGACCCGACCGCCACCGACCTGACGACCCCGCCGCCGGCGGGGTCGTCGGCGTCGTGGGCCGACACGGCTGTCACCCGTCCCATCCCGCCGCCGTCGCCGTCTCCGCCGCCGGTGTACGCGGCCCGGGCGCCCAAACCCCCCAAGCCGCCCAAGCCGACCAAGCCCCGATCGGCCCTGGTGGCGGTGACGCTCAGCCTCCTCGCCATCCTCGCCGGCGTGGTGACCCTGGCCGGGCTCGACCTGGTCGTGGGCCTGGCCCTGGCGTTGTTCCTGGTCGCCGGCGCCATGATCGTGGGCGCCTGGCGGGGACGGGCCCGAGGGCTGATCCCCATCGCCATCCTGCTCAGCGGCGCCCTGTTCGTCGCCTCCGTGATCGACGTGCCCCTCAAAGGGGGCGCGGGGGAGCGGCTGTTCCGGCCGACGACGGTGGCCGAGCTGCGGTCCCCCTACCGCCTGGCCGCAGGCGAGCTGGCCCTCGACCTGCGCGGCTTCGACGCCGACGGGCGCACCGTCCCGGTGGTGGCCACCATGGCCGTCGGCAACGTCATCGTGACCGTGCCCGAGGGCATGGCGGTCGAAATCGACGCCCACGTGGGCGCCGGCACCCTCCTGATCTTCGGTCGGGAGTGGTCCGGCGTCGGCATCGACGAGCGGATGGAGCGGGCGGGTGCCGCGGGCGGCGGTCGGTTGGAGCTCGACGTGAAGGTCGGACTCGGAGACTTGGAGGTGCGACGTGCCGCGGCATGACCTCGACGTGCTCTCGCTCATGGCGGGGGTGTTCTTCGCCGGCGTGGCCCTGCTGGGCCTGCTCGACCAGGGCGCGGGCGACGCCGCCGGCTGGATCTGGCCGAGCCTGCTGATCCTGGTCGGGCTGGTGGGCCTGGCCGCCACCCGGGCCCGCCACGGCGGGGGACTTCGGGACGAGGACCTGCCCCTGGGGTAGTGCCGTCGTTGCGCCGCGGCGGCGGCGCCTCGGCCGGTCCGGGATGGCTCGCCGTGTCCTGGGTAGTGACCGGCCATGACCGACACGACCGAGAAGTCCGGGACGACCGAGAACGAGTCGCCTGATTCCGCCGAGGCGACCACCGACGAAGCCGACACGTCCGCCGACCCCGACGCCGACACGTCCGGAACTGACGCGGCAGACACCGACTCGGACACGTCCGGAGCTGGCACGGCAGAAACCGACACCGAGACGGCGGACACCGACACGTCCGACGCGTTCGACGACGACCCCGACACGTCCGACGCCGACGACGCCTCAGCCGACACCGACACCGCCGACACCGACGAGGCGGCCGACACCGACGAGGCGGCCGACGACGACGAGGCGGCCGATACCGACGCCGACGACGCCTCAGCCGACACCGACGAGGCGGCCGACATCGACGCCGAAGTCGGCTCGGGGCCGGATCCCCGGGTGTTGGAGGAGCTCGAGGAGCACATCCGGTCAGCGCGGGCGGCGGCCGAGGAAACTCTGGGCGACCACGAGCACACCTTCGTCGAGAGCGGCGACAAGCAGTCGGAGGAAGAGGACGACCAGACCATCGCCCCGCCCGGCTGACGCCGCCTACAAACCCAGCCCCAGTTGCCTCTCGACGGGCACCGGTGACTGGCGGCGGCGGGGCTTCGACGGGGGACGGGTGCCGCTCGGGCGGGCCGGGCGGCCGCCGTGGCGCTCGACCAGCTCCGACACCAGGCGGGCCACCCGGTCCTGGGCCGTCTTCGGCGCGTACGACCGCGGATACATCTCCTCGTAGGCCGGGACCAGGTCGGGCCGGGCCCCGGCCAGCCATCCGAGGTAGTGCTCCCGGACCCCCGGGCGCAGGTGGAGCAGGATCGACGCGATCGGACGGGCCCCGGCCTCGACGCACGCCTTCACCACCGCCTCCAACTGCTCGGGCGAGTCGGAGAGCCCCGGCAGCACCGGCGCCACCAACACCCCGCACGGCACCCCGGCGGCGTTGAGCTTGGCCACCGCCTCCACCCGCCGCAGGGGATGGGGCGTGCCCGGCTCGGTGAGCTTCCAGACCTCCTCGTCGAGGGTGCCGATGGAAAAGTTGGCCCGCACGTCGGCGTGGGCCGCGGCGTCGGCCAGGAGATCGAGGTCGCGGAGGATCAAGGTCGACTTGGTGAGGATGGAGAACGGGTTGCGGGCCTCGGCCAGCACCTCGACGATGCCCCGAGTGAGGTGGTACTTGCCCTCGCACCGCTGGTAGGGGTCGGTGTTGGTGCCCATGGCGATGTGATCGCCCGCCCATCGGCCCGGGGCCAGCTCCGCCCGCAGCCGCTCCACCGCGTTGACCTTGACCACGATCTTGCGCTCGAAGTCGTCGCCGATCCCCAGGTCGAGATAGGCGTGGGTGGGCCGGGCGAAGCAGTAGGTACAGGCGTGGGAGCACCCGCGGTAGGCGTTGATGGTGAAGCGAAAGGGCAGGTGGGAAGCGGCGGGAACCTCGTTGATGATCGTGCGGGCGTTGACGTGGAGGAACTCGAGGCCCCGGAACTCGCCCTTCCCGACGTGGCGCTCGACCTCCTCCTCGAAGAGGGCGCCCTGGCCGTCGTCTGCGGCGTCGTCGGCCAACCGCCATCGGATAGGGGTCACGTCACCAGACTAGACGAACATGTATTCGTAATGTGACTTGACGTCGAACATACGTTCGTGTAGAGTGAGGTGTACTTCCCTCTTGGTCATGCCCTCGTCGTCGAGGGAGCGGTGCGATGGACGTGGTTCGCTCGCTGGTGTCGGCGGTCGACGCGCTGTGCGCGGCCGAGCTATCGACGTTGGCCGACGGCGAGAGCCTGGTGGCGCTGCAGCGGGAGCTCGAACGCCTCCAGGCGGTGGTGACGCGGGCGACGGCGGCCTTCGACGCCGGCGGGTCGTGGGCCGCCGACGGAGCCCGTTCGTCGGCCGCCTGGCTGAGCGCCCGCTGCGGGCTGCCGGTGGCCACCGCCCGGCGGCGGGTGCGCCTGGGCCGTGACCTGCGGCACATGGCCAAGGTGGAGGGGGCCTGGCTGGCGGGCGCCATCGGCGAGGCCCAAGTGAGCCAGTTGGCCGAGGCCCGGACCGAGGTGACGGCGGACAGCTTCGCCCGGGACGAGGAGATGCTCGTCGACCACGCCAAACAGCTGCCCTATCGCCAGTTCACCCGGGCCCTGGCCTACTGGTCCCAGCACGCCGATCCCGACGGGGCCGAGGACGCGGCCGCGGCCCAGCACCGGGCCCGGAGGTTGCACCTGTCATGCGGCTTCGACGGTGCCTGGTTCCTCGACGGCGTCCTCGACCCCGTCTCGGGCGAGATCGTGAGCCGGGCCCTGAAGGCCATCGAGGAGGAGCTCTTCGCCGCCGACTGGGCCGAGGCCCGCTCCCGGGTGGGATAGGGGCTGTGTGCGTCGGAACTGGCCCGCAGCCCGGCCCAGCGTCGTGCCGACGCCCTGGTGGAGATGGCCCGGCGGGCCATGGCCCTTCCTCCCGGAGCCCGCCTGCCCGAGCCGTTGTTCACGGTATTGGTCGGCTACGAGACCTTCGCCGGACGGATGTGCGAGCTGGCCAGCGGCCGGGTGGTGACCCCGGGCTCACTGGTGCCGTGGCTGGACGAGGCCTGGGCCGAGCGGGTGGTCTTCGACGGCCCCGACCGGGTGAAGAACGTGAGCGTGCGTCGGCGCATCTTCGCCGGCGCCACCCGGCGGGCGGTCGAAGTCCGCGACCGGGAGTGCTTCCACCCCCTGTGCGACGCCACCGTCGAGGACTGCCAGGTCGACCACGTGCAGCCGTGGTCCGTGGGCGGCCTCACCGTCGACGAGAACGGCCGCCTGGCCTGCGCCTTCCACAACCGACTCCGCCACCGACCCCGACCCCCGCCCCCTCCGTGAGCGAAGGGGGGCGGCGGACGACACACTTGGACCCATGGCTTACGAGACCTCGATCGAGATCGACGCCGCCCCCGAGAAGGTGTGGGCGGTACTGACCGACGTACGCCGGTGGCCGGAGTGGACCGCGTCCATGCAGAAGGTCGAGCCGCGTGGCGGGGACGACTTGGCCGTGGGGAGCAAGGTCCGGATCAAGCAGCCGAAGGTGCCGGCCGTGACCTGGGAGGTGACGGAATTCGAGCCGGAACGGTCGTTCACGTGGACCGCGACCAGCCCGGGCGTGACCACCGTGGCCGAGCACCGCATCACGCCCATCGGCCCGTCGAAGGTCGAGGTCCACCTCGGCATCCGCCGCTCGGGCCGGCTGGCCGGCCTCGTCTCCGGCCTGTCGGCCAGCCTCACCCGGCGCTACGTGGCCATGGAGGCCAAAGGCTTGAAGCAACGGTGCGAGGCCGGCTGACGATCCGCCCGGCCACGGCCGGCGACGGCGAGGCCCTCCGCCACATCGAGCGCCTCGCCCACGGCCTCGACCCGGCGGCGCGGGTCTGCATGCTCCGCTCGACCACAGGGGGCGGGTTCCTCCGTCCGGCCCCCGGGGTAGGACCCCGCTCGTTCCAGTCCGGGTGAGCGAGGGGAAGTGCGCGATGGCGACCAAGAAGACCGCGGCCAAGGCAACCAAGGCGGCCAAGAAGGCGGTCAAGAAGACGTCGGGCAAGGACGCACCGGCGGCCGCCGCCAAGCGCGCCCAGAAGAGCGCCCAAAAGAGTGCGGCGAAGACGGAGAAGGTCTCCCGCGCCCTGAAGGCCGACTCCAAGCGCACCCCGGCGGCCAAGCCCCCGGCTCAGACGGCGGCCAAGGCGGCGGCGGCCAAGGCGGCGGCGGCAAAGGCGAAGGCGACGGCGCCCGCCTCGACTGCCCCCGAGGCCATGGCCAAGGTGCCCAGTCCCGAGAAGCCCCGCTCCAAGCCCGACGTCGGCGTCGCCCGCACCGTGGGCAACCCCGCCCGCGACGACGCCCTCACGCCCACGTGGGCCCAGCAGGGCGACCAGCTCACCACCAGCACCGGCACCGTCGTCGACAACACCGACAACACCCTCCGGGTCGGCCCCCGCGGCCCCGCCCTCCTGCAGGACCACCACCTGCGGGAGAAGATCATGCACTTCGACCACGAGCGCATCCCCGAGCGGGTCGTCCACGCCCGGGGCACCGGCGCCCACGGCACCTTCCGCCTCACCGAGTCCCTGGCCGAGTTCACGTCGGCCAAGGTCCTCACCGACACCAGCGCCGAGACGCCCGTCTTCGTCCGGTTCTCCACCGTCGCCGGTTCGAGGGGATCGGCCGACACCGCCCGCGACGTGCGGGGATTCGCCACCAAGTTCTATACGCCGGAGGGGAACTGGGACCTGGTCGGCAACAACATCCCCGTCTTCTTCATCCAGGACGGGATCAAGTTCCCCGACATCATCCACGCGGTCAAGCCCGAGCCCGACCGGGAGATCCCCCAGGCCCAGAGCGCCCACGACACCTTCTGGGACTTCGTGTCGCTCCAGCCCGAGTCCACCCACATGCTCATGTGGGTCATGTCCGACCGGGCCATCCCCCGCTCCTTCCGGACGATGGAGGGCTTCGGCGTCCACACCTTCCGCCTGGTCAACGAGGACGGGGCCACCACCCTGGTCAAGTTCCACTGGAAGCCGGTCGCCGGCATCCACTCCCTCGTGTGGGAGGAGTCCCAGAAGCTCGGCGGCATCGACCCCGACTTCCACCGCCGCGACCTGTGGGACGCCATCGAGTCCGGCGCCGGCCCGGAGTACGACTTCGGCGTCCAGCTCTTCCCCGACAACGACGACCAGAGCTTCGAGGGCATCGACCTCCTCGACCCCACCAAGCTCGTCCCCGAGGAGCTGGCGCCGGTGCGGATCGTCGGCCGCCTCACCCTCGACCGCAACCCCACCAACTTCTTCGCCGAGACGGAGCAGATCGCCTTCTGCACCGCCCACGTGCCCCGGGGCATCGACTTCACCGACGACCCGTTGCTCCAGGCCCGCAACTTCTCCTACCTCGACACCCAGCTCACCCGCCTGGGCGGCCCCAACTTCGACCAACTCCCGATCAATCGCCCCCGCTCGCCGGTGAACTCGAACCAGCGGGACGGGTTCGGCCAGCAGGCCATCCACGAGGGCGTCGCCCCCTACTTCCCCAACTCGCTGGGCGGCGGGTGCCCGTTCCACGCCGGCGACGCGGGCATGGTGCATGTCCCCCGGCCGGTGGAGGGCACCGTCGTCCGCCAGCGGCCGCAGTCCTTCGACGACCACTTCAGCCAGGCGACGATGTTCTGGAACAGCATGACCCCGCCCGAGCGCGACCACATCGTGGGCGCCTTCTCCTTCGAGTTGGGCAAGTGCGTCCACCCCGAGGTCCGGGAACGGATGGTGGGCAACCTGGCCGACGTGGCCGCCGAGCTGTGCGAGCGGGTGGCCGCCAACCTGGGCCTCGACGCACCCACTGGCTCGCCCGCCGCCGATGCCGGATCGTCGCCCGCCCTCTCCCAGGTGCCGCCCGGGCCCGGGCCGATCATGGGCCGGGTGGTCGGCGTGCTGGCGGCCGACGGCGTCGACGGCGGGGGGGTGGACGCCCTGCGCGACGCCCTGGTGGCGGAGGGCGCCGCCCTCTACGTCATCGCCCCCCGGGGCGGCGCGGTGGCGGGGACGGGCGGGCCGGTGCCGGTCGACCGCACCGTGATGACGACCCAGTCGGTGGAGTACGACGCCATGGTCGTGGCCGGCGGCGCCTCGGCCACCGCCGTCGGGGCCGACCCGAACACCGCCCTCAACCTGGGCGAAGCCTTCCGCCACCACAAGGTGATCGCGGCCTGGGGTGAGGGACGGGCCGTGCTCGAGTCGGCCGGGATCGCGGCCGACGCCCCCGGCGTGGTGGTGGGCGATTCCGCCGACACGGGGTTCGCCGCCCGCCTGGTGGAGGCCATGGGTTGGCACCGCCACTGGGACCGCACCCCGCCTGGCTGAGGTGGGCCGCTGGCGGCGACGGTCCGCGAGCCCGGGGTCGTCGGGGCTAGGTTCCGGGCATGAACGTCGGACAGCTGAAGCAGCTACTCAAGTCGACCGGCCTGGAGGACGAGGCGCTCGTCCTCATGGAGAGCGAGCGGGGCGGCGGCAAGGTCTCCCTCGACGAGGTCACCCGGGCGACGGCCAGCATCGACTTCGGCGGCACGTCCGCCCTCATCATCCGCCAGCCGGAACCCTCATAGGCGAGGCCGGCCGGCAGGCCTAGTAGTCCCAGACTCAGTAGTCGTAGTAGTAGCCCCGGCGGCGGCTGACGAAGTACACGACGACCACCGCGCCGAGGACCGAGGCGATCCAGCCGGGCGTGTAGAGGGGGCCCCAGATGAGGCGTCCCACGAGCATCGCGCCCAGGGCGCCGACGATGCCGGCTCCGGCCGTCCCCAGCAGACCCATCGGCGTGGGCCCGGGAACGAGCAGGCGGGCGATGGCGCCCACGATGAGCCCCGTGAACAGCGCCATCAGGATGAACCACAACAGGTTGGAAGTGTCAGCGTTCATGATAGGAGTGTCCCCACCGGACGCCGATCTCACACTGGGTGGTGGCCCGACCACATCCCGCCAGAACCATCCCGTCGGCGTTCAGATTCGTAACATCCCCTCATGGACAACTACCACCAGCGGTACCTGGCCGAGGAGGTGGCCGAGGATCACGCCCTCGGCCTGATGACCAGGCGGGAAGCCATCCGTCGCCTGGGGATGATGGGGTTCTCCGTCTTCGGGGCGGCGGCCCTGCTCGCCGCGTGCGGGGGCGGTGACGACGACGGGGCCACGGGCTCGACGTCGACCTCACCGTCGACTGCGGCCTCCACCCAGACCACCACCGCCAGCGGCGCGGCGGACACCACCGAGACCATCACCTATCCCAGCGGGCGGGCCACTCCCTTGACCGGGGCATGGGCGGCGGCGACCGACCCCAAGGGGGCGGTCGTCGTCATCCACGAGAACCGGGGCCTCACGCCCCACATCCGGTCGGTGGCGTCCCGCCTTGCCCATGACGGTTACTCGAGCCTCGCGGTCGATCTCCTGTCGGAGGAGGGCGGGAGCGCCAAGGTGGGGGAGGCCGACGCCGGCGCCGCCCTCAACGCAGCCGGCGGCAGCCGTCACATCGCCGACGTGAAGTCGACCATCGACGAGTTGGCCAAGCGGGAGCCGGACGCCAAGCTGGCGGTGATGGGGTTCTGCTTCGGCGGCACCACCACGTGGGCGGTGCTGGGCAGCGGGGAGCCGCGGGTGGCCGCCGCCGCCCCCTTCTACGGGACGGTGGAGCCCGACGTCGACTTGTCCGGCACCAAGGCGGCCGTCCTGGGCGTCTACGGCGAGCTCGACTCCCGGGTCAACGCCACCCGCGACACGGCCAAGGCGGCCCTGGAGAAGGCGGCCCTGCCCCACGAGCTGCGGACGTTCCCCGGCGTCAACCACGCCTTCTTCAACGACACCGGCGAGCGTTACGACGCCACCCAGGCCGCGGCCGCCTACGCCGCCGTCCTCGACTGGTTCGGCCGCTACCTGGCCTGATGGGCGCCGCCAGCCGCCCACGCACGTTCCGTCGGCGTCACTCGAGGAAGCCGTCGAGCAGTACGCCCGGGCAGCCGAGACGTTCGTGCTCGGCCCGGAGGACGGCGGCCCGCTCCCGGTAGGGCTCGGGGTCCGGAGGGCCGGCCACGCCCCGCGACGCCTGGTTGTAGTCGTTGCGCATGGCCAACCCGGCGGTGGCGTTGTTCAGGCAGGCGATGCCCTTGGCGTCGCCCTGCTCGATGGTCGTCGTCGGCGCCGGCTCGGTGGTGACGGTGGTCGGCGGGGGATCGGCGTCGCCGCCGACGCAACCGGCGAGCACGCCCAGCGCGAGCACGGCCGCCGCCGTCGCCAGGGCCCGTCGCACGCCGACCATCGTCCCACGACGAGGAGCCGGCCCAGGGTGTGGGCAAGTTCATCCTTAAGCGAAGGGGCGCGGATGCCGATAGTCAGGCATTCGGGCCAGCGCGGGGAGAAGTCCACGCGCTCCGGATGCGAGTCGGTTAAACGTCCCTTTGACCGCCTAACAGAAGAGGATCGATGGCGCTCCACGCTCTCGGCGGTCGCGGTCTTGTCGTTGCCGTGACCCCCTTCGGCCAGCCCAACGCGACCCTGGCGGCGGCGGTCGAGCGGGCGGGTGGACTCGGTGTGCTCGACCTCGGACGTGACCGCACCCTCGCCCTCGCCGCTCTTTCCGACACCGCCCGGTGGGTACCGGCCTCGTTCGGCGTGAGGGTCGGCCCCTGCTGCCCGCTGGTGCCAACCGACCTGCCAATGGAGGTCGACACCGTCGTCCTCGGCTCCGGGTCGCCGTGGACAGCGGCCGATGTGGGCGGGCGGACCGTGCTGGTGGAGGTGTGCTCGGCCGACGAGGCTCGCGCCGCCCTGGACGCCGGTGCCGACGGGATCATCGCCCGGGGGGCGGAGGCGGGCGGGCGGGTGGGGGAGCTGACCACGTTTGTCCTGCTCCAGACCCTGCTGGCCCAGCTTCCGGCCGACGTGCCGGTGTGGGCCGCGGGCGGCATCGGCCTGCACACCGCGGCCGCGGCCGTGGCCGGCGGGGCCTGCGGAGTCGTGCTCGACGCCCAGTTGTCACTGGTGCGGGAGGCGGGCCTGCCCCGGGAGACGGCGGCCGCCATCGCGGCCATGGACGGGAGCGAGACGGTCGTCGTCGGCGGCCATCGGGTGTTCACCCGGCCCGACCTGACCGTCGAAGCCACCGGCGACGTGGCCCTCCGCCTCGGCCCCGACCTCCGCACCCAGCTCCTGCCGGTGGGCCAGGACGGCGCCCTCGCCCGACCGCTGGCCGACCGCTTCGTCACCGCCGGGGGCGTCGTCCAAGCCGTCACCGAGTCGATCCGGTCCCACATCACCAGCGCGGTCACCGACGGGGGCGGCCTGCGCCACCGGGTCGTCCAGGGCCCGATGACCCGGGTCAGCGACCGGGCCGCCTTCGCCCGGGCCGTGGCCGAGGGTGGCGGAGTGCCCTTCCTGGCCCTGGCCCTGATGACGGGCGACGAGGTCCGCCGCCTGCTGACGGAGACGTCCGAGCTGCTGGGCGACCTCCCGTGGGGCGTCGGGATCCTCGGCTTCACCCCGCCCGAGGTGCGCGAGGCCCAGTTGGCAGTGGTGCACGAGGTCCGCCCGCCGTACGCCCTCATCGCCGGCGGCCGACCCTCGCAGGCGGCCCCCCTCGAGGCGGCCGGGATCGCCACCTACCTGCACGTCCCCTCGCCCGGTCTCCTCGACCGCTTTCTGCGGGAGGGCGCCCGCCGGTTCGTGTTCGAGGGCTTCGAGTGCGGCGGCCACGTCGGCCCCCGGGCCAGCTTCCCCCTGTGGGACACCCAGATCGAGCGCCTCCTGGCCCTGCCCGAAGCCGTCCCTGACCTGCACGTTCTCTTCGCCGGCGGCATCAGCGACGAGCGGTCGGCGGCCATGGTCGCGGCCGCGGCCGCGCCCCTGTCGGCGGCGGGCGCCTCGGTCGGCGTCCTCATGGGGACGGCCTACCTGTTCACCGAGGAGGCGGTGGCAGCCGGCGCCATCCTCCCCGGCTTCCAGCGGGCGGCGGTCGAGTGCCGGGAGACGGTGCTACTGGAGACGTCGCCCGGCCACGCCACCCGGTGCGCCCCCACGCCCTACGTCGAGGCCTTCGACGAGGCCCGGGCCCGCCTCAACGCCGCCGGCGCCTCCCCGCAGGACATGTGGGCCGAGCTGGAGCAGCTCAACCTGGGCCGGCTGCGGATCGCGTCCAAGGGCCTCAGGCGGGACGGGGCCCGGCTGGCCACGGTGGACGAGGCCGACCAGCAGCGGGACGGGATGTACATGATCGGCCAGGTGGCGGCCCTGCGGGACGACGTCACCACCATCGCCGGGCTCCACGCCCAGGTCACCGAGGGGGCCGCCGCCTTCCTCGCCGACCGGGTGTCGGCCCTGGGCCTCGACCACGCCGATGCCGACGTCGCCGACGACGCCCGTCCCCTCGACGTCGCCATCGTGGGGATGGCCTGCATCTACCCCGGCGCCCCCGACGCGGCCTCGTTCTGGGCCAACGTGGTGGCCGGCGTCGACTCCGTCACCGAGGTTCCCGCCACCCGGTGGGACACCGACCTCTACTACGACAAGGACTCGTTCAAGGACCCCCGGGGCCGGACCCCGTCGAAGTGGGGCGGCTTCATCCCCGAGATCCCCTTCGACGCCCTCGCCTACGGCATCCCGCCGTCGTCGCTGGTGGGCATCGAGCCGGTGCAGCTCCTCGCCCTCGAGGTCGCGGCCCGGGCCCTGGCCGACGCCGGCTACGGCAACGGCCGCCCCTTCCGCCGCGACCGCACGTCGGTGATCTTCGGGGCCGAGGCCGGCACCGACCTCGCCTCCGCCTACAACCTGCGCTCCGCCTTCCCCGCCTACTTCGGCGAGCTGCCCGCCGCCCTCGACGACCACCTACCGAAGCTCACCGAGGACTCCTTCCCGGGCGTGCTGGGCAACGTCATCGCCGGCCGCATCGCCAACCGCCTCGACCTGGGCGGGGTCAACTACACCGTCGACGCCGCCTGCGCCGCGTCCCTGGCCGCCCTCGACATCGCCTGCAAGGAACTGCGCACCGGCACCAGCGACATGGTCCTGTGCGGCGCCGGCGACCTGCACAACGGCATCCACGACTACCTCATGTTCGCCTCCGTCCACGCCCTGTCGCCGACCGGCCGGTGCGCCACCTTCGACGGCGAGGCCGACGGGATCGCCCTGGGCGAGGGCGTGGCCTGCGTCGTCCTCAAGCGGCTGGAGGACGCCGAGCGCGACGGCGACCGGGTCTACGCGGTGGTCAAGGCGGTGGCCGGGTCGAGCGACGGGAAGTCGCTGGGGCTCACCGCCCCCCGCCGGGAGGGACAGGAGGCGGCGCTGGCGCGGGCCTACCGGATGGCGGGGGTCTCGCCGGCGCAGGTCGGGCTGGTGGAGGCTCACGGCACCGGCACCGTCGTCGGCGACCGCACCGAGCTGGCCGCCCTGACCGAGATGTTCACCGCCGCCGGTTCCACGCCCGGGTCCGCCGTGCTCGGGTCGGTGAAGTCGCAGGTCGGGCACACCAAGTGCGCGGCCGGGCTGGCCGGGCTGATCAAGACGGCGCTGGCGCTGTACACCGGCGTCCGCCCGGGCACCCTCCACCTCACCGAGCCCAACCCCTACTGGGACTCGGCGTCGAGCCCCTTCGCCTTCTCGCCCCGCGCCCGCCCGTGGCCGGCGGCGCCCGGCGAACGCCACGCCGGTGTGAGCGCCTTCGGCTTCGGCGGGACGAACTTCCACGCCGTCCTGGCCGGCTACGACGGCGCGGCCGAGCCGGCCCACGGCCTGGACGAGTGGCCGGCCGAGCTGTTCGTGTTCCGCAGCCCTGCCGACCTCGACCGCCTGGCCGCCCTCATGGCCGCCAACGACGGGGCGGGACGGCCCTGGGCGTTGCGCGACCTGGCCCTGACGGTCGCCGCCGCCCGAACCGGTGACGGATCCCGGGGTCGGGACCCCGCCGATCGTCACCAGTTGCCGGCGGGAGTCGCCCCTGGCATCTCCAGCATCGTCGCCGACGACCTCGACGACCTGGCGGCCAAGGTCGAGCGGCTGCGGGCCGGAACCGCCGGCGGGGGCGTGTTCGTGGCCGGCGACGGAGCCGTGACACCCGCCGCCGGGACACCAGCCTCGCGGGGCCGGGTGGCGTTCCTGTTCCCCGGTCAGGGCAGCCAGCGGCCGGGGATGCTGGCCGACCTGTTCGTGGCCTTCCCCCGCCTGCAGCGCCTGCTCCGCCTGGCCGGCGGGCGGCACGCGCCGGTGATGTTCCCGCCGCTCGCCTTCTCCCGCGACGACAAGTCGGCCCAGCAGGCGGCTCTCACCGACACCCGCTCGGCCCAGCCCACCCTTGGCCTCGCCGGGTTGGCCATGCACGAGGTCCTGGGGTCGGTGGGCGTGCGGCCCGACCTGGCCGCGGGCCACAGCTACGGCGAGCTGGTCGCCCTGGCCGCCGCCGGCGCCGTCACCGCCGACGACCTGCTCACCCTCAGCACGGCCCGGGCTGCGGCCGTGCTCGACGCGGCCGGGCCCGACCCGGGCGGGATGGCGGCGGTGGCGGCGTCGGCCACCGACGTGGCCGCGGCCATCACCGGTGTCGACGGGGTCGTCGTGGCCAACCACAACTCACCCCTGCAGACGGTGATCTCGGGGACGGAGCCGGCCCTGGCCGAGGCCCTCGCCCGGCTGACGGCGGCGGGCCTGCCTTCGAAGCGCATCCCAGTGGCGTGCGCCTTCCACAGCCCGGTGGTGGCGGGGGCGGCGGAGACGTTCAAGGTGGTGCTCTCCGGCGTCGAGGTCCGCCCGCCGTCGTTCCCGGTGTGGTCGAACACCACCGCCGCCCCCCACGGGCCCGACCTCCGGGACGCCCTCGCCCGCCACCTGGCCCGGCCGGTGCGCTTCGTCGACGAGATCGAGGCCATGTACGAGACCGGCGCCCGGGTCTTCGTGGAAGCGGGCCCGGGAGGCGTGCTGACCAAGCTCGTCGGCGCCATCCTCGGCGACCGGCCCCACACCGCGGTCGCCTGCGACCTCCCCGGCGACCACGGCCTCCGCCGCCTGCTGCTGGCCCTGGCCGAACTGGCTGTCGCCGGCGTGCCCGTCGACGTCGAGCCCCTGGTGGCGGGACGGGCCCGGGTCGTGACCACCGCCGATGTTCCTTCGCGGCCGGGTTGGCTGGTCGACGGCCACCTCGTCCGCCGGTCCGACGGCCAACCCCTCGTCGGCGGTCTCCTGCCCGCCACCCGCATCGCCCTCCCGGGGACGACGACCTCGGCGCCGACCACGGAGCGCGACGCCACCGTCCTCCAGTTCCTCCAGTCCACCCGCGACCTGGTGGCCGCCCAGCGCGACGTCATGCTCGCCTACCTGGGCTCCACCGCCGCCCCCATCGTGGTCGCCGCCACCGAGACGGCCGCGCCGGCTGCGGTCGCAGCGATGACGGCTCCCGAACCGGCCGCCATCGCCGCCGTGCCCACCGACCTGACCGCGGTCGTGCTCGACATCGTCAGCGCCCGCACCGGCTACCCCCGCGACATGCTCGACCCCGACCTCGACCTGGAAGCCGACCTGTCCATTGGGTCGATCAAGCGCACCGAGATGATCGGTGAGCTGGCCGACCGCATCGGCCTCGGTGGCATCGGCGCCATCCCAAATTCTTTCGGCATCGACGAGAGCGTCATCGAGGACCTGGCCCGCATCAAGACCATCGCCGGCATCGTCGGCTGGCTGGAGGACCACCTCGGCCAGGTCGCCGCCCCCCTGGCCGCCCCCCCCATCGAACTGGTGACAGATTCGGGCGTCCCCGCGCCCGAATCCGTCACCAGTTCGCCACGTGGAGGCCGAGGCGGCGGCGGTGGCATGGGCCGGTACGTCGTCGAGGTGACCGAGATCGAGCACCCGCCGCCGGCGCCACTCTCGTTCGCCGGCCGCCGGTTCGTGGTGGTCGACGACGGACGGGGCATCGGACTGGAGCTGGCCGACCTGCTCGAGCAGCGGGGAGCGTCCGTCCTCAGCACCGACGACATGGACGGGCTCGCCTCCGACCACGAGGTGATCCACCTGGCCGCCCTCCGGCCGGGGCCGCTCCCGGTCCTCCCGTCGGCGTTCGCCGGCATCCGCCGGGCGCTACTGGCCGGTACCCCCACCCTCCTGCTCGCCACCGGCTCGGCCGGCACCTTCGGCCACGGCTGGATGGGGGAGGAGGCCACCGACCCCACTCCCGGCGCCGGCCTCCGGGGACTGGCCCGCACCATTGCCCGGGAGTACCCCGACGTGCTCGTGCGGGCGGTCGACGTCGACACCAAGGAGGCGCCCCAGAAGGTCGCCCGCCACCTGCTCGACGAGCTGGCCACCCGCCTGGCGCCCACCGTCGTGGGCTACACCAACGGCACCCGGTCGACGCTCACCGTGGTCGAGGCGCCCGCCCCGCCGGCGACAACCGCCCTCGACCTCGGCCCCGACGCCGTCGTCCTGCTCACCGGCGGGGCCCGGGGCATCACCGCCCGGGTGGCAACCGCCATCGCCGCCGCCACCGGCTGTCACGTGGAGTTGCTCGGGCGCACGCCCCCGCCCGCCGGTCCCGAGGGTGCCGCCACCGCCCCCGCCGACGACGAGATCGGCCTCCGCCACGCCGTCATCGAGTCGGGCGTCCGCCGGCCGGCCGAGGTCGAGTCGACCGTCCGCCGCATCCTGGCCGAGCGCGAGGTGCGGGCCACCCTCGACGCCCTCGCCGGGTGCGCCGCGTCCGTCCGCTACCACGTGGCCGACGTCCGCGACCCGGCCGCGGTGCGGGCCGTCGTCGACGACATCCACGCCCGTCACGGCCGGCTCGACGGCGTCGTCCACGGGGCCGGCGTCTGCGAGGACGGGCTGCTGGCGACTAAGTCGCCCGAGTCCTTCGCCCGGGTGTTCGAGACCAAGGTGGCGGGCGCGGTCGCCCTGGCCGACGCCCTGCCGGCCGACGCCGACCTGCGCTTCCTCGCCCTGTTCGGCAGCGTCTCCGGCGTCTACGGCAACCGGGGCCAGTGCGACTACGCCGCCGCCAACGATGCTCTCGACACCCTCGCCCGGGTGTGGCGCCACCGGCTGGGCCACGCACGGGTCGTGAGCGTCGACTGGGGACCGTGGTCGGCCGCCGGCGGGGGCATGGTGTCGGCGTCGCTCGAGGCCGAGTACGCCCGCCGGGGGCTCACCACCATCGACCCCGACGAGGGCGTGGCCGCCCTGCTGGCCGAGCTGGCGGCCGGTCCCGAGGGCCCGACCCAGGTCATGTACACCACGGTTCTCGGACTCGAAGGCGAGCGCGAATGATCGACGTGGCCATCGTCGGGATGGGCGCCGTCTTCCCGGGCGCGGGCGACGTTCCGACGTTCTGGCGCAACATCTGCGACGGGGTCGACTCGATCACCGACGTCCCCGCCTCCCGGTGGGACCCCGACGTCTACTTCGACCCCACCGCGGTCAACGGCCACTCGGCCAGCGACCGCTTCTACTGCCGGCGGGGCGGTTTCGTCGACGGGCTGGCCGACTTCGACCCCGCCGCCTTCGGCGTCATGCCCAACGCGGTGGCCGGCACCGAGCCCGACCAGCTCCTCGCCCTGCGCACCGCGGCCGAGGCCATCGCCGACGCCGGCGGCGACGACCGCCTGCCCGACCGCAACCGCATCGGCGTGATCATCGGCCGGGGCGGCTACATCACCCCCGCCAGCGCCCGCATGGACCAGCGGGTGCGCACCAGCCACCAGGTCCTCTCCCTGCTGCGGGAGCTGATCCCGGGAATCACCGCCGACCAACTGGACGCGGTGCGCACCGCCTTCGACGACCAGCTGGGCCCGGCCGGCGGGGAGTCGGCCATCGGCCTGGTCCCCAACTTCGCCGCTTCCCGGGTGGCCAACCGCTTCGACTTCCGGGGCCCGGCCTACACCGTCGACGCGGCTTGCGCCTCGTCGCTGGTGGCGGTCGACCACGCAGTGCGGGAGCTGGCCTCGGGCCGGTGCGACGCGGTGCTGGCCGGCGCCGTCCACCACTGCCACGTGGCCACCCTGTGGAGCGTCTTCACCCAGCTCAAGGCCCTCAGCCCGAGCCAGGCCATCCGCCCCTTCGACCGGCGGGCGGACGGGACCCTCATGTCCGAGGGCACCGGGATCGTGCTCCTCAAGCGCCTGGCCGACGCCGAGCGGGCCGGCGACCGGGTCTACGCCGTCATCCGGGGGACGGGCGTGGCCAGCGACGGCCGGGCGTCCAGCCTCATGAGCCCCCTGTCCGCGGGCCAGCTGCTGGCGGTGGAGCAGGCGTGGACGGATGCCGGGCTCGACCCGACCGCGGCCGACGCCATCGGCCTGCTCGAGGCCCACGGCACCGCCACTCCCACCGGCGACCAGGTGGAGCTGGAGACGGTGGCCCGGGCGTTCGGGGGCCGTAGCCGGGGCGCCGACCTCGTCCCGCTGGGCACGGTGAAGTCCAACATCGGTCACGCCATGCCGGCGGCCGGGATCGCAGGCCTGATCAAGGCCGCCCTGGCCGTCCACCACGGCGTTCGCCCGCCGACGCTGCACGTGGAGGAGCCCCACCCCGCGCTGGCGCCCACCCGGTTCCGCCCCGTCACCGAGCTGGAGCCGTGGGACCGGGCGACGGCGACGACCCCCCGCCGGGCCGGGGTGAACGCCTTCGGCTTCGGCGGGATCAACGCCCACGTGGTGCTCGAAGAGGCCCCCGGTTGGCGGACCGGCCCTCGGCGGGCGGCGCAACCGGTCGTCTCGGCGGACGTGGGGGAGCGGGTCCTGCTCCTGGCCGGGTCGACCACCGACGACCTCGCCCGCCAGCTGGCCGCATCCGACGACGACCTCCTGGCCGCCACCCGCGCCTCCGCGACCGCGCCCGCGGGCGGGCCGGTGCGGTTGGCGATCGTCGAGCCCTCGATCCGCACGCTGGCGCTGGCGCGCAAGGTCGTCGCACGGGGCACGCCGTGGCAGGGGCGGAGCGACCTCTGGTTCACCGCCGACCCCCTTCTCGTCAACCAGACGACAAAAATCGCCTTCCTCTTCCCCGGATTCGAGCCTGAGTTCGAGCCCCGGGTCGACGACGTGGCCGACCATTTCCGCATGGCCCGGCCCAACCTTTCCGGCGGCGACGAGCTGGTCGAGCGCTCACTCGACATCATCGCCGTCGGACGTCTTCTCGCCGACGCCCTCGGGCGCATCGGCGTGAGGCCCGACGTCATGGCCGGCCACAGCCTGGGGGAGTGGACGGCCATGATCGCGTCGGGCCTGTACGACCGGGCCTCGATCGACGAGTTCGTGGCCACCCTCCGCCCCGGCGTGGTCGAGGTCCCCGACCTGGTCTACGCCGCCCTCGGCTGCGGTGCCGACCGGGCCACGACGGCCATCGCCGGCCTCCCCGACGTCGCCGTCTCCCACGACAACTGCCCCCACCAGTCGGTGATCTGCGGCTCCCGGCGGTCGGTCGACCTCGCCGTGGAGCGGTTGCGGGCCGACCAGGTCATGGCCCAGCCGATGGCGTTCAAGTCCGGCTTCCACTCGCCGATGCTCGCCCCCTACCTCCAGCCGGTGCGGGACTCGTTCGAGCGCCTCCCGATCCACCGCCCGTCGGTGCCGGTGTGGTCGGCCACCACCGTCGCCCCCTTCCCCGACGACCCCGCCGCCGTGCGCGACCTCGTGATCCGCCACCTGCTGGAGCCGGTGCGCTTCGGTCCCCTCACCCGCCGCCTTCACGCCGATGGCGTCCGTGCTTTCGTGCAGGTCGGCCCCGGGAGCCTGCCCGGCTTCGTCGACGACACCCTTGCAGGTCAGCGCTTCCTGGCGGTCACGGCCAACGTGGCCAACCGGTCGGGGATGGCCCAGCTGCGCCGGGTGGCCGCCGCCCTGTGGACCGAGGGCCGCGACATCCGCTGGGACCGCCTCTCGGCCCCGCCGGCCGCCGGCAGCGCCAGCGCCACCCCGTCCGGCACCACCGTCCGCCTCGACCTCGGCACACCCCTCGTCCGGCTGAACGGCTCCGCCCCCCAGATCACAGCCGCCCAGATCACAGGCGCCCAGATCACCGGCTCCGACGGCCCCACCGTCGACGCCGACCTCATCGAGTCCGGCGGCAACCCCGTCCTGGCCGAGCTCAGCGTCGCCCTCCAGGAAGCCACCGAGTCCGCTCGCCGCATCGTGGCCGCCTGGCAGTCGGCGGCCCCGCTCCCCACGGCCATGACGCCGCCCGCCCCGCCCGTCCCTCGGCGGTCGTCCGTCGTGCGCACCTTCTCCCTCGACACGCTCCCGTACGTCCGCGACCACTGCCTGCTCCTCCAGCCCGAGGGGTGGGCCGACGACTCCGACCGCTTCCCCGTCGTCCCCCTCACGACCCTCCTCGAGCTCATGGCCGACGCCGCCCGCGACTTGGTCCCGAGCAAGACGGTGGTCGGGTTCGACCAGATCCGGGCCATGCGGTGGTTGGTGGTGGCGCCGGCCACAACCACCACCGTCACCGCCGTCGAGGACGGCCCCGGCCGGGTCAAGGTCACCATCGAGGGCTACTCCAGTGGCACCGTCCTCCTGGCCGATACCTATCCCGTGCCGCCCAGGACGACAGACCAGCCCCTCACCGCCGAGCGCACGCCGCCGGTGTCGGCGGCGCAGCTCTACGACGACCGGTGGATGTTCCACGGCCCGCAGTTCGCGGGCGTGGCCGAGATGACCGCCTTCGCCGACGACGGGATCCGGGGCGTCCTCCGGTCCCTCCCCACGCCGGGTGCCCTCCTCGACAGCGCCGGCCAGCTCATCGGCCACTGGATGCAGGTGGGCGTCGAATCCGACCGCACCGTCTTCCCCGTGTCGGTCGACGCCATCCGCCTCTACGGCCCCCAGCCGCCGACGCCGCAGCTCCTCGCCTGCACCGCCCGTCTCACGCAGCTCACCGACACCGAGATGCGGGCCGACGCCACCCTGCGCACGCCCGACGGCGGCACGTGGTGCCAGATCGACGGCTGGACGACGCGGCGGTTCGCCACCGACGACGTCATCTGGAAGCTCAAGTTCAATCCCGAGGTCGCTGGGGTGGGCGAGTCCCAGCTGGGTGGGTGGTGCCTGGTCCGTGAGCGCTGGCCAGGCACCGCCTCCCGTGAGCTCATGATGCGGCGCTACCTCAACGCCGCCGAGCGGGCCGAGTACGACGGACTCGGCGCCCGCCGCCAGCGCCAGTGGCTGCTCGGCCGGATCGCGGCAAAGGACGCCGTGCGCCACCACCTGTGGCAGCACGGCCACGGTCCCGTCTTCCCGTGCGAGATCACCGTCTCCAACGACCCCACCGGCCAGCCCCGCGTCACCGGCCCCTTCGCCGGCGACCTCCACGTCTCCATCGCCCACAGCGGCGAGTTCGGGGTGGCCATGGTGTCGCCCGCCGGACCCGTCGGCGTCGACGTGGAGGCGGTCGACGACCGCGCCCTCGACACCGAGCGCATCGGCTTCACCGCCGCCGAGCACCGCCTGCTCGACGCCGAAGCCGAGGCGGACGCCACCGCCGCCCCCACCACCCACGCCGCCCACGCCCGCACCACCGCCCTGGTCCGTTTCTGGGCGGCCAAGGAGGCGGTGGCCAAGGCCCGCGGCACCGGGTTCCTGGGCAACCCCCGCAACTTCGAGGTCACCGGCAAGGCCGGCGACGTGCTGGACATCCTCACCGACGGCGACCGCTACCAGACCACCACCCGACTCATCGACGGTCCGTCCGCCACCTACGCCGTGGCCTGGACCACCCCATTGGAGGCCCCGCAATGACGCAGCTGACGGAGGACAAGATCCTCGACGAGGTGGTGGGCATCCTCGTCGAGGTCATCGGCGAGGACTTCCTCCTCGACACCGAGGTCACGTCCGAGACCAGCTTCAACGACGACCTGGCGGTGGAGAGCATCGAGTTCGTCGCCCTGGCCGAACGGCTGCGGGAGAAGTACGGCGACAGGGTCGACTTCGTGGCCTTCGTCGGCGAGATGGACCTGGAGGAGATCGTGTCGATGACCGTCGGCCGCCTCGTCACCCACATCCACGAGTGCATCACCGAGAGCGGGGGAAATAGCAATGGCTGACGTCGTCGCCAACGGGGTCAAGTTCCACGTGCAGCGGCTGGTGCCCAAGCACGCCATCCCCCGGACGACGGTGGTCTTCGTCCACGGCCTGATCATCGACAACCTGTCGAGCTTCTACTACACGCTCGCCGGCCCGGTGATGGACGCGGGGGCGGAGGCGTTCCTCTACGACCTCCGGGGCCACGGTCGCTCCGAGCGGCCGGCCACGGGCTACGGCCCCGACGACAGCGTGGCCGACCTGGCCGCCCTCCTCGACGCCTGCAGCATCGACCACCCCGTCTACCTGCTGGGCAACTCCTACGGCGCGGTCGTCGCCGCCCGCATGGCCATGACCCACCCCGACCGGGTGGCCGGGATCATCCTGGTCGAGGGCCACTACGCCACCGTCGGTGGGTCCTCCTGGGAGGAGGACATGGCCAACACCCTCACCGCCGGCGCCATGCGCCTGGAGCGCGACCATCTGTCGGCCGAGGCGTTCAAGCTCAGCCAGCGCAAGTTCGTGAAGTTCCTGCGGACGGCCGACTCGCTCCTCAACGGGACGAGCATCATCACCGACCTGGCCTGCGGACGGTCGATCCAGCCCTGCGAGCTGCGCACCATCGAGTGCCCGGTGCTGGCCGTCTACGGCGGGGCGTCGGAGCTGATCGGGGCGGCCGACATCCTGCGGGCCAACGTGGCCGACCTCACCCTCGAGATCTACCCCGGCCTGGCCCACACCGTCCTGGCCGAGGCCACCGACGACCTGCGGGCCTCCTCCGTCAAGTGGCTCGGCGAGCAGTGGGCCGAGCGGCATGAGCTTGTCCCGGCGTTGGTCGCGGCGGGATGAATCGGTGAGCAGGTACCTGTTCGTCGTCCCGCCCCTGGTCGGGCACATCAACCCGACGCTGGCCGTGGCCGAGCAGCTGGTCGGGCGGGGACACGAGGTGGCGTGGGCCGGCCACGAGGGCGCCCTCGGTTCGTTGCTGGTGGCCGGCTCCCGGGTCTACCCCGCGTCCGACGACGCCCTCGACGCCGAGCTGGTGCACCTGCGGTCGTCGTGGCAGGAGATCCAGGGCGTGGCCGCGCTGAAGTTCTTCTGGGAGCAGTTCGTGGTGCCGCTCGGGCGGGCCATGCTGCCGGGCGTCGACCGGGCCATCGCCGACTTCCGGCCCCACGCCGTCATCGCCGACCAGCAGGCCATCGCCGGTCCCGTCGGTGCCTTGCGGGCGGGCCTGCCGTGGGTGACGTCGGCCACCACCCCGGCCGAGCTGTCCCGACCGCTGCGCGACCTGCCCAAGGTGGAGGCGTGGGTCCTCGACCTCCTCGACCGGTTCCAGCGCGACGCCGGCATCGCCCAGCCCGTCGACCTCCGCTTCTCCGACCGTCTCGTCCTCTGCTTCACGGTGGCCGAGCTCATCGGCCGGGGCGTGACGTTCCCCGGCCACTACGTCTTCACCGGCCCGGCCATGACCGCCCGCCCGCCGTCGCCCGACTTCCCCTGGGACCGCCTCGACGCCGACCGCCGCCGGGTCCTCGTCTCCCTGGGCAGCCTCAACGCGGAGGCCGGCAAGCGCTTCTTCGGCATCGCCGCGGAGGCCCTGGGCGACCTGGTGCAGCTGATCATGGTCGCGCCCGAGGGGACGGTGGAGCAGCCGCCGGCGGGCTCGATCGTCGTCGAGTGGGTGCCGCAGCTCGACCTGCTCCCGTACATGGACGCGGTCGTGTCCCACGCGGGGAGCAACACCGTGGCCGAGGCCCTGGCCCACGGGTTGCCGCAGGTGGTGGCCCCCATCCGTGACGGCCAGCCGGTGGTGGCCCAGCACCTGGAGGCCACCGGCGCGGCCATCCGGGTCCGCTTTGCCCGGCTGCGGGCGTCGGAGCTGCGCCAGGCGGTGAGCACCGTGCTCGACGAACCGTCCTACCGGTTCGCGGCCGAGCGGCTGCAGCGGTCGTTCGCGGCGGCGGGGGGAGCGGCCGCGGCCGCCGACCACCTGGAGACGTTGGTCGCCTGAGATGGCCGTCACCGACCTGCCCGACGTCACCCAGCAGTCCGACGCCGAGCCCGAGCTGCGCCTCACCGCCTACCTCTACGAGCAGGTCTTCGGCCACAAGGCGACCCTGGTCACCTCCGCCCCGGGCGCGCTCACCCTGTTCGGCCGGCCCGGCGACCGCTACGCCCTGGCCATCCCCCTGAAGTGGGGGGCGACGGTGGCCGCCGCCCCCCGTGACGACGACATGGTCGACCTGCGCTCGGGCAGCCAGGCGGGCAAGGAGCTCACCCGTCCCCTGACCGAGCTCGACGACCTGCCCCGGTGGGCCCAGCGTCCGCTGGCGGTGGTCGACAGCGTGGCCCGGGCCGGTCACGCCCTGGGCGGGATGTCGCTGCTCGTCGGGACGGCCCTGCCCGAAGGGGCGGGCATGCAGTCCGACGTGGGCCTCACGTCGGTGGTGGCGTCGGCGCTGGACGGGCTGTTCGGGGTCGACCTGACCGTCGGGCAACGGGCCGCGCTGGGCGATCTCCCTGCGCAACTGGCGTCGCTCACCTGCCCCGACGACACGGCCGTGCTGGTCGACACCTGGCAGATGACGACGGAGCCGGTCCCCTTCGACCTGGTGGCGGCCGAGTTGCGGCTGATGATCATCGACCTGGGCGAGATCGTCGACAGCCAGCCGGCGGGCATCCCCGACCTGGCCCTGACCGCGGTGGAGGAGCTGCGGCGGGGGGGCGTGGCCGGCCTGGGCCCGCTCTTCACCGTGGCCACGTCGTTGGCCGGCGACGAGGCCGCCCGGGCGGTGGCCGACGCCGCCTGCGCCGCGGGCGCGCTCGGAGCCGGCACCCTGCCCGGCGGCTGCCTCATGGCCGTCGTGCCCGTCGAGCGTCTCAGCCCGGTCCGGGCCGCGGCCACCGCCGCCTGGCCCGGCGGACGGGTGCCCAAGTTCCTGACCGCGGTGTCGTCCCGCGGCGGCCGGGCCCGACGCCGGTCCTGAGGCAGCCAGGGCGACCGCTATGCTGGGCCTCCCCCCGAGGACCTCGTTGTCCGCCGGTCTCGCACGCGAGCGGCCTATCTCGACAATCCTCTCGACCGAGAGGTTGCCCGTGTCGACACTCGCCGCCACCACACCCGATCACAGCGTCTCGAGCGGCGACGCCGTGTCCGACCACGAACTGGGAGCCGACATCCTGTTCGGGTTCCTGATCGGCACACCGGCCATCTACGCCCTCCTCGTGAGCATGTGCCTGGTGGCCGGCACCGGCCTGGGCAACGCGCTGGCCGTGTCGATCCTGCCCTGCTTCCTGAGCGGCATCTTCTTCGGCGGGGTGCTCCCCCTCAGCCGCCAGATGGCTCGCCACGAGGCGTTGGAGCGGGCGGAACGGGCGGCCGTCGTCCCCCTCCCCACCCCGGCCGACGCCAAGGAAGTCGCACCCGCCGCCTAGTCCTCGGGCGCGCTCGCGTCGGGCCACGGTGGCCGACCGGCGCACCCTACGGCGTGGCCTGCCACGGAAGGTCACGGATGCTCAGGCCGGCGCCCGCAGCCACTAACGAGCGATGCGATGAACGGTAGGCCGAGGTAGCGAGATTTGTCGACGCGTCTCTCGCAGCACGACGTTCGCCCGGATCAAGATGCCGGATGCCGTCACATCGGGTGGCTCCCGGGAACCCGGGAACGCTCGCGGACGTTGATACTGATCGGTCCAAGAGGTGCTGCGGCGATGAAACACGGCACCTATCTGGAGTCGGCGGAGGGCGTCATCGACGTAACCGACGAGGGCCCGGGGCTTCGTCGTAGACGCTTCTCTGGCGCGGTGTCGTTGATGTAGCTGACGTAACGGACGCCCCCGAACCACACCGTCGGCGTGTGGGTCCTGGATTGAGGGGCCCCGCGGATGCGCACGGCGCCGACGCCACGGGGGATACGACGGACCTAGGAGCGCGTTGACCGATCGCACTCAGTGTGCGTCGCTCGCTAGTGAGAGGAGCGGTTCGCCCAGCGCCACAAATGGAGGGCCGCCAGGGCGAGAATGGTGACTAGCGCGGTCACTGTCGCGCCAACGGCGATCTCACCGGCTATTAGCAATGCGCCTAATACTCGAACGATCCAGGGATGTGCGTTGACGATTCCGACAAAAGACGGTGGGTGTTCCTGTATCTCTCGGAGCCGTGTGCGCTGAGCAGCCATCGCCCCGTCGGCCTCCGCTCTCTTCCGGTCCCACCACCCAGTGGTACTCATGCGGCAAGTTTATCCCCCGCGCCCATGGGCGGCCTATGAACGGAACCGATCGGCAAGAAGTGCCGGGTTCCGACGAGGCGGCGCTCATCGATAACGGCGCCGGGGCCGACCGCTGCCGACCGCAATAGAGGGAATCCACCCGGTATTCGATGGAATGGACTACCGGAACCAGCAGGAGCCTGGGGCACCGCGGCCCTCGACCTAGCGCGGCAGGACGTCGACGACCGTCCAATCGCCGTTGCCTGTCCCCGCGTTCTCCAGTCCGATGTGCGCTCGCGTGGTGCCGGGGCGCTCGACCTCGCAGGTCCGGCTGCCGCTGACCGGGCTTGGCACGAGGTTGTCATCGGCGTCGAAGGATTGGGAGCGACAGGTCACGGATCCGAAGCCGGCGGCCCCAGCACCCAACCTCGCCAGGGACTCGGCGATCCTGGGCTTGCCCCCACTCACTTTGTCGAGGGTCGCCCGGTCGCCACTGACGACCGCAGCAAGAATGCGCTCGACGGCCGGTCCTTCGGGGAACGACTCGACCTCGTCGACGACGAGGTTGGTGTCGGAGAGGTGGACTCGGGCATGGGCATCGAGGGTCGAGCAGCAGCCGCTATCGCGCTTCTGTCCTGTCCTCCAACGAATGAACAAGCGGCCGTCGTCGTAGGTGAGGTCGCGAACCGCGGCCCGACCGACATCGTCGGGCACGAGGTCGGAGAGAGTCACGCTGGCCAGCAGCGTGGGGCCAGACCCGTAAATCTGCACCGAGTTGGCCCAGGGAACCCCTCCCCGGTTGCAGCTGATCACTGCCGCGATCTCGGCACCCGGCTCGCCATCGAGGTCGCCGACCGCGACGCTGGCCGGATCGTGCTCATAGGCCCACCCGAGGGCGACCGTGCCCTGGTTACGGGCGATACCTGGGAGTTTTCCGTCCACGAGGTTCCCCGCCGGATGCTGGCAAAGGCTCGGGACGGGAGCAGCGAGCAGGTCGGCTGCACCAATCCCAACCGGTTCTGGCAGCGTTGTCGACGGCGATGTTCCCAATGACGATGGGGCCGTGTCCGTCCCCCCAGACGAGCAACCGGTGGCCAGGGCCGCGGCGCAGAACAGCCCGGCCAACGTCCCACGTCGGCTGATCATCGAACCAGAGTGCCAGGAGACGCCTCGTGGCACCACGCCGCCAACCCCTGCTGCGAATTGATGCTCCCAGTGATGTCAAGCGGCCTGTAGCGGCACCAGGTAATAGAAGACTTCCCGGGCGACGTAACGCTTCAGGCACCGGATGGCTTCGGGCTTGGTGAGGCCCTCCTTGCACCGCCGCTCGAGGTAGGCCTTCGTCTTCGGGTCCCAGCGCAGGCGGACGAGCACGATCCGCCACAGGGCGGCGTTGGCCTGTCGATCACCGCCCCGGTTGAGACGGTGGCGCTGCTGCTTGCCCGACGAGGCGTCGAGCGGGGCGACCCCGCACAGGCGGGCGAAGGTCGCCTCGTTGCGCAAACGATCGGGGTTGTCGCCGGCCGCCACCAGCAGAGCGCCGGCGGTGTCCGTGCCGACGCCGTTGAGGGTGATGAGGTCAGGGGCCGTCTCCGCCACCAGCGGGCCCAGCACGGCATCGATCTCGGCCACCTCGGCGTCGATGTCACGGACCCGTCGAGCGAGGCTCCGCATGGCCAGCTTGGTGGCGTTGGTCACGTCGGTGCGGCCGTTGGGACGCAGGCCGGCGGCCTTGTTCACCAACTTGAAGATGCTCAGGCCGCGCAGCTCGGCACGCAGCTCCTCGGGGGCGGTGGAGATGAGGCTGCGCAGCTCATTCAGGGCCCGGACCCGGTCCTTGCGTGCACTGGAGCGGGCCACGCGCAGCACCCGGATGGCCTCCACGCTGCCGTTTCGCGTCTTGGGCGATCCCTTTGCCGTCCCGACAGCGCCGCTCGGGCCGCCTCGATGGCGTCGAGGGGGTCCGACTTGCCGGCCCGTCGGCGCTCCCTGGCGGTTGGGCCGGTCTACCTCGACGACGGCCACGCCCTTGGCCTGCAGGTGGCGGGTGAGGCCCGCTCCGTAGCTGCCGGTGCCCTCGACGCCGACCAGGACGACGGCGCCGAAGCTCTGCAGCCAGCTCAGCAGCCGGCGGTAGCCGGCCCCGTCGGCGGGGAACGACTCGACGCCCAACAGGCCGCCGACGGCGTTAAGGGCGGCGGCGACGTGGACGTCGAGGTGGGTGTCGACACCTGCGGTGATCTTGTCTGCCAAGGTGGTCACGGTTCGTCCCTTCTCTCGCTGGGTGGGGGTGCACCGAGCCGGCCGGGACGGGCGGACAGGACAACGACGGGCCTCTTGGACAGCTCCCAGTAGGTCACTTCGCCCGACCGGTCGGTACCAGTGGTGCCGAGTGGGTGACCGGGCCAGGCCGACAGATCAATCCAAGGACAACCCTCGAAGACGAGAGCGTCAGCCGGTATATCTGGGGTCAGACCTGGCCCGGGCACCCACCCGGACCCTGGTCTCCCTCACTGTCCAAGTGGTGGATCCCCGGGCCTCTAGATCATCGTTGCCGGGACCTTCTCGTTCTGTCGTTTCGGCTGACCGAACAGGAACGGCCCAGTGGCGTCTTTACCGGGCGGCCGGCCGCTCTGTCGAACGGTGGGGCTCGCCCGGCGAAATCCCTCGGCGGGCCGATCCGTTTCGAGGACAATTGCTCATGGCCACGTCGCTAGACCAGAAACTCGTGGACGCCGCCTTTGTGGGAGCAGCCCGTCAGGTCGCCTCGCTCCTGCGCAAGGGGGCCGCACCAAATTCGGTCGGCGACGGTGGCTCCACCCCGGTCTACGTAGCGGCACTACGCGAAGACCCGGCGGTCGTACGCCTCCTGCTCGAGGCCGGGGCCGACCCGAACCGGGAGAGCACCGGAGACGGCGAGGGGACGCCTCTGTGCGCTGCCGCGTCCTGGGGCAAGAGCGAGGTGATTCACGAGTTGCTGGCGCACGGCGCCGATCCGAATCAACGCGAGTCCGGAGTCGGCGGCAGTGCCGGCTACTCACCGCTGCTGTGGGCCAGTCGTGGAGGCCACCACGAAACAGCCCGCATGCTGCTCGAGGTAGGGGCGGATCCGAACGCCGACGCCGAGGGTGACACGCCTCTGTGTTTCGCGGTCGAGCACGGATCCGTGGCGGTCGTCCGTGTCCTCCTCGACCACGGAGCCGACCCCCGTGTTGCGAACAGTGCCGGTCGGACGCCACTCGAGATCGCCGAGGGGTGGGCCTCCACGGACGTGGAGGCGGAGCTTCGCCGCCGTGCCGGAACCGAGGACGGGCAGGACGTGCGCTGCACACGTACGTTGAGGCCAGGCGATGCCGACGCGATCGTTCTCGAGGTCGGGGAGGTCGGCTCCGCCTGGGCCGAGTACGAGCATCAAACGGGCGATCGAGAGATCGCAGAGCTGCTTCGCCGCCACCTGGAGGCGTGAGAGGTCCGGTGGCTGTCGATTACCGAGCGAAGAGGGTCGGATTCGCTCTGACGTATCGGATTCGCTCGGCGTCGTGGAGCTCGATTCGTTCGTCAAACTGGGTGAGCTCTGTATCGGCGTACGAGTTAGCGAATGTCTCAATGGAACAGTCGCGAAGTGACTCCCGCCATTCCCGCTCCTGCTCCGCAATTGGCGCGATGTCCTCCTCCACGATGCGACGGGCGGTTTCGAGGCCAAGATACGCATAGCCATCGAGAACAAGACCGAGTAGGTCGGTGGAGGGATGGTTGAAGAAGTATTGGTGCAGGCCGCCGTTGCCTACTTCCCACTCGAAGAGGCGTGTGACGACGTAGGCGCGGACTCCCTCCTGAAGTGGGACGAGCGTCTCATAATCGCATGGGTGGGCAAACGTGGCACACCTCGCCCAGACCCAATCGTCCAGACGCTCGTCCGGCAACTCCGCGATCAGCTGTGGAGTAAGCGGCGTTGTCTGCATCTGCTGCATCGCCTCGAAGAAGTCCTCCACGGATTGAGCCTACGACCCGACTGCGGCGTGGCACCCGACCCACCGCGAGAATGCCGGCTGTCGCCTGTCCCACCGGTTTGGCTACCGGGCAGGAACGCTCGACCGACGTCGATCTCAATCGTGCCGCTGCGCTACGCGCGCCTGAACCATCCACGCCGGGGCGACTTTTCGGCAGTAGCTGGCTCCTGCACCCAGCTGCCGTCCTCGGTCTTGACGAATTCCTGATCGCCGACCGTGGCTTGCGAGCCGACTGCGTGATCGACGATCGCCACTAGCTCCGGTGCGAACCAAGCGTCCTGGGCGGGCTCCTCATCGAAGTGGACGTTGAGCGCGACATCGTCAGCGGCGCCCCCAACCACCTCCACTCCCGTCACCGAGGGCGTTGTCAGCCCGTAGCAAACACCGACCCGGTCGGCGTGACCAGATGCCGTCGTCGAGTCTGACGCCACGATACGCACGTTGTCGCCGAACGAGATGTCGCCGTACTTGAACACCGAACTCAGTGTGTCACCGTTAGCCCGGGGCAACGCCGGAAAGGGCAATCGACAATGCCGGATTCTGCCAAAGGGCTCGATGCTGCAGCCGATCGGTATCGATGCCGGACGGCACTCTCATTCGGCTGCGTCGGCAGCTCGGCGAACCGCGATGGCGCACCCGGAGGCACGGGCCGTATCGAAACCGGCGCCCAGTGAGGCCGCTCGGGCGCAGGAGTGTTCCATGCGGGGGCGCCATTGTTGATCTCACTCGCGGCGGGACCCAGAACAATCGCATCGAAACGGCGCCGACACGGGCATCATGGAACTTGATGGTGAACTCCCTGCGACTCGCCGTGCGAGCTCCGAGCGACGGGCACCTCGACGAGCGGCACGAGCTGAGAATCCTCGTCGACGGCCAAGACGTCTTCGGCGAAGCGTGGGGAGGGATGGGACGTGACCCGGACGCACTCCTCGGAGCCGATTCGCAGCTGGCCGCCACGGACCGCCCGCGCCACGTCGCTGTACAGCGTTGCGGTTGCGGCGAGGAAGGCTGTGGATCGGTGGTGGCGCGCATCCGGCGCGCCGGCGATCAGGTGATCTGGGATGAGTTCAGTGAAGGCTCTGGGGACGAACCGTCGTCCCGGAAGCTGAAGCTGGACCCCTTCCGCTTCGATGTCGAGGAATACGAGCAGGAACTCGAACGAGCCCACCGCAATCGCCTCTGGGAGTCCCCGAACCGGCGGACCGCCCGGCTCGTAGGGGAAGCGCTACGCAGAGGAGCCCAGCCGCTAGCTGATCCGCACTGGGTCTTCGATTTTGCGGCGGCCGGCGTCTCGGTGTGGCGGTCAGGGGGGGTCGCGGAGAGTACACGAGGCGTCATGGTCAGTCTGCGTAGCGGCGGCCGGCAGATCGTCATCGACTTCCCGGACGAAGGCGGAGTGCCGGAGGAGCGGGCGGAAGCAATCATCAGGACCCTTGTCCACGCGGACCCCGTCGTCTGGCGCGTCTCGTTCAAAGGCGGCGCGTTGGCGGAGTGGGCTCAGGGAGAACGCGACGAGCTGGGTCCTGGACGCGCGGGGCCATTTCTGGATGAGCCCGGTTGACCACGATCTCAGCAACGGCACTTATCTCATGCCCGCCGGGATCACACCCGTGCCCCCGAGAGGCGACTGCCGCAGGGCGCCGCCGTGGGGGCCCTGTTGCGGTCTCGGCGCCCGTAATGACGTGAGCAGCGAACAGGTCGCTCGATCAGGCCGGCGACGAGGGCGATGCCGTAGTCGGGAGGCCCAGCATCTTGGACCTGGGCGTCGATGAGAAACAGCGGTGGGGCCAGGCCGCCGAGCACGACGATGCCAGCGGCGGGCCCAGCCAGCACCCACAACGTCGCCCGGGCCATGTGACGCACAGGTTCAACGGTAGGTCCTGCGCCCGGTGATCTCGGGGCGGGGGGTCCCCGACGAAAATTTGCAACGCGAAATGCCGGTGCTGCCCGCCCCGCCCGTCCCGCTACCCGATCAGAACACTTGCACGATGGTTCTCGCTCGGCGCCGCTGGGACTCGGGGAGAGGTCCGGCACATTGCGGTCGGTCACTCAGAGGCCCTTCCATTCCTCCACGACAACCTGGAAGTCGTCCTCGTAGAGCACGCGGCCAGGGTTCTTCGAGCGGAGGAGCCGGACCTGTTGACCGTGCTCCTCCAGTAGTGCCACCAGGTCCCACCGGCAGCGCGCACTCGCTGCCACTGCTTCAAGCGTGCGCCCTACGACGATGGGTCGGCCAGCGGGTTCTCATGACAGGCTCGCGATCATGAAGAGGGTCTACCGCGTCGACTTCGACTTGACGGACTTCGGTCTGCTGGCGGTCGACGGCGAGCTGTCTGACTATCTGGACCTCCTCACGTTGGACGGCACGTCCAAGGCCGATGTGTGGGTTCCGCCACCGGTTTTCGCTCCTTACCCCCGGCGACGCAGGCCTGACCTCTGGCACCTGCTCGGTGCGCAACTCTGGTCTGTGGTGGCGACGTCGCCCGGATGCTGGAGCCGCACTTCTCGGAGGCTGGCGAGGTGTTGCCGTTACCCTTCGAGGATGACGTCTTGAGCCTGCTCAATATCACCGAGGATCTGGACTGTCTTGATCCCGCCCGAAGTTACGATCACCGTGCGGATGGTAAGTACTTCGGAATTCCGGATCGGTACGTGTTTCATGGGCATCGGTTACCAGGGCCGATGTTGTTCAAAATCCCTCAGACCGACGTGGCCGAGGTTCTTTGCAATGAAGACTCCTCGAGCTCCGGGGGCTTCCGAGCCCTTGTAAAGACTTACGGCCTCACAGGGATGTTATTCGAACTGCTCTGGGAAGGACCCGATGAGCCTGAATCGCCCGGCCTTGCCCCTGTATCGGTTGGCTGAGCCCGCCCCCCCGACAACTCATGCCGGGATTGCCGGGATTGCGCAGGAGGGCCCGATGCGGCTGCCGATCAATATCGACGCCGGGACGGCACTCTCATGGTTGCGTTGGCAGCTCCGCGAACCGCCATGGCGCACCTGGAGGCACGGCCGTTCCAAGCCGCCGGTCAGTGGGACCTCGGGCGCAGCAGTTTCCATAGGTCGGAGGTGGATCGGCGCGCTGCCACCCGGTTCGCCGTCAGGCGGGACCGTCCACGTTGACCGTCGGTACCCCTTGGCCAGCGCGGACGACGACGACGTGGCTCTCGCCGTCACTCGGATTCGACTCACGATGGATGGCCCCGGCGGGAACGTGGACGAAGTCGCCGGCCACCGCCTCCACCACCTCCTCGCCGCCTAGCCCCGACTCCATCCGCAGCCGGCCCGAAACAACGTAGATCGAGGTTTCATACCCACCGTGGTGGTGCCAGCCCGAGGTCATTCCCGGCGCCGTTCTGGCCAGTCCGGCCCAGAGGCCCTGGACCGCGATGGCCTGCTCTCGCACGACGCCCGGCGTCGGGTCGGTCTCGACACGGCCCTCAGGGGTGATGCGGGACACCGGATCGCTCGCGGCCACTGTGAGCACTGTACGGCCGGCGTCCCTCCCGATCAACGGAACCTCGGCTGAGACGCCACCCGCCAGATAGGACCCGGATCGCCGACGACCGCGGCGACGCCGCCGCCTCAGGCGGTGCTCGATCGCTCCCAGAGGTTGATGCCGGCGTCGACGGCGTAGCGGTCGATCTCGGCCAGCTCCTCCTCCGAGAGGTGGCGGTTGGCGAGGGCGGCCAGGTTCCCTTCCAGCTGGGCGACGCTGCTGGCCCCGATCAGGGCCGACGTCACCCGCTCGTCGCGCAGCACCCAGGCGATGGCCAGCTGGGCGAGGGTCTGACCCCGCCGAGCGGCGATGTCGTTCAGGGCCCGGACCCGGGCCAGGTTCTCCTCGTTCAGGTGCGCGGGACGCAGCGAGCCGCCGCGGGCGGCGCGCGAGTCCTCGGGGATGCCGTGGAGGTAGCGGTCGGTCAGCAGACCCTGGGCCAGCGGCGAGAACACGATGCAGCCGGCCCCGATCTCGCCCAGCACGTCGAGGAGGTCGGGCTCGATCCAGCGGTTGAGCATCGAGTACGACGGCTGGTGGATCAGCAGGGGAGTGCCCAGCTCCCGGAGGATCGCGGCCGCCTCCCGGGTGCGCTCGGCCGAGTACGAGGAGATGCCGACGTAGAGGGCCTTGCCCTGGCGGACGGCGGAGTCGAGCGCGCCCACCGTCTCCTCGACGGGGGTGTCGGGATCGACGCGGTGGGAGTAGAAGATGTCGACGTAGTCGAGCCCCATCCGGCGCAGGCTCTGGTCGAGGCTGGCGAGGAGGTACTTGCGCGAGCCCCGGTCGCCGTAGGGGCCGGGCCACATGTCCCAGCCGGCCTTGGTGGAGATGACGAGCTCGTCCCGGTACGGGCGCAGGTCGCTGGCCAGCACCCGGCCGAAGGTCTCCTCCGCCGTGCCGTAGGGCGGGCCGTAGTTGTTGGCCAGGTCGAAGTGGGTGACGCCCAGGTCGAAGGCTCGCAGCAGGATCTCCCGGCTCGTCTCCAGGGGACGGTCGGCGCCGAAGTTCTGCCACAGGCCGAGGGACACCGCCGGCAGCTGCAACCCGCGGCGGCCGCAGCGCCGGTACTCCATCGAGTCGTAGCGGTCGGGAGCGGCCTGGTAGGGCACCGTCCCAACCGTACTGGCGCGACCCCTCGCCGTCGCTCCTGGGCGTAAGATTTTCGTCAGGCCACGATCCGACTCCTCGTCCCAGGAGGTCCCGATGATGGCGATATCCGATCCGATAACGCGAGGCGTGTGATGGACGCCCCTTACCAGGTCGGCCCCGACGTCCACGTCCTTCCCACCCATCTCGCCCTGCCCGGGGTCGGAGTCCTCCCGATCAACGCCTTCGTCCTCCTCGCCGAGGAGCCGGTGCTCGTCGACACGGGGATCGGCTTCGACGGGCCGGATTTCCTCGACGCCCTGGCCTCGATCGTCGACCCCACGGCCCTGCGCTGGGTGTGGCTGACCCACGACGACGCCGACCACGTCGGCAGCATCGAGCAGGTGCTCACGCTGGCCCCGCGGGCCCGCCTGGTGACGAACGCGTTCACCGCCCTGCGGATGGCCTCGTGGTGGCACGTGCCGCTCGACCGGGTCCACGCCATCCGGGAGGGAGACACTCTCCACGTCGGCGATCGCACGCTGCGGGCGATCATGCCCCCGCTGTACGACAACCCGTTGTCGACCGGGTTCATCGACGAGTCCACCGGCTCGATGTTCTCGGTGGACGCCTTCGGGGCGATCCTGCCCGAGCCGACCCAGTCGACCGACGACGTGCACCCCGACGCCCTGGCCGGCGGGATGCTCGGCTGGGCCACGTCCGACTCGCCGTGGGCCCACATCGTCGACCGGCAGCGGTTCGGCGAGGTGCTGGCCCGGGTCCGCCGCCTGCAGCCGAGCCGGATCTTCTCGTCCCACCTCCCGGCCGCCGACGGCTCGTCGCTCGACGATTTCCTCCAGCTGTTGGCGACGGTGCCGGACGCAGAGCCGTTCGTCTCACCCGATCACGCCGAGTTCGGCCAGATCGTGGCCGCCATCACCGCCGCCCAGCAGGCCGGCACCCCCGCGCCCTAGCACCCCGACGCCCTTGGGCACCCCGGGGGGCGGAGCCGTCACGGTAGGGGCTCGGCGTGGCACGGTTTGGGTCGTGGACACTCCTGACCCTCGCCCGGCGGGCGAGTGGCGGCCGGTTCCGGGGCCGGTCGACCGGGAGAGCTTCGACCGCGCCCAGCGTCGCCACCGGCGGGCCAGTTGGCGGTGGACCCTGGCCTGCGCCGGCGCGGTCGCCCTCATCGGCATCCCGCTGAGCGCCGCCCTCTCCCCGCTGCTGGTGGCGGTGGTCGTCATCCTCAACGACCTGGCCAACCTGGTCGTCCACACGCCCGACCTGCTCGGCCCCTTCCGCGACGCGTTCGAGAACGACCGGGTGGCCGACGTCCCCCGGTTCGTCGCAACCCTGGTGGTCGTCCTGGTCGTCCCCGGCGCAGTGGCCTTGACCGGCGCCTGGGTCGCCGTCCGCCGCCTCTTCCGCTACGCCGGCACCGGTGCCGAGCTGCTGGCCATGGGCGCCCGCCCGCCCCGCCCGGGCGACCTGGAGGAGCACCAGCTGGTGAACGTGGTGGCCGAGATCGCCATCGCCGGCGGCCTGCCGCCGCCCCCCGTCCACGTGGTCGACTCGCCCGTCGCCAACGCCGCCGTCACCGGCAGCTCCCCGGACGACGCCGCGGTGGTGGTGTCGCGGGGCCTGCTCGACGGGCTGAACCGGGAGGAGACCCAGGGGGTGGTCGCCCACCTGCTGGGACGGGTCGGCAACGGCGACCTCGCCATCGCCCGCACCATCGCCAGCCTGTATTACACGCTCGGCCTGTGCTCGGCGGTGCTGACCGCCCCGACCGAGCGCCGGGCCCGGCGGGCGCTCGGGCCCATCCTCCGGCTGCTCGTACGCCCTCGCTCGGCGGCGCGAAATCCCGAGCGGGCGAAGGAGGCGGCCCTCGCCCTCCTCGAGGCCCAGGGCGGTGGCGGGAGCGAGACGGTCGAGGCCAAGGGCTGCCTGAGCGTGCTGCTGCTCCCGCTGATGGCGGCCCAGCTGGCCTTCGTGATGAACCAGTTGCTCTTCTCCCTGTTCCTGGTGAACCCGCTGCTCCGGCGGGCGTGGCGGGCCCGGTCGGCGCTGGCCGACGCCACCGCGGTGGAGCTAACCCGCTACCCGGACGGTCTGGCCGCGGGCCTGGTCGCCCTGACCCAGTGCGGCGGCGTCCTCCCGGGCACCGACCCGGTGGCCCACCTGTTCGTGGTCGGGCCCCAGGCGTCGGGGCCGGCCGACCCGAAGCACGACTCCCCCCTGGCCGGCTTCCAGACCAAGATGGGTCGCCGCATCGCCCACCTGCGGGCCATGGGTGCCACCGTCGAGTTCGACGACGGGCGTCGGCCGATGGGCGTGGGCGCCAAGCTGCTGCTCGTCCTGGTGGGCGGCCCCTTCGTGGTCCTGTTCTACGCCCTCATGCTCGGCATCTCCGTGGCCATGACCGGTATCGCCTTCGCCCTCTACATGATGTTCCTGGTCGGCCCCGTCCTCGTCCTCGACACCCTGCTGCGCGGCGGCTGAACCCCCCTTTTTGGGTACAGGGAGGGTACGGGCGTCGTGCGCGACGTCCTCGACCCGAGGAGAACCGCATCATGGAGATTGTCCGGAACGCCGATGGAACCCTGGTCGTGCCGGTTCAGCCGGTGCGGCGCCACGAGTCCGACGACGACGCGGACGTTGCCCCCACCGGAGCGGACGACGAGGCGGCGCAGGTGGAAGCGGAACCCACGACCCGGGTGCTCCATCCCGGCGAGGGTGGGTACGACGAGGCCCTGGCCGAGTGGGACCGGCAGCAGAACCCTGACCGGGAGCCGGTCGTGTCGACGGCATCCGGCCGCGAGGAGGCGATGGCCCTCGTGCACGCGGTGGCGACGTCACCCGACCACGAGGTGGCACCGGCGGTGGAGGCCCTCGACGATCCCGAGGCCAGCGGGGAGGCGTTGCGCCACGTCCTCGTCGGCGGCGTCCACTCGGTGGAGGCCTTCGCCGCCGAGGTCGCCGAAGCCGAGGGCGGCGATCCGGTCCCGGCCCACCGGATGACCAAGATCATCGGCGAGGTGCTGGCCGAGATCGACTGACGGCCGCCCGGCTGGAGGGTGGTCAGCCGCAGCCGACGGTGGCGACGGCGGCGCGGAGGTCGCTGTCGTTCAGGGCGGACAGCAGTTCGTCGAAGTGGGCGCACTTGTCGTCGGAGTCGTCGGCGGGGGCGGCTTCCGGCTCCGGCTCGGGCGGGTAGTAGACGGGCGCCGGTGCGTAGCGGGCCACGGGCGTCGGGGCCGGCCCCCACACCACCTCCGGCGGCTCCGGTGGCGCGGGCTCGGGCACCGGTGGCGGGGGAGCCTGGGTGACGGGTGGCGCCGCCGTCGTCGTGGGCGCCGGCGGCGGGAGTGTCGTGGTCGGCGTCGTCACCTCGACGGGCAGGGGGATCGACGCGGGCGTGGCCGTGAAGGGGCCGGCTACGACCGGTCGCGATGGCACCGGCGCCGCCGCCCGGACCTCGGTGGGCGGGGGGGTGTAGTTGAGAAGCCCGGCCACGCCCGCGGCCGCGGCGACCCCGAAGACCGTCCGTCCGACGTTCGACCCCCGGCTCACGTCACTGGCTCAGACCGTCGGATGAGACGACCGGGCGCAGCAGCCACCGGTGGACCGACCCCTCCGGGTCGAGCTCCCGCCACGTGTCGGCCACGCCCGGCAGGCGGGTGAGGAGGAGGAGGCGGAGGGTGTCGTGCAGCTCCACCAGCGAGCGCCGCAGCACCGTCCCCTCGACGAAGGCGGTGCGGCCGGGGTGGCCGAGGGTGGCCCGCACCGACTCCCAGGCGTACATGGCGCCGCTCCCGTCCTCCCGGATGCGACGGGACCGGCCCGGGTCGCGGGCGTCGGCCGTCTTGGCCAGGGGGGCGACGCCGGCGGCGACCACGCTCTCCTTGAACGACTGGTCGTCGCCCAGGCGGTAGACCCGGGCGAGGGGCTCCTCGCTGGGGGAGCAGGCGATGGCGGCGTAGCGCTCGACCGCCGACCACAGCAGGAGGTAGGCCGACTGCAGCCCGTAGAAGCGTTCCCACAGGGCCGGGCTGTCGCCGGGAAGCGAGGGAAAGGCGGCGACGCCGTGCTCGAGGGCCGCCCGGCGGACGGCGTGCAGCCCGTAGCGGAGCAGAGGATCGGCGTCGGCCGACCACGAGCTGAACCACTCGTCGGCCACGCCCCGCTCGGGGTGGCGGCCCTGGAGGACGTTGACCCGCACCGACCCGCCGCCGCCGTCGTCGGCACCGTCGCCCCGCCCGTCGACGCCCAGCCGGGCATCGGTGATGTGCCACCGGTAGTGCTGGCGGGGCTCGAACCCGCAGACCGCGTCGTAGGCCGCCTTCTCCTGGCCGGGGGCGAAGCGGAGCAGGCTGCCCTCGACGCCGGCGGCCCCGTCCGGGTCGAGAATGGGCAGGCCGTCGCGGTAGCGCAGGCCGCCGACCGGCAGGCGAGCCCGGTTGGCGTCGGCCACGAGGGGCGCGACCACGCCGCCGTAAGCCGGCTGGTCGGGCTGCAGGAGTCCGTAGGCGAAGAGGGGGAGGTCCAGCCGGGGCGGGAGCTCGAGGGAATCTGGCATTCCCGGCGATCCTACGGGCTACGTCCGTGTAATTCGCGCCACTGGCAGGGCGCGCGACAAGGGCGCCCCGCCGAAGCGGAGCGCCCTCGTCGCCCGGGAGTGACGGACTTAGATGATGCAGAGGCCGGAGCTGACGCCAGCGGCGAAGGCCTGCGAGCTGAGGTTCGACGTCACCAGGCGCTGCGCACCGGTCATGGCGTCGAAGGCGGCGCCGGCAGCAACCGTCTTGGCTGCGTAGTCGGTCACTGCGGTGCCGACGGCGGGGCCGGTGATGGAGACATCGCTGTTGGTGTTGGCGGCGAGGACGTGGTTGACGACCGCGGTCACCAGGCCGGTCGTGGAGGTGGCCAGGGCGGTCTGCTTGAGCCCGTTGTCCAGGGTGGCGTTGCCCAGGGCGAGGGTGGACGTGGCGACCGCGGTGCCGAGGTTGACGACGGTGCCGGGCAGGGTGCTGCACAGGCTGGTGATCATGCCGTTGTCGACGATGGGGAGGGCGTGGGCGGGGCTGGCCGGAACCAAGGTGAGGGCGACTGCACTGAAGGCAGTGGCGCCGAGGGCGAGGAACTTGCGCATGACGTTCTCCTAATTGATGTATGAGGGTTGATCCACCAGGGATGTCCCGATGGAAATAGCTTGCGAGTGGTGCGTGCCTCAGTACGTGATACCGAGTTGCCTCAACTGCTCCCGCACCTGGGCCTCGATCTGCTCTTGCGTCAGAGGAACCGTGCTCCCGGTAGAGGCAGGCGGGACTTGCATTTGTGCGGTGATCCCTGCAATGAGGCTCTGGAGGTCCTCGGCCGACGGTTGCGGGACGGTGGCCAAGGTCGCCACGTCTGCAGGCAGGGAAGGCGCGGCTCCGGGAGCGCTCGGGTCCTTCACCGGTGCCGTCGACGGAGCATCCGTCGGCGGTACGAGCGACGTACCCGGGGCCTGAACCGTCGTCGGTGCCGTCTTGGCCACCGGCTTGGCGTCGGAACCACAACCCACACCCAAAAGTGCGACGAGTGATACCGCCGTAGCCATCCCTAGCTTCATTCGTCCCATCGGTAGAAAACTCCCAGCGTCATTGAGGGGTACTCGTGCTTCGGGCTCGTTGTTGTTCCCGAGGCACAGACAAGAGAGTGGCGGGCCCATGACAAGCCAACCCCTGCGGTTCCCCAACAGCCGCCCAACTGGGCCGGGCCCCGCTACGGGGTCAGGATGAGGGTGAGGACGCGGCGCGTCGACTCACGGCTCGAAGCGGTAACCGGCCCCCCGGACGGTGAGGATCCAGCGGGGATTGTCGGGGTCGGCGTCGATTCGGCGGCGAATCCGGCGGACGTGCTCCGTGACCGTGGCCGGGTCCTGCCACTCCGACGACGAGTCCCACACGTGGTCGAGGATCTGCTCGCGGGAGAAGACCTGGCGGGGCGAGGTGGCGAGGAACAGGAGGAGGTCGAACTCCTTGAAGGTGGTCTCGACGACGACGCCGTCGACGGTCACCTCCCGGGAGGCGGGGTCGAGGGTCAGGCCGTCGAACTCCAGACGGGCCGGGGTGGCCGGGGTGGCCGGGGCGGCATCGACGGTCCGGCCCCGGCGCAGCACGGTCGACACCCGGGCCACAATCTCTGCCGGCGAGAAGGGCTTCACCACGTAGTCGTCGGCCCCGAGCTTGAGGCCCACCACCCGCTCCCCTTCGTCGCCGAGGGCGGAGAGGAGGATGACGGGCACGTCGCTCGTCCCTCGCAGCCGGGTGAGCACGTCGAGACCGTCGTCGGGGGGCATGATCCGGTCGAGGAGCACCAGATCGGGGTGCCGCTCCTCGATCATCGACAGCGCGGCCGCACCGTCGCCGGCGACGCACACGTCGTAGCCCTCGACCTCGAGGTACCGGCTGAGCAGGGTCCGCACCGCCTCCTCGTCGTCGACGACGAGGACGAGGGGGCGGGACTCGCCGGGCGCCGTCAAGGACTCCCAGCGTACGCAATAGAGTTGTCAGTGTTGGCAGCCCGCACGGGGATGCCTCCGGTCACACGAGCGGAACACGGTGAAATGCATGGACGGCGGTAGGACTCCACCCGTGCACGCGCCCGATCCGGAACAGGAGCGATTCCGGCTCGTCTTCGAGCACGCTCCCATCGGGATGGCCCTGATTAGCCCCGAAGGCCAGTTCACGAGGGTGAATCAGGCCATGTGCGAGATCACGGGCTACTCGGAGGACGAGCTGCTGTGCCTCACGCTCGACGAGATCACCCACCGCGACGATGTCGCGGCGGAGGCCGAACGGGTCGATCGGTTGCTGGCGGGTGTGATCGACGAGTTCCGTTCCGAGAAGCGGTACCTCGGCCCCGACGGCGACCTGGTGGTGGCCATGGAGAGCCGGTCGCTCCTCCGGGACGAGGCCGGGCAGCCCGAGCAACTCGTCATCACCGACCGGAAGCGGATGGAGCAGGAGCTGGCCCGCTCCAATGCCGACCTGGCCGACTTCGCCTACCTGGCAGCCCACGACCTGAAGTCTCCGCTGCAGGCGATCTCGGGGTTCGCCAACCTCCTCGACCGCACCCACCGGGGCCAGCTCGACCAGCGGGGACGGGAGTGCGTCGGGTGGATCCTCGACGGCGCGGCCCGCATGGATGCCCTCATCGAGGACCTCCTCGCCCTCTGCCGGGTGACCACCGACGAGCCGATGATGGTCGACGTCGACCTCGAGAGGGTGCTGGCCGACGTGCTCACCGAGACCCAGGACCGTTCCGACGCCCGGGTCACCGCCGGCGCCCTGCCGACGGTCATGGGCGACCCGGTCCTGTTCCGGGAGCTGCTGTCGAACCTGGTCGCCAACGCGGTCAAGTTCGTCGCCCCCGACGTCGTTCCCGAGGTCCACGTCTCCGCCGAGCGGATGCGCCACGGGTGGCGGCTCACGGTCGCCGACAACGGGATCGGGATCGAGCCCGGCCATCGGAACCGTGTCTTCGGGATCTTCAACCGGCTCCACTCCCGCGACCGCTATCCGGGGACGGGGATCGGCCTCGCCCTCTGCCAGCGCATCGTGGAGCGGCGGGGCGGCAGCATCTGGGTCGAGGGCAACGCCGGGGTCGGAAGCCGCTTCTCGTTCACCGTCCCCGACGGCGCCTAGGCCGTCGGCCCGTGAACGCGTCCTACTTACAAGCTTGTAACTGTCGCACGTCCTTGGCACGCTGTAGACGATGACTTCTGCAACCCTGGCGCTCGCGGCCGAACGGCTGGCCTTGCTGCTCACCGGAGGGGGCGGCGCCCTGAGCGACCCCACCGGCACCGACCTGGTGTTTTCGTCCGACATCGCGCCCCGGCCCTTGGCCCGGGCGGCGGCGCCCGCCGAGGTGTGGGCCGTCGACGGCGGCCAGGCCCTGGTGGCCGACGCCCGCTGCCTGCAGCTGGTGGTCACCCGGGCGGCCCGGGTGCGCTTCCGCGACGGCGGGTGCGTCGAGTACGAAGGTGAGCTCCAGGCCCGGCTGGTCGGCTGCGGCGAGGAGCGGGCGGTGGCGGCCGACCTCGGCCTCGGCATCCGTCTCGACGCCAAGATCGACCTCAACCTCCTCCGTGACCGGGAGGAGTGGGTGGCGGTCGAGCAGTGCATCGCCGAGGCCGAGCCGGGCGCGTTGGTGCTGGTCGACGGCGATCTGGTGCCCGACTGGCGCATCCCGTCGGCGTGGTTGAAGGGGCTCTTCGAGCGGGCCGCGGCCGCCGGCGTGACGCTGGCGGGCGTCACCAAGCGCTCGTCGCTGGCCCGGGGCGGGGCGCCGCTGCTGGGGCAGCTCGAGTTGGAGGCGGAAGTGCTTCTGGGGTCACGGTCGATGTGGTGGACGCCCGTGGCCCGTACCCGGCCCGACGTCGACGTTCCGGGAGATGGGGCCGGCATCCAGGTGGTGGCCGCCCGCCTCGACCCCGACGCCCGCTTCGCCTTCCGCATCGACCTGCCGGGCGACGTCGATGCCGAGCCGGTCCTGTCCGCCCTCGCCGGCCTGTCCGACGACGCCGCCTTCCCCGGCTACCCGTACCCATTGACCGTCGCCGACCGGCTGGCCGCCTGCCCCGGCTGGCTCCGGGAGGAGGCGTGGCTCGAGGTCGAGGGCCACTTCGACCGGGTGGGCGTGCCCCACGACGTGCGGGAGCGGGCCTTCGCCGACCGCCACGGCCTCATGGAGCGGTTCTAGATGGCCGCCGGGAGCGCGAGCGCCAGCCGGGGCCGGCTGTTCGGCAAGAACGTGCTGGAGGGGGTCTTCCGGGCCGGGCCCGACGAGGACCTGTTCCTGGGCGAGCTGCTGGTGGCGGTCGACGAGGCCACCGGCCGGCGTTACCTGTTCCGCATCGTCGACGTCACCTACGGCAGCGAGCACCGGGAGCCGGGTTGGGCCGAGCGGGTGGCGGGCACGCTCCTGGCCGACGACGACCGGGGCGACGACGGCGCCCACCGCCTCTACGAGCAGGCCCGCCGCACCTACCGGGTGGCCACCTGCCGTTGCCTCGGCTACCTCACGCCGGATGGGCCAAATCCGACCGGCATAGAGTTCCGCAAGCCCAAGAGCCTGCCCACCCAGTTCTCCCGGGTGGTGGCGCCCGAACCGGCCGACTTCGCCTTCCTCCGCACCCGCATGGGCGACCTGCCCGTCGGCAACCTGCGCAGCGGGGAGACGGTGGTCGACTTCGAGGTCGGCATCCCCGGCGACAGCCTGGCCACCCACGTGGGCATCTTCGCCACCACCGGCATGGGCAAGTCCAACCTGATGATGGTGCTGGCGGGCGGGGTCATGCGGGCCCAGGGCCGCTACGGGCTGCTGCTGGTCGACCCCCACGGCGAGTACCGCACCCAGCTGGCCCGCCACCCGTGGGCCGCCGACCGGCTGCGCACCTACGCCGCCCGCTCGCTGCCCAACACCTCCACCCTGCGGGTCGGGCTGGGCGAGCTCACCGTCGACGACCTGCGCACCGCCTACGACTGGAGCCGGCCCCAGGAGGAAGCCCTGTTCGAGCTGGAGCGCCACTACTCGCGGGGCCCGTCGTCGGTCACCGAGGGGCTGTCGTGGCTGCTCGAGTTCTCCACGGTGGAGGACCTGCCCGGCTTCCGCGACGTCGAGCTCAACTCCCGGGTCGCCCTCAACACCCTGCAAGTAGTGCATCGGCGGGCCCGGCGCATCGTGGAGCTGCCGTGCATCGCGGCCGACGCCCACGTGTCGGTCGGCTCGGCGGTGCTGCGCGACCTGCGCGAGGGCAAGGTCGTGCTGGTCGACGTGAGCGGGCTCGGGTCCACCGAGGAGGTGCTGGTCGCCTCGTTCCTGGCCCGCAAGGTGCTCGACGAGTGGTCGGCCGCCTACCTCGACCACCCCGAGGTCCACGAGCGGCTGCCGGTGGTGGCCATCGTGCTCGAGGAGGCGCAGCGGGTGCTGTCGGCCAACAAGGACAAGGAGTCCAACGTGTTCCCCCGGGTGGCCCGGGAGGGGCGCAAGTTCAAGGTCGGGCTGTGCGCCGTCACCCAGCAGCCCAAGCTCCTCGACGGCGAGCTGCTGAGCCAGTTCAACACCTTCTTCATCCTGGGCCTGGCCGACGAGAAGGACCGCACCATCCTGCGCTCGTCGTCGAAGCAGGACATCTCCGCCCTCGGCCCCGAGATCCAGACGCTCATGCCGGGGGAGTGCCTGGTGGCCAACCTCCACGCCCCGTTCGCGGTGCCGGCCAAGATCCACCTCTGGTCGCACGTGGTGCGCGACTGCCCGCCCCCACCCGTCCCCCGCCCCGTGGTCCCCCCCAACATCGCGGCGCTGGTGGATTGATGAGGGTCGACGGATGAAGATCGCGGCCCTGGGCGACGCCCATCTCGGGCGGTCGTACTACTCGTTCACCACGCCCGAGGGGGTCAACCAGCGCGAGCGCGACTTCGAGATCTCGTTCGAGGCCTCGGTGGAGCTGGCCCTGGCCCAGGCGCCCGACCTGGTCGTGTGGCTGGGCGACATCTTCGACCACCCCCGTCCCACCTACCGGTCCTTCCGCATCGCCCAGCGGGCCATGTCGAAGGTTCGCGACCACGGCATCCCCCTCGTGGTCATCACCGGCAACCACGACACCCCCCGCCTGCCGGGCACGGGCAGCCCCTACTCGGCCCTGGCCGACACGTTCAAGGACGTCCACTTCGCCCACCGCCTCCAGTACGAGCGGTTCGACTTCGCCGGGCTCACCATCCACGCCGTCCCCCAGATGCTCACCGTGTCCGACACCCTCGACGCCCTCCACCGGGCCGACCTCAACCGCAGCCTCGACCGCACCAACCTCCTGCTCACCCATCCCCGGGTGCCCCAGGTCGAGCCCCGCCACGCCGACATCAACGAGATCGAGGTCGACGCCTCCGAGCTCAAGGCCGACCTCGTCCTCCTCGGCCACTACCACTTCCACACCGAGGTCTCCAAGGGCATCTGGTACGCCGGGTCCACCGACACCTTCTCCTTCGCCGACAGCCCCGACGAGCCCAAGGGCATCGTCACCCTCGACACCGACACCGGCGTCTGCCGCCACATCGCCCTCACCGGCCAGCGCCCGCTGATCACGCTGCCCACCATCCACGCCCTCGGGCTGTCGCCGGCCGAGGTCCAGGCGGCGGTGCTCGAACGGGCGGCGGCGGTGCCCGACGGGGCCGTGGCCCGCCTCTACCTGGAGCAGGTCGAGCCCGAGGCCTTCCATCTGCTCGACCGGGAGGCGGTGCGGGAGGCGTCGGCCCAGGCCCTGCTGGTGAAGCTCGAACCCCGGTTCCGGGAGTCGGAGGGCCACGCCCAACTGCCCGAGCTCCAGTCCCTGCCGGCCCAGTGGGGCGAGTACGTGCAGGGCCAGGACCTGGTCGGCTTCGACCGCGACCGCATCCGCACCATGGGCGACGACTACCTGGCCCGGGCCGTCGAGTCCGCGACCGACTAGGCGGGGCCGGCAACGTGCGCATCACCCGGCTGCACCTGCGCAACTACCGGGTCTACGAGGAGCCGCTCGACCTCGAGATCCCGCCCGGGCTGGTGGGCATCTACGGGCCCAACGGCGGGGGCAAGAGCACGATCGTTGAGTCCATCCGGTGGACCCTCTTCGGAAAGTCGCGCACCGCCAACGACGAGATCCGCACCGCCGGGCTCAAGGCCGACTGCGTCAGCGAGGTCGAGTTCGAGCACGAGGGCCACCTCTACCTGGTGCGGCGCACGATCTCGGGGGCGGGCTCGACGGTGAAGGCCCAGGCCCATTCCGACGGTTACCAGGTGGCGGAGGGCGTGCGCGACACCGCCCGCTACGTGCACTCCATCCTGGGGATGGACGACGCCGCCTTCCGGGCGTCGGTCTTCGCCGAGCAGAAGCAGCTGGCCGCGTTCAGCGACCAGCCCCCGGCCGAGCGCCGCAAGCTCGTCCTCCAACTCCTCGGCATCACGCCCCTCGACGGTGCCCGCGACCTGGCCCGCAAGGACTCCCGGGCCGCGGCCGCCACCTACGAGCGCCTGCGCGACATGCTGCCCGACCTCAGCCGGGTCAAGGCCGAGCTGCAGGAGGCGGTGTCGCTGGCCACCGCCCTGGAGTGGAAGGCGTCCGAGCTCGACACTGCCCTGGAGACGGCCCGGGTCCACTTCGAGGCCGCCCTGCGCACCGCCGACCGGCTGGAGGGCGTGCGCCAGGAGTACGACCGGATCGTCGCCGAGGGCCACGCGGTGAAGGCGGAGTACAACCGGGCCCTGGCCGCGGGGGCCAAGCTGGCCGACGAGCTGGCCGGGCTGGAGGCGGCCGCCGCCCGGCTGGCGTCGCTCCAGGCCGAGGCCGAGGGGTGGCGCGACGCCGAGGCCCGCCTCCGCCGGGTGGAGGCGGTGGTGGCGGCCCGGGCCGCGGTGGCCGTCCTACCGCCCCCCGAGGACCCGCCCACCCCCGACGAGGAGGGCTACGAAGCGGCCCGGGCCGAGCTCGACGGGGCCCGGGCCGAGGTGGCGCGGGTGCAGGCCGTGCTCGACGCCGCCCGTTCGGCGCGGGAGCGGGCCGGGGCCGCGGTCGAGCGGTCGGGCGACCTCACCGGCGAGGGCGACTGCCCGTTGTGCGGCCAATCCCTGGGCGACGCCTTCGAGGCCGTCCAGGCCCACCGGGCGGCCGAGCTGGCCGCGGCCGAGGGGGCGCTGGTGGAGGCCGAGCTGGATCGGCGGCGGGCCGGGTTCGCGGCCAGTGTGGCCGCGGAGGCGGCCAACGCCCTGCTCATCGACTTGCGGCTGGCCCGCGACGCCTGGAAGGCCTACGAGTCCACCCGGGCCCGGCGGTCGGAGGCGGAGGCGGCCCTGGCCCGGGCCGAGGCGGCCCACGGCGAGGAGGTGGCGGAGGGGTTCGTCACCGCCCTGGCGGCCGAGGTCGACCGCCGCCGCCAGGCGGCCGACGAGTGCCAGCGCATCGCCGGCCGGCTGGAGCGCCGGGTCACGGCCAAGGCCGAGCTCGACGTGGAGCGGGCCGCGGCCGACGAGAGCAAGGGCCGCCTCGACAACCTCCGGGCCAAGCTCACCGGCCTCGAATTCCAGCCCGAAGCGGTGCGCCAGGCGCTGGACCAGCGCGACCGGCTCCGGGCCGCGGCCGACGAGGCCGCCCTGGCTGCGGGCCAGGCCCGGGTGGCGGCGGTGCAGGCCCGGGCCAAGGCCGACGCCGAGGCCCGCCGGCTGGCCGAGGCCCTCGCCCAGCACGAGCAGCTGACCGGCCTGGGCGACGACGCCCGCCACCGCAGCCGCCTGGCCGACATGCTCAACGCCTTCCGCAACGAGCTGGTGGCGTCGGTGGGGCCCCGACTGTCGGAGAAGGCGGGGGCCCTGTTCGCCGAGCTGACGGACCACGAGTACGACGAGCTCATCGTCAACCCGGAGACGTACGAGATCCAACTGCGCGACGCGGGTCTCCTCTACGGGATGACCCGGTTCTCGGGCTCGGAGACCGACCTGGCCAACCTCGCCCTGCGGGTGGCGGTCAGCGAGCAGGTGCAGTTCCAGGCGGGCGGGGCGGTGGGCCTCCTCGTCCTCGACGAGGTCTTCGGCCCCCTCGACGACGAGCGCAAGGAACGCATGCTCCTCGCCCTGGAACGGCTGAAGAACCGCTTCCGCCAGGTCCTCGTCGTCACCCACGACAACGCCATCAAGGAGCAGCTCCCCAACGCCATCGAGGTGGTCAAGCTCCCCGGCCGCCGGGCCACGGCCCACCTGCTCAACAACTGACCTCAACATTGGGATTCGAATACTTGTAAGGACCTGGCCGGTCCGCCGCTCCCATCGTCGCCGGGCAAGGAGCCCGCACCGACGACAGGAGCGCACGATGAACGCCCGGACCCGGACCCGCACCCACAAGCCGACCACCCGTCCCACCGCCCGCCTCGCCCGCCGCCTGGCCGCCGCCTCCGTCGTCGCGGCCACCATGTTCGGCCTCGCCGCCGGTCCCGCCTCCGCCGACTTCGGCGCCAACGTCGCCACCATCAAGCAGACCGGGTTCCAGGCCTACGGCACCTACGCCCACATGCAGTGGACGGCGGACGTCCCGTCAACCGTCATCGAGGTCTCCACGGCGACGCCGCAGCAGGTCAACGGCAAGTGGCAGTTCCCCGGCCCGGCGATGAAGCAGACGGTGCCGAAGTCCGGCGGGGCGTTCGAGTACTACGCCCTGGCGCTCAAGCCGGCCACCAAGTACCACGTGATCCTCACCGCACCAGCCAACGGCAACAAGGGATCGGCCCAGGCCAAGGGCGAGTTCACGACCAAGGCCAGGGTGCAACTCCTCACCACGTTCGACTCGATCCACGTGATCGACGACGGCGACGGCGGAACCAAGGGCGCCGGAGACCTGTGGTGGCACTTCGACACCAGCTACTCCTCGTGGAGTGACGGCTGGCACAAGTCGGCGTCGAGCGGGGACACGTTCGCCGTCAACCCCGACGGCGAGGGCTCGTACGTGGCCGGCGCCCTGTACCTCAACAATCCTTCGTCGGTCACGGTGACCCTGCAGGGCATCGAGGACGACGTCTGGGGGATTGGGGACTGGTCGTGTGGCCTCTTCGGCCAGTACTCAGGGGAGCCGGACACATGGTCAGGCGACTGCAGCGAGGGCGCCTTCGCCCAGACCGTGGTGCAGCTGCCGACCTACGTCTTCGAGGGCAACGCGATTCCCTTCACCGCCTCGACCCCGACCAGCCGGGTGCCCATGCAGTTCAGCGTGAGCGGGACCGTCCAGGCGATCTACGGCTGACCCGTCCTCCAGCGAGCCGCCCCGGACCACAGCGTCGTGGTCCGGGGCGGAATCGCGTCCGGCGTCAGGTTCGGCCGATGGCACCGGCGGGGCACACTGTCGCCGGTGAAAGGGAAATTGCTGGTCGTCGGGCTGGTCGTCGCGCTCCTCGCCGGCGGGGGCGTGTTCTACGTCGTCACCCGCGAGGACGAAAAGCCGCGGCTGGCGAACGCCGAGGTCACCACGTACCTGGAGGCCTGGGAGCGGTTCGACCCTGCCGCCATGGCCGCGGTGGTCGACGGTACCCCGGCCGGGTTCGCCGAGACCATCACCGCCATGCGGGACGACCTGCGGGTCACCGAGGCCACCTTCCGGACGGTCCTGGTCGACGAGGCGCAGGCCACCTACACCGCCGACCTCGAGGTCGGCGGCATCGGCCACCTCCAGTACGACGGCCGCCTCGTCCTGGTCCGCCGGGAGAAGGACTGGCGCATCGTGTGGGACCCGTCGTCGCTGCACCCCTCCCTTCGACCCGGCGTCCACTTCGAGGTGGGCCTGGTGTGGCCCAGCCGGGCGCCGATCCTGGGCGCGGCCGGCTCCGTCCTCGTGTCCACCGCCGACACCGTGGTCGTGGGCGTCCAGCCGGACCGCATCGTCGACCTGGCCCAGGTGCAGACGGTCCTCACCCAGCAGCTCGCCACCGACCCGGCCACCGTGGCCGCCGCCCTCGCCGCGCCGGGCGTGCAGCCCGACCATTTCGTCGCCGTGGCCGAGGTGCCGCGCGACCGGTTCGCCCCCATCCGGGCCGTGCTCGAGCCGGTGCCGGGCGTCTTCTTCCAGCAGACCTCGGGCCGGGTGGCGCCAACCGACGACTTCGCCCTCCACCTGCTCGGTCGGGTCGCCGAGATCACGGCCGAGCGGCTGGACGAGCTCGGTCCGCCCTACATGGTGGGCAACCACGTCGGCCTCTCGGGGCTGGAGGCGGCCTATGAACGGCAGCTGGCGGGGCTGCCGTCGGGCGAGGTCCGCCTGGTCGACGACGCCGGCGTCGAGATCGGGGTCCTGGCCCAGTTCCCGGGCACCCCGCCGGAGCCGTTGGTCCTCACCCTCGACCCCCGGGTCCAGGAGGCGGCCGACCTGGCCCTGGCCGGCGTCGTCGAGCCCGCGGCCATCGTCGCCATCGACGCCCCCACCGGCGAGGTGCGGGCGGTGTCGGCCCGGCCCCTCGACCAGCCCTTCAACCGGGCCCTCGACGGCCAGTACCCACCTGGGTCGAGCTTCAAGGTGGTGACGTCGGAAGCCCTGGTGGGCGGGGGTCTGCGCCCCGAGACGACGGTCTCCTGCGAGCCGACGGCCACCATCGGCGGCAAGCCGTTCAAGAACTTCGAGGACGAGTCGTTCGGCTCGATCCCCTTCCGGGCCGCCTTCGCCCACTCGTGCAACACCGCCTTCGTGACCCTGGCCGAGAAGATGTCCGACGCCGACCTCGTGGCCGCCGCCCGGCGCTTCGGCTTCGGCGCCGGCTACGACGCCGGCGTGGGCGCGGTGGGCGGAGAGTTCCCCGACCCGAACGACGCCGCCGACCGGGCCGCCTCCGCCATCGGCCAGGGACGGGTGCTGGCCAGCCCCCTCCACATGGCCTCGGTGGCGGCCGCGGTCGCGTCGGGGACGTGGCGGGCGCCCCGCGTCACCGGCCCGCCGTCGACCGTGGCGCCCGTCGCCCTCAACCCGTCGACCGTGGCCGTCCTCGCCGACCTCATGCACGAGGTGGTGCGCACCGGCACCGGCACCGCGGCCGCCGTCGCCGGCCAGGACGTCGCCGGCAAGACGGGGACGGCTGAGTTCGGCAACGCCGACCCGCCCGCCACCCACGCCTGGTTCATCGGGTTCCGGGGCCCGCTGGCCTTCGCCGTGCTGGTCGAGGGAGGCGGGGTCGGCGGCCAGGTGGCGGCGCCCATCGCGGCCCGATTCCTCGCCGCCGCCCCCGGGTAGGCGGCGTCGGCGTCCGGCCGACCCGGGCCCGGCTGCTACAACTGGACCTCCCGTGGCCTGGATTCTCGATCTCGACGGCGTCGTGTGGCTGTCCGAGGACCCGATCCCCGGCTCGGCCGAGGCCATCGCCGCGCTCCGGGACGCCGGCCAGCGGGTGATCTTCCTCACCAACAACGCCGGCCCCCGGGTGTCGGAGCTGGTGGCCAAGCTGGAGGGGATGGGTGTGCCGGCCACGCCCGACGAAGTGGTCACGTCGGCCCAGGCGGCGGCGTCGCTGCTGGAACCGGGGAGCACGGCCCTGCTCTGTGCCGGGCCCGGCGTGCGGGAGGCGCTCGAGGCGCGGGGCGTCGAGGTGGTCAGGGACGGAGACGCCGACGCGGTCGTCGTCGGGTTCCATCGGGACTTCGACTACCACCGCCTCACCGCCGCCTTCCTCGCCGTCCACCACGGCGCCCGCCTCATCGGGACCAACGACGACACCACCTATCCCACGCCCGACGGCCCCATCCCCGGCGGCGGCGCCATCCTGGCCGCGGTCGTGGCTGCGGCCGGCGTCGAGGCGGAGGTGGCGGGCAAGCCCTACGCCCCCATGGCCGAGCTGCTGGCCGAGCGGCTCAAGCTCGTCGACGAGCGGGGAGGCTCGGGCGGCGGTGGTGGCGACACGATTCTCGTCGGCGACCGCCCGTCCACCGACGGGCTCATGGCCCGCCGACTCGGGGTGCCCTTCGCCCTGGTGATGAGCGGGGTGACGGCGGAGGAGCCCGTCGACGACCCGCCCGAGTTCGTGGTCGCCGACCTGGCCACGCTGGTGGCCGAGCAGCTGGGCCAGGATCAGGAGTCGGCGTAGACCCAGGGGTCGATGGTCAGGAACTTCTGGCGCACGGCGCAGGGGTCGTCGACCGTCTCGAACATGAGCGTCGACCGGCCGATGCCCGCCCCCGCCAACACCTCGACGGTGTACGTGCCCACCTGGTCGCCGCAGTTGTCGGTGCGGACGGTGGCGGCCCCGTTCTCGAGGGTGAACGTGCCGAAGGTGGCGCCGATGTGGGTGGGGATGACCAGGTTGAGGTCGCCGTTGCCCCGGAGCTGGAGAAGTCCCTGGTGGATCGTCCGGTAGATGCCGGTGACCGCTTCGGCGGAGGCGGGCACGCCCAGCTCGGGCGGCCGATAGTTGCTGGCGGGCGGGTCGCTGCAGGCGCCGAGGGCAGGAGCGAGGGCGAGGGCGGCGAGGCCCGCGGCCAGGCCGGTTCTGATGGTCACGAGGGCCATTATCCTGCCTGACCATGAAGAAGTCGGAATTGGTGTCCCGGGTGGCCAAGGGTGCGGGCGTCGCCAAGCGGGAGGCGGAGAAGGTGCTCGACGCCTTCTTCGACACCGCCAAGAAGGCGGCCAAGAAGGGCGAGCAGGTCTCGTGGCCCAAGTTCGGGGTCGTCGAGGCGGCCAAGAAGGCGGGGAAGAAGGCGGGCGAGACGGCGTCGTCCAACAAGGACGCGGCCAAGAAGGCGGTGTCGAAGGTGGTCGAGACGGTGGAGAAGGTGGTCCACCACACCCCGCCGCCGGCCGAGTCGCCCTTCCTGGAGGACGCACCGCCCTTCGCCGCCGCCGCCCCGCCTGCGGCCGAGGAGGCGCCGGCATTCGCCGACGAAGCCCCGCCGGTAGCGGACGAGAAGCCGCCGTTGGCGGACGAGGCGCCGCCCGCCGCCAAGAAGGCGCCGGTGAAGCGGGCGCCGGCGGCCAAGAAGGCTCCGGCGGCGACCAAGGCCCCGGCGGTGACGAAGGCCCCGGCGGCGAAGAAGGCCGCCGGGCCCCGCCGGTCGCCGGCGGCCAAGAAGGCGGCCCCGCCGGCAGCCGAGCCCGCCCCGCCGGTCGTCGACCCGACACCGCCCGCCGCCGAGGCCGCCCCGCCGATGGCCGACGAGGCTCCCCCCGTGGCCGACTCAGGCGGAGGCCCGCCGGAGCGCTGACCCCCGGCGGGTGTCCCAGCCCTCGCCGCTATCCGCCGTGGCCCTCGTGTCCGGTCTCGGGGTCGGCGGGGTCGGCGGGGATCTCGGCCGGGACGTACCCCTCCGGAGTGGGATCGAGGCCGGCCCGCTGACGGGCGGCGTCGAGCTCGCCGATCTCGACCCGTTGGTTCCGGACCATACGGGCCGCCAGCGCCCGCACCACAGGGTCCGACGCCGCCTCCGCCGCGTAGTCGGCCATGTGGACGCCACCGCGGTGGTGGTCCTGCATCAGGGGGACGAACAGGGCGTCGACGCCGGCGCCCGCGGCCTGGCGAAGGAGGCGCAGCTCGTCCTCGCTGGCCATCCCGGGCATCTGGTCGACGGGGACGGGGTGGTCCATCCAGGCCATCGCCGTGTCGGTGCGGTCCTGCGGGGCCCGGCCCCATTCCGCCAGCTTGCCCTCCATGATCCCGATCTCGTAGGCCTGGAAGGTCAGGATCTCCCGGGCGAAGCCCCTGATCCCGGCATCGACGCCGGCGGTCAACTCGAGGTTCGACAGCTGGATGGCCTGCTCGTGGTGGCTGATCATGTCCTGCAGGAACTGGACGTCGAGCGAGTCCTCTCCCGGCCGTGCGTCGTCGCGGGCACCGATGACGAAGCCGATCGTCCCCGCCACGTAGAGCATGGCGACGACGGAGAGCACCCACCCCCGCCGGGTGGTGGGCAGGTACCGGGCCGCCGGTGACGGTGCCTCTGGCGTCGGTTGACCGGTCGCGGGGCCCCCGGGGGGCGTCGAGGACACCGTCAGATCTTGGTGATGAGCTTGAACCGCTCCCCGTACCGGAAGGCGTGGTCGCGGCCGGCGTCGTTGGCCCGCTCCCGCACGACGCCCCGGAACCGCTCCCGCTCCTCCTCCGACGTCGGGTCGTCGATGTGCATGGTGGAGCGGAACTGGCTGCGGTGCTCGAGCAGGGCGGCGATCTTGGCGTCGAGGAAGCCGGAGACGTCCTCGGTGTGGTCGGGCTCGTCGGCCTCCCACAGCAACAACGCCGACGGCCGGTGGGGGTCGACCTTCTGCTCGGGGAAGAAGTGCGGGTCGCGGGCGGCGACGACGCCCTCCACGGCCAGGAACCCGGCGTGGCGGTGGTCGGGATGGAGCCGGTAGCGCATCCACGGGTCGTGGCCCAGCACCACGTCGGGCCGCAGCCGCCGGATCCAGTAGCAGACCTCCCATCGCTGGCGCAGTCCCGATTCCAACTCGCCGTCGCGCCAGCCGAGGAAGACCACCGAGCCGATCCCGCCCAGCGCCCGCGACGCCGCCCGTTGCTCCTCCTGGCGGGTGGTGACCAGCGTGGCCACGTCGTCGGTCGGGTCCCACGAGCCCTTCGACCCGTCGGTGCAGACGAGGTGGGAGATCTCGCAGCCGGCCGCGGCCCATTTGGCCAGGGTGCCGCCGGCGCCGAACTCCACGTCGTCGGGGTGGGCGCCGATGGCCAGGGCGCGGGCGGGCGGGGCCAGGTTGACGCTCACGTCGTCAAGCCTGCCACCGCGAAGCCGAGGTCGGCGGGGACGTCGACGTCGGCCGCCAGCGACGGCTCCCGCACCACCCGCAGGGCCAATCCCAGCCGGTGGGCCTCGGCCCCGTGGCGGGCGAACGACCCCGGGCCGTAGGAGAACGTGAAGCCGGCGCCCGTGGGCACGCAGATGGCGTTGGTCCCGCCCCCGCGCCGGTCGGGCACCAGCGTCACCCCCGCGAACCGGCCCACCCAGACCAGGTCGCGGGCCAGGGGGAGGTCGGCGTGGGCGACGATCACCCGCCGGGCACCGGCCGCCCCCAACCGTTCGACCCCGGCCTCGACGGCCCGGTTGAGGCCCCGCTCCGGCTCCCACACCACCAGGGCACCCAGGTCGCGGGCCCAGGCGGCGACGTCGGCGTCGTCGCACACCACCGCCGTGGGCAGGGGCGCCGCCGACGCCACCACCGACGTGGCCATGGCCCGGGCCAGCCGGGCCCGCTCGGCCGGGTCCAACGCCGGGGCCAGCCGCCGCTTGGCCTCGTCGAACGACTTCACCGGCAGGAGCACGGCCAGCGGCCCGAGGCGGAGGGGGACGGTCGTCACGCCAGGACTTTGAGCACCTTGGCCACCGGCTCCTGCCGCAGCAGAGAGCGGAAGCGCACGACGGCCTCCTGGATCGGTCGGGACGCCACGCCGGCCTCCATGTCCTCGTGCGACGTCCACCGGGAGATGGCGTCGATGTCGACCAGCCCGCCGGCGTTGGAGTGGTCGCACACGGCCAGCTCGATCCCGAGGCACCCGGGGACGGCGGCGAACGCGGGCCGGACGTCGTCGAGGAACAACCGCCGCAGCAGCGTGAGCTCGTCGGGGTCGACCGCGCTCTGGAACAACCGGAGGCACTCGGGCATCAGGACCTCCCTGCTTTCATCTGGCTTACGGCTTCCAATTGGCCTTGGCGAACATCCCCGCCAGCTCCGCGCTCGACTCGAGGGCCATGCGCTCCCGGTTGAGCACGCCGGCCAGCCGCTCACCCGTCCCCGGGTACTTGAGGGTCACGCGGACCTCCTCGGCCGAGACTTCCAGCACGTTGTACGACGGCCGGGTGTAGCCCCGCAGCCGGTGGGACGAGACGGTGCCCGAGTTCACGATCAGCACGTGGTCGAGGAGCCACACGTGGGGGACGTGCTTGTGCCCGGACAGGACGAGGTCGACCTTGAGGTCGGTGACGAGGGCGAGCACGTCGCCCGCGTCCCACACCGTGTTGCGCTCGCGGCCGGTGCCGGGCACGGGCACCAGGTGGTGATGGAGCACGAAGATCTTGAAGTCGACCTCGCCCGCGAACTGGTCGCGGATCCACGTGTAGCGCTCCCGGCCCACCTCGCCCTCGGCCAGGTCGGGCTTGGACGAGTCGATGGCCACCACCCGCACCCGCATGGGATCGGCGCCGTCGCGTCCGGGCAGGGTGAGCGAGAGCACCCGGTCGCCCTTGTCGGCCACGTCGCCCACGCCGAACGTGTCGCGAAAGTGCAGGTAGCCGACGTTCTTGGAGTCGTGGTTGCCGGGGATGACGAGGACGGTCAGGCCCCGCTCGAACAGGGGCTCGAGGTAGTGCTGGGCGGTGGTGAACTCGCCCGCGTAGCCCTCCTGGGTGAGGTCGCCGCCGATCACCACCAGGTCGGGGTCGAGGGCGATGGTCTCCCGCACGGCGTTGGCCAGCAGCTCGCCGTCGAAGAAGGGGGACCCGCAGTGCAGGTCGGACAGCTGGGCTATGACGAGCTGGCTCCGGGACACCTTGGCCGAGTGTACGGGAGCGCGCCGGGGCGCCGAGGTAGCCTCCCAAGCGGTCAGCCAGGGGATCGGGTGAAGGGGGAGCGGTGGGGGGGTTCGACGACTACGCCCTCGCCGACGGACCGGCTGTCGGTCCCACCGGCGCGGTGTCGTGGGCCAGGCACACGGCGACCGGCCAGGCCGTCGCCGTCACCGAGCTGGACGCGGCCGTCGCCGCCGACGAGGCCTTCCTCGGCCGCTTACGGGCGACGTCGGCGGCGCTGAGGAAGGTCGGCCACCCAAACGTGCTGCCCATCCGCGAAGTGGTGGAGGGCGGCGGCCGGGTGTGGGTCGTGGAGGATTGGGTCGACGGCCGGGAGCTGGGGGAGATCCTGGGCGACGGTCGGTTGACGGCCGAGCAGTCGGTGGCGCTGACGGAAGGCGTGCTGCGGGCCTTGGCCGCGGTGCACGGCAAAGGCGTCGTCCACGGCGACGTCTCGACGGCCAGCATCGTGGTCGCCGCCGACGGGGTGCCCCGGTTGGTGGGATTCGGGTTCAACGGCCTGCCCGGGCGACCGGCGGTCGACGCCGGCGCCGACGTCCTGGCCGCCGCGGTCGTGCTCCGCGACCTCCTGGCCGGTGGCGCCCGCCATCCGAAGCTGGAGGCGGTCGTCGAGCGGGCCACGTCGGCCCGGCCCAAGGACCGGCCCAAGCACGCGGCCGCCTTCCTGGGCCTGGTCGAGAAGGCGGCCCGGTCGGACTTCGGCAAGGGCTGGGAGGCCAAGCCGTCCCTCGCCCGACGAGCGGCGGCGGCGGCCGTCGAGGCGACGGAGGAGTTGGTCGGGCCGGCCCGGGCCACCCTGGCCGAGCCCCTCCCGGTGGTGGCCGACCCGACGGCAGACGAGTTGGACGAGTTGGACGAGTTGGACGAACTGGACAACGCGATTGAGACGGACGAGGCGGACGCCACCGACGACGCCGACGCCGACGCGATCGAACCGGAGCCGGCCGAGCCCGGTCGGCCAGCCGCCATCGCGATCGACGAACCGGCAGCCGCCACCGCCGCCGACGCGACCAGCGCGTTCGACCTGACGGAATCGGGTCTGGCCGGCGAGTCCGCCCAGCCGTCGGCTCACGACGCCGGCCCGGCGGCGGCCGACGTCGGGACTGCGGCCGAGCCGGGGGAACCGGCGGCCGACGCCTCCGAGCCCGTGTCCGAGGCGGCCGCCACGCCGACCGAGGCGGGCGTCGAGGCGGCGGGAGATCACACGTCCCTCCAGGCCGAGGTCGCGCCCGGCGGAGCGGACGACGGGTCGCCGGCGCAGGACCCGGCCGGAAGCGCGGAACCGGCGGTGGAGTCCGGCGGGGCCACCGCCACCGCCGGCGCCACCGCCGGGGCGTCGACGGGCAAGGACGCGTCGGCCACGCCGGCGCCCGCCAAGCCCCGACCGAAGCCGTCCCCGCCGTCGAAGGCCACCAGGTCGAGGGGCAAGAAGCACCGGAAGGGGCCCCCCGCCACCACCCCCGCGGCCAAGCCGACCGCCCCCCCCGGCCCGGCTGCGAAGAAGGCCCCGCCCACCGGCGCCAAACCGGCGCCGGCCCGGAAGCGGGCCGAGCGGCGACCGCCGCCGCGGGGCGTCGTCCGGGGCCTGGCCGGGGTCATCATGATCCTGATCGGCGCCGGGACCGCGGTCGCCGTCGACCGCAACCAGTCCGCCGACGAGTTCAACCAGAGCGCCGGCCCCGGCGCCACGGGCGAACCGGGCTCCAACCCGACCGGCGAGGTCCCGACCCGCGCCCAGATCGCCAGTTCCGACATCACCGGCGCCTGGACGATGCGGCTCGCCGTCTTCGAGTCCACCGGCTTCTTCGGCACCCAGGTGGGCCAGACGGTGGAGAAGACGTACACGATCAAGTCCGACTGCTCGGTGACACCGTGCGCCCTCAAGCTGACCGTCACCGACCCGGTGGGCGACTTCGACCTCCGCCGGCAGGCCGAGGAGTATGTCGTGGCGGTGTCGGGCCCCCAGGACTGCATCGTCCTGTCGACGGGCGCCCTGCAGGTGCCCAACGCCGGCGTGGCGTCGGTGTCGGTGCACCTGCGACCCACCTCCGCCATCCGCACGCCCCGTGGCAACTGGTCCGCCACCGGCCTCAGCGGCTCGATCGTGACCACCTTCGATACCAGCAACCCGGGCTGCACCCAGGGGTCGGGCGTCCAGCGGGCGACGGCCGTCGGCACCCGCCAGTGAGGTCGTAGGGTTACGCCCGATGAGGGTGGCAGTCGTCGGCGCCGGTTCGTGGGGGACGGCGATGGCGGCCATGTTGTCGGCCAAGGTGGCGACGACCCTGTGGGCTCGCCGGCCCGAGTTGGCCACCGCCATCGAGGCCGACCGCCACAACCCCGACTACCTCCCCGCCCTCCACCTCCCCCCGGCGCTGCGGGCGACCGCCGACCTGGCCGAGGCCCTCGACGGGGCCGACGTGGTGGTCATGGCCGTCCCGTCCCACGGCTTCCGGACCGTCCTCACCGAGGGCCGGCCCCACATCGCCGGCACCGGCACGCCCATCGTGAGCCTCACCAAGGGCGTCGAGCAGGTGGCCCTCCGCCGCATGAGCGAGATCGTGGCCGAGCTCATGCCCGGACAGTCCTTCGCCGTGCTCACCGGGCCCAACCTGGTCGACGAGATCGTGGCCGGCCAGCCCACCGCCAGCGTGGTGGCCACCCCCGACGACGACCTGGCCGCCGAGCTCCAGACCCTGTTCACCACCGGGAGCTTCCGGGTCTACACCAACCCCGACGTCGTCGGCTGCGAGCTCGGGGGCGCCCTCAAGAACGTCATCGCCATCGCCGCCGGCATCGCCGACGGAATGGGCTTCGGCGACAACACCCGGGGGGCGGTGGTCACCCGGGGCCTGGCCGAGCTGGCCCGCCTGGGCGTCGCCCTCGGCGGGGAGCCGGTCACCTTCTCCGGCCTCACCGGCATGGGCGACCTGGTGGCCACCTGCACCAGCCGCCACAGCCGCAACCGGTGGGTGGGCGAGCAGTTGAGCAGGGGCCGCAGCCTGGCCGACATCGTGGCCGGCACCCGGATGGTGGCCGAGGGGGTGCGGACCTCGGCTGCGGTGGTCGACCTGGCCGCCCGGGTGGGGGTGGAGATGCCCATCGCCGAGCAGGTGGTGGCCGTCCTCCACCACGGCCAGCCGCCGGCCGAGGTGGTTCCCCTTCTCATGGGCCGGGGCGCCAAACCCGAGTTCATGCCCGGGGCCCAGTCGGAAGGTATTTCACCGACGATTCTCGACCCGGACACAGCCCCTTCACAGACTCGGGGGCGTACCATTCGAGCATGACCGAGGCCCACCAACTCTCCGCTGCCGCATCCCTCGAGCAGGCCCTGTTCGAGGTCAAGAAGGTGATCGTCGGGCAGGACCGGGTGGTCGAGCGGATGATGGTGTGCCTGCTGGCCCGGGGCCACTGCCTGCTGGAAGGCGTCCCCGGGCTGGCCAAGACCCTGGCCGTCGAGACCCTGGCCGAGGTGGTGGGCGGCACGTTCGTGCGCCTCCAGTTCACGCCCGACCTCATCCCGTCCGACCTGGTCGGCACCCGCATCTACCGGGCGTCCACCGAGACCTTCGACGTCGAGCTCGGCCCCGTCTTCGCCAACTTCGTCCTCACCGACGAGGTCAACCGGGCCCCGGCCAAGGTCCAGTCGGCCCTGCTCGAGGTGATGTCGGCCCAGCAGGTGTCGATCGCCGGCACCACCTACCCGGTGCCCAAGCCGTTCCTGGTCCTGGCCACCCAGAACCCCATCGAGTCGGAGGGCGTCTACCCCCTGCCCGAGGCCCAGCGCGACCGCTTCCTCATGAAGATCGTCGTCGACTACCCCGACCGCATGGAAGAGATCGAGATCGTCCAGCGGATGAGCGTCAACCCGCCCCACGCCCAGCAGGTGATCAGCCTCGAAGACCTCGTCCGCCTGCAGACCGCGTCCGACGCCGTCTTCGCCCACCGGGCCATCGTCGACTACGCGGTGCGGCTGGTGCAGTCCACCCGGGCCCCGGCCGACAACGGCATGCCCGAGCTGGCCACGGCCATCGAGTACGGCGCCAGCCCCCGGGCCAGCCTGGGCCTCATCGCCGGCGCCCGGGCCCTCGCCCTGCTCCGGGGACGCGACTACATCCTCCCCGCCGACGTGGTCGACGTGGCCCACGACGTGCTCCGTCACCGGCTGGTCCTCTCCTACGAGGCCCTGGCCGACGGCCAGCTGGTCGACGACCTCATCAGCAAGGTCGTCGCCACCGTGCCCCAGCCCCGCCTGGCCCCCAGCCAGGACGGCGCCGACATGGAACGCTCGGCCTGAGTTGGCCTCCCGCACGCCCACCGCCGCCCCCACGCGGGCGCCGATTGCCGTGCCGATCTCGGCCGGTCGGCGCCCCCAGGAGGTGCTGCGCCAGCTCGAGCTGGTGGTCACCCGCCGCCTCGACGGGCTCCTCCAGGGCGACTACCTGGGCCTGGTTCCCGGCCACGGCACCGAGCCGGGCGAGACCCGGGTCTACGTCGAGGGCGACGACGTGCGCCGCATCGACTGGAACGTCACCGCCCGCACCACCGTCCCCCACGTGCGCGACGCCATCGCCGACCGGGAGCTGGAGACGTGGGCCCTCGTCGACTGCTCGGCCAGCCTCGACTTCGGTACCGCCCGGTGCGAGAAGCGCGACCTGGCCCTGGCCGCGGTGGCGGCCATCGGGTTCCTCACCGCCCGCACCGGCAACCGGATGGGGGCCGTGATCGTCCGCCCCGACGGCACCCAGCGGATCCCGGCCCGCCCCGGCCGCCAGGCCCTGCTCGGCCTCCTCCACACCCTCGCCAACCGGCCCCGGGTCGAGGGCGGCGGCAGCACCGATCTGGCCGGCGCTCTGGAGAGCCTCGTCCGCCCGCCCCGCCGTCGGGGCCTCACCGTGGTGGTCTCCGACTTCCTGGCCCCGCCGGGGTGGGAGCGGCCGCTGCGGGCGTTGGCGTCCCGCCACCAGGTGCTGTGCGTCGAGGTCGTCGACCCCCGGGAGCTTGAGCTTCCCAACGTGGGGTACCTCACGCTGGTGGACCCTGAGACGGGCGCCCTGCTCGAGGTGCAGACGGCCAACGAGTCGCTCCGCCGCCGCTACGCGGAGGCGGCCACCGCCCAGCGGGCCGCCATCGCCAAGGCGATCCGGGGCGCGGGCGCATCGCACCTCGTCCTGCGCACCGACGGCGACTGGCTGCGCGACATCGTCGGCTTCGTGCTCATGTCCCGCCGCAAGCGCGACGCCCTGTCCCGGGCCGCGGTGAAGCGGTGAGCTTCCTCTCCGGCTACCGGTTGTGGCTGCTCCTGGGCCTGGCCGGTCTGGCCGTGGCCTACGTCCTCCTGCAGGGCCGGCGCAAGACCTACGCCGTCCGCTTCACCAACCTCGCCCTCCTCGATTCCATCGCCCCCAAGCGCCCCGGTTGGCGCCGCCACGTACCCGCCACCGCCTTCCTCCTGGCCCTGGGCTTCATGGTGACGGCCTTCGCCCAGCCGGCCAAGGAGATCAAGGTGCCCCGGGAGCGGGCCACCATCGTCATGGCCATCGACGTGTCACTCTCCATGGAGGCCACCGACGTGGCGCCCACCCGCATCGTGGCCGCCCAGGAGGCGGCCAGCGCCTTCGTCGACATCGTCCCCGCCCGCCTCAACCTGGGCCTGGTGGTCTTCTCCGGCGTGGCCCAGGTGATGGTGTCGCCCACCACCGACCACGAGCTGATCAAGCAGAACCTGCAGAACATCATCCTCGGCCCTCGCACCGCCATCGGCGAGGCCGTCTTCGCCAGCCTGACCGCTATCGCCTCGGTGCCCACCGCGCCCGGCCAGACCCCGCCCCCGGCCCGCATCGTGCTCATGTCCGACGGCGAGACCACCGTGGGCCGGTCCAACGAGCTGGCCGCGGCCGCCGCGGTCGACGCCAAGGTCCCCGTGTCCACCATCGCCTTCGGCACCGACGAGGGCTTCGTCGAGGTCGAGGGCCGCAACATCCCCGTCCCGGTGAACCGCGACGCCCTGGCCCAGCTGGCCGAGCAGACCGACGGGAGCGCCTTCGAGGCGGCCACCGCCAAGGAGCTGCGCAAGGTGTACTCCGACATCGGCAGCTCGGTCGGCTACCGCACCGAGAAGCGGGAGATCACCTCCTGGTTCACCGGCCTGGGCCTGTTCTTCGGCCTGGCCGCGGCCGCCTCCAGCCTGGTCTGGTTCTCCCGCCTGCCATAGCGCCCGCCGGCGTCCCTAACGGGCGAGGTACTTCTTGATGCAGTGGAGGGCGCCCAGGCGCATGGCAAAGAGGTGGAAGTCGCCCAGCTGGTGGACGGTGAAGCCGAGGGACTCCCACGTGCGGCGGTGGACGGCGTCGGTGGCGGCCAGCTCCTCGAACGGGGCGTGGCCGTAGGTGGGCAGCCACACGTCCTTGGACCGGCCGTCGATCTGGACCAGGCAGTTGTTCGACGTGGCGAAGTACCAGAAGCGCTCGCCCACTACCTCCACCAGCCGGCCGTCGACCTCGACCTCGAAGGCGCCCCGGAAGTCGACCGACACGTAGGGCAGCGGGGTGCGGCGCACGGAGAAGCCCAGCCGGCGGAGCTGGTTGGCGATCCCGTCGAACTCGGACTGGAGGTTGTGGGCCACCGGCTGCCAGCCGAGGGTGCGGTCGGCCAGGCCGGGGTCGCCCACCAGCACCTGGTACTTGGCGCCCGACCCGCCCGCGGTCCGGCCGGCCAGCGCCAGGAACATGTCGATGTGGAAGATGGGCTGGCGCCCGCCCCGGCCGGCGTCGACCGTCTCCAGCCACCGCTCGCCGTCGATCTCGATGATCGCGCTCGACGCCCGGGCGCCGGGCTGGGTGCCGGGGAAGTGGAAGGTGCGGCTGGGGTCGAACTGCTCCTTGAACAGGCGCTTGACGAAGTTCTCCCGGGCCCGGGCCGAGCCGTCGAAGGGAAAGTCCTCCACCGACCCGCTGGCGCCGACGACGGCCACGCTGTCGTCGAGGTAGTCGGCGCCCACGAACACGAAGTCGTCGCCGATGAGGACGTTGCCGCCCTGGAAGATGAGCGGGCTCTGGGCCGTCTCCAGGGGGCCGGCGGTGGCGACCAGCTCCGCGATCTCGAAGTCGCCCACCCGGGGGAAGCGCTCCGGTTCGAGCAGGAAGGTGACCGGCGGCCGGCGGTCGAGGTCGTCGACCACCACGAAGGCGTCCTCCGCCCACACCGAGAACGCCACCGACTTGGGGGTGCTGACGATGGTGGTGGTGGAGGACGGTGAGCGGCGGGCGTCGGCGATGGCGGTGATCTCCTTCACCACCTTGGGGTGGGCCACGATCGTGACCGCGGTGGTGGACGGGAGGCCGGCCAGCAGGTCGCCGTAGGTGCGCTGGTACGTCGGCCGGTCGGTGGCCGAGTGCGTCGGGTACCAGAGCAGGACGTGGCGGATCGGGCCGTGGGCGGACGAGACCAGCCGGGGTCTCGTCGGGAAGGCGGACGGGGAGATGACGGTGAGCGAGGGGCCGCGGCGCCGGCTCGGCCTCGGCGGGGCGGGCGGCGGGGCGGGTGTCGGGGCGGCGGTGGCTGTGGCTTTGGCGTGGCGCCGGGGGACGCCCGCGGGCGGGGGTGCGGAGGGAGCGGGTGCGTTCCTCACGGCCCGTCGAGGTGCACGGTGGCGATCCCCCACGGGCGGAGGGGGAAGGAGCCGGTGACCGGCTCCAGGGGGCGGTCGCCCAGGTCGACCAGCCAGCCGGTGCGCCCGCCGAGGTCGACGGTGGTCTCCTTGTCACCCGGGTTGAAGACGCGGACCTCGACCCGGTCGCCGCTGACCTGCCGTCGCCGGACCGCCGACACCTGGGCGCCGGAGACGGTGAGGGCGGACCCGGTGGCCGCCCGGGTCCCCGCGCCGGAGCCGGTGGCGACCAGCAGGGGGAGGAAGGCGTCGTCGACCAGGGCGTAGGGGTCGTTGTCGTCGTGATCTGGATCGCCGACGGCCACCGCGTAGCGGAGGGTGTGGCGGCCCCGCATCTGGGCCCCCTCGACGGGGACGGGCGGGCCCGCCGGCATCGGCCGGTAGGCGAGGTTGGTGCCGGACAGCACGCCGACGCAGCGCAGCAGGGTGAGGGCGAGGGCCTTGCCGTCGTCGACCAGCTCGTATTCGAGCAGGCCCTCGTGGACGACGGTGAGCCCGCCGGCCGTCACGAACCGGCGGGACGGGAAGGTAGGTAGGCCCCGCTCGGTGGCCCCGCCCTCGGCCAGCAGGCCCCGCTCGACGGTGCCGAAGGCGCACTCGGCGCGGGACGTGGTGGCCGGTGTGGGGAGGGGGAACCAGGCCCGCAGGCGGTGGTCGCGGCAGCGGTTGTCGAGGCTGGTGGTGACCCGGACCAGGCGCTCACCGGCCCGCAGCTCGAGCCGGGTCGACACCTCGACCGTCCGGGAGCCGGCCCGCTCCTTGCCCGCCTCGAGCCGCTCGGGCCACTCGAAGGTGCGCACGACCCGGAGGCTGGCCCGCAGCGGCCCGTGCTCGTGGATGTCGATGGCGACCGACGTGGGGGCGTCGACCGCGATGTCGCCGTCGGGCGGCGAGTAGTTGTAGGTGTCGCCGGCGTCGGCGTCGTCGACGAGAAGGTCGAGGCCGCGCAGATGGTCGAGGGCGAAGGTGCCGTCGGAGGGGTCGACGACCACCGTGACCAGCCCGTTGGCCAGGGTGAACCCGTCGTCGGCGTCGCGGGTAGCGGTGACGGGCGTCACCGTCGCCGGGGGGTCGGTGGGCGACCACGCCTTCCACCCGAAGCCGGCCACGTCGTCGGCCCGGACGAGCACCCGCCGGTAGGGCTCGTGCTCGATGCGGATGTGGATGGGGTCGCGCCGGCGGGCGCCGGCCCGGGCGTAGAGGCCGGCGATGGTGGACGCCAGGGCCGGGTCGGGGACGGGCGGGCGGGGGCCGGTGCGCAGGACCACGTCGAGGCCCGACTCGTCGTCGGCCACGTCGACCCCGACGATGGCGCCGCCCCACACCGCCTCGTCGTTCGCCACCTGCCCGAGGAGGATGCCGAGCTGGCCGCCGGTGACCACCCGCTCGGTGGCCGAGCCGGCGCGGGCCGCGACCACCTGGCCGCCCTCGATGTCGTCGGTGCCCGGGAGCACCAGTTCGACCAGCCCGCTGCGGGTGTGCGCCGACGGGTTGACGACCACCGGCGCCTTCACCGCCATCGACTCGCCCAGGGCGGCGAGGGCGCGGGCGGTGACCGCCTCCGCGATCTGGGTGGCCTCGGCGTAGCGGGTGAGGACGGCTGCGACGACTTCGTCGGCGGAGCAGGCGCAGACCGAGTCGTGGGCCGCGTTGCGCACGACCTCGGTCCACGCCAGACGGAGGGCCGACTGGTTGCCGCCTCCGAAAAGGGCCGCCAGCGGTTCGGCCTGGCGCTCGAGGGCCCGTTCCGCCCGGGCCGCGGCCTGCTTGACGTCGACCCGGTTGGAGGCCACGCCCATGAGCAGGTTGGCCCTCGCCCCCGACCGCAGCTCGCCCGTCCACGTGGGCAGCCCGACCACCGACGACGCGGCCAGGTATTCGGCCAGCGAGGTGATCTCGAGGTGGTGGTCGTCGGTGAGGTCGTCGGCCTCGGCCACCACCCGTCCGAGGTGGGGCTGGAGGCGTTGGTGGTCGCCGCCGTTCATCCAGAGGAGGGGGGCGTCGGCCGGCAGGAGCGCGCCCAGCTCGACCTCGTGGGCCCGGATGCGCTCGACGAGGGCCTTGGCGTCGTCGGGCACGGCCGCCCCGTTGCCGTAGCCCACGGGCAGGTACTCCGCTCGGACGCCCGACCCGTCGGGCCCCCGCCACCAGAAGGCGGTGCGGTTGACGGCGGCGGGCACACCCCGCCACACCACCGCGTGGTCGAAGCCGGCCTGGCGCAGGAGCTGGGGCATCTGGGCCACGTGGCCGAACATGTCGGGTAGGTAGCCGACGGCCATCGCCCCCCCGAAGGCGGCCGCCCTCTCCATCCCCAGCTGGAGGTTGCGGACGAGGGTTTCGCCGGAGACGAGGAACTCGTCGGGGAGGACGTACCACGGGCCGACGGCGATGCGCCCGGCCGCCGCCAGCCGGCGGAGGCGGGGCTCGGCCTCGGGGCGGAGGGCGAGGTAGTCGTCGACCGCCGCCATCTGCCCGTCGAGGAGGAAGTGGGAGATGGAGGAGTCGGCCTCCATCCGGTCGAGGACATCGTCGAGCACGTCGACCAGCCGCAGGCGGAAGGCCTGGAACGGCTGGTACCACTCGCGGTCCCAGTGCGTGTGGGGGACGACGGCAACGGTCCGGACCACGCCCGTCAAGGCTACGCGGGGTCCATGGCGTAGCGGGGGATGCCACACCGATGTGCCCGTCGGCTCGGTCAGCGGGCGGCCTTGAGCTGCACCTCCTGGTCGTCATCTGCGAGAGCGGCCCGCCCCGGCCCCCGCCGGGAAAGGGCCTCGGTCCGGGCCCGCTGGAACAACCCGAGGCCTTGGAGCCCGGGCAGGGCGTCGATGGCCGCGTCCATGCCGCGGGCCGCGGCCAACCCGCCCCCCTCGTCGCCGAACAGGTGGAGGACGACGAAATCGGTCTCGTCGACCGGACGGATGCCCGTGCCGACGATCGCCCACAGGTGACCCAGCGCCCACCGGGTCAGGCGCCGGGCCTGGGCCGTGGCCGACAGCCGGCGGTCGGCCTCGGACCGGTAGAAGGAGTAGTGGCGACGCTCGTCGCGCACGATCCGGGTGAGCAGGTCGGCCAGCAGGGGGTGGTGGGTCCCCGCGATCAGCCGCTGGTAGGAGGTCATCGTCGACAGCTCGTTGACCGCGCCCCACGCCATGTGGACGGCGGGGAAGTCCCTGAACGCGGCCGAGCCGGCGAGCGTGGCCAGGTGGCTGGCGTAGCCCTTGGTGGCGATCGTGCCCCGGACCCATCCGGTGCGCGCGGCCCGGCTCGGGTACGGGTCGTCCCAGTGCGTGCGTTTCCCGTCCGGGGGCAGGACCGCGCCGGCCTCGCCCAGGAAGCGGCTGATCGCCTCGCCGTGCCACAGCTCCTCGTAGGCCCAGCAGGCCAGGAAGGCGGTGATCTCCGGGTCGAGGGCGGCCCGGGTGGCCAGCAGGTCGCGCAGGAAGACGACGGTGTGCGTCTCCACGTCCATCATGTAGGCGAGGCAGCGCACCTCGTGGGCCGAGAGCGGGTGGTCGGCCACCGCCGCCCAGTCGAACCCGCTGAGGTCGAGCTTGCCCGAGCCCCGCAGGTAGCGGTCGACGTTTCGGGGCCCGTGGAGGCCGCTCATCGGCCGATGCCCGAACGAGATTCCCCAGCCCCGCCAGGCATATGCGGCCTCCCGCGCCCTCCATCCGGACGGGCGCCCGGGGCCAAGTAAACGGCAGCGGCGCGGCCCCGTCAAGGGCCCCTGCCCTACGCTCGCCGGCGTGCCGATACTCATCTCTTCTCCCTCCCGCGTCGAGGCGGCGGGCAACAAGCCCAAGCTCATCGACGAGTACGTGGGCCGGGTCAACACGGGCCACAAGGAGGTGAGCGTCGCCCACATGCGCTCGCCCGGGGGATGGGTGGAGCCCGGGCAGACGCCCGAGTTCGACGAGTTCACGGTGGTGCTGGCGGGCCGGCTGCGGGTGAGCAGCGCCGGCGGCGAAGAGCTCGACGTCGCCGCCGGCCAGGCGGTGATCGTGCCGGCGGGGGAGTGGGTCCGATACTCGACCCCCGACCCCGAGGGCGCCGAGTACGTCGCTGTCTGCCGGCCCGCCTTCGCCCCCGACCTCGTCCACCGCGACGATGGCTGAGGTCCTCCAGGTCACGACCACCACGCCCACCCGGGCCGAGGCCGACGCCCTCGCCCAGGCGTTGGTGGAGGCCCGTCACGCGGCATGTGTGCAGGTCGTGGGCCCGATCACCAGCCGGTACCGGTGGGAGGGGGCGGTCGAGGTGGCCGAGGAGTGGCTGTGCCTGGCCAAGACCACGGCCGACCGCTACCCGGCCCTGGAGGCCGCCATCCGGGACCTCCACTCCTACGCCGAGCCGGAGATCGTGGCCGTGCCGGTCGTGGCCGGCAGCCCGTCCTACTTGGACTGGGTGGCGCGGGAGACTGGCGGGCAATGACCGACATCAAGCTCACCGAGTGGACGACGTGCGGCGGGTGCGCGGCCAAGTGGGGCGCGGCGCCCCTGGCCGGCCTGGTCCGGGCCCTGGCCGCCCGCGACGGCGCCGACCCGGCCCTCATCGTCGGGTTGGCCCCGTTCGACGACGCCGCCGTCTACCGCCTGTCCGACGACGCCGCCCTCGTGTCGACCACCGACTTCTTCCCGCCCCTGGTCGACGACCCCTCCGACTTCGGCGCCATCGCCGCCGCCAACGCGTGCAGCGACGTCTACGCCATGGGCGGACGGGTGGTGCTCGCCCTCAACATCTCCGCCTTCCCCGAGCGCATGCCGGTGGAGGCGGTGGCCGCCATCCTGGCCGCGGCCGCGGCCGTGGTCACCGAGGCCGGGGGCACGATCGCCGGCGGCCACACCATCCGCTCCGAGGAGCCCATCTTCGGGCTGGCGGTCCAGGGCCTCGTCCACCCCGACCGGATCTGGACCAAGGCCGGAGCCCGTCCCGGCGACGTGCTCCTCCTGTCCAAGCCCGTCGGCACCGGCATCCTCCTGGCCGGCGGCGCGGCCGACGACAAGGCCACCGCCATCACCGTCATGCGCCGGCTCAACCGGGGCGCGGCCGAGGCCCTGTCCGCCCTCGACTCGGCGGCCGCCGGTGACGCACCCCACGCCGTCACCGACGTCACCGGCTTCGGGCTGCTGGGTCACGCCTGGGAGATGGCAGAACGGTCGGAGTCGGTCCTCGAGATCGACACGTCGGCGCTGCCGCTCTACGCCGGGGCCCTGGCCGCGGCCGAAGCCGGGGTCCGCACCGGCGGCGACGCCCGCAACCGGGTCCACCTCGAAGGACGGGTGGAGTCGTCGGCGCCCGCCGCCATGGAAGCCCTGGCCTACGACCCGCAGACGTCGGGGGGTCTCCTCGCCGCGGTCGCGCCCTCGGCGGCGGACGACCCGGGACTGGCGGCAGCCGGGTTCGTGGCCATCGGCCGGGTGGTGGAAGGTCGGGCCGGAGTGCGCCTGCTGTAACGGAGAGCGGGCGGCGGGCGATCTACCTATCCTGTGCGTCACCGCGACGGCGGACGGCTAGGGGGTCAGAGTGCTGGCAGCTCGGGGTGCGGTGGGGCTGTTCCTGCTCGCTCTCTGGCTCTACTGCATCGTCGACGTGATCTTCAGCGACGAGTCGGAGGTCCGCCACCTGCCCAAGCTGTTGTGGCTGGCCATCGTGTTCTTCGTCCCCGACATCGGTTCGATCGTGTGGCTGGTGGCCGGCCGCCCGCAGAAGGCGTCGTTCCGCATCGGTGACCCCGGCTACCGCCCGCCCAAGCGGCCCCTCGGCCCGGAGGACCAGGCCAACTTCGGCGTCGACCTCGACCGGCTCAGTCCCATCGTCCGGGAGCGGGAGGAGCAGGCCCAGCAGCACCTCCGGGAGGAGCAGCTGCGGCGCCGGGAGCAGGAGCTGGCCCGGAGGGAGCGGGAGGCGGAGCTGCAGCGCCGGGAGGACGACCTCCGCCGCCGGGAGCAGCAGCTGCGCGACGGCGAGCCGCCCCCTGGTCCCGGAGGGTCCAAGCTGGAGGAGTGACCGATCTCGACCTCGTCCCCACGGGCATGGTCGCGGGCGGGGCCGCCCTGGCTCGGGACGAGGGCGGGCGGGTGGTCTTCGTCGACGGGGCCCTGCCCGGCGAGCGGGTCGTCGCCCGGGTGACCGATGAGCGCAAGGACTTCGCCCGGGCGGTGACGGTGGCGGTGCGGGAGGCGTCGCCCGACCGGGTCGCGCCGCCGTGTGTTGCCTTGGCTGCCGGCTGCGGCGGGTGCACCTGGCAACACGTGGCCGCCGAGGCGCAGGCGCGGCTGAAGGCGGGCATCGTCGTCGACGCCCTCCGCCGGATCGGTCGGCTGCCGGAGCCTCCGTCGCCGACGACGGTGTCGTTGGCCGGGCCCGCGCTACGGACCACCGCCCACTTGGCGGTGACCGCGGACGGCCGGGCCGGCCACCGGCGCCGGGGCACCGACGACGCCGCCGGGGCGGTGGCGACCGACGCGTGCCTGGCCGTCCACCCGTTGCTGGAGGAGCTGATCATCGACGGGCGCTACCGGGGGGCGGGCGAGGTGCTGCTGCGGGTGGCGGTGGCGTCGGGAGAGCGGCTGGTGCAGGTGCGGGCGGGGGCGGCCGACGTGCGGGTGCCGTCCGACGTGGTCGTGGTGGCCCAGGGCGACAGCCGGCCCGCCTGTGTGCACGAGGACGTCGCCGGCCGCCACTTCCGGGTGTCGGCGGGGTCGTTCTTCCAGCCCGGGCCGGTGGCGGCCGAGGGCCTGGTGGCGGCAGTGTCAGCCGCGGTGGGGGAGTCGCTGCCGGCCGGCGGCGGCGGCCACCTGGTCGACGCCTACGCCGGCGTGGGCCTGTTCGCGTCGGTCCTGGGTGCGACCCGCGGGGCGAGGGTGACGGCGGTGGAGAGCGATCGGGCGGCCTCGGCCGACGCCCGGGTCAACCTGGCCGACCTCGACGCCAAGGTGGTGGTGTCCGAGGTCGGGCGGTGGAAGCCGACCGGCACGCGGGCCCGCTCCGTCGACGTGGTGGTGGCCGACCCGTCCCGTCCCGGCCTCGGCCGTCCCGGAGTGGCGGCACTCACCGCGCTCGACGCCCCCCGGCTGGTGCTGGTGAGCTGCGACCCCGCCTCGCTCGGCCGCGACGTCGCCCTCCTCGCCGCCGCCGGCTACCGCCTGGTGTCAGTGGCGATGGTGGACGCCTTCCCCCACACCTTCCACGTGGAGACGGTCAGCCGCTTCGACCGGGCCTAGCCCAGCAGGGGGCGCCGTCCGAGGGTGACGTTGCCGGAAGGCGGCGCCACCGAGACCGGCTCCGTCGCCCCGACCGGGTACAGCGCCCGGAACGTGAACGCCGCCGGCGAGGGCCCGTCCCGGCGGAGTCGCTCGAGCCGGTCCTTGGCCTCGGCCACGTCGGGGAGGTGTCCCGCCGGCACCCACCACAGCACCAGATGGGCCTCGTCCATCAACTCGAACCACTCCCGGCGCCGGCGCATCACGTCCCGGTGGGCCGTTCGGTAGATGAACTCCGACAGCGCCTCGGCCGACTCCCAGACGCTCATGTTCACGATCATCAGGTCGTCGTCGAACGGCCGGAGGGACGTGGCGTTGCCGGAGTCGTCCTGCAGCCGCCACACGAAGCCGGGGGCGGCGTCGGCCATGGCGTTCACCGGGTCGAGGGCGGCCATGAAGTCGGCCAGCCGCGGCGTGTCGAGCGGGGCCAATGCCCGGGCGACGTTGGCCTGGGCCAGATGGTGGCCGGCACCGCGGGCCGGCTCCGTCATGCGACGGAGGCTAGGGGCTTCTCGTCGTCGGGCAGGACCCGCTGCCGGGCCGGGTGCTCCACCAGGGCCAGGACCCGGCTGGCCATGAACCGGGCGGTGCGCACGGCCGTGCCGCCGCGCGTCACCTCCGTCACCTCCACCTGCCCCCGGCCGGTGCGGATCTCGACCTTTCGGCCCGCCCGCGTCGCTTCCACGTTGTACGTGCGGGTGTCGCCACCCGCGTCGATCACGATCTCTACACGATCACCTTTCATGTTCTGTGCAACACCCTGGCGTCCTCGCATAATCCCTGGTCAGGCGATACGGTCGAGGTCCGATGGCCGCCGCTCGCACCGTGCCCAGCCTGGGGGTGGAACGGGCCCTGTGGGACGCCGGGGCCGAGGTCGTGGTGGGCGTCGACGAGGTGGGCCGGGGCTCGTGGGCGGGCCCCATCTCGGTGGGAGCGGCGGTGCTGCCCCGTGACCGGCGGGTGTACAAGGTCCGCGACTCCAAGATGCTCACCGAGCCCGAGCGGGAGCACCTCTTCCCCCGGATCGCGGGGTGGTGCCAGACGTGGGCGGTGGGCCACGCCAGCCAGCAGGAGTGCGACGACCTGGGGATGTCGGCCGCCCAGAAGCTGGCCGCCCGCCGGGCCATCGAGGGCCTCGGGCTGGCCGCCCCGCCCGACGCCATCCTCGTCGACGGCAACTGGGACTTCGTGGGCGGCGGCCACGTCACGCGCATCGTCCGGGGCGACGCCTCGTGCCTGTCGATCGCGACTGCGTCGGTGCTGGCCAAGGTCACCCGCGACCGCATCATGCGGGGCGAGGCCGAGCACTTCCCCGGCTACGACTTCGACCTCAACAAGGGCTACCCCTGCCCCCGCCACAAGGCCGCCCTCGCCGCCTGGGGCCCGACCACGATCCACCGCCGGGCGTGGGTCTTCATGGACCACATCCCCTGGCCCGGCGTCCCCCGCCTGGTGCGGGAACTGCCCCAGGCGTCGCTCTGGTAGGAGTACATACGCACGCGTGCAGTAATATGTATGCATGGTGCGGAGGACAACGATCGAGATCGACGAGGAGTTGCTGGCGCGAGCCAAGCGGGCCCTCGGCCAGACGACTACCCGGGCGACGGTGGAGGAGGCGCTCCGGCGAGCGGCCCAGGGAGCCGAGACCGACCACGACGTCCGGGCCGCCGGTCAGTCGGCGTTTTTCAGGAGCCTGGCCGAACACCTCGACCTCGACGTCCTCGCATCGGATGAGATGTGGCGGTGACGGGTTGGGTTCTCGATAAGAGCGCGGCCGCCCGGGCTGCCGATCCCGTAGTCGCCGCCGCCCTGGCTGAACTGGCCGGCTCGCTGTTCATCTGCCCGGTCGGCGAGCTCGAGCAGCTCTTCTCGGCCCGGTCGGCGAGCGACTATGACGCCTTGAAATCCGGCATGTGGGCGGTGTTTCCGCAGGTCGCGGCACCGCCCGACATCCTCGAACGCGCCCTCCGCCTCCAGCAGGACCTCGCTCACCATCACGGCATGTGGCACCGCACGCCAATTCCTGATCTTCTGATTGCCGAGACGGCCCTGCATCACCGTCTCGGCGTCGCCCACGTAGATGCCGACTACGACCGGATCGCGGAGGTCCGGCCCCTCACCGTCCGCCGGCTCGACCGGCCGTAGCGGTCAGGTGCGGATGAAGAAGATGACCTCGGAGTCGCGGGTGCACTTGTAGTTGGCGCGGGGGAGGTGGATGTCGGACCGGCCGGTGCGGTCGCACGTCAAGCCGTCCGCTTCGACGTGGGCGGGGCCGCTCATGGGGCCCCACGGTGCCGCGTTGGCCTGGAGAAACGACGCCGCCTCGTCGCACGGCAGCCCGTCGGCGTAGATGTCCGAGGCCACGTTCTGCACGCCGAACGCCACCGTCGGGCACGGCTCGCCGGTGGGCTCCTCCATCGACTCGCCCTCCAGGATGACGGTGAAGCTCCCGATCACGCACGCGGTGCACTGGTAGGCGATGTTGTAGCGCAGGGGACCGGTGTTGAGCTCGTTGCCGGCGGAGAACCGGCACGTCCCCGTGGCCGGCACGACGAAGCCGCCCCCGAGGTGGCCGTCGGCTGTCACCTGCAGATCGTGCTCGGCCTCCGCCACCAGGTCGCACCCGCCCTGACCGGCGGCCTCGGTCAGCCACAGCTGGCCACCGGCGGTCTGCCACGGGATGCCGGTGAAGCCGTCGCCCGTCAGTTGCACCCGGGTGCCCGCCGGGGCCCGGGTGGGCGTGGCCGTCACCCGGGGGTCGCCGGTGACGGTCGTGGGCGGTGCCGTCGACGTCGGCGCAGTCGCGGGCGCGGTCGTGGTCGGCTCCTCCCCGGCCGGCCGGTCCCCTCCCGCTCCGTCTCCGTCGCCGCCCTCACCTCCGCAGCCGGCGAAAATCACAGCTGCCGCCAGCCCGACCACGGCCAACCATCGATACCTGTCCGCCCGCATCGCCCGCTCCTTGTCGTGTTCGTCTGGCTACCTGGGGACGTCGCCCCGTCGGGTGCGGTTCCGGGAACCGGTCAGAAGTCGTGCTACCACCACCGACTTCGGTACGGTCGGGCCGGTGAGCCGACGCGACGCCATCATCCTGAAGTCCGCCGCCGCCTGGACCCTGTTCATCTGGGTCACCCGCATCCGCAACATTCTGGGCGACGAGACCCGGGACACGTCGTTCAAAGTGGTCCACGTGGCGTTGGCGGTCGTGTCGGTCGCTTTCGCCGCCGCCATCTGGCGGGTGGCATCGAGAAGCCGGCGCGGCACACGGGACCGGGTCGACACGCCCTCGTAGGGGCTATCGCCAGCGCCGGCGTCGCATCCGGCGACCGGTTCGTCGTCGGCCAATGGCGGACGGGCCCGCTCGGGCCGATGGACGACCTCATGTGGGCGACGCCGGCCGGCGAGCGGTGGCTGGTGGCTCCGACCCAGGCGGTGGCCGACTTCGTGTCGTCCGTCTACGACTTCGACCGGGTGGTGGTGTCGCCCCTCGTCGTGACGGCGGACGGGCGCGGCCTCGACCTGCACGTCCCCGACCTGGGACTCGAACTGCACCTGGAGGCGGGCCGGGGTTGGCCGATCCCTGCCCCCTCGCGTCGTCCTCGGTGGTTCACCCGCTACGTGGAGGCCCCGATCGCCCGCCGCCTCCTGCACGTCGAGGCCTACGGGGTCAGCCCGTCCGGCGTGCGGGAGTGGTACCAGGCGTCGAGGTACCGGCCGGTGACGGTGGCCCGGGCGATCCGTGACGGCGTCGACCTGGGTCCCCTCGGCCCGCTGACACCGCCGGTGCGATTCGGGTTCAGCGAGCCACCTCCCCACCCGTCACTGGTGGAGGTGACGACTCGCTTGAGCTGGGGGTCCCAAGACCGCCAGGTTGGTGCCTGACAACCGCTTGACAGCCGGCTGGGGGAAACCGCCCGGCTTCGGCGAGCGCGTTACACCCGCGATGTTGCCGGCGCGAGAGCGCTCAGAATGGGTTCCAAGAGCGCCTCTGCGTCAGGGGACGCCAAATGGCGGTCAGCTGTTAGCGCCGCGGTGACCCAGGCTGAGCCGTGGCCACCCAAACTGCGGTCGAAGGACTCCATCTCTCCTACTGCGACGACAAGCGCTCCACAGCTTCTGAGCCGGCTAACCACGTCCTTTGCCATTCTCGTCACGTCACCCGCCGGTAACCCTTGGAGGCCGGCCATCTTCGCATGACGTTTCTGTTCCGGAGTTGTTAGCTGATTTTTGATCGTCCGTGTTAGCCGTTTAACCTCCTCCTTCAAATCTTCACCAGCGTCTTTGAGGGAGTCTAATAAGGTGATGATAAAGTCGGTGTCAAGGATGGCGTCAAAGTCAAGAATAGCGAACGCTCTAACATCGAGTGCCGCCAAGGCATTCATGCATATTGGGACCTGAGCCTTGCCGCCGGCCGGCACGAGCAGGACCTCCTCGCTTGGAACGCCTATCCGGCGGCCCATCTGGTCCAACACGGCGCCATACCATCGACAATCCGCATCGGCCTCACAAACCGCAACAGCACGGTGAAAGAGACCCTGAAGCACATTTGAGTACCGGAGGGCAGGCTTGTCCCATATATCTTTAACTTCGGTGGCGTCCAGAGCCGCCGATGACGACATTGTTCCGACACGATTAATCCGTAGCAGGGTGGTCGGGCAGTCCGATTCGAGTAGGCCAAGTACGAAGTCGCGGTCATGCGTCGCTGTAAAGAGTTGACGATTGTGCTCAGCTGCCTGTTGGCCCAAGTGTCGGCCAAGTGCTCTTCCTTGCGCGGGGTGGAGGAAAGCTTCTGGTTCGTCTAGGACAACGATTGACGCCTGCCCTGTCATTAGGTGGAGAACCATGCCGAGATAGTTCTTGACCCCATCCCCCTGATCGGCGAGTGCGGGTAGAGCAAGTACGGCGTCAGCGTATTCTTGTGTCGGGTGTTGTAAGGGTGGCGATGGAATCCCTGGTGTGCCGATCCGTAAAAGGACGTTGCCGTTAACGCGGTCGAGCGTTAGAGGAAACCCGAAGATTCGGACGCATATATCCGAAAGTTCTGATTCGCGGTCGCCATCCCGAAAGAGTGTCTGCAGAGCGCCGCCCACGGTCCCCATCCCTGGCTGTCCGAGATTACCCGTTGCTACCCCGACGCGTTGCCCTGCGTCCAACACGCTTACGAACCAACCCAAGAGATAGCCCATCTGAACTCCGGTCGGATTCGCAGCGAACGCCAATAGCTGATTGAGATTCCACTGCGAACCTCCGCCAATCGGCGAGAAGGTCGTCGGTTGCCCGACACTTGTCGTGAGTTCTGAATTCGCCCGGAACCAGTCCTCGGCAATTTCGGTCGGCATGTTGAACGAGTATTCTAAGGAGTCCAGAACAACCGTACGTTCCGGATAACCCGACAAATAGGTCGAAATGTCTCGGAGGAACTGGGACTTTCCGACATTGTTACCGCCAACGACGCACACGACACCCGCAGCGGGCACAGTCGCAGTCGTGCCGCTTTTCGTTCGAACATGTGTAATCCGGAGAATCGACACTCGCACCCAATCATAGGAGTAGGTAGAGATGGGGCGTAGCTGACATCGCGAAGGCCGGTGAACTTAGCGGTTGACGACGTTGGCGAGCCCTCGCGCGACGACTACGCCGAGGCGTCGGTCAGTGGCGGTGACGACCCGCTTGGAGGTCCCACAGCCACGTCGAGGGCGAGGGTGAGGCAGCGGCAGGCGCCGCCGCCTTTTTGGAACTCGTCGACCGGTGCCACGACCACGTCGAAGCCCCATGCCTCCAGTTGGCGGCCGACCCGCGGCGGGCACGAGGGCATCACCACCGTTGTCCCCACCACCACCGAGTTGGCGCAGAAGGCGAGGACCTCGTCGTCGTCGAGGGCGAAGGGCTCGGGGACGAGGGCGTCGACCACCTTGCGCCCGTAGGCGTCCCAGAAGTGGCGGGCCACCAGCGCCCGGCGGTCGTCGAGGGGGCAGAAGGTGAGGTCGAGGTGGTAGCCGCGGGGGTCGGCCAGCTCGATGGGCCGCACCGGCGCCCCGATCAGCCGGGACAGCGGGCCGTGGGCGGCGGCGTCGGAGCGGTAGCGGTACCCGGACAGGAACACGTCGCGGAAGGGGAGCGTGTCGCCCGCCCCCTCGTGGGAGACGTCGTCGGGTAGCTCCCGGATGTGGAACCCGGCCTGCTCGAACCAGGCCCGGTCGTGGGCCACCTCCGGCTGGCGCTCGGGATGGCGGAAGCGGCTGGGCACGAAGACCCGGTGGTTGACGGTGCCGGCGTTGGCGGTGAAGACCAGGTCGGGCAGCTCCGGCTGGGGGTCGAGGATCTCGATCGTCGCCCCCGCGGCCCGGAGATTGGCGACCAGGCCGTCCCACTGCTCGCGGGTCCGGTCGGGGTCGACCGCCACCTCCCGGTGCATCCACGGGTTGATCTCGTAGAGGATCCCGAAGTGCACCGGCGGGCACATGAGGAAGTGCCGCCCCCAGCCGAGTGCGGTCAAGCGCTCACCAGGTCACGAAGCAGGGGCGAGGTGGTCGGCCAGGCTGCGCAGGAACAGGCCGGCGTCGGTGACGATCCCCAGCGCCTGATGGCTGCCCCGGTCGGCGAGCTTGGTGACCACGGCCTGGTTGATGTCGACGCAGAAGGTCTCCACCCCGGCCGGCAGGATGTTGCCGGTGGCGATGGCGTGAAGGGTCGACGCCAGCATGAGGGCCACGGCCACGCCCGGGATCAGCTCCCGCATGGCGTCGGCCGCCTCCACCATGTCGGTCTTGACGTCGGGCAGGGGGCCGTCGTCGCGCACCGACCCGGCCAACACGAAGGGGATGCCCAGGCGCACGCAGTCGTACATCACCCCGCCGCCGATGAACCCCTCGGCCACCGCCGCCGCGATCGACCCCCGCCGCCGGACCTCGTTGATCACCCGCAGGTGGTTGCTGTGCGATCCCTCCAGGGGCTGGGAGCCGACGAGGGGCACGCCGAGCGACGTCCCCAGCACGTTGGACTCGATGTCGTGGGTGGCGAAGCCGTTGCCGGCGAAGAGGACGTCGACCCAACCGGCCCGCACCAGGCGGGCCAGGTCGGGGGCGGCGCCGGTGTGCACCACCGCCGGCCCGCACACGGCCAGGATCTTGCCGCCCGCGGCCCGGGCCAGGCGCATGCGCTCGGCCACCTGCGACACCAGGAGCTCCTTGGGCTTCTCCGACGACACGTCGGAGTTCATGAACTCGAACGGGCTCGGGCCCCGGGGCCGCGACATCGGTCGCACCCGAACCCCCTCGCTGCCCACCACGATGGCGTCGCCCACCTTCACCTGGTGCATGGGCAGGGTGCGCACCTGGCCGTCGGGGCGGATCACCAGCCCGCAGTCCATCTCCGGGTTGGCCACCGTCACCCACCGGCCGTGGAGGCGGACGTCGGTGGCCAGGTTGGTGGTGGAGTAGAAGGCCTCGGGAAGGACGCCGGCGGTGTCGGCGAACACGGTGACGACGTCGCCCGTGGTCATCCGGTTGGCCCCGTGGATGTGGAGCTCCTCGAGGAGAGCGGCCAGCAGGTCCTCGTCGCCGGCGGTGACCTCGAAGCGGGCCCGGCTGGCGTCGGTGCTGGTGCGGCCGATGTCGAAGTCGAGCAGGCGGTAGTCGGCGCCGGCGTCGAGGATGATGTCGAGGATCTTGGCCAGGATCAGCGAGTCGATGATGTGGCCCTCGACCTCCACCACCTCGGAGGGCATCAGTCGGAGTCGGCGTGCTCCGCCGCGTCGGCGGCCGCGTCGGCGGCAGACTCCCCGGCGTCGGCGGCGGCGATGGCGGTGTCGACGGGGATCTCGTCCTCGCCGATGGTGGGCTCGTCCTTGAGCTTGCCCCGACGGTTGTCCCACAGGTCGCGCACGACGACCGAGATGACGCCCGCGGCCGGGATGGCCAGGAGGGCGCCCAGGATCCCGAACACCTCGACGCCCAGCAGCACGCTGACCAGCACGAACAGCTGGTTGATCTGCACCGTCTTGGCCATGATCTGGGGCTGGAGGACGTGGTTCTCGAACTGCTGGTAGATCGTGTAGAAGACCAGCATCCCGATCCCGGCCGGCACCGAGTGCAGGAAGGCGACGCCGATGGTGGGGATGGCGCCGAGGGTGGCGCCGACCAGGGGGATGAGGTCGGCGAAGGCGGTCCACAGGGCGAGTACGCCTTTGAACGGCACCCCGAAGACCCACAGGGCGAAGAAGGTGAGCGTCCCCGCGATGACGCTGATCAGCAGGTTGCCCATCACGTAGCCGGTGATGGCCTTGGCGCAGTCGGCCGCCACCGCCTTGACCCGCTCCCGTTTTGGTGGCGACAGCGCTCCCAGGCCGCTGCTCAGCAGGTCGGGCCCGTAGAGCACCATCATGATCGTCAGCACCAGCACGGTGAGCAGGGCGAGGATCCCGGAGAAGGCCTTGCTGGCGTAGTCGACCAGCCGGCTGCTCGAGTTGCGCAGGGCGTCCTCGATCTTGTCCTTGTTCTCCTCGTAGCGGCGCTCGAGGTCGTACTTCCGCACCAGCCCGCCCAGCGGCCCCTTCCCGTCCTGGGCGTCGCTCAGGTACTGCGGGAACTTGTCGATCGCCTCCGTGGTCTGGTCGACCAGGGGCCGGATGAAGGAGTACATCAGGCCCGAGAGGGTCACGAGGAGCAGGAGGAAGACGATGCCCGCGGCCTGGCCCCGCTTGACGTGGAGCTTGCGCCTGACCAGGTCGACGGCGGGGGTGAGGACGGTGGCGAAGAAGGCGGAGACGACGAGCAGGGCGAGGGTGTGGGCGACCTTCTGCACCAACCAGATGCCGACGACGGTGGCCAGGACCAGGCCGATCGTCGCCATGATGGTGCGGACCGGTACCGGCTCCCGTTCGGACACGGGCCGATCGTACCCAGCGGGCCGTTGGGCACCCGTCTTCAGTTCGGGCTTCGATACGCAGGTTCCGCGGTGACTAGTGTCCTGGCGGCATGGGTCAGCTCATCACCGTCACCCGCAAGCCGTCGGTCCGCCCCGACGTGGCCATCTTCGAGCTCAACCGCAGCCTCACGGGCATGGGTCACGAGCGCTACAAGTCGGCCGCCGACGCCACCCGGGCCAAGCCTTTCGACGAGCTCGCCCGCCGCCTGTTCGCTGCCGGCGGTGTCGACGGGGTGCACATCTACTCCAACATGGTCACCGTCGACCTCGGGACGGGCGCCGATGCGGAGGCGATGGCCGACATCATCCGCGACCTGTTCACGTATTACCGGGAAGGCGTCGAAGTCGTCGACCCGATGGCGAGCCCTACGTAACGACCACGCCCTTCAGGTCGTCGCATGACGGGTACTGCGGGTCCATGGCGTCGAGGGCCTCGATCACGATCCGGCTGACGGCCCAGTTCCGGTACCACTTGTGGTCGGCGGGCACGACGTACCAGGGCGCGGATTCGGTCGACGTGCGGGTGATGGCCTCCTCGAACGCCCGGCGGTAGTCGTCCCACTTGGCCCGGTCGTCGAGGTCGCCGACCCGGAACTTCCAGCACTTGGTGGGGTCCTCGAGGCGGTCGCGGAAGCGCTCGGCCTGCTCCTCCTTGGAGATGTGGAGGAAGACCTTGACCACCCGGGTGCCGGCCGCGGCCAGGTTGGCCTCGAAGTGGTTGATGAACTGGTAGCGGGGTCGCCACACCTTCTCCGGCGCCAGTTCCTTCACCCGGACCACGAGGACATCCTCGTAGTGGGAGCGGTTGAACACGACGACGTCGCCCCGGGCCGGCGTCCGCTGGTGGACCCGCCACAGGAAATCGTGGGCCAGCTCGTCCTCCGAGGGCACGCCGAACGACACCACCCGGGCGCCGGCCGGGTTCAGCCCGGAGAAGAGGTGCTTGATGGTGCCGTCCTTGCCGCCCGCGTCGATGGCCTGGAGGACGACGAGGAGCGACTGCTTCTGTTCGGCGAAGAGCCGCTCCTGGAGGTTGCGGAGCCGGTCGTGGAGGTCGGGGAAGGCCTCGGCCGCCTTGGCCTTCGACGACATCCCGTCGGTGCTGCCGGGGTCGAGTTTGGCGAGGTCGACCTTGTCGCCGGGCGCGATCCGCCAGCGGTCGGAGTCGGCTTTGGTCATGGATGAGGTCTACTGCACGACGATCGCGGTGACCATCCCGAACATCCCGTCCTCGCCTTCGACGTGGGGAAGGATGTGGCAGTGCCAGACCCAGGTGCCGGCTTTGTCCAGGTTCACCAGCACCGAGTAGCGCTCGCCGGGGGCCACGTTGAGGGTGTCGACCACGTAGGGCTGGTCGAGCGTGAACCCGTCCTTGGCGACCACGATCTGGTCGAACTGGTGCAGGTGCATCGGATGGATCTGGGTGCCCTCGTTGAAGTAGTGGAAGAGCACCCACTGCCCGGTGCCGGCGACGATGGGGGCGGTGGCGGGGAAGCTCTTGCCGTTGAGGCTGTAGCCGATCACGCCGGCGTCGTTGAGGACCATGGGGAAGTCCTGGGCGATCTGCAGGTCGGCGGGGATGACCTCGCCGCCGATGGTGCGGCCCCGGGGGATGGGCACCTGGCCGACGAAGATGGTGCCGAACATCCCGTTGGGCAGGCCCACCTGGGAGTGGAAGTGGGGGTGGTACATAGCGACCGACACCTCGTCGGCGGTGTACTCGTAGGTGAAGGAGGCGCCCGGCTCGATGAGGGGCTGGGTGAGGGGGGCGATCCCGTCGTACTTGTTGTCGACGTTGAGCCCGTGCAGGTGGAGGTCGGTGGCGAGGGGGAGCTCGTTGTGCAGGCGGAACTGGGCCCGGTCGCCGACCTGGAGGTGGATCGACGGGGCCGGGACCATGCCGTTGTAGGTCCACGCGTCGACGACGTCGCCCGGCGCCCGCTCCCACTTGGTGATCTTGGCGGTCAGGTCGAACACCTTGGTGCCGTCGGCCGTGACCTCAGTCGGTTCGAGGACGGTGTTGCCGACGCCTTCCGTGGCCGCCGGGAACTGGCCCATCGTCTCGAGCATGGCCGCGGTCATGGCCTGGTAGTCCATCCCGTCGTGTGACGGGGCGGCGGTCTCTCCGGTGGCGGCCGCGGCTGTCCCGGCGACGGTGAGTTTGGCCTGCATGCCCGCCTCCCGGTGGCCGGGGATGGAGCAGAACATGGTGTAGGTGCCGGCGGCGACGCCGTCGAGGACGAGGTGCTCGCTGGCGCCGGACGCCAAGTCGCCGGTGACGACTTCCGACCCGTCGATCACCATGTTGTGGCCGGTGGAGCCGGCGTTGGTCACGTGGAGCGAGCCACCGACAGCGACCGACGCGTCCGTGATCTTGAACTCGGTGAGGTCGACCGACGCGGTGGCGGGGGCGGTGGACGAGTTGGCGCCGGCGTCGACCTGGGTGCCGTTCTCGTCGATCGCCCGGACGCCGAAGCCGACGGCGACCATGGCCGTGAGCAGGGCCATGGCGGCCAGTCCCACCGAGAAGGTGGACAGGCCGTCGCGTCGGGACGTCGGGTTGGTGCTGGTCATGGGGGTGTCCTCCCTGTCCCTTCCAGGATCCGGGAAGCGCAGTCGCCGTCCTAGAGGCGAATGACCCTCGCTGGCCGGCGACGGGCCCTTTCGTGTCGAACATGTGTTCGTCTACAGTGGGAGGCGTGGTCGTGGCTGCCCCGGAGCGTGTGAAACCGGTCATCCCGGCCGAGCTGGTGGAGCGGGCGGCGCCGGTGTCGCTGGCGGGGGAGCAGCGGCTGCCCGTGCTGGCCCCGCTGGAGCCGTTGCTGCCCGAGCGGGGCCTGCGGCGGGGGTCGGTGGTGGCGGTCGACGGGTCGTCGGCCCTGGCCCTGGCCCTGGCTGCGGCCGCCTCGGTCCAGGGTTCGTGGTGCGGGGCGGTGGGCCGTCCCGCCCTCGGCCTGGTGGCGGCGGCGGAGCTGGGCATCGTCCTCGAGCGGTTCCCCCTGGTGCCGGCGCCCGACCCGTCGGCCACCGGTCCGGGCGGGTGGGCGTGGGTGGTGGCCACCCTCCTCGACGCCCTCGACCTGGTGATCGCCTGGCCCCAGGGGTCGGTGCGGCCGGCCGACGCCCGGCGGTTGGCGGCCCGGGCCCGGGAGCGGGGGGCGGTGCTGGTGGTGGCGGGGGGCGGGTGGCCGGAGGCGCCCGACATCCGCCTGGCGGTGGTCCGCTCGCAGTGGGTGGGCCTGGGCGCGGGTCACGGGCGGCTCCGGGCCCAGCGGGTGGAGGTGGTGGGCGGCGGGCGACGGGCCGCGTCCGGCGAACGGCGGGCCACGCTCTGGCTGCCGGCTCCCGGGGGTGCGGTGGCGGCCGTCGTCGCCGACGGGGCGGGCGAACCCGGCCCGGTGGGGCTGCGGGAGGTCGGCTGAGCCGTGGCCGAGCGTCTGCTGGTGGTGCACTGCCCCGACTGGCCGGTGGTGGCGTCGGGCCAACTGGCAACTGGTGACGGTTCTGGGGCCCAGGACGACGGAAAACGTCACCGGTTGGCCCCCCCGGCGGTGGCGGTGGTCGCGGCCAACCGGGTGGTGGCGTGCTCGGAGGGGGCCCGGGTCGAGGGCGTCGAGTGCGGGCTGCGCCGGCGCCAGGCCGAGTCCCGGTGCCCGGGGATCGTGGTGGTGGCCGACGACCCCGCCCGCGACGCCCGCGCCTTCGAGCCGGTGGCGGTGGCGGTGGAGGCGTTCACGCCCGGCGTGGAGATCGTCCGTCCCGGGGCGTGCGCCTTCGCCACCCGGGGCCCGTCCCGCTACTTCGGGGGCGACGCCTCGCTGGCGGCCAAGGTGGCGGAGGCGGTCGACGCCGTCCTGGCCGGGATGGCGGCGGGCGCCCCCCGCTGCCGGGTGGGGGTGGCCGACGGGCGGCTGGCGGCCGAGCTGGCCGCCCTCTCGTCCCGCGGCGAGCCGGTGGTCGTGGCCCGGGGCGGGAGCCGGGCCTTCCTGGCCGGCTTCTCGGTCGCCGCGGCCACGGGAGGCGACGTCGACCGGGCCGACCTGCTCGTCCGCCTCGGCATCCGCACCGTGGGCGACCTGGCCGCGCTGCCCATGCCGGCGGTGCTGGCCCGCTTCGGCACCGAGGGCGCCGTCTCCTGCCGGCGGGCCCGGGGCCTCGACGAGCGCCCCCTCGCCGCCCGCACCCCACCGCCCGACCTGGCCGTGAGCGCCGAGCTCGATCCTCCCGCCGACCGGCTGGAGACCGTCGCCTTCCTGGCCCGATCGCTGGCCGAGCAGCTCCACCTGGCCCTGGCCACCCGGGGCCTGGCCGCCACCCGGGTGCTGGTGGAGGCCGAGACCGAGCACGGCGAGTGGCTGGCCCGCCGGTGGCGCCACGACGGCGGTCTCACCCCGGCGGCCCTGGCCGAGCGGGTCCGGTGGCAGATCGACGGCTGGCTGGCGGGCCAGCCCAGTTCGGGCGAGGGCCCCGCCGACGACGGCGGCCGCACCGACGTTGACGCGCACCGGTCGCCTGGCCACCGCAACCGGCCAAAGACCGTCGCCGACCCAACCGACGTTGGCGCGCACCGGTCGCCGGGCGCCCGCAACGGGCCAAAGACCGTCGGTGGTGGACCGACCGGGGGACTGGTGCTGCTGCGGCTCACGCCCGACGAGGTGGGTCCCGACGACGGCCGCCAGCTCGGTTTTTGGGGTGGCGACCGGGCCGCGGCGGAGCGGGTGGCCCGGGCCCTGGCCCGGGTGCAGGGGGTGCTCGGGCCCGAGTCGGTGGTCACCGCCACCCTCGTCGGCGGACGGGGCCCGATCGAGCAGGCCGACCTCGTCCCGTGGGGCAACGCCCGCTTACCCGAGTCGAGCACCACGTTCGCCGAGGGCGCCGCGGCCGTCCCCCCGTGGCCGGGACGGATCCCGCCGCCGGCACCGGCCACCGTCCACCCCGTCCCCCGGCCGGCGGAGGTGATCGACGGGGCCGGCCAGCCGGTCACCGTCGACGGCCGGGCGGCGGTGTCGGCCCCGCCCGCCCGCCTGACGGTGGCGGGCCGGCCGTCGGCCGAGGTGGTGGCGTGGGCCGGCCCCTGGCCCGTCGACGAGCGCTGGTGGGACCCGGCAGCCCACCGCCGCCGGGCGCGGAGCCAGGTCGTCACCGCCGACGGCACCGCCTACCTGCTGGTTGTCGAAGCCGGCCGCTGGGCCGTCGAGGCCACCTACGACTGACGCCGATGACGCCGGTTCACCCGGCCAAGCGACCTACCAGCCGTAGAAGGCCACCGGCCACCGCCTGGAGGCGAACCCCAGGAGCAGGCCGCCGGCGAGGGCCACCACGATGCCGGTGGCGGCCACGGCGATGACGTTGGCCCCGGTGCGGGCCAGGGTGGGGGGCACGGTGATGGGAGTCGTCGTCGCCGGCGGGGCCACGGTGGTGGGCGCGGTCGTCGCCGGGGGCGAGACCGTGGTCGGGGGCGCGACCGTCGTCGGGGGCGCGACTGTCGTCGGGCACACGCCGCCCGACGCGGTGGACCCGTCGACCGCGGTCGAGCCGCCGGACGCGGTGGAGTCGTCGATCGCGGTCGAGCATCCCGACGCGGTGGACCCGTCGACTGCGGTGGCGGTGCCCGACGCGGTCGAGTCGTTGATGGCGACGGAGTCGCCCGAGGCGGTGGAGTCGTCGGTGGCGTTCGCCGTGCCCGAGGCCGTCGAGCCGTCGGCGGCGACCGCGTCACCGCTGGTCAGGCCGGTCTGGGCCGCACCGGGAGCCGCCGTCAACGCCAGCGCCGCCAGCATGCCGACGAAGCCGGCAAGGAGTGCACACGACGTCCTTTTCACCCTGCTGTTCCTCGCCCTCATGTCCCAACCTTCCTCTCGTCACGGCGGACGTTATCTGCCCTACCCGCTGCCTGCGACAGGCAATGATCCGAATGCCCCATCGAGTCTCCGGACGGTTCGGCGCACACTCTCCTCGTTGCCTTGGACCGCTCGCTGAGAGGAGGACGCGTTGACGTCAACTCGATTCACAGAGGAACGGTCGCCCCCGCTCGCACGAGGCGTTTGACGAGGTGATCGCCGTCGGCCGACCCTGTCTCCGGCCCGGCGTGATCGTCATCGGGTGACCCGGATGCCCGCCCCGGCGCCGGGTCCCCGAACGCCTTTCTGGAAGGCCTGCGCTCGGCGACGTGAGCGTCCACAATGTCGGGATGGACCGCCGCCTCCCCACTTTCGGCCTCAGCCTCGCCCTGGTGTTCGGGCTCGCAGGCTGCAGTGCCGCCGAGGACAACCCGAGCGTCGCCCCGACCACGAGCGCCGCTGACGGCACCGTCGCCACCACCCTGGCCCCGTCGACCACTACCGTCTTCGACGAGTCGGCCGCCGTCCTGCGGGCCTACACCGACCACTGGCCCGCCTTCGACGCCTTCCTCAGCGGCCGGCCGCCGGGCGATCCCGCCGCCTACTTCACCGGCGCCCGTCTGGCCGACCTGCCCCGGTCGGTCGCCGACTTCGCCGAGCGGGGGATCGAGATTCGCGGCCAGGCCACGCTCTCCCCGGGAAAGGTGACGATCATCGGTAACAAGGCCACCTTCTCCGACTGCCAACTGGATTCGACCACCGCGGTGTCGAGGACCACGGGAGAGGTCGTGATCCCCGCCGCCACCGAACCCATGCTGGTCAAGGTGGAGCTGCTCAAGTTCGGCGGTGTCTGGAAGGTGTCGTCGGTCGTGTACACCGACGAGAAGTGCGTGCAATAACCAGCCGTCCGGTGGTGGTCGAACATATGTTCGTCTAGAGTCGGGGGATGTGGGTTGGGAGAATCCTCCGCTGCCGTGGGCCGAGCTGGAGCGGCGGCTCTCGGGCCGGCCGCCCACCGCCGACGGGGGTGACAGCCCGGCCTGGTCCAACAAGCGGGCGCCCTACGAAGCGCCGCCCAAGCCGTCCCGCCGTCGCCGGGGCGGCGGCTCCACTCCCTATGCCGAACTGCACTGCCACTCCAACTTCAGCTTCCTCGACGGGGCGTCGCATCCCGAGGAGCTGGCCGAGGAGGCGGCCCGCTTGGGCCTGGAGGCGCTGGCCCTCACCGACCACGACGGCTTCTACGGCGTGGTCCGCTTCGCCGAGGCCGCGTCCGCCCTGGGCGTGCCCGCCGTCTTCGGCACCGAGCTCACCCTCGACCTCCCCCGCCGCTCGCAGCAGGGGATGGCCGATCCCGAGGGCCGCCACCTGCTCGTCTTGGCCCGGGATCCCGACGGCTACGCCCGCCTGAGCCGGGCCGCCAGCGCGGCCCACATGCGAGCGGGGGAGAAGGGGCTGCCCAAGGTGTCGTTGGCCGACCTGGCCGGGGCCCACGGCGGGCGGTGGCAGGTGCTCACCGGCTGCCGCAAGGGCACCGTGCCGGCCGCCCTGATCGACGAGGGGCCGGCCGCCGCCGCCCGGGAGCTGGCCGACCTGGTCGCCGCCTTCGGCCAGGACAACGTGGCCGTCGAGCTGTGGGACCACGGCGACCCCCTCGACTCGGCCCGCAACGACGCCCTGGTGCGGCTGGCGGTGCGGGCCCGGGTCGACGTGGTGGCCACCAACAACGTCCACTACGCCACCGCCGCCCGTCGGCCCCTGGCCACCGCCCTGGCCGCGGTGCGCGCCCGCCGGTCCCTCGACGACCTCGAGGGGTGGCTGCCGGCCGGGGCCACCGCCTGCCTGCGGTCGGGCGCGGAGCAGGCCCGTCGCTTCGCCCGCTACCCGGGTGTCGTCGAGCGGGCGGCCGAGATCGGGCGGGCGTGCGCCTTCGACCTGCGCCTGGTGGCCCCCAACCTGCCCGACTTCCCCGTCCCGCCCGGTCACACCGAGATGTCGTGGCTGCGGGAGCTCACCATGCGGGGGGCGGCCGAGCGGTACGGCCCGCCGGGACCAGGCTCGGAGCGGGTGCCCGGCGCCTACCGCCAGATCGAGCACGAGCTGGCCCTGATCGACGCCCTCGGCTTCCCCGGCTACTTCCTCATCGTCTGGGACATCGTCCAGTTCTGCCGCCGGTCCGACATCTACTGCCAGGGCCGGGGCTCGGCCGCCAACAGCGCCGTCTGCTACGCCCTGGGCATCACCAACGCCGACGCGGTGGCGCTCAAGCTCCTCTTCGAGCGCTTCCTGTCGCCCGAGCGCGACGGTCCCCCCGACATCGACGTCGACATCGAGCACGAGCGCCGGGAGGAGGCCATCCAGTACGTCTACGACCGCTACGGGCGGGAGAACGCGGCCCAGGTGGCCAACGTCATCACCTACCGGCCCAAGTCGGCGGTGCGCGACATGGGCCGGGCCCTGGGCCACCCGCCGGGGGCCCTCGACGCCTGGTCGAAGCAGGTCGACGGCTACCAACTCTCGGCCACCCCGGCTGAGGTGGGCGTGCCCGAGCCGGTGATGGCCCTCGCCCGCCAGATCCAGGGCTTCCCCCGCCACCTGGGCATCCACTCGGGGGGGATGGTGATCTGCGACCGGCCGGTGGTGGAGGTGTGCCCGGTGGAATGGGCCCGGATGGAGAACCGCAGCGTCCTGCAGTGGGACAAGGACGATTGCGCGGCCGCCGGGCTCGTGAAGTTCGACATGCTCGGCCTCGGGATGTTGAGCGCGCTGCACTACACGATCGATCTCGTGCGCGAGCACCACGGCGTCGACGTCGAGCTCGCGACGATTCCGCAGGACGACGAGGTCTACGCCATGTTGTGCCGCGCCGATTCCGTGGGCACGTTCCAAGTCGAGTCACGCGCGCAGATGGCCACGTTGCCACGCTTGAAGCCGAAGTGCTTCTACGACCTGGTCGTCGAAGTCGCGTTGATCCGTCCGGGACCGATTCAGGGCGGGTCGGTGCATCCCTACATCCGCCGGCGCAACGGCACCGAGCCGGTCACGTACATGCACCCGTTGCTCGAACCGGTGTTGGAGAAGACGTTGGGCGTGCCGCTGTTCCAAGAGCAGCTCATGCAGATGGCCATCACGATCGCCGGGTTCACGCCCGGTGAAGCCGATCAGCTCCGGCAGGCGATGGCGTCGAAGCGCAGCAAAGAGCGCATGGAGCGCATCCGTCAGCGGCTGTACGACGGCATGGCCGAGCGCGGTGTCGTCGGCGAGACCGCCGACATGATGTGGGACAAGCTCTCGGCCTTCGCCAATTACGGCTTCCCCGAGAGCCACTCGGTGAGCTTCGCCTACCTCGTGTACGCCAGCTCGTGGCTCAAGCGGTACTACCCCGCGGCGTTCTGCGCGGGCTTGCTCAACGCGCAGCCGATGGGCTTCTACTCACCGCACTCGCTCGTGCAGGACGCGCGGCGTCACGGCGTCGACGTCCACACCCCCGATCTCAACGCCTCCGACTGGAACGCCACCCTCGAATCCCATTCTCGAGGCAATACGGACCGTTCACCGACCCCTATTGCCTCGAGTTCGGACGGGGGTTGGCAGGCGTGGGGGCACGGGGGGCCGGCGGTGCGGCTGGGGGTCGGGTCGGTGCGGGGGATCGGCGACGAGCTGGCCAAACAGATCGCCGCCGGCCGCCCGTACGAGTCGATGGAAGACCTCCAGCGGCGCGTCCCCAAGCTCGACCTCGCCCACCTCGAAGCCATGGCCACTGCGGGCGTGTTCGGCTCCTTCGACGTCACCAGAAGAGAGGCGTTGTGGGGCGCGGGCGCGGTGGCCCAGTCGGGGCCGGATCGGTTGGCCGGCATCGTCACCGGCGTCGACGCGCCGACACTGCCCGGCATGTCGCGGCGCGAAGAAGCCATCGCCGACCTGTGGGCCACCGGCGTCTCACCCGACGGTCACCCCACACGCTTCGTCCGTGAGCATCTCGACGCTCTCGGGGCCGTGCCCGCGTCCGGCCTGGCCGCCGTACCCACCGGCGGCAAGGTCCTCGTCGGCGGAGTGGTCACCCACCGCCAGCGTCCGGCGACCGCGCAGGGAACGATCTTCATCAACCTCGAGGACGAGACCGGGCTCATCAACGTCGTGTGCTCGAAGGGCTGTTGGGTGCGCCACCGGCGGGTGGCCCGGAGCTGCCCCGCACTGCTGATCCGGGGCCGGCTGGAAAAGCACGAAGGGGTGATCAACGTGGTGGCCGAGCGCATCGAACCTCTCCCGCTCGACGGCGCGACGAAGAGCCGGGACTTCCGATGATGCGTGTCATGGCCCAAATGAGTGGTTCCCAAAACAGCCCTGGGCGCAATGTCAGGCCTCTGTCACAGTGCTCATCCGCGGCGCGGACACGGCGCGATCGAGGGGACGAGCCTCGACACGTGCTGCGATTCTGTTGACGAGCCGCCCCTAGGCTTTGGCGGGTGGGGACCTTGGGGCGGCTCGTCGCAGTGCTCGGCGGCGGCTCCATAGCGGTCTGGGTGCTCTTGGCTGCGGTGCGCACCGTCGTGCTGCCCCGAGGCGAGCCGGTGCTGCTCACCCGGTGGGTCTTCGTCGGGATGCGCGGCCTCTTCGACCTCTGGGGCAAGCAGGCCAAGACGTACGAGGACCTCGACCGCTCACTCGCGATGTATGCGCCGCTGTCGCTGGTCGCCCTTCCGTGGACCTGGGTGTCACTCGTCGTCGCCGGATTCACGGGCATCAACTGGGGCCTCGGCGTCGATCCGCTCCGGGAGGCCTTCTATCTCTCCGGCTCGTCGCTCTTCACGCTCGGATTTTCGGCCCCGCCGGACCTGCCAACCCACGTCGCGGCCTACATCGAAGCCGTCTTCGGCCTCGGGCTCGTCGCCCTTCTGATCAGCTACCTCCCCTCGATCTACAGCGCCTTCCAGCGGCGGGAGCTGGAGGTGACGCGCCTCACGACCCGAGCCGGTTCGCCTCCGAGCGCGATCACGATGATCCATCGTCACCACGCACTCGCCCGGCTCGACGCGCTCGACGAGATCTGGGACGAGTGGGAGACGTGGTTCGCAGATGTGGAGGAGACCCACACGTCCCAGCCGTCGCTCGTGTTCTTTCGATCGATCACCCACGACCGGTCCTGGGTCACGTCCGCCGGTGCCGTGCTCGATGCTGCCGCGCTGCGCTCGTCGGTCCTCAACCTTCCGCAGAATGCCCGCGCGCAGCTGTGCCTGCGTGCCGGTTACCTGTGCCTGCGGCGGATCTGTGACTACTTCGACATTCCGTACGACGCCGACCCCGACCCTGACGACCCGATCAGCATCGATCGCAGCGAGTTCGACGCCGCGTATGACGAGTTGGCCGACTTCGGCGTGCCGGTGCGGCCGCTGCGCGAGCAGTGTTGGCGCGACTTCAAGGGCTGGCGGGTCAATTACGACACCGAGTTGCTGTCGCTCGCGGGCCTCACGGCCGCCCCGTACGCCCCGTGGTCCAGCGATCGATCGCTGCGCTATCGCCGGCCCCGGCTGGCTTGGATCCGGCGACGGGGGGTAGGCAAGGCGGGTGCTGGCCACTGAGAGTGTCCTCGGCGGGCGCTATCGCCTGGGGCCGATCATCGGCAGAGGGGGCGGCGCCGACGTGTTCCGGGCCGACGACCTCGAGTCGGGCCGCCCCGTCGCCATCAAGGTGCTCCGCGCGGTCACACCCGATGACCTGCACCGATTCGAGCAGGAGGGCCAGACCCTCGCCCGACTCGATCACCCCGCGATCGTGCGGATGTGCGGCGGGGGCGAATCCGACGACGGCGTGCCGTATCTCGTCCTCGACCTGATCGATGGGGAACCGCTCTCGGCGGTGCTGATGCGGGGACCACTGACAGAAGACGAGGTGGCCACCATCGGCGGCGTCCTCGCGAGCGCGTTGGCGCATGCCCACGGGCTCGGCGTCGTGCATCGAGATGTGAAGCCCGGCAACGTGCTGTTCGATCAAGACGGTGGCGTCCACCTGACGGACTTCGGAATTGCTCGCCTCACCGATGTCACGGCCATCACGGCCACCGGTTTCGTGATCGGCACCGCGGCCTACCTCGCGCCGGAGCAGGTCACCGGCGACGGCGCGACGCCCGCCTCTGACATCTACGCGCTCGGCTTGGTGTTGCTGGAAGCGTTCACCGGCGAGCGGGCGTACGAAGGTTCGCCGTCGGAGGCGGCGCTCGCTCGCCTGCACCGGCAACCGGAGATCCCGCCGACCGCTGGTCCGCTCGGGACCCTGCTCGGATCGATGACGAGCGCCGAACCCGCGCTCCGGCCGTCCGCCTCGGTCGTTGCCCAGACGCTCACCGCCAGCGCGATGGCGGCGCCCGCCGACGCCACCGCCGTGCTTCCCATCGTCGGCGATGCCACGGTCGCGGTACCCGTCGCCGCGGCGCCCGTGTCGGCAGCGGCTGCGGCTGCTGCCGCGTTCCCGATCTCCCGCCCACGCCTCACGGTCCCCCCTCGGTGGCGTACTCCGCTGATCGTCGCGGCCGTGCTCGCCCTGGTGATGCTGTTCGGGTCCGCCTTCGACCGCAACGGAATCGCACCGGCGGGCGCTGTCCAGACACCGACGACGACCACAGCTCCGCCGACGACTGCGGCGCCCGCGCCCGTGGCCGAGACCGTTCCGGAGACCACGCCGCCGACGCGCAAGGGCAAGAAGGGCGACAAGGGCGGAGGCGACTGACCGCAAGTACGCTCCGCTCTCGTGGGGGTGAGGGTTGCGGTGGGCGAGCCCAATCCATTCGAGCAAGTCACGCAGGCGCGAGTTCGGCCGGACTTCCGCATCGAGCCGCTGTCCATTGCCTGGGATGCGGTTGCGTTCCGCGTCACGGGCACGCGTGACGGCGTCGTGTGCGTGCCGCGATGCGAGCTCGCCGGATTCTTCGAAGCGCTCGACGCGGGGCGGCTCGACGACACGGTGCGCGGGTTCCTGGCTGCGCCGCCATCTGGGCGCATCCTGCGGGCCGCGGATCAGACAAGGACGAGCGGCTTGTTCGACGGCATAGCGTCTCCTGACGCGATCGTCCCGCCGGAACGAGTTCCGGGCCGAGCGGGCCCGCTCGGCATCGGCCGCGGGGGCGGCACGCCCGCGGACGCCCGGCAGCGCAAGCGTGAACGACGGCCGCGCGCGCCCCGAAGCGTCGTCGTGGGCGCGGTGGTCGCCGGGGTGGTGGTGGCCGCAGTCGTCGCGGTCGCGTCACGCGGTGGTGGCGACTCGAAGACCGCGGCCGTGAACACGACCGTCGTAGCCACGACGGCAACTTCGCCCCCGGACGTGGTGTTGGCCTCGGCCCTCGCCGGCACGTGGACGGTGACCCGCACGGTGACGTCGTCGACGAACGGCCGTCAGCCGGTCGGGCAGGCGCTGCAACTCAACTATGTGATCACGTCCTCCTGTCTCGTCTCTCCCTGCACGGTCCACGTCGACGCCGAGGGATCCCAGGGAGCGAGAGAGCAGATCGACCTCACGTTCGTCGGCGACCACTACGAGGGCGCCGTCAGCGGAACGGCGCCGTGCCGCAGCTTCACCACCGGCGAGCTGCTGGGTGAGACCACGCTCACCGGCAGCTTGTCCCTCCGCTTGGTGCAGCCCCATGCGTTCACCGGATCGTTGACCCTGAACCTCCAACCCAACGCGAACTGCGCCGCGAGCACGATCGACTATTCGCTCGTCGCCACGAACTGAGCTTCACTCCCGGCGCGACCGTCAGACGTCGACGCTCGAGAGGATCGCGACGGCCACGAGCGCGAGCACGGTCACGTTGTAGGCGGTGTGGGCACGCGTGCTCTCGACCATCGCGGCATTCCTGTCACCGGTCCGGCGAAAGACGTGCATGTAGCGCCACGTGAAGTACATCCCGCCGACGCTCAACGCGAGCGCGACGCCGATGGGAATGCCGATGATGGCGTGGGCCAGGCCGAACTCCACGCTTCGGCGGATCCGGCCCAGTCGCGAGCGCGTCTCTGCGCCCAGCCGGAACATGCGCTCCTCCGCTTCGGCGAACAGTGGCAACGCCGGGATGAGGAGTGTGAGGAAGACCAACGGCACGAGCCACTCGAGTGCCGTTCCGGTCGTTCGTTCGGTGCCGCCCGTGACGGGGTTGCCGATGCCGCCGAGGGCGCTCCACCATCCCCAATCGAGCACCGGGAGCTGAATCAGCAGCAGCGCCGCGGTGACCGTGAGCACGAACGCGGGAATCGCGAGCACGAAGTGGCGCGGTCGAAGGCCCTGGACGATCTCGGCCACCCGGCCCCGCCCGCGTCCGGTGAGTGCGATGCGCGTGCCGCCGGCGATGCGCACGCCGATGAATGCGAGCACCGCGATGGTGGCGACATCCAGCGCGGACACGCCGATAGGTTCGCACGCCGTGGAGGAGATGGTGCGCCGGCGGGTGCTGGTGGAGGGGCGGGTGCAGGGCGTCTGGTACCGCGCGAGCGCTGAACGCGAAGCGATCCGTCTCGACTTGGCCGGTGTCGCTCGGAACCTGAACGACGGACGCGTCGAGATGATCGTCGAAGGTCCCATCAATGCCGTTGACGCGTTCGTCGCCTGGGCCCGTATCGGCCCTCCGCGCGCGCAGGTGACCGGAATCGAGATCGAGGGCTTACCGGTGACGGGGCAGCAGGGCTTTCGCGTCCACTAGACGCGTTCGTACGACCCGATCAGCGTCGCGGTGAGGCCCGGGACCTGTGAGATCGCAGCGATGGCATCCGGGCCGCTCATGTCCGCGGTGACGCCGCTCGCCGCGGTCAGCGCGTACAGCGTGAACACGTAGTGGTGCGCACCGGATCCCTTCGGTGGGCACGGGCCCGTCCAGCCGGCGCGACCAGCGCCGTTCTTGGCCTCGACCGCGCCGTCCGGCACCGCGCCCACGGCGAGGGCCTGCACGCCGGGATCGAGGTGCGCCAGCACCCAGTGCACGAAGCCGTCGGCATCGGTGTCGGTCACGGTCAACGCGAGTTCGACGGTGCCCTCCGGCACCGCTCCCCACGCGACCGGCGGCGAGATGCCGGCGCCGTCGCACGTGTAGTCGAGCGGGACCGGCCCGCCCGGCTCGAAGGCGGTGCTCGACAGCGCCAGCGGCACGACCGCGGTCTTCTGTCCCGGAGCGGTCGTCGTCGGCAGTGGGGGAGCGGTCACGCCTGGCGGCGGGGCCCGCAGCGTGCGGCCGTCGTGCGCGCAACCGGCGGCGAGCAGGAGGAGGGCAACGATCGACGCCGCCCTCACGCGAAGAGCGCCCGCTCGGCGAGCGCGATGGGGAGCCCGCCGGAGCCGGCGATGCGGTCGTGGAAGTCACGCAGGCTGCCGCGACGTTCGCCCAACCACGTGGCCCGCATCCGTTCGATCTCGAGCGATCCCGTGAGATACGACGCGGCCTGCGTCGGCCACGCGCAGTACCGCGTCACTTCCGCGAGCGCGGTGGCTTCCGTCAGGCCGGTGTTCTCGTGCATGTACGTGACGGCATCGTCGAACGTCATGTCGCCACAGTGCAGGCTCGTGTCAGCGACGATGCGGGCGGCGCGGAAGATGCGCGCGTCGAGATGGCACAGCTCCTGACCTGGGTCGGGGTAGAAGCCCTGCTCGCGCATCATCACCTCTGAGTAGAGGCCCCATCCCTCCACGAAGTACGGCGTGGTGATCAGCCGGCGCAGCGTGCCCGCCTTCACCTGCATCCAGGCGAAGTGCCAGTGATGCCCTGGATAAGCCTCGTGCACGCTCGTCGTCGGCATGCTCGGGTAGCTGTTGTCGGCCAGGCGCTCGGCCAGCTCGTCGTCCGATGTTCCCTCGGGCGGGTACGGC
>JAXDOC010000014.1:0-214425 GCA_034669165.1 Actinomycetota bacterium
GGCGGATGATCTGCTCGACGATGTGGCCCGAGACGCGGCGCTCGAAGTCGCCGGGGGTGGCCGAGACGAACACGGTCTGGCCGACCCGCTCGAGGAACTCCGGGAACTGGAGCGGCCGGTTGTCGAGCGCCGAGGGGAGCCGGAAGCCGTGGTCGACGAGCGTCTGCTTGCGCGAGCGGTCGCCCTCGTACATGCCGCCGATCTGCGGGATCGTCTGGTGCGACTCGTCGACGAAGACCACGTAGTCGGAGGGGAAGTAGTCGAGGAGGGTGTGCGGCGCCGACCCGGCAGGACGGCCGTCGAGGATCCGCGAGTAGTTCTCGATCCCGTTGCAGAAGCCGAGCTCGCGCATCATCTCCATGTCGTACTCGGTGCGCTGGCGGATCCGGTGGGCCTCGAGCATCCGCCCCTGGCTCTCGAAGAGGGCGACCTGCTGCTCCAGCTCGTGCCTGATCTCGTCCTGGGCGCGCTCGATCGTCGGCTTGGAGGTGACGTACTGCGTCGCCGGAAAGACCGTGATCGTGTCGAGCTTTGCGAACACCTCGCCGGTCAGGGGGTCGAAATGCGTGATCTGCTCGACCTCGTCGCCGAACATCGAGACGCGGTAGGCGGTCTCCGAGTAGGCAGGCTGGATCTCGATCACGTCGCCCTTGACCCGGAACCGGCCGCGACCCAGCAGCGTGTCGTTGCGCACGTACTGGATGTCGATCAGCTTCCGCAGCATCACGTCCCGATCCGTCTCTTCGCCTACGGTCAGGAAGACGACGCGCTTCTCGTACTCCTCCGGCGAGCCGAGGCCGTAGATGCAGGAGACGGACGCGACGATGACCGTGTCCCGGCGCTGGAGGAGGTTCGACGTCGCCGCGTGGCGGAGCCGGTCGATGTCGTCGTTCCGCGAGGAGTCCTTCTCGATGTAGAGGTCGGCCTGCGGCACGTACGCCTCGGGCTGGTAGTAGTCGTAGTAGGAGACGAAGTATTCGACCCGGTTGTCGGGGAAGAACTCCTTGAACTCGTTGGCCAGCTGGGCCGCGAGCGACTTGTTGGGCGCGATGACGAGCGTGGGCTTCTGCACCGCCTCGATGGTCCAGGCGATGGTGGCCGACTTCCCGCTCCCGGTGATGCCCAGCAGCGTCTGGAACCGGTCCCCCCGCTGGACCCCGCGCGTCAGCCCCTCGATGGCCTTGGGCTGGTCCCCGCCCGGCTCGAAGTCGCTCACAACCCTGAAGGGAGGCATCCAACCAAGCGTACGACGACGCTGCGACATTCAAATCCGAACTGGTGACAGTGGATGCCGCATGGCGGCGCAAAGTGTCACCGGTTCGATCCCGACTGCGAACTGGTGACGTTAGATGTCGCATGGCGGCAGAAGGTGTCACCAGTTGCAACGGGCGGTATGGCGGGGCATAATCACGGAATGGGCCAAGACATCATGGAACTTGCTGAAAGACAGCACGGCGTGATCACTTTTGAACTGGCGTTGGCCTGCGGCCTCAGCGAGGGACAGGTCAGACGCCGGGTCGACCAGGGGCGGTGGGTGGCGATCGGCCGGGGTGTGTACCGGATCGCCGGTTGCCCAACCACCTGGGAACAACGGTTGATCGGGCTCACGTTCGCCGCTGGGCCGGCGGCGGCCGCCTCCCACCGCTCCGCCGCCGCGCTCCTCGGCATTCCCGGCTTCGAACGTCGCGGCCTGGTCGAGGTGACAACGCCTCGCCCGCGCCGACATCGCACCGAGGGCCAGCTCGTCCACCGCTGGCGGCCCTTCCCGGCGCATCACCTCACCGTCATCGAGGGCATCGTGACCACCAGGGTGGCCCGCACCGTCTGCGATCTGGCTGGCGTCCTCCATCCTGGGAGGACCGAACGGGCGATCGACAGCTGCCTGGCCATGGGCATCGTTACCCCAGGCACCCTGCAGGCCACCTTCTCCGACCTCGCCAGCCGAGGTCGGAAGGGGACGGCGGTGATGCGCCTGCTCTTGGCCGATAGATCTGACGGCTACGTCCCACCCGCAAGTGAGCTGGAAGCCCGCTTTCGCGACTTGGCCCGGGAGGCCGGTCTGCCCGACCCCGTCCGACAACTCGACGCCGGCGCCGGCGACGACTGGATCGGTCGGGTCGATGTCGCCTACCCGCCGGCCCGGCTGCTCGTTGAGCTCGACAGCCGCCTGCACCACTCGTCGAAGCTCGACCGCGAAGCCGACGCCGAACGCGACCGCAAGCTCCGACGAGGTGGGTGGCAGATCGTCCGTTTCACGTGGGAAGACCTCGTCCAACGTCCCGGGTGGGTGGTCTCGGAGCTCCGCCGGCTCCTCGGATCGACCGCCGCCGCGTAGGAGCCGGCAACTGGTGACGTTTACCGTCGCCTGGCGCGCGAAAACGTCACCAGTTCGTTGTAGGGGGCTAGGGCTGCTCGGCCAGTAGGTCTTGGATCCACTCCCAGGTTTCGTCGGCTTGGGACTCGAGGTCTTCCATGGAGGCGTCGTTGTGGATGACGACGTCGGCGATCGCCACCCGCTCGTCCCGTGACGCCTGGGCGGCCATCCGCCGGCGGACGTCGGCCTCGTCCATCCCTCGTTGCTCCACCAGGCGGCGGACGGCGATGTCCTCGGGACAGTCGACGACGACCACCGCGTCGACCCCGTAGGCGCCGCCGGTCTCCACCAGCAACGGCACCGCCAGCACGACCACGTCGGCGCCCTCCTCCCGGAGCTCCGCCATCCGCCGGGCGACCTCCTCCCGCACCGCGGGATGGACGATCCCGTTGAGGTCGGCCAGGGCCGAGGGATCCGAGAACACCACGCCCGCCAGCGCCCGCCGGTCGGCGGCCAACGTGGGCCCGAAACGACGAACCAGAGCGTCGTAGGCCGGGCCTCCAGGAGCGACCACCTGGCGGGCGACGACGTCGGTGTCGACCACCAGCGCCCCCCGCTCGGTCAGCAACGACGACACCGTCGACTTCCCGGACCCGATGCCACCCGTCAACCCGACCACGAGCATCGCGGGTCGACCGTATCATCGGCCCATACGCACCGAAGCCCGCCGCCACCGAGGTGACACGAAGCTGTACTCGGCCGATCCCGAGGACCGGCTGACGGCGGCGCGCGCCCAGGGCAAGCGGGCCACCAAGGCCCTGGGCGAGCGGGTGGGCGACTGGCCGCCGAACGCTCCCGGGAGCCTCAACCCCTGGCTCCTGCTCGTCACCACCAAGGAGCCGGTGTGGCGCGACCCGCTGGTCACGTGGCAGGACCGGCCCCTGAGCCTCGGCACCCCCAACCAGGGCTTCTACTACCCCGACCCCATGGGCTTCTGGGCCGAGGTCCGCAAGTGGGCGGTGGAGCTGTTCCGCCTCCGCGAGCCCCGGTGGGGCGCCACCGAAGCCCTCGCCCTCACCACCCTCCTCCCCGCAGGCAGCCAGCCCGACCGGGTGGCCCGGGCCGTCGACGCCTTCGAGCCCCGGCTGGTTCTCTTCCTCGACGAGCCGTCGTGGGCCGCCTCCCGGGCGCTGCTCAACGGGGCCGAGCAGGTCCCCCACTACATCACCGACCCCCACCGGCCCAAGCAGGTCTACGAGGGGTTCTGGAGTGTGCGGGCCGACGGTGTGGTGGTGGGGAAGTCACCCCAGCACCCGGCCACGCACAACCTCTACCGCAGCGACGACATCATGGGGTTCCTGCGGTCGGCGCCGGTACCTCGTCCGCCGCAAAGCTGAACTGCACCGACAGGCGCTCGGCCACCAGGGGCCGCAGCAGGCGCACGATCACGTCCTGGTGGGCGGGATGCACCGCGTAGGCGGCGTAGCCCTCGGCGTCGTCGAAGTCGGCCACCACCGCGAAGTCGGCGTTGGCCGAGATCCCCAGCCCGGCGTCGGGCCCGAACCAGTAGTCCCGGATGGAGGGGATCAGCGCCGGTAGCCCGGCCAGTCCCGCGGCGAAGGCGTCGACGTCGGCCGGCAACACGCCCTCGATCCAGCGGAAGACGGCCACATGACGAAGCACCCGGGCAGGCTATCGAGCCGGCCCGGGTGCTTCGCCAACGAGAAGCCTTACTTGACCAGCTTGGTCGAGCTGCAGCTCGGCGGCGGGTCGAAGATGTCGATGGCGCCCAGGTCGGCTCCGGCCAGGTCGAGGCCGAGCACCTTGAGGATCGGACCCAGGGTGGGCACCAGGGCGGTGTCCAGGGCCGTCACCACGTTCTCCAGCACCGGCTCAACCAGGCCCGTCAGCAGCCCGAGGGCCCCGGTACCGCTCAGCGTGAGACCGGGCGGGAAGATCGGCGCCAGGCCGACGTTGGCCACGCCGACGTGGTACGAGAACGCCGGCGTCGGTCCGACCGGCGGCCGGAACTGGGTCGGGTAGCTGAAGGTGCGGTCGGCGGCGGCGGCGGCGCCGACGGTGCCGGTCACGTTGAGGGTGCCCACCAGGGGGATGCCGAGGACGTTGCCGTTGACGTTGCCGGAGATGGTCGCCCCGCTCGTCTCGCCGGTGACCAGGATGCTCGGCGCGGCGCAGTCGATGTTCTTCAGGGTGGCCTTCCCGTTGCCGGCCGTGAAGTTCAGGGTGGTCGAGAGCACGTTGAGCCCCAGAGGAGCCAGGTTGAGCTTGACCTGCAAGACGACCTGCGACGTCTTGGCCACCGTGGTGTAGGCCGGGGCGTTGACCGGACCCTTGGCCCGCTGGGCCGGCTCGATCACGCTGAGCCCGACCGACAGGGTGTTCGGCAGGACGCCGGGGATGCTGACGTTGATCCCGGGGACGGCGACGAAGTTGCTCCCGTTGGAAACCTGAGCGGCTCCGCTGACGATGTCGAAGGCGTTCAGCTTGGCATCGAGGGCCGAGTCCGCGCTCGGCTGGGAGAGGCTGATCAGGCTTCCGAGGGCGACCGTCTTGAGGTTCGGGATCAGGGGGATGGGGATCTTGTTCAGCTCCACCAGGGCCACCGTGTCGGGCGGGCTCTTCTGGCCGAGCGCCTGGGCGGTGGCGGTCAGCAGGTCAGCCGCTCGTACGTTGGTGTTGAGCAGCTTCTCCGGCGTGCCGACGTCGTAGCCCATGTTCAGCAGGTTGGTCTGCAGCGCCCGCAGGTCGACGTTGCCCGAGGCGAGACCCTGGTAGCTGACGGCGTTGAGGTTCAGGGGCGACGAGTTCGTCCCGAGCATTGGGCCGAGGATGGCGTCGAGGGCGGACTTCTGGACGTCGAGTGAGGCGAGGGTCGATCCGACCGAGATCTCCGCCTCCGGCTCGCCACCGGCGACGGCGCGGGCCGACACGATGCGCTCGTTGGGGCTGACGAACGGGAAGAACGGCTTGCGGGGCGACTTGATCGTCACCCGCACGAACTTGCCGGTGGCGCTGGGCGCGTAGTCGCCGCTGCCGTCGGGGGCGACCAGCTCGGCGAACACCGTCCGCTTGGGGTCGGTGACGAAGCCGTTGCGCAGGGCGCTGGCCTCGGCGAGGGGCTGGATGTTGTTGAGGTTGCGGGACGCGTCGAGCGCGGCCATGTCGGCGATCTTCTGGTCGGTGCGCTTGTCGGCGGCGAGGAAGCCGATGTCGACGGCAAGGGCGGTGAAGATCATGGCCAGGACGAGCCCGGCGGCGGAGAGCACGAGCATTGCGCCCCGCTCGTCGCGCGGTCGGCCCATCCGGCCGAGGAGGTTGAACCGCCTGTGGCTACTCACTTGTACTGCACCACCGCGGTGGAGGCGAACGTCTTCGGGGTGACCAGGCCGAGGCCGGGGGCCGGCGGGACGATCGGGTGGTGCTCGTAGTCGTAGGTGATGGTGACGGTGATGCACGAGCCGACGGACGGCGGCGTGCAGGCGGTGACGGTGGGCACGCCCACGCCCGGGCCGATCTTGTAGGGGCCCGTGGCCCCGAGGAGCTTGGTCACCCGGGCGGTCGCCACGCTGATGGCGCTGGCGTCGTTGCTCTCGCCGACGGCGGAGCGGGCGGCCTCGGCGGCGGCGTTGGTGATCCGCTGCTTCTGGGCGAGGATCATCCCGAACGAGATCAGCCCATACAGGACGAACATGAAGAGTCCGACAACAAGGGCGAACTCGACGAGCGCCGCCCCTGACTCGTCCCCGCGGCGAAGCCGTCGGTGGGAACGCGCGGGCGGCGCGGTTGCACGGATGTCACTCACGGTCGGCTCCTCATCACACTGGCTGGGCCCTGATCGGTCGGTACGGAAGACGTATCGGTTCGAAAACGCCTCAGCTTGAGCCGTGGTTACGGAATTCCGGCTACAGATCAGCGCGGAGCCGGCCGACAACTGTCTGGGCAATTCGAATCAGTGCCCCTACGACAAACCCCGACCAGGAGCCGACAACCCAATGGCTAAGCGCTCAAACGTGATTGTTACCCTCGGCCTCGCCGTCTTCATCGTCGGCGCGATGGCCACCTTCCTGATCCTGCGTGACAACGGCGATGACTCGCCGGTCGCCGGGTCCGGCAAGGTCGCCGTGCTCGTGGCCTCCAAGCCCATCCCCGCCGGCACCAACGGCGCCGACGCCGCCAACAACGGCCTGGTGAAGAGCAAGGTCGTGGCCGACTCGGTCAAGCCGATCAACGCCCTCACCGACCCGACCCAGCTCGCCGGCCGTTCCGCCATCCTGGGCGTGCCCGAGGGCCAGATCATCACGTCCGACCAGTTCCAGCAGACCCAGACCCGCATCGGCACCCTCAAGATCCCCGAGGGCAAGACCGCTCTCGCCCTCGAGCTGTCCAACGTGCCGGGCGTGGCCGGGTTCGCCGGTGCCGGTGACCGCATCAACATCTACGGCGTCGTCAAGTCCTCGCCGGACAACGGCGGCTCCGCCAGCGTCAAGCTGATCATGCAGAACACCGAGGTCCTGAACGTCAACGGCACGGTCCTCGCCGCCACCCCGGGCCAGCCCGGCGGTACCGGCCTGGTGTACCTGCTGGCCGTCTCCCCGGTCGAGGCCGAGCGCCTCGTCTACCTGACCAGCTTCGAGTCCCTCTACTTCTCCCTGGTCAGCAAGGACGCTCCCGCCGTCGGCGAGACCCCCGGCTCCAGTGTGGGCGACGCCCTGAAGGCCCTGTAGGGGAACCCGTGCGAAACCCGAAGATCCTCGTAGTCGAAAAGGAACCGGACCTGGCTGACCAGGTCCGGGGGGTGGCCGGAGACCTCCGTCCCCGCCCCGAGGTGGTCCCCTGTGACCGCCTGGCCATTGTGAACGAGGTCATCGCCAGCAGCGGTCCGTTCGACGTGATGATCGCCGGGCCCAGCCTCGGGACCAAGGCCAGCCTGACCCGCATGCAGAGCCTGCACGACGAGTCGCCGGCCATGAGCCTCCTCCTTGCCTTCGACAAGCGGCCTGACGCCGCCCTCCGTGACATCGTCCGCACCGGGGCGCTGGACCTGCTCCAGCTCCCGGTGTCGGACCGGATGCTCCACGACGCCATCGAGCGGGCCGTCGGCGTCAGCCGGCCCCGCATGAGCAGCGCCCCCGCCCCCACGGCCGCCGCCAGCGGTCACGGCAAGCAGGGCATGGTCTTCACCGTCGCCTCCGCCACCGGCGGCTGCGGCAAGACCTTCTACGCGACCAACCTCGCCTACTTCCTCCACCAGCACACCGGGAAGCGCACGTGCATCATCGACCTCGACCTGCAGTTCGGCGAGGTCTCCACGGCACTGCGCCTGCGGCCCCGGTACACCATCTCCGACCTGCTGGCCCGTGAGGAACAGGACGATGCCGACCTCGAAGGCCACGTGCAGGAATATGTGGTCGCCCACGACAGCGGCGTGCAGGTCCTGGCTGCGCCCAAGGACCCGTCCGACGCCGACCGGATCCACCCGGCCGACGTGGCCCGGGTGATCGAAGCGGTGCGGGCCAAGTTCGACTACGTCGTGGTCGACACGCCGGCGGCGCTCACCGAGATCGTCCTGGCCGCCTTCGACCTGTCCGACCAGCTCTACATCATGGCCACCATGGACCTGCCCAGCGTCCGCAACATGGGCGTGTTCCTGAACACCATGGACAAGCTCAAGATCCCCTCGGAGAACGTCAAGCTCGTCCTGAACAAGGCGGAGAAGGACGTCGGCATCGATGTCGACCAGATCACCAAGCTGTTCTCGCAGGGCTTCAGCTCCGTGCTCCCGTACGCACGGGAGGTCAGCAAGTCGGTGAACGTCGGGACGCCCATCCTGGCCTTCAACCCCAACTCCGAAGTCAGCAAGCGAATGGCGGCCGGCATGGCGCCCCTGCTGCCCGAGGGCATGCAGTCCAAGGTGCCGACCTTCACCGAGCCCGGCACCGCTCGCAAGGGCAGCCTGTTCAGCCGCATCTTCCACCTGACTCCTCAATCGACCGGCTCTTAAGGGAGGACCGTGAAACTCTCAGACAAGCTCGCAGCCCTGGAGGACCAGGAACGAGCGGCAACCTCATCCCGGTCGGCTCTGACCTCCGGCGAAACGGCTCGCAGGCGGGTGACCACCCGCCCGACCGACACCGGCCAGACCGCCACCGCCCGCCGGGCGGGGGCCACGTCGGCCGCCTCGTGGCACGCGTCCAAGAAGAAGGTCCGGGAGCTCGTCCTGGCCGAGGTCGCACCCAAGGTGCACGGGCTCACCCCCGAGGGCCTCACCAACGAGGTCAAGTCGGCCCTCGACCGCATCATCTCGAGGGAGGACGTGAAGATCTCCCCCCGGGAGCGGCGCACCTTCCTCCAGGAGATGATCCAGGACACCCTCGGCTACGGGCCGCTCGACCCGTTGCTGCAGGACCCTTCGATCACAGAAATCATGTGCAACAACTACGACGACATCTGGATCGAGCGCGACGGCAAGCTCCACCACACCGGGGCCGCCTTCGGTGACGAGCAGCAGTACCGGCACGTGATCGAGAAGATCGTGTCCGCCGTCGGTCGTCGCATCGACGAGTCGTCGCCCATGGTCGACGCCCGTCTCCCCGACGGCTCCCGTGTCAACGCCATCCTCCCGCCGCTGGCCATCCACGGCCCGATCATGACGATCCGGAAGTTCGCCGCCGACCCCTACACGGTCAAGGACCTCATCAACTTCGGCACCTTCACCCTCGACCTCTCGGTCGTGATGGAGGCCTGTGTCCGGGGCAAGCTGAACATCCTGGTCAGCGGCGGTACCGGCACCGGTAAGACCACCAACCTCAACGTGCTCTCCTCGTTCATCCCCGAGGGCGAGCGCATCGTCACCATCGAGGACGCGGCCGAGCTCCAGCTCCAGCAGCCCCACATCCTGAGCCTTGAGGCCCGTCCGCCCAACGCCGAAGGCGCCGGCGAGGTCAAGATCCGCGACCTGGTCCGCAACGCCCTCCGTATGCGTCCCGACCGCATCATCGTCGGTGAGGTTCGTGGCGCCGAGTCCCTCGACATGCTCCAGGCCATGAACACCGGCCATGAGGGCTCGATGACCACGGTCCACTCCAACAGCCCCCGTGACGCCCTGAGCCGCATCGAGACCATGGTGCTGATGGCGGGCTACGACCTGCCGGTGAAGGCCATCCGGGAGCAGATCACCTCCGCCCTGAACATCATCATGCACCTCGACCGTCTGTCCGACGGCCGGCGCGTGGTCACCTCGGTGACCGAGCTCCAGGGCATGGAGGGCGAGACGATCCTGCTGCAGGAGATCTTCAAGTTCCGCCAGTTCTCCCGGGGCGACAACGGTCGCATCAACGGCGAGCTGGTGGCCACCGGCCTGCGGCCCAAGTTCCTCGACAAGCTGGCCGAAAACGGCATCGAAGTGCCGGCGAAGGCGTTCCGGGCCCCGGCCGCGGCTGCGCCCCAGTCGGCCGGCGCCGCCGCCAACCGTGGTCGCAACGCCCGCATCCCGACCCTGTCCACCCTGGCCCGAGCGGAGCGTGCACAGTGACCACGATTCTTGCGGTCCTCGCCGTCGCCGGCGGGCTCTCCCTCGTCGTCGCCGGCGTCTTCTCCCGGTCCCGTGACCGGCAGCGCCAGCTGGCCGAGATCCTCGAGCTGCCCTACGGCGAGCGCGACATCCGGGTGGAGGGCGTCACCGAGAACCTGAGCCCGCTGGTGGAAGGCACCGTGCAGGCTGCGGGTCGGATGGTCACCCAGTTCGACTCGAAGGGGTCCTTGGCCGCCTCCCTGGAGCGGGCCCGAGTCCCGCTGCGCCCGGGCGAGTTCGTCCTCGTCACCCTGGCCGGGAGCCTGGCCCTGGCCGCGCTGATGCTGGCGCTGTCGTCGACCTGGTTCTTCGCCCTGGTGGGCCTTCTCATCGGCCCCCTGCTGGCGTCCACGCTGGTCAAGCACCGCATCGCCAAGCGCCGCAAGCAGTTCGAAGCGGCGCTGCCCGACGCCCTCGGCCTCATCGCCTCGTCGCTCACGGCCGGGCACACGTTCCTGCGGGCCATCCAGATGATGTGTGAGGAGTCCCCCCCGCCGCTGTCGGAGGAGTTCTCCCGCCTGGTGTCCGAGACCCGACTGGGCGACCCGGTGGTCGACGCCCTGGACCGTATGGCCCAGCGTCTCCAGATCCGGGACCTCGACTGGGTCGTGCAGGCCATTCGCATCCAGCAGCAGGTGGGTGGCCGGCTGGCCGACCTCCTGCACACGCTGGCCGACTTCATCCGGGCCCGCGAGGAGGTGCGCCGTGAGGTTGCGGTGCTCACCGCCGAGGGTCGGATCTCGGCCTGGGTGCTCACCGCCCTGGCGCCGTTCATGGCCTTCGCCATCAACTTCGTCAGCCCCGACTACATGAAGCCGATGTTTCACGGCGTCGGGCTGATCGTGCTCATGGGCACGGCTGCGATGGTGGCCATGGGGTCGTTCATCATCTTCCGCATGACAAAGATCGAGGTATAGCGATGGACCTCATGATTCTCCTTCCCGTCTTCCTGGCCGTGGCCGGGGCGACCGCGGTGGCGGTGGGCCTGACCCGGGCCCGCCCCGCCGGCGACGTGGGCAAGTACCTGCAGGACCTGGACGAGAACGTCACGTTCACCGACGAGTTCGAGCGCAAGCTGCAGGACCCGTTCATCGTCCGGGTCGTGCGTCCGCTGGGCACCGGCCTGGCGGGCACGGTCGGCCGCCTCACGCCCCGGAACTACCTCGACCAGACCCACCGCAAGCTCCTACTCGCCGGCCTCACGGGGACGATGCGAGCCGAGGAGTTCGTGGTCGGGCAGCTGGCGGCGACCGCGGCGTGCACCCTGGGCGCGATCACCTACATCGCCCTCGGCGCACCGTCGGCTCGCGTCGGCCTGCTGTTCCTGATCATGGCCCCGCTCATCGGCCTGCTCCTGCCCGCCTCGTGGCTGGCCCGCAAGGTCCGGGAGCGTCAGGGGGCCATCCTCAAGGACCTCCCCGACACCCTCGACCTGCTCGCCATCTCGGTGGAAGCAGGCATGGGCTTCGAGGGCGCGATCGCCATCGTCTGCCAGCACTTCAACTCGCCGCTGGCCGAGGAGTTCGCTCGCACCCTGCACGAGATGGAGCTGGGCCTGCCCCGCCGGGACGCGTTCCACAACCTCAAGCGCCGCACCGACGTCCCCGAGCTGAGCAACCTGGTCCTGGCGCTCCTCCAGGCCGACGCCCTCGGCATCCCGATCGGCCGGGTCCTCAAGACCCAGGCCGGCGAGATGCGGATGAAGCGTCGCCAGTGGGCCCGGGAGAAGGCGGCCAAGCTCCCGGTCAAGATGCTGTTCCCGCTGATCCTGTTCGTCTTCCCGGCCATCATGGTCGTCATCCTCGGGCCGGCGGCCTCGGGGATCGCCTCGGCCCTGAAGTAGTAGTTCTCTCGGCACGGCCATGCTCCCGAGCACCGCTCTCCCCCTGACGGTGGGTAGGGAGTCGTCACACCCCGAGTTGTCCCAGGAGTCCGGGCGTCCCGGGCACCAGCCGGCTTTCGCCGCGCTGGTGCCCGGCGTCCGCTGGGGCATCCTCGCCATCGCCGCCTTCATCGTCGCCGTCCACGGGCCCATCGACCGGTCGGTGGTCGTGCTGGGCGGCGTGCTCGTCGCCCACGCCGCCTGGCGGGGCACACATCCCGACACCGCCACCCCGGCCAGCCCGGACTGGTCGGCCGGTACCTCCCTTCCGCCGCTGGCGATCATGGTCGAGGTCTTCATCACCGTCCTCGCCGTTGACAGCACCGGCTACTGGGGCTCCCCTTTCGCGTTCTGCCTCCTCAGCGTGGTCGTCGCCGCCGGCTTCGCCCAGGGCTTCGGCCTCGGCGTGCGGGTGGCCGGCGTGGTGGTGCTCTGCGTGGGCATCCCCTGGCACCTCGAAGAAGCCAACTTCACCATCGACGGCCTGGGCCTGAGCGGCCAGTGGGCACTCGAGCTGGTGCTGGTGGCCGTGCTCGCCGGCTACGCCCGCCGCCTCTTCGGCGAGGCCGAGCAGCGCCACGAGCAGGCCCTCGACCGGGTCTCGCAGCTGGCCGAGGCCAACGACCTGCTCGTCTCGCTCCACCGGGTGGCGCAGAGCCTGCCCGCCTCCCTCAACCTCGACCAGGTGGCCAAGTCCACCATCGAGCGCCTGCGCAGCCTCATCGACTGCGACGTCACCGCCCTCCTGCTCCGTGACGACGTCACCGGCCGGTGGATCGTCGCCGCCTGCGAGGGGGCCGTGTCGACCCGGCCCCTGGCCGACGAGACCCTTCCCACGCCCCTGCGGGCCGCCACCAGCAGCAGCGTCGCCTCCCTCGTCGTCAGCCTGGCGCCGGGCGAGGGCTTCGGCCCCACGCTCGTCTCCCGCTCGGGCCTCTACGCCCCCCTCCGGGCCCGGGGGGCGCTGGTGGGCCTGATCGCCCTCGAACACCACGATCCGGGCCACTACGGCCGGCGGGAGCTCCAACTCCTCGACGGCTTCATAGACTCGGCCGCTCTGGCCATCGACAACGCCCGCTGGTTCGCCCGCCTCCGGGGCATGGGGGCCGACGAGGAGCGCACGCGCATCGCCCGCGACATGCACGACCGCGTCGGCCAGTCGCTGGCCTACGTGGCCTTCGAGCTCGACCGCATGACCAGCCAGGCCGAGGAGCCGTTGAAGACGTCGCTCGACGGCCTGCGCACCGAGGTGCGGTCGGTGCTGGGCGAGGTGCGCGACACGCTCTCCGACCTGCGGGCCGAGGTCTCCGACCAACGAGGCCTGGTCGACACCCTCGACGCCTACCTGGAGCGGGTGGCGGCCCGCACCGACATCCTGGTGGACTTCCGCCATGACAGCCCCGAGCGCCTGCCCCTCGTCCAGGAACGGGAGCTGTGGCGCATCGCCCAGGAGGCGATCAGCAACGTGGAGCGCCACGCCCGGGCCAGCCACATCCGCGTCCGCTGGAACTGCGACGGCCACTCGGCCCAGCTCACGGTGGCCGACGACGGCATGGGCTTCCCGGTCCAGGCGCCCCGCCGGGCCGACTCCTTCGGCCTCACCGGCATGCAGGAACGGGCCAACGCCATCGGCGCCACCCTCCTGGTGGAGTCCGAGCCCTATGTCGGCACCCTCGTCGAGTGCCGGGTCGACGCCCCCGCCGTCGCGCCCGCCCACGCCCACGCCCACCCCCATTCCCACTCTGCCGCCGACGCCCCCACCCGTACGGCTTCAACCATGAGAGCTGGCACATGATCCGCTTACTGCTCGCTGATGACCACCGGATGCTCCGCGAGGGCCTACGCCGCTCGCTCCAGGCCGAGGGCTTCGAGGTCGTGGGGGAGGCCGCCGACGGCCACGAGGCCTTCCGCATGGCCCTCGAGCTCCGCCCCGACGTCGTCCTGATGGACGTCACCATGCCCGTGCTCGACGGCGTCGAGGCCACCCGGCTCATCCACGGGTCGATGCCCGGCATGCCCGTGGTGATGCTCACCATGCACGCCGACGGCGACGTGATGGCCCGCGCCCTGCAGGCCGGTGCCGTCGGGTACCTGGTCAAGGACTGCGCCATCGAGGAGGTCGTGGCCACCGTCCGCATGGCGGCCGAGGACGACGGCGTGCTCTCCGCCGGCCTGGCCTCGTCGATGCTGGTCGAGATGCAGCGGGGCGACGCCGACGGCCACCGGGCCGGGAACGGCAACGGCAACGGCGCCCCCCACGTCATCAGCGCCCGGGAGGAGGAGGTCCTCCAGCTCTTCGCCGACGGCCTCTCCCTGCCCGAGGTGGCGGCCCAGCTCTTCATCAGCGTCAAGACGGTGAAGAACCACCTGGCGTCGATCTACGCCAAGCTCGACGCCCGTGACCGCACCCAGGCGGTGCTCCGGGCCGTCCGCATGGGGATCATCCGCCTCACACCGCCCGAGGCCTGAGGCCCGCTGGGGGGCCCTCCCCTGCCCGGCGGCGTGGCGCAGGGGGATTTTGAACCGAAAGGCTCATCCAGGACCGGACCGCGGATGCCGACGCTCTGCTCGTAACCACTGAGCCTCAGGGTCCAGGTCGGTAAAAAAGTTGCCCCGGTCGGGCAAATGAGAAAGGGAGCGAGCTGCAGCTCGCTCCCTTTCTCGCGTCAGGAAAGAGGCAGATATTCATACTGTGATTGATTCGAACTGCCCATTCAGGAACCAGCCCCCAGACCGATACTTCTTCTGTAACCGAAAAGCCCCGGGACGGGGGCCCACACAAAACGGGAGAGAAGAACCATGGACATCGTCGCCTACTGGCAGAAGAGCTGCGCCCCCTACATGCGGGCCCTGTTCGGCCGTCGCAGCGAGCGGGGAGCGGCTCTCGTCGAGTACGCCCTGCTCCTGGCCCTCATCGCCGTGGTCTGCATCGTCGCCCTGACCACCCTCGGCAAGCAGGCCTCGTCCAAGTTCACGAGCGTCGGCGCTTCCATCGAGGCCACCTGATCCCACCCCCCAATCTCCCGACCACCCCCCGGTCGGATAGTGAGAAGGAGCGAGCTTCGGCTCGCTCCTTCTTCGCGTTCCAGAGTTGTGTGTTTGTTGTTGCTTGGTCCGTCACACGGTGAGTCAAATGACTTATTCAGGAATTTCCCGAGTCCTCCGATAGATCTTTTGTAACCAAGAAAGCCCCGGGACGGGGGCCCACCAGAACGGGAGAACCCAATCATGGACATCGTTTCTTACTGGCAGAAGAGCTGCGCCCCCTACCTGCGGGCCCTGTTCGGACGTCGCAGCGAGCGGGGAGCGGCACTCGTCGAGTACGCCCTCCTCCTGGCCCTCATCGCCGTGGTTTGCATCGTCGCCCTGACCACCCTCGGCAAGCAGGCCTCCTCGAAGTTCACCAGCGTCGGCAACTCGATCGCCGGCGCCTGAGAGCAACGCCGGCCTCCCCGCCACCAACAGGGCGGGGTCCTGATCGGAACTGACCGCCGAGGAGCGAGCCCCAGGCTCGCTCCTCGGCGCGTCGACCCCGAGCAATAGGTCGAAATACCTATCAAGTAGGTCCTTGGCGCGCCGATACATGACTTACAAGTCGAGTTCCTGCGCCTGAGGGTGCACTAACCCAAGAAGGAAGACCAAGACCATGGACCTGATCGCTTACTGGCAGAAGAGCTGTGCGCCTTACCTGCGGGCCGTGTTCGGCCGTCGCAGCGAGCGTGGCGCGGCGCTCGTCGAGTACGCCCTGCTTCTCGCCCTCATCGCCGTGGTCTGCATCGTGGCCCTCACCAAGCTGGGCAAGCAGGCCTCTTCCAAGTTCACCAGCGTCGGCGACTCCATCCAGGCTGCCGGTACCGGTTCGTAAGTTCAAACCTGACCCCCCCCGGTCAGCGCAAGAGGAGCGGAGCCTTCGGGCCCGCTCCTCTTGCCTTTTCCGGGACAGGTCGCGGTTCGCGCCACAACGGCCCGCCGAGCTCAGCGGCCGGGCTGCCACTCCAGGAACACCAGGGTGGCGTCGTCCTCCAGCTCCCCACCCCGGTGCTGGCGGAGGCGGGCGGCCAGGCGCCGCAGCGTCTCCGAAGGCAGGACGCCGGCGCCGATGTACTGCTCCACCTCGCTCACCAGGCGATCGAGGCCGAACTGCTCTCCGGATGCGGGCCGGGCCTCGATGGCCCCGTCGGAGTAGAACAGCACCCGGTCGCCCGGCTGCAGCCGGCAGTAACCGATCTCGGCGATCGAGATCCCCAGTCCGAAGGGAAGGCACGGCTCGCACGCCAACTCGGCCACGACCTTGGCTCCCCGCAGCAACAGCGGCGGCGGGTGGCCGGCGTTGACCCAGCGCAGCTCGCCGGTGGCCACGTCGAAGCTGGCCAGGTGGCCCGTCACGAAACAGTCGCCATGGAAGTGCTCGGCCACCGCGTCGTCGATGTGCTCGGCGATCACCGTCAGCTCCAGGGCCCGCCGCCGGCCGTAGCGGAATGCGCCCAGGGCGAGCGTGCTGGCCAGGGTGGAGTGCACCCCGTGACCCATGGCGTCGATGATGGCGAAGCCCAGCATCTCGCCGTTGAGGGAGTAGTCGAACGCGTCGCCGGCGACGAAATAGGCCGGTTCGAGCAGGCCCGCGATGGCGAGCTCGGGCGAGGAGAACGACAGCGGCGGGAGTAGGTCCCACTGCATCTCGGCGGCCAGGTTCATGGGTCGCCGGCGCCGGCGCAGCTCGATGAGGTCGGTGTAGCGACCGGCGGTATGGGTGAGGTGACCGACCAGCAGGCCGAGGTCGTCGGCCAGGGCCAGTAGCTCGTCCCGGTCGATGTCGGCCTCGACGTTCGGGAAGCCCAGCTCGAGGACACCGATGCGTTCGGCCCGTTCTCGCACCGGCGCCCACACCCGCCACCCGTCGTCGGTCTCGGCCGACAGAACCTGCTGGGACCGGAACGACCGACCGGCCATGGTCCCCTCGATGTTCACGCCCTTGGGCCGCTCGTCGAGGAGCTCGCTGGCCAGGGCCACCGGCTGGAGGGTCTCCTGCTCGTAGTCGACCACGTAGAGGACGAGGTGGTTGCCGCCGGCGTCGTGCAGGGCATTGGCCACATCCGCCGCCAGCAGGTCGGGGGGGGTGAGCGAGGCGCGACGCAGGAGGTTCCCGATGATGGCGGCCCGATTCATAGGCGGCAGTTCATAGGCGGCGCAGGACGACCCAGTCGCCCTCGGAGTAGATCTCCAGCCACTGGCCACTGGCCTTGAGGAGCGAGGTCAGGGGCAGGTCCTTGTCCCAGAGGACGACATCGACGTTCCTGGTCTGGAGGATGGCCTGCCACTGGGGGTTGCCCCCCAGCAGGCGCCGGTAGTCGCGGGGCACGTCGGCCGGGAACATGTCGTAGCGGTCGTCGATGAACACCTTGATCTTGCGCCCGTAGCGCAGCTCCCAGTAGTTGCCGACGAAGTCCTGGTGGACGATGCGGTGGGGCGCGGCCAGCAGGCCCTGCTCCTCGAGGAAATCGGTGGCCTTGATCGGATAGCCGACGGCGTCGAAGGGGTCGTTGGTCTTGACCGAGAGCCCGAAGATGACGAAGGCGGCCGCGATGACCATGGCGAAGACACGGTTGATCCGCTGTCGGCTGGCGTTGGGAGGCGGCAGGGCGGGCAGGGAATCGGGCCGCTTGAGCACCCGTCCCAACACCGGAGCCAACACGATGGCGGTGATGGGCAGGTTGCGCATCGCCAACAGGCCGGCGGCGACGAACGCCACCACCGGCACCACGTCCCGCCAGCTCAGGCGGGCCCGGATCAGCAGGAGGAGGGCCAGGACCAGGAAGATGAGGGCGAACCGAGACGGCTGGCGCTGGAAGTTGGGCGACATCCACTCGATGATCCGCTCGAACGCCTCCCGCTTGTCACCCAGGGTGAACGGGAAGAAGAGCAGCTTGGCCCCGAGCGGGTTCACCACCGCCACCACCAGGCCCACTGCGAACCCGCCCACGTAGCGCATGGCGTCGCGGGGGTAAGCCCGCCAGTCGAACGCCTCGCCCACCGCCCGGGCCCCCAGCCAGACCAGGCCGAGGGGGAACGAGCCGTGGCTGCTCACCCACAGCCACACCACCGGGATCAGCAGCCACTGGCTGCGCCGACTCTCGACGATGGTGATGGTGAGCACCATGCAGATGGCGCCGAAGAGCAGGGGACGGGGCGTCCAGAACGGCGACCCCATGCCGACGACGATGATCCCGCCGAAGGCGGTTCGTAGGGGTGAGCCGGCCCGCACCAGGCGGACGACCAGCCACGCCAGCAGGGCGATGAGCAGGGCCTGCTCGAGGACCACCAACCGGAAGCCGCCCAGGCGCTGAGCCCAGCCGTAGGTCCATTCCGGCAACCAGCTCTGCACCACCCACTCGTGGCCGGGGGCGGTGTAGGTGTAGGGGTCGGCCCGGGGGATGCCGAGGCCCGCGACCATGTCCATCCCGGTCCGGATGTGGGTGAACATCGAGTTGTCGCTGATGGCCCGCACGCCGAGGCGGAAGCCGAACAGAACGAACGTGGCGATGAAGAGCGATTCCAGGCGCGGCGACGGAAGCCGGCCCTTGACGCGTTCTGCTGTCTGACTTCGGCCCTCGCTCAACGTCCTCCTCCCGGAGGATTCCCGGGACCTGTCGGAGCCTCTTAGGAGGCGGGCGTCCCGGTGTCGTCGGGCTCGGCGGCAGCCGTCTCGGGGCTGGGCGCGGGCTCGGCGCCCGGCTCGGCCGGCTCGGCGGCCGCCGTAGACGGGGCCGCGTGCTCCCCTGCCACCTCGACCACGTAATCGGCCCAGGCCGCCTGGGCCTCGGTCTCGGGCGTGAAGTCGACGGCCGCGTACTCGCCGATGTAGTTGCCCTCGGCGTCGTAGGCGTGCTCGCCGAACGCCTCCTGGTACTCGGCGGCGACCACGCCACCCTCGGCCGCCTGCTTGATCGACAGGCTGATGCGGCGGCGCTGGAGGTCGAGGTCGATGATCTTGACCCACAGCTCCTCGCCCGGGGTGACGACCTGCTCGGGCAGGTCGACGTGGTGGGCCGCCATCTCGGAGATGTGGACCAGGCCCTCGATACCCTCGCCCACCTGCAGGAACGCGCCGAACGGCACCAGCTTGGTGACCCGGCCGTAGACCAGCTCGCCGACGCGGTGGTTGTTGGCGAACTCCTGCCACGGGTCCTGCTGGGTGGCCTTGAGCGATAGGCTGATGCGCTCCCGCTCGAGGTCGACCTCGAGCACCTGGACCTCGATCTCGTCACCGACGGCGACGACCGACGCCGGGTGGTCGACGTGCTTCCAGCTCAGCTCGGAGACGTGGACCAGTCCGTCCATGCCGCCCAGGTCGACGAAGGCGCCGAAGTTGACGACCGACGACACGATGCCCTTGCGGACCTCGCCCGGCTTGAGGTTGTCGAGGAACTCCTCCCGCTGCTCCTTCTGCGTCTCCTCCAACCACGCCCGCCGGCTCAACACCACGTTGTTGCGGTGCTTGTCGAGCTCGATGATCTTGGCCTCGAGCGTGCGTCCGACGTAGGGCAGCAGGTCGCGCACCCGGCGCAGCTCCACCAGGGAGGCGGGCAGGAAGCCCCGCAGGCCGATGTCGAGGATCAGGCCGCCCTTGACCACCTCGATGACCGGTCCGGAGACGACGCCGTTCTGCTCCTTGATCCGCTCGATCGTGCCCCAGGCCCGCTCGTACTGGGCCCGCTTCTTGGACAGGATCAGCCGCCCCTCCTTGTCCTCCTTCTGGAGGACGAGGGCCTCGATCTCCTCGCCGAGGGAGACGATCTCGCTGGGGTCGACGTCGTGGCGGATGGACAGCTCACGGGCCGGGATGACGCCCTCGGACTTGTAGCCGATGTCGAGGAGGACCTCGTCCTTGTCGACCTTGACGACCGTGCCGGTGACGATGTCGCCGTCGTCGAACTCGACGATCGTGCCGGCGATGGCATCCTCGAAGGAGATCCCGTCGTCGTCGCCGACGATCTGCCGGAAGACGTACTCACCTCCGTCATCAGCCGGCATTTCGGTGGTGGTGGTCGAGGCAGGGGTCTGGTCGGACATGGATCTGGATGGGCCTTTGTCGGGGAGTAGGTGAGGACGCGGGAGGCGTCGCCGGGCGCGGCTCGGCTCGGTGGCTTTCATGCTACCCCCCGTCGGCCGGGAAGGCTTCGGCGACCTACCTTCGGGCGGTATGGGAGCGACCCGGCCGACGGCATTGCAACGCCCGCCGGCCGGGAGCGCGTTGCTGCTGGTGGTGGGCGTGCTGGGGACATCGACCGCGGCGCCGCTCATCAAGGCCGCCGCCGCCCCGTCGCTGGCCATCGCCTTCTGGCGCATGGCGATGGCGTCGGGGGTGGTGGTGCCGTTCGCCGCCGGACGGTCGGGGGGGCGGGCGGAGCTGCGCATGGGCCGGCGGTCGCGGTGGTTGTCGGTGGGGGCGGGGGTGCTGCTGGCGGGCCACTTCGCGTGCTTCATCCCCGCGGTGTCGCTCACGACGGTGGCCTCGGCCGTCGCCCTGGTGGCCATGCAACCGGCGTGGGCGGCGTTGATCCTGCGGGTACGGGGCGAGCGCATGGCCGGCCAGGCGTGGCTCGGGGTGGGGTTGGCGATCGGCGGTGCGTTCCTGTTGTCGGGAGTGGACGTGACGGTCTCGGGGCGGGCGCTGGCCGGAGACGTGCTGGCGCTCGTCGGCGGGTCGCTGGCCGCCGCCTACCGGGTGGTGGGGGCGGAGGTGCGGCGCACAGTGTCGACCAGCGCCTATACCGCCGTCTGCTACCCGGTGGCGGCAGGGGTGCTGCTGGCCGTGTGCCTGGTGTCGGGGCAGGAACTGGGCGGGTACTCGGGTTCGACGTGGTTGCGACTGGCCGCCCTGGCCCTGCTGGCGCAGTTGCTGGGGCACTCGGTGTTCAACCTGGTGTTGAAGACGGTGAGCCCCACGATCGTGTCGGTGGCGCTGTTGTTCGAAATCGTCGGCGCGGCCCTGTTGGCGGCCGTGTTCCTGGGCCAGAACCCGCCCGCAGCCGCGATTCCCGCCGCCGCCGTCATCACCTTGGGGACGTTCCTCGTGATCCGTTCGAGCGAGTCGGCGCCAGCCGTGAGCGGCGCCCCCCCAGTCGACTGACCCTGGCCGTTGCAAACCGTCGAAGCGTTGTGGAATCGGTGGATTCCGCCGATTTCACCCCGCCTCGGATGCACGAAACGGGCGGCGGGCAGCCTGAACGGCAAGGGCGTCGAGTTGGCGGGCGGTGGATATCGGCACCCGGACCACTTCCGTCCAGGTGAAACGGCCGCAGAGCCAGCCGGTGGCGGCGACGATGGCCGTTTCCCGGCGTGCGTCGTAGACCGGTTGGTCGAGGTGCTGCTGGCCGTCGAGTTCCAGGAAGAGACCGATGTGGGCCCACGACTGGTCGAGCAGGTAGGGCCCGACGCGCCGCTGGCGCTCGGCCGGCGGCAGTCGGGTGTACCTCCGGGTCAGCTGGACCATGAGGGTCTCCAGCAGGCTGCCGGTGGGCACCGCCCCGGGCGGACGAAGGGCCAACACCCGTCGGATCCGGGTCGTGCCCGGCACCCGCGCCCGCCCGAGAGCGGGCACGACGTGCTCGAGCTCGGCGACCGATAGCAACCGCTTGCGGAGGGCGCACTCCAGGGCCTGCTCCCAGACAAGGTCACTGAGATCGGCGGCCAAGTCGATCATCGTCTGCAGCCCGTCGGTGCAGCGGATCCCGCCGACCTCGGTGATTCGATCGGGGGGCAACGGCCGACGCCGGACGGGGCGGCCGTCGAGGCCCACGGCATCCAGTCCGTACACGACGCCCGCCAACCCGCCACTGGCCACCGCACGCCTGGCCAATACCTCGGCCATGGCGCAGTCGAACGGTGTCGGGTCGTCCGGGCCCTCCGCGTAAACCCCGCGACGTACCCGTCGCCAGCGCCCGGTCTCCTCGCCCCACCGCAAGGCGTTCGAGGTCAACCCCCGGGCCATCGCCTCGTCGGTGGTGAAGAACCTCCGCATCCCACGCCTCCCGCTGTTTGCTGCACCCGAAGCGTGGTGGATTCGGCCTCAAGCGCCGAAAAGACCACGCCTGGAGTGCACGAAATCACCGGGGGGAAGAGAAGGGTAGGAGATTAGCCTTTGGCGGTGGCCCAGGAGTCGCCCCAGGCCAGGTTGACTTCCAGGGGGACGCTCAGTTCGGCCGCCCCCCGCATGGCTTCGAGGGTGATGGCAGCCGCTCCCTCCTCCTCGGACGGGGGGACCTCGAGGATGACCTCGTCGTGGACCTGCAACACCAGCCGGCTGGCGAGGCCCAGCTGCTCCAGGGCCCGGTCGAGGCGGACCAGGGCGACCTTGAAGATGTCGGCGGCCAGGCCCTGGATGCCGGCGTTCATGGCCTGGCGCTCGCCTGCCTGGCGCAGGCGGTAGTTCTGCGACTGCAGCTCGGGGATCTGGCGGCGGCGGCCGAACAAGGTCTCCGTGTAGCCGCGGTCGCGGGCCTCCACGACCGTCCGCTCCATGTAGGCCCGCACGCTGGGGAAGGCCTCGAAGTAGGCGCCCAGGATCAGGGCCGCCTCCTCGGTGGGGATACCCAGCCGTTGGCCCAGACCGAACGACTCCATCCCGTAGGCCAGCCCGTAGGAGACCATCTTCGCCTTCGACCGCTGGCCGAGCGTGACCTCCTCGGGGTCGACCGAGAACAGGCGGGCGGCGGTGGCCTTGTGGATGTCCTGGCCGGTGGCGAAGGCCTCGATCAGGCCCGGGTCCTGGGCCAGGTGGGCGATCACCCGCAGCTCGATCTGGTTGTAGTCGGCCACCAGGAACCGGCACCCCTCGGTGGGCAGGAAGGCCTGCCGGATGCGGCGGCCCTCCTCGGTGCGGATCGGGATGTTGTGGAGGTTGGGCCGGTCGGAGCTCAGGCGGCCGGTGCGGGCCACGGTCTGGTTAAAGGTGGCGTGGATGCGGCCGTCGGGACCGACCTCGGCCAGCAACGACTCGCCGTAGGTCGAGCGGAGCTTCTCCACCTCCCGGTACCGGAGCAGCGGCTCGATGATCGGGTGCAGGCCCCGGAGCTTCTCCAGGGACGCGGCGTCGGTGGAGAAGCCGGTCTTGGTCTTCTTCTGCGGCTGCAGGCCGAGCTGGTCGAACAGCACCCGGCGCAGCTGGAGCGTGGAGTTGACCAGGAAGCGCTCGCCGGCCAGCTCCTGGATCTCCTCCTCCAGGCGGGCACCCTCGGCCACCAAGCCGTCGTAGATCGACCGCAGCAGCTCCACGTCGACCCGCACGCCGGCCGCCTCCATGCGGGCCAGCACCCGGACCAGGGGCCGCTCGACCTCGTCGTACAGCCGACGTAGGCCGCGGGCGTCCATCGACGCGGCCAGGGCCGGTACCAGCAGGCCCACCGCCACCGCCCGCCGGCCCGCCTCCTCGGCCGGGTCGGGGGTGGTGCCGGACAGGTCGAGCTGGCCCGGTGGAGGGGCGTCGGGCGAGCGCACCTCCACCCCCAGGAAGCGGGTGGCCAGGTCGTCGAGGAGGTACTGCGACTCGGCCGGGTCGATGAGGTAGGCGGCGATGGCGGTGTCGATGTCGAGGCCGCGCAGGTCGAGCCCCAGGCCCCGGAGGAGCGTTTTGGCGTTGTGGGCCCGGAAGGGGACGTCGACCAGAACCGCCGCGACCGGCGGCGAGGCCAGCAGCTCGGCCGGGATCCACACGGCCGACGCGTCGCTCCCGTCGGCCGCCACCGCGATGCCGTCCGGCTGACTCCGTCCCTCGACGCCGCTCCAGTGGGCGGCCAGGCTCACCGGGCCCGGCGCCCCCAACGCGGCCACCGCATCGTCGACCGTCGTCGCCCGGCGGACGTCGACCGCCAACGGCTCGGCGTCGACCTTGGCCGCGGCCGCGGCCGTCACCGCCTCCGCCGTCCCGATGGCCTCCATCAGGCGGGGGTGCAACGTGTTGAACTCGAGGAAGTTGAACAGTTCCCGCACCGCGGTGGCGTCGAACTCGCCCATGCGCAGGTCGCTGAGGTCGACGCCGAGGTCGACGTCGCGCACGAGCGGGGTGGCGGTGGCGTTGCGCCGCACCACCGGCTCGTGGGCGATCAGGTTCTCCCGCAGCTTGGGCGTGCACTTGTCGACGTTGGCGAAGACGCCGTCGAGGTCGCCGTAGGTGTTGAGCAGCTTGGCCGCCGTCTTCTCCCCCACCCCGGGCACGCCCGGCAGGTTGTCGGACGGGTCCCCCCGCAGGGCGGCGTACTGCGGGTACATGGGCGGGGTCACCCCAGTGCGCTCGAGGATGCCGGCCTCGTCGTAGAGGACGTAGTCGCTCACGCCCCGCCGGTTGTAGAGGACCTTGACGTGGGGATCCTCGACCAGTTGGTAGGCGTCGCGGTCGCCGGTGACGACGATCACGTCGTCGCCCCGGTCCCGGCCCTGGGTGGCGAGCGTGGCGATCACGTCGTCGGCCTCGAACCCGGCGATCTCCACGATGGGGATCTTCAGCGTCTCCACCACCTGGCGGACGAGGCCCATCTGCTGGCGGAGGATGTCGGGGGCGGCGGCCCGGCCCGCTTTGTAGTCGTCGACCAGGTCGTGGCGGAAGGTGCGCTCGGGACGGTCGAAGGCCACCGCGATGCCGTCCGGGTGGTGGTCCTTGAACAGGTTGATGAGCATCGACGTGAACCCGTACACGGCGTTGGTGACCTGGCCCGACGCGGTGGCCAGGTCGGTCGGGAGGGCGAAAAAGGCCCGGTAGGCCATGGAGTTGCCGTCGAGGAGCATGATCTTGGCGATCCCTGGATCGTACGACCGCCCGCATGGGTAGGTCCGCGGTCATGAGCGACACCATCCGTCACACCACCACCCGAGTAGCCCGGGAGGCGACCGCGGCCATCCGGGACGAGGCCGACGCCTACCGGGGCGACCGGGACCTCCCGCTGGAGTCCTTCGTCGGGCTCATGGCCACCTACGCCGCCCTCGTCGGGGCGGGGGCGGTCGCGGTGCGGCGCAAGGGCCTGCCCGAGCGGCTGGCGTGGTCGGACGTGGTCCTGGCGTCGGTGGCCACCCACCGGTTGAGCCGCCTCATCGCCAAGGACTCGGTCACCAGTCCCATCCGGGTCCCGTTCGCCCGGTTCAAGGGCGCTGGCGCGCCGTCGGAGCTGAAGGAGGAGGTCCGGGGGACGGGGGCCCGCAAAGCGGTCGGGGAGCTGGTGACGTGCCCCTTCTGCGTCAGCCAGTGGCTGGCCACCGGGTTCACCTTCGGCCTCGTCCTGGCCCCTCGGGCGACGCGGCTGGCCGCCACGGTCCTCACGACGGTGACCGCGGCCGACTTCCTCCAGTTCGCCCGGGCCGCCGCCGAACAGCACACCTGACGCCGGCGAAAACCCTTTTCGGCAGGCAGCCGACTACGCTGACCGCCCATGGCCGACGGGTTCCACCCTCCGCTCGAGGAGTACCTGGAGGCGATCTGGGAGCTGGAGGAGGAGGGCGTCCAGGTCATCCAGGCCCGCCTCGCCGAGCACCTCGGGCACTCCGCGCCCTCGGTCTCGGAGATGATCCGCCGCCTGCGCACCGACGGCTACGTCTCCCTCGACGGTCGGTCGTTGAGCCTCACCGACAAGGGCCGCACCCGGGCGGTGAGCGTCGTCCGCAAGCACCGGTTGGCCGAGCGCCTGCTCACCGACGTCATCGGCATCCCCTGGCACAAGACCCACGAGGAGGCGTGCCGGTGGGAGCACGTCATCTCCGACGAGGTCGAGGAGCGGCTGGTCGAGCTGCTCGGCAACCCCGCCACCTGCCCCCACGGCAACCCGATTCCCGGGTCGGGCGGCCCCCACCGGGAGCTCTCGGCCCTGGCCGCATCCATGCCCGGCGACCGCATCCGGCTGGAGCGGGTCACCGAGCAGGTGGAGGTCGACATGGAGGCGCTCGTCTACCTCGACGACCACGGGTTCGTGCCCGGCACCGGCGCCGAGGTCACGGCCAAGGCGCCCGACGGCACCCTGACCTTGACGCTCGACGAGGGCTCCATCGCCCTCGGCCCCGGCCTGGCCAGCCAACTCTTCGTGGCCACCCTGTAGTCGGGGGGCTCCGCCCCCCGACGGCCCCCCGAATCAAAGGCTCGGACGCCCTGCGGGCGGCTGACCTCTGTTCCGACAGGCGTATCGGCCTCGCTGCGCTGTAGTCGGGGGGCTCCGCCCCCCGACGGCCCCCGAGTCAAGGCTCGGGCGCCCTGCGGGCGGCGTTTTGATGTTCCGACAGGCGTACCGGCCTCGCTGCGCTCGGCCTGCCTGTCGGCGACGGCTTCGCCGTCGGGGGCCGCTCAGTGGCGCCCGCCCTCGGGCGTAGCCTCGGGTTGGTCGCTCACCGGGGAGGCGCTTGATGAGGTTGGGCATGGTTGGGTTGGGGCGGATGGGGTGGGGGATGACGCAGCGGTTGCGGGGGCGGGGGCATGAGGTCGTCGGGTTCGACTTCTCCCCCGAGCACCGGGACGAGGCGTCGATGGCCGAGCTGGTGGCGGCCCTGCCCGCGCCCCGGGCGGTGTGGGTGATGGTGCCGTCGGGCCCGCCCACGGAGGCCACCGTCGTCGAGCTGGCCGACCTGCTGCAGCCGGGCGACCTCGTCGTCGACGGGGGGAACTCGAATTTCCACGACTCCGTCCGCCGGGGCCAGCTCCTGGCCGAGCGGGGCATCTTCTTCATCGACGCCGGCGTCAGCGGCGGCATCTGGGGCCTGCAGGAGGGCTTCTGCCTCATGGTCGGCGGCGAGGCGGAGAAGGTGGCCGTCATGCAGCCGATCTTCGACGCCCTTGCGCCCCAGGGAGGGTTCGTGCACTGCGGGCCGGTGGGCGCCGGCCACTTCACCAAGATGGTCCACAACGGCATCGAGTACGGGATGATGCAGGCCTACGCCGAGGGGTTCGAGCTGCTCGGCGCCAGCGAACTGAACATCAACACCACCGCGGTCGTCACCGCGTGGGGGTACGGCAGCGTCATCCGCAGCTGGCTGCTCGAGCTGCTGGCCGCGGGCCTGGCCGACGACCCGAACCTGGAGCGGATCCGGCCCTACGTGGAGGACTCCGGCGAGGGCCGGTGGACGGTGCAGGAGGCGGTCCGCCTCGGCGTCCCCGCCCACGTCCTGTCGTCGTCGTTGTTCGCCCGGTTCACGTCCCGCCAGGACGACTCCCCCGCCATGAAGGTGCTGGCCCTCCTCCGCCACGGCTTCGGCGGCCACGCGGTGAAGTCGGCCGGCGCTTCCCCGGACTGATCAGCCGGCCGACGGGGGGACCAGCTCGCCGTCGATGATCTGTTGGGCGACGGCCCGCATCTTGGCCCGTTGGCGCATCGCCGTCTGCTGGATGAAGGAGAAGGCCTCGCCCTCGGGGAGCTTGTGGCGGTCCATGAGCATGCCCTTGGCCCGGTCGACCAGGCGGCGGGTGACGAGCTGGTCCTCCAGGCTGTGGACCTCGTCCTCCAGCGCCCGCAGCTCCTTGAAGCGGGCGATGGCCACCTCGATGGCGGGGATCAGCTCGCTCTTCTGGAAGGGCTTGACCAGGTACCCGACCGCGCCCGCGGTGGTGGCCTTCTCCACCAGGTCGCGCTGGCTGAAGGCGGTGAGGATGAGCACCGCCGCCCGGCGGGCGGAGACGATCTCCTTGGCCGCGGCGATGCCGTCCATGCCGGGCATCTTGATGTCGAGGATGGCCAGGTCGGGGCTGAGCTCCTTGACCAGGGCGACGGCCTCGTCGCCCCGCCCGACTGCGCCCACGACCTCGTAGCCCTCCTCTTCGAGGGTCTCCTGCAGGTCGAGGCGGATCAGGGCCTCGTCTTCGGCAATGACGATTCGAATTGCCACTATGCAGTCGTCATCAGGTCAGTCGAGCTCGCGGGCGAGGCGGTCGAGGAGTTCGTCTTGGGCTTCCAACAGCATCTTTACCTCGGCGTCGAGCTCGGATCGGTGACGGGCCATGGCGTCGGCGTGGCGCTGGGCCTCGCGGTGCTCCTGCTCCGACAGGGGCGTCTCCGACATGAGCGCCCGCAGCCGGGCGTCGTCGGCCGCGTCGGCCAGCGACCGGAGCTGCTCGTCGGCCACGTGGATCTCCGCCCGCAACCGCTTGAGGCGCTCGGCCGATTCGGAGAGTCGGCGCTCGACCAACCACTTGGACATGGGAGGCGAAGTCTACCGCCGACCCCTCGTGGGTCCCTGGAACTTCCCCGGGAGCGGGCTCGTCCATCCGGGTGAGGCACGACGAGGAGGAACGTGATGGGACGGGTTCGGATCGGTGGCAACCGGGGGCGAGTCGTGGCGCTGGCGATCCTGGCCCTGGTGGTGGCGGGGGCGCTGGTGGCGTCCCTGGGCGGTAGGGACTCCGTCGACGATCAGTCGGCCGTGGGAACGGTCGTGCCCGAGCGGGACCTGGCGGGGGGCGGCCGCGGCGAGGTGGGGACGAGCGCGGGCGCGCCCCTCGCTGCACCCGGCATGGACGCCGACCTCAAGCAGATCGGCCCCGTCCCGCCCGACGGCGGCGGGTCGACCCCCGTCCCGGGGTCGCCCAGGATCGTGCGCACCGGCGAACTGCGGGTGAACGTGGGCAAGAACGGCTTCGACGTCGCCTTCGACCGGGTGGCGTCCATCGCCGCCGCCCACGGCGGGTTCGTGGCCAGCTCGTCGACCTCGTCGATCGACAAGGCCCGGGCCGGCGACCTCGTCGTGCGCATCCCGTCCGACCGCTTCGACGCCGCCCGCCGCGACCTGGCCGCGCTGGGCAAGGTCGAGTACCAGGCCCTCCGGGGCGAGGACGTGAGCGGCCAGCTGGTCGACTACGACGCCCGCCTCAAGAGCTTGACCGCCCAGGAGGAGGCCCTCCGGGGCCTGCTGACCAGAGCGACCGCGGTGGGCGAGGTGCTGGAGGTGCAGAACTCGCTGTTCAGCGTCCGCCAGCAGATCGAGCAGCTCACGGCCCAGAAGCAGAACCTGGAGCAGTCGGCGTCGCTGGCCACCATCCAGGTGTCGGTGTTCGAGCCCGGCGCTGGCTTCGAGCCCCGGCCGGTCGAGGACGACAAGGGCCTGGCCCACGCCTTCGAGCGCTCGGTGGACGGAGCGGTGGCCGTGGTCGGCGGCATGATCGTGGTGGTCGGGTGGGCGGTGCCGATCGTCGTCCTCGGACTAGTGATCTGGGGTGCGAGCCGCCTCTTCCGCCGCCGCCCGCCCACGTCGCCCAAGCCCGAGTCCCCGGCGACCGTCACTCCGTAGGTACGGTGGGCGGCGATGGGGGACGGGCCGCTGCGGATCGCCGGGATCGCGTCCCACAACGGCACCAACCTCCGCCACATCGACGCCGCCGGCCGGGCCGGCACCCTTGACGCCGAGCTGGTGGTGCTGGTCAGCAACAACGGCGACGCCACCATCCTCGATTACGCCCGGGACCACGGCATCGACTGGCGCCACCTGAGCAGCCGGACCCATCCCGACCCCGCCGCGCTCGACCGGGCCATCGCCGAGGTCCTCGCCGAGCACCATGTCGACCTCGTGTTCCTGTCCGGGTACATGCGGCGGCTGGGACCGGCGACGGTGGCCGCCTTCCGCAACCGCATCCTCAACATCCACCCCGCCCTCTTGCCGGCGTACGGCGGCGAGGGCATGTACGGCGACCGGGTCTACGAGGCGGTGCTGGCCGCGGGCGAGACGGAGACGGGGCCGAGCGTCCACCTGGTCGACGAGGAGTACGACCACGGGCCGGTCGTTCTGCAGTACCGGGTGCCGATCCTCCCCGAGGACACGCTGGAGACGCTGCGGGACCGGGTCCGGGCGTGTGAGCCCCGCCTGTCCCTCGACGTCGTCGGCTTGGTCGCCCGGGGTGAGGTCGATCTCGACGCCATCGCCCGGGGAACAGTCCGCGCTGCCGCCCCCTCCCCGGGGTAATCGCGCGGAGCAATCGGCTGTCGGAAACCCGAACGGGTAGGACGGGCGGCCCCCCTACGATCGGGGGATGCGCCGCCTCTTTCTCCTGGCGGGCATCTGGGGCTGGTCGTTCCTGTTCATCAAGGTGGCGGTCGGCGGGATGCCCCCGGGGGCGGTGGCCTTCACCCGGGTGACCCTGGGTATGGTCGTGCTGCTGGTGGTGGTGCGGCTGCGAGGCCTGCGCCTGCCCACCGGACGGACAGCGTGGCGCCACTTCGCCGTCGTGGGCCTGTTCGGCAGCGCCCTGCCGTTCACCCTCCTGGCGTGGGGGGAACAGCACATCGCCTCCGCCCTGGCCGCGGTGCTCAACGCGGCCACCACCCTGTTCGCGGCGCTCCTGGCGGCGGTCTTCCTCGGGCAGCGCCTCCGCCGGAGCCAGTCGCTCGGCCTCCTCTTCGGCTTCGTGGGCGTCGGCGTGGCCGCCGGCCTGGGCGCTTCCGACCTGAGCGGGTCGTCGTTGGCCGGCGAGGCGGCCGCCATCGGGGCGGGTGCGTCCTACGCCGTGGCCATCGTCTACGCCAAACGCCACCTCGGCGCCCTGCCCCCGCTGGTGAATGCGGCCGGCCAGTTGGTGATGGCCACGCTCCTCGCCCTGCCCGTCGCGGTGGTGACCACGGCGCGGGAGGGCCTCGACCTCACCCCTCGGCGACTGCTGGCGGTCTGCCTGCTGGGCGTCCTGGGTACAGGCGTCGCCTATGTCCTGTTCTACCGGGTCATCGCCGAGCTCGGGCCGACCATGGCCTCGACCGTCACCTATCTGGCGCCGGTGACGGCCGTCACCGTCGGCGTCCTCTTCCTCCACGAGCCGTTCCACCTGCGTCTGGTGGCGGGGGGACTCCTCATCGTCGGCGGCATCGTCCTGCTCAACGGCCAGGGCATTCGACCCCGCGAACGGGTCGAGGCGGTCCCCCTCTGAGTCCCGTATGAACTTCGACGTCGCCGCGTGGGGCGTCCAGCACGGCTACCACGACGCTCTGGGCCGGTGGCGCGACAGCCCGCCGGAGACGATCGACGCCATCCTGCGCACGATGGGCGCGTCGGCGGACCAGCCGCGCCCCCCGGACGTCGAGCCCGTGCTCTTCGTCCGCCCGGGGGAGTCGAAGGCGGTCAGGGGGCCGTCGATCCTGCGCACCGAGGACGGGGCCGAGGTCCGGGTCGACGACCACCTGCCGGCCGACCTCCCTCTCGGCTACCACGTCCTCACCCGTCTCGACGACGGCGCCGAGACCACGGTCGTCGTCAGCCCCGGCCGGTGCCCGCTGCCCGCCGGCGACCCAACGTGGGGGTGGGCGGTGCAGCTCTACGCCATGCGGTCGGCCGCCAGCTGGGGGATGGGCGACCTGGCCGACCTGCGTCAACTGGCCTCGTGGTCGGCCGCCGAGCTGGGCGCGGGCCTGGTCCTGGTCAACCCGCTCCACGCCGCCGCCCCCGGGTTCCCCCAGTCGGCCAGCCCCTATTTCCCGAGCAGCCGCCGGTTCCGCAACCCGCTCTACCTGCGGGTGGAGGACGTCCCCGGTGCCCGCGCCGCCCTCGGCGACCGCCTCAACGAGCTCGCCGCCGCCGGCCGGGCGCTCAACCGGGAGCGGCTGATCGACCGGGACGCCGTATGGCGGCTCAAGCTCGACGCCCTCGGTCAGGTGTGGGACGCCTCCCCCGGCGACCCCGCCTTCGACCGGTGGCAGGAGGTGGAGGGCGCCCCCCTCGTGTCCTACGCCACCTACTGCGCCCTGGTCGAGGAGCACGGTGGCGACTGGCAGGCGTGGCCGGAGGAGTTGCGCCACCCCGACCGGGCCGGGGTGGCGGCCTTCGGCCGGGCCCACGCCGACCGGGTTCATTTCCACCAGTGGCTGCAATGGCTGGTCGACCTGCAACTGGAGTCGGCGTCGACGGCCGGGGTGGCGGTTATGCACGACCTGGCGGTGGGGGTCGACCCGGGTGGCGCCGACGCCTGGCTGTGGCAGGACGTCTTCGCCCTCGACATGGCCGTCGGCGCCCCGCCCGACGAGTTCAACACCCGGGGCCAGGACTGGGGCCTGCCCCCGTTCGACCCGTGGCGACTGCGGGCCGCCGGCTACGGGCCGTTGGCGGAGACCATCCGGGCCTCCCTGCGCCACGCCGGCGGCCTGCGCGTCGACCACGTCATGGGCCTCTTCCGCCTGTTCTGGATCCCCCGGGGCCAGCCCGCGGCAACCGGCGCCTACGTCCGCTACCCGGCCTCGGAGCTGCTCGACATCCTCGCCCTCGAGGCCCACCGGGCCGGCGCCTACGTGGTCGGCGAGGACCTGGGAACGGTGGAGGACCACGTGCGGGCGGAGATGGCCGCCCGCGACCTGCTCTCCTACAAGCTGCTGTGGTTCGAGGACCGGCCGCCCCGGGAGTACCCGGAGCGGGCCCTCGCCGCCGTCACCACCCACGACCTGCCCACCGTGGCCGGGTTGTGGACGGGCTCCGACCTCGAGCACCAGCACCGGTTGGGCATGGAGCCGAACGTGGAGTCCACCTACTCGATGTGCCGGCGGCTGGGCGACATGACCGGCGTCGCCGCCGACGCCCCGCCCGACGAGGTGGTGGCCCACATGTACACCGCCCTCGGCACCGCCCCCTGCCTGCTGCTCACCGCCGCCCTCGACGACGCGGTGACCGTGCTCGAGCGACCCAACATGCCCGGTACCGTCGACGAATGGCCCAACTGGTCGATCGCCCTGCCCCTGCCGCTGGAGGAACTGATGGCTGACCCTCGTCCTCGAGCGGTGGCCCGGGCCCTCGACCGCCGCCCGCGCCACCCGGGCCCCTCGTGAGCGGGGGTCCGGTGATCGAGGGACTGCGGCTGTGGCTGGCCGCCACCAACGCATGGATCGTCGCCCCCGACGGCCCCGGCGGGGAGTGCGTCCTCATCGACGCCCCGCCCGAGCCCCGGGTCATCCTCCACCGGCTGCGGGAGAACGGGCTGCGCCTGGTCGCCCTCCTCACCACCCACGGCCACGTCGACCACGTCGGCGGCATCGGCGAGGTGGTGGCCCACGCCCACGACGGCGCCGCCACCCCGGCCACTCCGGCCCCGGTCATCCCCGTCCACCTCCACGACGGCGACCGGCACATGCTCCTCGACCCGGTCGGCACCGGCGGCACCCTGGCCCAGATGCTCGACATGGAGAACCTGCGCATCCCGCCGCCGGAGATCGTCTTCGGCCTCGACGACGGGCAGAAGGTGTCGGGGGCGGGCATGACCTTCACCGCCCTCCACACGCCCGGCCACACCCAGGGATCGGTGTGCTTCCTGCTGGAGATGGAGGGCCAACCGCCCCGCCTGTTCAGCGGCGACCACCTCTTCGCCGGCTCGATCGGCCGCACCGACCTGGCCGGCGGCTCCTACGAGCAGCTCATGGCGTCGATGGCGGAGAAGATCCTCCCCCTGGCCGACGACGTGGTGGTGTTCCCCGGCCACGGGGCCACGACCACCGTCGGCCACGAGCGCCGCACCAACCCCTTCCTCCTCCGGGAGTTCGGCGCCCGGGAGACGCCCGACCCCGCCTGACGCCGACCCCGGTCAGGCGGGGCCGGTCCAGACCAAGGGGCCGTCGGCCTGGCGTTGGCCACGACGTACTACGGGGTGGCGGAGGCCCATCCCCAGGCCGAGCGGACGGTGGCCGACCTGAAGTTCTTCTCGCCGCCGTTGAGCGGCTTTCTCGTCCCGCCCGCGGCGAGCACCCTCTGGGAAGGGACCTACCGGGCGGCCCGCGGCCGGCTGGTCTGGCCCACCGAGCAGGCGATGGGCGTCGGCGCCGTCCTGGTGGTGCTCGCCGGCTACGGGCTGCTCCACGGCGACTGGTCGCGCCGGCGCCGGGTCGGGCTGGCGGTCGCGGCCGGCGGTCTGCTCCTGCTGGGGGCGGGCACCACCGTCGCCGACGGCCGCCTCTTCCTGCTGCTTTTCGACTATGCCCCCGGCTGGCGTTCCGTGCGGACGCCGGGGCGCCTGGTGATCCTGGTCACGCTGGCGCTGGCGCTGCTGGCGGCCAACGGCGCTGACCAATTCCGCCGGGGGGTGCGCTGGCCACGCGTCATCGGGGTGGCGCTGGTGGGCCTGGTGCTCCTCGACGGCCATGGCTCGCTCGCCACGCCCCGGGTGCCCGCCCCGTCGCCGGGGCTGGCGGCCGCCGCCGACCCGGTGCTCATCCTGCCCTCCGACGACGTGGCCGACATGCAGGCCATGTGGGCGTCGAGCGACGGCTTCCCCCGCATCGTCAACGGGGTCACCGGGTTCACGCCGGCCACGCTGGCGGAGGCGCGGCGGCGCACCGTCGGGTTCCCCGACCGGGAATCGGTGACCTACCTGCGAGAGCTCGGCGTGCGCAGCGTCGTCCTCCGGCCGGCGCGGGCCAGAGGGACCCCGTGGGCCGGCGTCGCCGCCCGCCCGGTGGCCGACCTGGGGGTGACCGTGCGGTCCGTTGGCGGCGACCTCGTCTACGACCTGGCGCCGGTTCCGCCCGCCTGAGCCCGGCTCAGGTGCCGTTCGCCCACACCACGGGCAGGTCGTTGGCCGCACCGAACGAGATCACGACGTCGGCGCCGGTCAACGGCCCCCCGGTGTTGGTGTTGCGCAGGTACCAGGTCGAGTTGGCGGTGTCCCTGCTACCGACGGTGTCGACGCCGTCCGCGTTCCAGTCGCCCACCACCGGGTAGGGCTTGGTGCCCGGGTTGAAGGTGAAGGGGGCCAGCGTGCTCGACGGGGTGGTGGCGAGGTTGCGGAGCGTCCAGGAACCGGCGGAGTAGAAGCCGATGCCATCGGTGCCATCCCCGTCCCAGTCCCCGGCCACGGGGACCGTCGCCGGCCAGCTACCGGTGCCGAAGCCGAGCACCGTCACCGGCGACGGGGCTCCCGTCCCGGAGAAGCGGATGTCCCACCTCCCGGCCCGGTAGGTGGCCACGTCGTCGCGCCCGTCGCCGTTGAAGTCGCCCGCCACCGGGTAACCCCGGGGATCGCCGAAGACGATCGTGGTGAACGTCGACGGCGCGCCCGGGGGGACCGAGTTGGCCAGCTTGAACGTGCCCCCTTCGAAGGTGCCGGGGGTCCTGACCCCGTCGCCGTCCCAGTCACCGACGATCGGGACGAGGGGTTTGGTGCCCAGGGAGAACGTGATGGCGGTGCCGCTGGTCAGGCCCGGGCGGAGGCTCCACCCGGTGCTGCCGGTCACCGTTCCGGGCAGGCTGTGGAGAGCGACCTCGTAGCCGTAGGCGGCCGCGTCGACCGGCGACGCCGCCACCGACGGGCTGGTGAACCGACCGGTGAAGAGGAGGTCGTTGGCCGGGCCCGGCGTTCGGGACACGGGCGAGTTGACGGTCACCGACACGGTGATGGTGGCGGGGGTGCCGTTGACAACGCCGCTGGGGAAGTCGGCGGCGCGGGTGGAGCCGGTCTGGCCGGCGGGGACCGTCCCTCCCGACGAGGCGGTGACGCCGGTGATCGTGACCCCCGCGGGCACGGTGACGGTGAGGGTGGCGGGGGCCGCCGGGGAGCTGCCGGCCACGGTGTTGGTGGCGGTGCCGGTGACGCTCAGGGCGGTGCCGGGGGCGACCGGCGCCGACGCCGGCGGAACGCCGCTCAGGACGTAGGTGACGACCGGCGCCGGCGCCGGCGCGGTGACGGTGAGCAGCGTCGACCCGGTGAGCGCACCGCTGACCGCCTGGATGGTCGACGTGCCCGGCGCCTGGGCGGTGGCCAGACCGCCGGACGGGGTGATCGTCGCCACCGATGGCTTCGTCGACGTCCACGTGGCGCTGGCGGTGACGTCGGTTGTGGACCCGCCGGCGTAGTGGATGGTGGCGGTGAACTGTTGGGTCGTGCCCTGGGCGATGGACGGGGTGGCCGGCGTCACCACCAGGGTCACGCCCCCGACGAAGGGGAAGGCGCCCATGTCGAGCGGCGACCCGTCGGCGTCGGTGAACCCGGGCTTTCCGGTGTCGATGGCGGGCGAGGCGGCCTGGAGGTGCAGGTCACGGTTGGGCTCGTCGACGAACAGCGGGTTGGTGGTGATGTTGCCGGCGCCGGTGAAGGAGCCCACGGACGGAGTGGTGTTGCCCGAGATGTCGGAGTACTCGAGCGTCAGCGACCCGCCGGCCACGGAGACCCCCACCCCGTTCGAACGGATGATCGAGCTGTGGACGGTGGCGGTGCCGCCCGTGACCGACAGACCGGTTCCGTTCCCGACGACGTCGATGTTCCGGGCCTGCAGGGTGGTGGAGGACGCGAGGGCGACGCCCACGTTGTCGGTGAACATCGAGTAGGCGATGGTGGCGGTGCCGGGGCTGGTCATGACGACCCCGTCGCTCTGGGAGTGGTCGACGCGGAGGTGGTCGGCGCGGAGTACGCAGCCCTGGCAGTCGACGGCGGCGGCCGCCGGCGAGTTGCCGCCCCAGCTGACCTGGGTGTGGGTGAAGGACACGGTGCCGCTGACCTGGATGGTGTTCCAGTTGGCGCCCCCGGTGGTCCCGCCGGGAGGATCGAGGGCGGTGATGACCACGGGCTCGACGGCGGTGCCCTCGGTGCTGAGCGTCGCCGTCGGCTGCACCGACACGAACCCGCCCGGGCCGCCGACCTCGATCCTCTGGCCGGCGGCGACGTGCAGGGTCGAGCCCCCCGACACGGTGAAGCTGTAGCCGGGCAGCGACGGGTAGGCGCCCACGCCCAGGGCCAGGTCGTTGGCGAAGGTGTAGTCACCGTTGGCCTCGGTGGCGCCGTCGATGCCCAGCACGTCGCCCACGCTGACCCCGGTGGCGGTGCCGTTGCCCGAGCCGGTGTTGCCCGACAGGCCGTGGAAGTTGACGGAGAAGAGGTGGCCGGGACCGGCGGCGTTGTCGGTGAAGGTGTTGTCGTCGAAGACCAGGGCGCAGGGGTCGCTCGTCGGGCAGAGAATGGCGCTGTTCTCGTGGTAGACGAAGCCCCGACCGAGGTTGGCCTCGAAGGTCGAGTCGGTCACCGACGGCGGGTAGGGGCTGGTCATCCAGACCCCGTCGCTCTGGGAGTGGTCGACGCGGAGGTGGTCGGCGCGGAGCACGCAGCCCTGGCAGTCGACGGCGGCGGCCGCCGGCGAGTTGCCGCCCCAGCTGACCTGGGTGTGGGTGAAGGACACGGTGCCGCTGACCTGGATGGTGTTCCAGGAGGTGGCGGGGTCGAAGGCGGTGATCGACACCGGCTGACCGGCTGTCCCGTTCGACGCCAGGGTGGCGCCCGCTTTCACCTCGATCCCGAAGTCGCCGTCGAACTGCACGACGACGCCGGGGTCGATCGACAAGGTCGCGGCGGCGGAAACCGTCACGTCACCGCTCACCACGTAGGGGCTGCCGGCCAGGTTCCAGGTGGTGTCGGTCGAGATCGTGGCGCCCGGCACCGAGGTGGCGGCCCGGGCGGTGCCCGAAAGGAGCGTCCCGGCCACTCCTGCGGCCCCAAGGAGCAGGATCGTCCCCGCCCACCAAGCTCTCCTGGCGCGTTCACCACTCGGCATGTCGTCCCCCAGCCGTCAGCTCACCCTCAGTCTCTCTTGATATTCGCCAATCGGCCCGCCGGGTCCTCCGACGAATCCCGGATCAGCTCGCCTGGCGGAGGTAGCCACGTCGGCCCTGTGGTTCTTCACCAACGTCGACTTCCCCGCCTACCGCTGACGGCCCCTAACCGAGGACCCAGCGGTTGGCCCGGTACCAGTCGACGGTGGCGGCGATGCTCGCAGGCAGGTCGGTCTGGGTGAACTCGAAGCCGGTGCCCAGGAGCGCGTCCACCGACAGGCGGTTGTTGCGGTTGGCCTTGCGCAGGAACCGGAACCGCTCCTTCGACAGCAGGATCCGCGGCTCCATCCCCGCCTCCACCATCCGCCCGTGGGCCTCGGCCCGGGCGTCGTAGGGAAGGCCGCCGTCGGGGTCGTCGACCAGCTCCACCGGCAGGCCGAAGGCGTCGGCCACCATGCCCGCCACCTCGTGGCTCGACGGGTACTGGGGCAGGACGACGTTGAACGCCCGCCCAACGACCCCGTCGGCCGTGGCCAGGTGGATGGCGGCCGCGACCACATCGTCGACATGGACCAGGCGTTGCTCGATGGGCGTGGCGTGGACCGCGATCCGGTCGAGGCCGGCGAAGCGCTCGACGGCCACGTCGAGGATGGCGCTGGCCAGGAGCTTGACGTTGCCCGGCCCGTACACGGTGACCGGGCGGACCACGACCGTCGGCAGGCCACCGGCGGCGGCTTCCTCCACCCTCCGCTCGGCCCCGTCCTTGGCCTTCCCGTAGCCCCGGCTGGGATGGCGCTCGACGTCCTCCGGCACCGGCGACGGCAGCTCCACCTCCTCGCCGTAGACCGACGTCGAGCTCATGTGGACGAAGCGCTCGATCGGCCACGGCTTGGCCGCCTGGAGCAGGCGCCGGGTGCCGTCGATGTTGACCTGCTCCATCTCCTTCTGGTCCGACAACGAGCTCGACGCCCCCGCCAGGTGGAAGACGTGGGTGACCCGCTCCATGAGGCCAGAGAAGACCCACGGGTCGTCCTTGACCAGGTTGGCCGAGGCGTAGTCCACGCCGTCCGGCAGGGGCGGGGGCTCCCGGCGGCGGCCGGTGGCCAACACGTCCCACCCCGCCTCCGTCAACGCCGGGATGAGGTGGGACGCGATGTAGCCGGTGGCGCCCGTGACCAGCGCCCGATTTGTTCCTGCCATGGCCGTAGGATCGCACTCCATGGACGTGTCGGTCTGGTTCAACCCCGCGTGCAGCAACTGTCGCACCACGCAAGGCATCCTCGCCGAGCGAGGCGTCGACGCCGAATTGTTCGAATACCTCACCGAGAAACCGTCCCGGGCCGACATCGAGCGGGTCATGGGCCTGCTCGGCACCGACGACCCCCGCACCATCGTCCGCAGCAAGGAATCCGTCTACCGCGAGCTGGGCCTGGCCGACGCCGACCGCGACCAGCTGCTCGACGCCATGGCCGCCAACCCGGTGCTGATCGAGCGCCCGATCGTGATCCGCGGCGACCGGGCGGTGGTGGCCCGTCCCCCCGATCGGGTGCTGGAGCTGCTGGGCGACGAGTAGGGGCGCCCGGTGGGGGGTAGGTCCCCCACGGTGAGAAACACCACGCCGACGCTGATCGCCGGCCGCTACGAAGTCGGCGAGTTGCTGGGGCGGGGCGGCATGGCCGAGGTGTACGCGGGCACCGACCTCCGGCTCTCGCGTCCTGTCGCCATCAAGCTGCTCCAGGAGTCGATGGCCGCCCGCGACGACATCCGGGTGCGCTTCGAGGCCGAGGCCCGAGCCGCGGCCGCCATCCTCCAGCCCCACGCGGTGGCGGTCTACGACTCCGGCGAGCACGAGGGCGTGCCCTACATCGTCATGGAACGCCTTCCGGGCAACACCCTCGCCGACCGCATCGCCACCGGCCCGGTGCTGACGGAGGCCGAGGCCCGGGCCTTCGGCCGCCAGGTGCTGGGCGCCCTCGACGCCGCCCACCACGTCGGGATGGTGCACCGCGACGTGAAGCCGGGAAACATCCTGCTCACGGGCGAGGGGTCGGCCAAGATCTCCGACTTCGGCATCGCCAAGAGCCTCGACGTGAGCGCCGACCTCACCGGCACCGGCCAGCTCATCGGCACCCCCGCCTACCTGGCCCCCGAGCAGCTGGGCGGCGACCCGGCGTCGCCCCTCTCCGACCTCTACGCCCTGGGCGTGGTCCTCTACGAGGGACTGGTCGGGCGCAAGCCGTTCGAGGGCGACAACGCCATGGTCACCGCCCGGGCCGTGGCCGCGGGCGACCACGTTCCCCTCGGCACCCTCCGCCCCGACCTCGACGACGCCCTGGTCCGGGCCGTCGAGCGGGCCATGGACCCCGACCCCGCGGCCCGCTTCCCGTCGGCGTCCGCCATGGGCGCGGCCCTGGTGACGCCGGCGGTGCCGACGATCGTGCCCGAGCCGGGCCCGGTGACGGCCGGCCCCGACGCCACCGAGGTCCTCGACCTCGCCGCCGTGGCCGCGGCCTCCATCCCGACGTCACCGGTCGCCGCCGGCCCACCGCCGCCGGCGACACCTTCTGCCGGTCCCACCGTTCCGCCCACGACGCCCTCTCCCCGCGTCCGGGCCGTCGACCCGGCACACGTCGCAGCCGCGGCCGCGTTCGGCGCGTCGGCCCCGGCGGACGTCGAACCCGCCGGTCCGCCCCCGCCGCTGGCCGGCCGACGGCGGCCGTCGCTCGGGCTCCGTCTCGGGCTGCTGGCCCTGGCCGCGGTCGCCCTCATCGTTCTCCTGGCCCAGGTGTTCGCCCGCGAGTCCACTGACGACCTCGTCACCGACGTGTCCCGGTCGGCCGCCACGACGCCCACCACCGTCGCCCCCACCACAACCGTCACCTCACCCGGCGCGGCCCTCGCGGGCGAGCTACGGGCCGCCGCCGATCGCCTCGGTGGCGGCGACGGCGTGGCCGCGGCCGACCTCGCCGGCGGCCTGCGAGCCGTCGCCGACCAGGTGGAACGGGGCGAGGCCACCGCCTCCGCCAGCGCCACCGGGCTCCTGGTCAACCTCGCCGGCTGGTTCCAGAACGGCCAGCTCACCCCGGCCGCGGCCGTGACCGCCGTCCAGGTGCTGCAGAAGGTCCCCGGCCTGGCCGCCGCCGGCTCCGCCCCCGCCGCCGCGTCGGCGCCCCCGTCCGCCGCCGCCACGCCCGAGGTCTTCGTCGCCACCAACGACGCCCTCAAGGACAAGCCGGGCAAGGGCAAGGACAAGGACGACTGAGCTCGTCGTCGGGAGCGCGGGGAGCTTATTTCTCCTTGCGGACCAGCCAGCGCAGCTTCTTGGCCCCCTCGAAGGCGGCCTCACCGGCCAGTTGGCCGATGCCGGTGGACAGCGTGGGGTAGACGTGGATCAGGCTGGCCACCTCGGCCAGCTTGAGGCCCTCGTTGATGGCCAGGGCCAGCTCGTGGATCATCTCCCCCGCCGACGGGGCCAGGATGTGGGCGCCCACCACCTTGCCCTTGGCCGTGACCACCACGATGGCGCCCTCGGTGGCGTTGTCGGCCCGGGCCCGGTCGGAGTGGGAGAGGTCGAGGCGGTAGACCTCGACGTCGTCGCCGTGCTTTTTCTCCGCCTCGGCCACGGTGAGCCCGGCGTGGGCCAGCTCGGGGTCGGTGAACGTGCACCAGGGCACGAAGTCGGTGACCTTGCCTTTGCCCGGGTAGAAGGCGTCCCGGACGGCCCTGACGGCCTCGTAACCGGCGGAGTGGGTGAACAGGAAGCGGCCGGCCACGTCGCCGGCGGCGTAGATCGAGGGCACCCCGGTGCGCATGCGCTCGTCGACCTCGATGCCGCTGCGCCCGACCTTGACCCCCACCTCCTCCAGGCCCAGCCCCTCGACATTGGGGCGGCGGCCGGTGGCCACCAGCAGCTCCTCGCCCTCCCATCGGGCCGGCTCCCCGTCCTCACTGCCGAAGACGATCTTGCGGTCGTGGGCCACCGCCACCCGCTCGATCTCCACGTTGAAGTGAAAGTTGACCCCCTCTGACCGGAGCTTGGCCACCAGGATGTCGACCAGATCGGGCTCGTCCCGGGGCAGGATGCGGGGGCCCTTCTGGAGCACGGTGGTGCCGATCCCGAGACGGGTGAAGGCCTGCGACATCTCGGTGGCGATGGGGCCGGCGCCGACCATCACCATGCTGGCCGGCGCCCGCTCCAGGTCCCACAGGGTCTCGCTGGTGAGGAACCCGGCCTCCTGCAGGCCCTCGATGGGAGGGACCACGGGCCGGCTGCCGGTGCAGATGAGGATGAACCGGGTTTCGAGGTCGCGGTCCTCCCCCGCCGGCCCCTCGCCCAGCACTCGAACCGTGTTGGGGCCCACGACGCGGGCCTGGCCCCGGATGATCTCGACACCGTCGGCCGCGAACCGGTCGGGGTCGTCGTCGGTGGACGCGATCTCCTGCTGGATGGCCCGGATGCGCTTCCAGACGAGGGACGTGTCGATGTCGGGGGCGAGTGAGGGCAGGCCGTAGGTGTCGGCCACCCGCATGGTGTGGGCCGCCTTGGCCGAGGCGAGGAGGGCCTTGCTCGGGACGCACCCCGTCCACAGGCAGTCGCCGCCGACCCGGCCCCGCTCGACCACAGCCACCCGCAGGCCGATGGTGGCCGCGAACTCGGCTCCGATCATCCCGCCCGAGCCCATACCGACGATGACCAGGTCGTAGCGCGCCATTTTCCCGACAAGCCCCCCTGTGCTCCCCTGCCGACTGACTGTACCGGGCGCTCCTAGGCTCGGGAGGTGCCTTTCGACCCCCAGTCCGGCGTCGTCGACGTGGTCATGGGGCTGGCGGCGCTGGCCACCCTGGTCACCCTCGTCCGCTCCCGGCGGACGTTCCTCGCCCTCCAGCTCACCGCCGACGGCAAACGGTTGGCCACCCAGGCGGCGGTGTTCCTGGTCCCGCCGATCGTGGTGCTGATCCACGAACTGGGCCACGTGGTGGGCGTGATGGCCGTCGGCGCCCGGGTCAGCAGCTTCCACTACGGCTTCTTCGAGGGCGCGGTCGGCTACGTGGGCGACATCACCCCGGGCCAGGGCTGGTTCGTGTCCCTCCTGGGGAACCTGTTCGGGGCCGCCACCGGCCTGGCCCTGGTCGGGGTGGGGCTGAGCTGGTCCCGCCTCCGACCGGGGCTGCGCTACGTGCTCATCCTGGGGGGGACGCTCCAGGTCGGCTACGCCCTCGTCGGCTACCCGTTGCTGTCGCTGTCGTCGAACTGGGGCGACTGGGTGGTCATCTACGACTTCTCGGCCACGCCTGTCCTGAGCTGGGCGACCGCCGGGGTGCACGCGGCGGCGTTGGCCGGGTTGTGGCGGTGGTGGCGGGGCTCGGTGCGCCACACCCTGTTCGGGATCGGATCGGGAGAGGGCGAACGGGTGGCCGCGGGTCGGCGGGCGGTGCGCGACCACCCCACCGACGAGCGGGCGTGGCTCGACCTGGCCGGGCTCTACGCCCGCCGGCGCGAGCTGGGCCTGGCCCGGGACACCCTCGACCGGGCCGTCGCGCCCGGGGCCGCGCCCACCGCCGGCGTCCACCTGGCCCGGGCCCGGGTGGCGATCATGGAGTCCCGCTGGTCGGCGGCGGTGATGGCGGCCGAGGCGGGGGTGAAGGTGGCCGGGCCCGACGACGTCGAGATCGTCCAGCGGCTGTGGGCCAACCAGGGCCTGGCCCTGGCGTCGATGGATCGGCCGGCGCACGCCCTGGCCGCCTTCGACCGGGTCCAGCCGCCGGTGGTCGACGACGCCCGCGTCCGCTACGGGCGGGGCGTGGCCCGGCTGGGCGCGGGCGACCCGGATGGCGGCCGGGCCGACCTGGAGGCCGTCGTCCGCGCCCTCCCCGTCGACAACCTCCTCGGCCGGTGGGCCGCGGCCCGCCTCGCCGGCCGCGTCCCCGACCCCCCCGACGACGCCGACCGCCCCAACTACCTCCGCCGCTCGGCGTCCCCGCCCGCCCCCATCGCCGGCGTCTGACGACCTCGAACCGGTTCGACGGGAGCGGTCAGGGGAGGACGGGGAGCGCCTGCAGGAGGGGCTCGAGCTCGGCCTTGGTGGCGACGTTGTCGAGGCGGGCGGTGATCACTCCGTCGCCGCCGACCACGAACACCCACGGCTCGTTGAGGCCGGTGGACTGGTCGCGGAAGATCCAGTCGGCCGCGGCCTGGTTGACCACCGAGTTCTGGAAGTCGCGCCACACCTCGATGTGGATGAACGTGGCCCGGTCGCCGTAGGCGTGCGACAACTCCTGCACCATGTCGGTGACCGGCCCGCAGAAGCGGCTGGTGCAGTACACCGGCGTGGCGATCACGACCACCACCGGCCGGCCCGCGCCGAGGGCGGCCTCCACCGTGGTGGCGTGGAGCTCGGGGTCGGGGATGGGCTGGGTGCCGTCGCTGCCGGCTCGGGAGTCGATGCCGCCGCGGGGCACGTCGGGCGGCGAGTCCATGGTGAGGTTCTTGGACCGGGGCGCGGCGTCGCCCACGCCGGGGACGAGGTGGTGGTCGAGGACCTCGAAGGCGCCGGTGCCACTCTGGTCCTCACCGTCGACCGCCACCGTCACCTCGGCCCGCCAGAATCCGGGCTTGTCGAAGCCGACCGAGGCCGCATAGACGCCGCGGGCCTGGGCCCCGCTCACCAACTGGGGCGCGATCACCCCGACGGGCGAGTCGGGCGTGCCCGGGATCGGCAGGTAGGCGGCCGTCACCGGCGGGCCCGCGACCGGCTCCTTGACGGGAGCGTCCTTGGTGCCGAGGTAGGTGAAGCGGACGGGCACGGTGCCGAAGGCCAGGATCTGCTGGTCGCCCGACTGCACGCCCACGATGACCCGGGCCGGTGGTCCGACGACCAGGTCGTAGCTGGCCACCTGGACCACGAGGTCGCCGGTGGGCGACGTGGTGGCGGTGGTCCCGCCCGACGAGCCGTCGTCGGACGAGCACGCACCCAGCACGAGGAGCAGGGCCAGGGCCAGCGCCCACGCCAGAGCCGGCCGGCGGGACATCTGCATGCGTGTCATTTGGCGCAGGGCGGCAGGGGAACCGCAAGTCGGTCGAGGGCGTCCCGGGTGACCGCGACGAGCGGGCCGAGGTCGTCCGCCACCCGGTCCCCGCTGGCCAGGCCAGAGAAGTCGGCCTCCACCTTCTGCTTGGCCTCCAGCAGGCGGGCGGCGAGGGACCGGTCGACGTCCTCCACCGCCCGGGCGATCAGGTGGAGGGTCGTGTGGGAGCGGTCGAAGAACCGGGCCTCCGCCGCCTGGGGCCGATCGGGGGCCTCGTCCCGGGCGAGACAGAGGTTGGCCAGCGCGTCGGTCATCTGGGCGACGGGCACCGGGTCGCCGGCCACGACGATGGTGGGCCCGGTGGTCGGCGGCGGATCGGCCGTGTCGACCTTGACACAGGCCGGCCCCGCGACGAGGAGGACCAGCAGGGCCACCGCGAACCGTGGGGTCACGGCGACGGCAGGCTGCTCAGGAAACGGGTTCGGGTTCGGGGGGCGGAGCGGGGTGCACGGGGTGGGCGGGGTGGGCGAACAGCACCTTGTTGAGGATCACGAACTTGGCGATCCACAGCACCCCGAAGGCGGCCAGGGCGGCGACGTTGACGACCAGCTTCTGACCCAGGTGCGATGACGTAAACGACGCCGCGTGGCTCTCGGCCCAGTCGGCCGACCAGGTGGACAGGATGAGCCCCAGCAGGGCCATGCCCCAGAAGGGGACGATCTCCTTCATCAGGTGGGACCGGCCCGTCTTGCCCCATGCCCACGCCCGGTTGAGCTGGTACGACGGCACCGCCGACAGGCACACGGCGATGATGTTCGAGGTGCGGGCCGACCATTGGAACTGGGCCACGAACAGGATGACCTGCGAGACCACCACCGAGACGACCGACACCAGGCTGTAGCGGACGAGCTTGCGCCCGCCGGGTGTGCGCGCCCGCTCAAGCAGGCTGCTGGGGGAGAGGTGCACCATGTCGATCCTATCGGCACGAAACCGGCGCCGGTGGAGCAGCCCGGCCTGGGTCGATCGACCCCATCCTCGGGGCCGGTGGCAGCCCGGGCGACGCCCGGGTCGGCGCCGGGTCGACGCCCGGGTCGACGCCAGTTTGCTCCTGGCGGCCGGAGTGGTGACACTCGATGGCTCCCTCTCGCAGCCTGCAAAGGACCGTCGACCACGTCCATTTCCGAGATTCAGGCCGAACAGGCGGTCATCGATCGCGCCTACTCCCGGTTGGAGGCCATGCGCGACTCAGCCCGCGCCGTCTCCGCCGACGTGCTCGAGACCACGCCCGGTGGCACCCACCAGGCCCGTCTCGAACGCGACGTGCGGGTCCAGCTGACCGAGCGCCGCCTGGCCGCGCTCCAGGTGGGCGAGGCCGGCCTCGTCTTCGGGCGGACAGACGCGTCCGACGGCGACCGGCGCTACATCGGCCGCCTGGCCATCTCCGACGAGGACAACGAGCCGCTCGTGGTCGACTGGCGGGCGCCGGCGGCGGAGCCCTTCTACCGGGCCACGCCGGGCGCCCCGATGGGCCTTGTCCGCCGCCGCCACTTCATCCTCCGGGGCCGCACCCTCACCGGGCTCGACGACGAGCTGCTCACCGCCGAGCCCACCGGCGCCGACCTGGTCCTGGTGGGCGAGGGGGCGCTGCTGGCCGCCCTCGAGCGCTCGCGTTCGGGGCGGATGGCCGACATCGTGGCCACCATCCAGCGGGAGCAGGACGAGATCGTCCGCTCTCCCCTGCCCGGCATCGTCGTCGTCCAGGGCGGGCCGGGCACGGGCAAGACCGCCGTCGCCCTCCACCGGGCCGCCTACCTGCTCTACACGTTCCGCTTCCCCCTGGAGCGGGCCGGGGTGCTGCTCATCGGCCCCAGCCGCATCTTCCTGCGCTACATCGAGCAGGTCCTGCCCGCGCTCGGCGAGCACACCGTCAACCTGGCCACGCCCGCCGACCTGGTGCCCACGCCCGTCCGGGGCGTCGACGCCCCCGAGGCGGCCCGCCTCAAGGGCGAGGCCCGCATGGCCACCTTCGTCGCCCAGGCCGTCGTCGACCGCGAGCGGGGCCTGCCCGAGCCCGTCAGCCTGCTGTGGAACGGCCAGCGCATGCGCCTGTCGGTGCGCGACTCCCGCCGCATCGTCGAGGGGGTCAGGCGCCGCCGGGGCACCCACAACGAACGGCGGGCGCAGCTGGAGCGGTCGGTGGTGCGCCACCTCATGGGCCAGCTCAAGCTGGAGGACGACGACACCGGCCAGGACGCCCGGGAGGCGATCGGGCGGACGCTGCGGGCCGACCGGGCGCTCGTCACCGCCCTCGAGCGGATGTGGCCGGTGCTGACGCCCGAGGAACTGCTCCACGACCTGTTCGGCTGGCCCGCCCTCGTCCGCCTGGCCGGTCGGGGCGTGCTCGACGAGGCCGAGGGGGCGCTCCTCCACCGACCGCGCTCGGCCGGCGTGGCCGATGTGCCGTGGACCGAGGCCGACCTGCCCCTCCTCGACGAGGCCATGGTGCACCTCGGCCCCGTCACCCGGCGGCGGAAGGCGGCCGGGCGCGAGAGCGACGGTCCCGCGGGCTGGGAGCGGGAGAAGGTGGTGGCGGAGATGGGCGAGCTCGACGCCCAGATGCGCCGCGACGTCCTCCGCCACCTGGAGGACATCGACGGCCGCAGCACCAACGGCGACGAGGAGGGGCTCGAACTCTGGAACCGCACGTTCGGTCACGTGGTGATCGACGAGGCCCAGGACCTGTCGCCCATGCAGCTGCGCATGGTCGGCCGGCGGGTGCCGAGCGGCTCGCTCACCATCGTGGGCGACCTGGGCCAGGCCAGCGGCTCGTGGGCCCCCCGCTCGTGGGACGAGGTGGTGGCCCACCTGCCCTCGTCCGACCGGCGCCCGGCCCGGCGGGCGGAGCTCACGGTCAACTACCGCACGCCGTCGGAGGTCATGGACGTGGCCGCCCGGGTCCTGGCCGTGGCCGCGCCCGAGCTCACGCCGTCGCGGTCGGTGCGCCAGGCGGGGGTGGAGCCGGTGTTCACCGCGGTCGCCCCCGACGACGCGGCTGCCCTCGACGCGGCGGTGGTGGAGGCGGCCCGGGCCGAGCAGGAAGCGGTGCCCGACGGGAAGGTGGCCGTGCTCACCGCGCCGTCGATGGTGGAGCGGGTCCGTTCGGTGCTGTCGTCTGCGGGGAAGGGTCCAGAGATGCTCGACTCTCCGCTGGCCGTGCTGCCGGTGCAGCAGGCCAAGGGCCTGGAGTTCGACTCGGTGATCGTGGTCGAGCCGGCCGCCATCGTGGCCGAGCACCCCCACGGCTGGCGGGCGCTCTACCTGGCCCTCACCCGCACCACCCGCCGCCTGCAGGTCGTGTCGGCCCAATCCCTGCCGGCGGGCCTGGAGCCGTCACCGGTCGAGGACGGCCCGCCACCGGTGCCATGATGGCCTCCGTGCCCGAGCCGGTGGAACAACACCAGCCGCCCGCCAGCTCCCCCGGCCACGTCACGTGGGGGATCGAGCCGGTGGGGCCCCTCCGGGGCGACGTCCGCATCTCGGGATCGAAGAACGCGGTCACCAAGCTCATGGTCGCCGCCCTCCTGGCCGACACCCCCAGCGTCGTCCGCAACGCCCCCCGGCTGGGCGACGTCGACATCACCGCGGGGATGCTGCGCTCCATCGGGGCGGGCGTGGAGATCGACGGCGACACCGTCACCGTCGACCCCGAGCCGGTCACCGGCAGCCGCATCCCGGTGTCGTACACGGGCCTCAACCGGGTGCCGATCCTCATGGTGGGGCCCCTCCTCCACCGCATCGGGGAGGCCTTCGTCCCCCTGGTCGGCGGCGACCGCATCGGGTCCCGCCCCGTCGACTTCCACGTGCAGGCGCTGCGCCACTTCGGCGCCGAGGTCGAGGTCACCGACGAGGGGCTGGAGGCCAAGGCGCTCCACCTCCACGGGGCCCACTTCGCCCTCCCCTTCCCCAGCGTCGGCGCCACCGAGACGGTGCTCATGACCGCGGCCGTGGCCGACGGCCGCACGATCCTGGAGAACGCCGCCGTCGAGCCCGAGGTGGTCGAGCTGGCCCTGCTGTTGCAGCGCATGGGCGCCCGCATCGAGCTGCAGCCCGACCGCCGGTTCGTGATCGAGGGTGTGTCCCGTCTGAACGGCGCCACCCAGCGGCTGGGCGGGGACCGCATCGAGGCCTTCTCCTACCTGGTGGCGGGCCTGGCCACGGGGGGCCGGGTGCGGATCTCGGGCTGCGGCCAGGACCGGCTGGTGACGGCCATCTCCACCCTCCAGCGCATGGGCGCCCGCTTCGAGATCGACGACGACAGCATCACCTGCGAGGCCGACGTCCTGCGACCGGCGGCGGTCCAGACCAGCCCCCATCCCGGGTTCATGACCGACTGGCAGCCGCCCCTTGTCGTGTTGTGCACCCGGGCCGCGGGGATGTCGGTGATCCACGAGACGGTGTTCGAGGACCGCCTGGGCTACGTCGACGCCCTGCGTTCGATGGAGGCGGAGGTGGAGCTGTTCGAGCAGTGCCTGGTGGGCGAGGCGTGCCGGTTCCAGGAGAGTGGGTCGTCCCACTCGGCCCTGGTCCGGGGCGTTCGGGCCCTGCGGGGGGCGGAGGTGGAGATGCCCGACATCCGGGGCGCCTTCGCCTATGTCATCGCCGCCGCCACCGCCGAGGGGCCGTCGATCCTCCACGGCGTCCACCACCTGGAGCGGGGCTACGACCAGGCCCTGGCCAAGTTCTCCGAGCTGGGCCTGCGCATCACGCCGACCTGATCGGTCCGGCGCCGGGGCGTGCGACGGCGGGGCCCGCCTCCGGGCGTCAGGCCCGGATCTCGACGGGGACGCCGATGGGGAGGGTCTCGGCCAACCGGGTGATGGCGTCGTTGTTCATGCGGATGCACCCGTTGCTCACGTCGGAGCCGATGCCGGACGGGTCGCTGGTGCCGTGGATACCGAACTGGCCGTCGCCGCCGCCGAAGTCGTAGATGACCTCCGAGTACCCCGACAGGCCGTAGGCGTAGGGCCCGTAGGCCGCCTTCTGCGACGCGAACAGCTCCACGGTGTAGAAGCGCCCGCCGGGGGTGGGCGTGGTGTCCACCCCGACCCCCACCGGCTCCTCGGCCCAGACGGCATCGCCCTCGAACACGGTGAGCTTGTGGGCGCCGAGCTCGACGACGATGGAGAAGTCGTGGCCGGCGAGGGTGACGTCGGCGCTGCGGATCCACCCGGTAGACCCGTTGGGCCGGACGGGCACCATCACGTTGAGCCAATCGGTGCGGGCCCCGATCACGAGGAAGACCTGCTCGGAGCCGGACGCACGGGGATTGGGCAGCGTCCAGGAGACGGGTGTGGCCGCGTCGGGGGCCCCGAAGACGTCGATCGACTCGCCCTTCACCGTCGCCACCAGGTTGCGATGGGGTGAGGCGGTGGTGGCGGTCGGGAACGCGGGTGGGAGGGGGAGGGTGGTCGCGGGGGCATCGGTGGGGGCGGTCGGAGCGCGGCCCGGGGTGGCCGTGAGTGGCTTGGCGGAGGGCGTCGCCACCTCGACCGTGTCGCGGGGGGCGGTCCCCGAGCCGAGTGCGGCGAGGATGAGCGCCGCCGCCAGCAGCCCGAGACTCAGGCCCCCCCGACGCATGTCCGGATGCTACCGGCGGGCCCTGGCCGAACAGGCCGCGGGCGGCCTGACGTCAGTTGATGTCACGGGCCCACGGTCGCGCTCGAGCCGTGGGCGTCCGGCGGACGTCAATGCGCCCGAGCCGGTTCCCACCAACCCCGGCTTCCACGTCGTCTGGCATGTCAGACGGAGGGGTCCGTCGTTGTCATTGCAACTCGATGCTGTCAATTGACTTCCTTTCATTATTCCGAAATTTTCCGCATTATTTTGCCTATTCTGGCTTGCGTCATTGATCGAACAGGTGTACGATTTGGACGTGCTGGAGGGTCTGGCCGAGGCGATCGGGAAGCTGCGGGTTCCGTGGAACAGCGCGGCGTTGGTACAGGCCCTAGCCTTGCGGGACCGCCTCGATGCACTGATCGCGGAGGCGGTCGGCGAGTTCGACGAAGCCCATCTATGGGATATCGACTCGGCCACATCTATGACGGCGTGGTTGCGGGACCAGGCGTCCATGACATCGAATGCGGCTCATCATCTGGTATCGGTGGCCGGCCGATTGCGGAAGTTGCCGGTGTGCGCCGCCGCCTATCGCGACGGGACGCTGTCGAAGGGTCAGGTCGAGGTCATCCTGGCCAAGGTCGACGACGCCACGATCGACGCTTTCGCCGAGGTCGAGGCCGAGCTGGTGTCCCACCTGGCCCCGTTGAGCCTGGCGGGATGTTCGCGGGCCATGGGCCGGTGGCGAGAGCAGGTGGAGGAGCCCAAGGAATCGCCCGATCCCGAACGCTCGTTGCACCTGTCGGCCACGTTGGATGGCCGCCACGTCATCGAGGGCCATCTCGACGCCGAGGGCGGGGCCACGGTGGCCGCCGCCCTGGCCCTGGCCACCGTGGAGAATGCCGAGCGAACCCCGGCTGAGCGTCGGGCCGACGCCCTGGTCGACGTGAGCCGGTTCTTCCTCGATCACCAGCAGACGCACACGGGCGGTCGTGAGCGGCCGCACCTCAGCCTGGTGGCCGACGTGGAAGCAATTGAAGAAGGACGGGGCGGGCGGGTGGTGGGCGGACCGGCCCTCGACGGGACGACGATGTCGAGACTGCTGTGCGACTGCACCCTGCACCGGGTCCTGACCAAGGGCCGCTCGGCCATCCTCGACTACGGCACGGCCACGAGGACCATTCCCGCCAACATGTGGAACGCGCTGGTCATCCGCGACGAGCACTGCCGCTTCCCGGGCTGTGACCGCACGTCAGCCTGGTGCGAAGGCCATCACGTCCGCTGGGTCACCCACGGCGGGGCGACCGAGATCGGCAACCTCGTGCTCCTGTGCTCCCGCCATCACCACCGACTCCACCAACCCGATTGGCAGGCCAAGCTCCTGCCCGACGCCACCTTCGAGGTCACCGACCCCAACGGGATGGTTCGGGCCACGTCACCACCACGGGCGGAGCCGTGGTGGTGACGGGTGCGGCGATGGTCGGCGTCGCCGCGCTTGCGGGCGGGTCGGCCTCAGTCGCTCGCGCCGGGGGCGGGGGGTTGGGGGGGCGTGTCGGGGTCGGGGTACTCGCCGCCGCCCTCGGTGCTGTCGGCGGCACCGCTGTTCTGCTGGGCGATGACGTACTCGTTGCCGTCCTCGTCCTCGAGGGGGACGCTGGTGACCGCCTCTTCCGTGACTGCCGGGTCCTCGGTGGGTTCGGGTTCGCTCACGCCCGACCCGTCCCCCGTGGTTGGCTCCATGAAACTCTCGATGTCGGGCTCGGGCGGCGGTCGGCGCAGCTCGAGGTACACCACCTTCACCGACGCCACCACCGGCACGGCCAGCAGCGCCCCCACCACGCCGCCGGCCGAGACACCGATCAGGGCCGCGGTCATGGTGGCGGGCGGCGAGAGGTGCACCGACTTGCCCACGATCACCGGGCCGAGGACGTGGTTCTCGAACTGCAGGTAGAGCACGAAGAGCCCGGCGCAGATGAGCCCGGTGGTGATCCCCTGGGTGAGGCCCAGCAGGACGAACGGGATGCCGCCCATCGCCCCGCCGATCTGGGGCACGAGGTCGAAGACGGCCACCCACAGGGCCAGCAGCGGGGTGAGGGGGACGCCGAAGAACAGGCCCACGACCAGGATGAAGAGCCCGGCGATGCCCGCCACCAGGACCGACCCGGCCACGTAGCGGCCCACTGTCTCGTACGCCAGGCGGCCGATGCGGTCGGCCTGCGCCCGCCGATGGGGTGGGAAGAGCCGGCGCACCCCCCGGACCAGACGCTCGCCGTCGAGCAGCAGGCTGATCGTGACGAGCAGGGTGAAGAAGAAGGCGATGAAACCGTCGGCCACCCGCACCGCGGCCTCACCGATGGGGGTGTCGTCGCCCTCGAGGCGGGCGGGCAGGTCCTCGATCCACTGGCGGACCTTGTCAGCCGTGCCCGCCGCGGCCAGGTCGTCGCCCACCACGGGCAGGGTCTCGATCTGGCCCACCACCTCGTCGAGGTCGCCGCCGAGCTCGCGCCCCTGGCGGATGGCGGGCGGCAGGAGGAGGGCCATCGCGGCCACGACCACCAGCACCAGGCCCGCCACCACCGCGGCCACGGCCCCCGGCCGGCCCAGGTGCAGCCGCCGTTGGGCGGCCGTGACGAGGGGCGTCAGGGCCAGCGCGAGGAGCGTCCCGACGGCGAGGACGGTGACCGCCCGGGGCGCGGTGCGGATGAGGTTGGTGACGGCGAGGAGGCCGACGAAGGCACCCAGCACCCACGCCACCGACCGCCAGTCGAGGTCGACCTCCCGCACCGGGGCCTCGGGACCGCCGCCCCGGCGTCGCCGCCATCGGCTCCGGCGGCCCTGCGCCCGACTGTCGGTCGCCACCGCGACCGTGTCGTTGACGACGGCGGCGGACGTCCCGGCGGCCGTCTCACCCGCAGCGCGGTCCGGTTGCGCCGGAGCCGAGGGGAGGCCGGGGTCCGCCACCGTCGGTACTCTACCGACGTGGCGGTCCCCAGGGAACGGCTGTTGATCAGTCCCCGGTCGGCGGTGCTGGCCGTCGTCATGCTGGGGGCGACCCTCGCCGGGCTGGCCATGGTCGCCGCCTCCCGGCGGGTCATCGGGTGGATCCTGGTGGCGGGCACCTTCGCCGGCCTGCTCCATCCCATCGTGTCCTGCCTGCAACGCCGCATGCGCCGGGGGCTGGCGGTGCTGATCGTGATGGTGACGCTGGTCGTCACCGCCGGCGTGGTGATCTACGGCCTGATCGACGACGTCACCGCCCAGACCGAGCGCCTCCAGGAGGCGGCCCCGGAACGGGCCGAGTCCCTCGAGCGCTCCCCCCGGTTCGGCGAGATCGCCCGCGACCTCCACGTCGCCGAGCGCACCCGCCGGTTCCTCGACGACCTGCCCGAGCGGTTGCGGGGGGGTTCCACCGCCGACGCCATCCGGGCCGCCGCCACCCGGGGCGTGGCCTTCCTCGCCACGGGCGTCCTCACCATCTTCTTCCTCCAGCACGGGCCCCGGATCGCGGCCGGCGCCGTCCGCCAGTTCTCCGAGCCCCGAACCCGGCGGCGGCTCACCCAGCTGGGGCCGGTGGTCTACGCCCGGGCCTTCGGCTACGCCGCCGCCAACCTCACCATGGCCATCGCCGCCGGCCTCTTCGCCTTCGCCATGGCCCGGGTGGCCGACGTCCCGGGACCGGCCGCGCTCGGGATCTGGGTCGGGCTGTGGGACCTGGTGCCGGTGGCCGGCGCCCTGGTGGGGGCTTCGCCCATCGTCGCCCTGGCCGCGGTGAGCTCGGGCGGCGACGCGGCCTGGCTGGCCGTGGTCTTCATCGGCTACCAGGTGGCCGAGAACATGCTGGTGGAGAAGCGGGTGGAGGCCCAGACGGTGCACGTCGGGCCGTTCCTCACCCTCGCCGCGGGCCTGGTCGGCCTGGAGCTGGCCGGCGTGCCCGGTGCCCTGCTGTCGGTGCTGGCCGTCACCATCGCCATCGCCGCCGCCGACGAGGTGGCGCCGGCGTAGACCATCAGGCGGGGTCGGGGTCGGGCAGGGTCTCGGAGAGGGTCTTCAAGCGCTCCAACTGGTGCCAGTGGTCGGTGACCCGGCGCATGCCCTCCGGCGTCAGGGCCACGTTGGTGTTGGGCTTCTTGAGGACGAAGCGCTTCTCGATCGTCACCAGCCCCGCCTCCTCCAGCTTGGTCAGGTGGCTGGACAGGTTCCCCTTGGTCAACCCGGTCGTGCGCTGGAGGAAGACGAAGTCGGCCGCCTGCACCGACGACAGGACGGTCATGATCGCCAGCCGGCCCGGCTCGTGGATCAGCCGGTCGAGGATCAGGTCGTCCTTAGGTTGCGGCATGGCTGTCCTCGAGGTCGACGTCGGCGGGCGACCCGAACGTGCGCACCAGGAGGCGGTGGTCGAGCAGTCCCGTGACGATGGCCGCCGCGCCGATGATGAGCAGGCCGATGTTGGGGGTGTCGGAGGTGCTCGGGTCACCCCACAGCGGGACCAGGCTCGCCACCAGGACCGCGCCCCAGATGACGACGTGGTGGAGCCGGAGGCCGACCGTGACCGCGTAGAAGCCCAGCGCCACCGTGGCCCAGGCGATCCCGAAGCCGTTGAGCGGCAGATCGAGCGCCTGGACGAGGATCGGACCGCCGATCATCATCGCCACCGCGCCGATGGTGGCGAGAGTGGGGATGTTGCGCATCCGGCCGGTGCGGAGCGTGACCCGTCCGTAGTGGTCGTTGTAGTACCGCACGCCCAGCAGGTAGAGCCCGCCGGCGAGGACGATGGCCACCGGTACGGTCCACAATTCGCGGAACGGCCCCCATTCCATGTTCCCCAGGCCGGAGGCGATCAGGACCATCCCGAAGGGGATGGCGAGCAGGCCCCGCAGGTAGTGGTTGCTCGCCGCCGCCGCTTCCAGTTGCTTCCGTTCCATCGCGTTTTCCGATCTCTCAAACTAGTTGGCACCACAAACCTAACGCCGGTGGCCGGCTCACGTCAACTAGTTTGTGGCGCAAACCTGGATATCTACGCCCGCCCGCAGCGCGGCGCGACCCTCGGCGACCAGCTCCTCCAGCGCCGTGGTCACCTGGTCGATCCTGAGGACTGGTCGCCTTCGCCACCGGAGGCCGCGGCCCGTTGCTCCAGCCAGCGGCGGATGCCGGCGGCGTTGGCGTGGACCCCGTTGAGCGTCTCCAACCGGGCCTGGTCGTCGGCGCCGACGCCGGTGAGGTCGGACCCGAACGCCTCCGACAGCGCGGCCGGGATGTCCCGCCCCTCCCGCCACGCCGCTTCCGCCACCTCCGCCCACCGGCGCAGGACCTCACCCGCCTCCTCCAGCGAGTCGGCGGGGTCGCCCGGGATGATCCCGAAGTGGGCCAGGGCCAGGGCGGACGGCCGGCGGGCGGCGAAGCGCCCCAGCGAGTCGAGGGCCAGGTCGAGGTCGAAGTCGGGCGGCGGGGTGGCGGGCCGGAGCACGCCCACGTCGGGCAGGCGCACGCCGACCGCGTCGCCCACGAAGAGGATCCCCGACTCCGAGTCGTGCAGTCCCAAGTGGTGCTTGGCGTGGCCGGGCGAGTCGACCGCGGTCAGGGCCCGCCCCGGTCCGACCACGACCTGGTCACCGTCGCCCAGGATCGTGATGCGGTCGGCGGGCGTGGGCTCCAGCCGGCCGTACAGCGAGTCGAGGAGGTCGCCGTAGACCCGGGCCGCCGACGCCACCAGCCGGGACGGGTCGGCCAGGTGGCGGGCCCCCTTCTCGTGCACGTAGACCCGGGCCTGGGGAAAGGCGGCGGCCACGTCGCCCACCCCGCCGGCGTGGTCGAGGTGGATGTGGGTGACCACCACGCCGGCCAGGTCGGACGGGCCCAGCCCGTGGTCGGCCAGCGCGGCCAACAGGGCCGGCACCGACGTCTGGCTGCCGGTCTCCACCAGCACCGGCTCCGGCCCCTCGACCAGGTAGCCGGCGGTCACCCGCTCCCACCCCCCCAGGAGCGTGTCGATCTGGACGACGCCGGGCCCGATGCGCGTCATTGCGTCAGTGGCAGCCGGCGTGGCCGCAGTCGCAGTCGTGGACGTGATGGCCCTCGCGGGTCCCGTGCTTCTGGCAGTAGTCGCTGCAGAACCCGTCCTCCCGGGGCTCGCAGTGGCATCCCTCGTGTCCGCACGTCGCAGCCATATGTGTCCTCCCGGTGGGCGCCCGTTCGACCTTCGACCGATATCGGTCAGGCTAGAGGCGTGAAACCGCGTGAGCGCACGACCATTTCTCCCCTCGGCGCACTGTTCCGGGGGACGACGGCGGGGGCGGTCGGCACCGCGGCCATGGACCTGCTCCTCTACCGCCGCTACCGGCGGGGCGGCGGCTCCCAGGGCCTCTGGGAGTGGGAGCTGTCGGGCGGCCTCTCCGATTGGGACGGGGCGCCCGCGCCCGCTCTCGTCGGCCGGCGGCTGGTGGAGGGCCTGTTCCAGATCGACCTGTCCCCCCGCTGGGCCCGGACGATGAACAACCTCACCCACTGGGGCTTCGGAAAGCTCTGGGGCGGCGGGTACGGCCTGGTGGCGGGGTCGACCACGATGCCCCCGGTGTTGTCCGGCCTGGCCCTGGGGTCGGTAGTGTGGGGCCAGGGCTACGTCGTGCTGCCCCTGGCCAAGCTGTACCGGCCGATCTGGGAGTACGACGCCAAGACCCTGGCCAACGACTACAGCGCCCACCTCGTCTACGGCGTGACGACCGCCCTCGCCTTCCGGGCGTTGACCGCCGGCGGGAAGCCGACTCCAGGAGGTCGTGTCCGCGGGCCCTGTCGACGCTCCAAGGGGCGGGAAGGGGCGCTCGCGGCCGCGTAGACCCGGCGGCCTTCACGCGGCCGACAACCGACCCGTCCGGTCCGGACCGACGGTCGCCGCTGGTGGGTCGGGACGGGCCGTACCCTGGCGGCGGTGGAGCGCCGAACCAAGATCGTCGCCACTGTCGGCCCCGCGTCGGAAGACGTCGTCACCCTGCGGGCGATGATCGCGGCGGGGATGGACATGGCCCGCCTGTCCCTCGCCCACGGCCCGGTGGCGGAGACGGTGGCGCGGATCGGACTCGTTCGGCAGGCGGCGGCTGACGTGGGCCGAACCGTCGGCGTGCTCGTCGACCTCCCCGGTCCCAAGGTGCGGGCGGCCAGCTTCCCCGACGACGGCGCCCTCCTCACCGAGGGTGACACCACCGAGCTTGTCCCCGCGGTCGACGGCCAGAGCATGAGCGTGGCCTGGCGCATCGCTGTCGACGACCCCGACCTGCTCGACCACGTGCAGGCCGGCGACCGGGTGGCCCTGGGCGACGGTGGCATCCAGTTGTCCGTCGTCACTGTCGGTGGCGGTCGGGTCGTGGCCAGCGTGGTGTCCGGCGGGCTGGTTCGGGGTCGTCCCGGGGTGAGCTTCCCCGCCGGCCGTCCGGCCCCGGCCACGCCCACCGCCGAGGACCTGCGCCTGCTCGAGGCCGTGTGCCGGGTCGGGGTGGACGCGGTGGCGGTGTCGTTCGTGCGGTCGGCGGCCGATGTGGAACGGGTGCGGGACGCGGTCGGGCCCGACGGCCCCATGATCGTGGCCAAGATCGAGACCCAGGAGGCGGTCGACGCCATCAATGAGGTGATCGCCGCGTCCGACGGCGTCATGGTCGCCCGGGGCGACCTCGGCGTGCGCTGCGACCTGGAGGACGTCCCCCACTATCAGAAGCGGATCATCCGGACTGGGGTGTCGTATGCGCGGCCGGTGATCACCGCCACCCAGATGCTCGAGTCGATGATCTCGGCCCCCACGCCGACTCGGGCGGAGGTGAGCGACGTGGCCAACGCCGTGTTCGACGGCACCAGCGCGCTGATGCTCTCGGGGGAGACGGCGATCGGCCACGACCCCGCGGCCGTGGTGCGGGCGATGGCGAAGATCGCGACCCGGGCCGAGCGGGAGTTCGACTACGAGACGTGGGGCCGCAACCTGGGGTTGCAACAATTGGCCGGGCCCAAGGGCGGGCCGGCACTCGACCGGATCAGCGCGTCGGTGTCGGCCGCCGCGTGGCGGGCGGCTTTGGACTCCGACGCGGCCGCCATCATCGCCTGTACGAACAGTGGGGCGACGGCCCGGGCCATCTCCCGGTTCCGGCCGCGGGTGCCGATCCTGGCCGCCACGCCGTCGCTGCGGACGGCTCGGCAACTGTCGGTGGCGTGGGGCATCACCCCGGTGGTTACGGCGCGCCAAGGGACCACCGACGACATCGTGTGGTTTGCGGTGAAGGCGGCGGTCGACCTCGGGATGGTGAAGACCGACGACGTGGTCGTGGTGTTGGTGGGCTCCCCCCAAGACCCCGACCCCGTCACCGACGTCCTCCGCCTCGTCCGCATCCGCCCGAAGTGGTGACCGCCGCGTCGGCGGCGGTGACGGGGCGGCGGTGACGGGGCGGCGGTGAGGGGCGGCGGTGACGGGGGCGGCGGTGACGGGGGCGGCGGTGACGGGGCGGCGGTGAGGGGGCGGCGGTGAGGGGGCGGGGGCGGGTCCGGCCGCACGAAGGCGCGGTGTAGCGGGCGCCGGCGTGAGGAAGGTCCGGGCGGTGGCAAATGCTCCGGCGGCGAAGAGGACCGGTGCGCCCCCGGCGGGCGGGCCGCCAGGAAGGGACCCCGCCGGCAGCCGGGCCCGCCCTGTCCATCCCTACCAGGCGTCGGCAGCGGTGGTCCCGGCATTGCCGAGGCGGCCCCTCCTGTGCGAACTTCGATGGAAGCATTGCCAAGCGCTGAGCTGAGCGCTATACGACCACAGATTCTGTCTCTATTTGGCTCAATTTGCTTGCGTCATTGGTCGAACAGGTGTACGATTACGGTGTGCTGGCGGACCTGGCCGAGACGATCGAGACGCTGCGGATACCGACCGATAGTGCATCGATTGCGCAGGCTGTCGCCTTGCGGGATCGACTCGACGCCCTGATCGCGGAGGCCGTAGGCGAGTTCGACGCTGCGCAGCTGTGGGATATCGACTCGGCAACATCTATGACGGCTTGGTTGCGGGACCAGGCGTCCATGACATCGAACGCGGCGCATCATCTGGTGTCGTTGGCTGGCCGATTGCGGAAGTTGCCCGTGTGCGCCGCCGCCTATCGGGACGGGACGTTGTCGAAGGGCCAGGTCGAGGTGATCCTGGCCAAGGTCGACGACGCCACGATCGACGCCTTCGCCGAGGTCGAGGCCGAGCTGGTGTCCCACCTGGCCCCGTTGAGCCCGTCGGGATGTTCGCGGGCCATGGCCCGGTGGCAAGACCAGGTCGAGGAACACAAGGACTCCGCTGACCCCGAGCGTTCGCTGCACCTGTCAGCGACATTGGACGGGCGTCACGTCATAGAGGGACACCTCGACGCCGAGGGCGGAGCCACCGTGGCCGCGGCGCTGGCTCTGGCCACCGTCGATGATCCCGATAGGAACCCGGCCGAGCGCCGGGGCGACGCATTGGTCGACGTGAGCCGGTTCTTCCTCGACCACCAGAAGACCCCCACGGGCGGTCGTGAGCGACCGCACCTCAGCCTGGTGGCCGACGTGGCTGCGATGGAGGAAGGACGGGGCGGACGGGTGGTGGGTGGACCGGCCCTCGACGGCACCACGATGTCGAGATTGCTGTGCGACTGCACGCTGCACCGGGTGCTGACCAAGGGCCGCTCGGCCATCCTCGACTACGGCACGGCCACGAGGACCATCCCCGCCAACCTGTGGAACGCACTGGTGATCCGCGACGAGCACTGCCGCTTCCCGGGCTGTGACCGCAAGTCAGCCTGGTGCGAAGGCCATCACGTGCGCTGGGTCACCCACGGCGGGGCGACCGAGATCAACAACCTCGTGCTCCTGTGCTCCCGCCATCACCACCGACTCCACCAACCCGATTGGCAGGCCAAGCTCCTGCCCGACGCCACCTTCGAAGTCACCGACCCGAATGGGATGGTCCGGGCCACGTCGCCACCAAGGGCGGAGCCGGGGTGGTGACAGGTGATGATCGGGCGGGGGCGACCGGCGGAGCCGCGCCGCGCCGCGGCAACGCACCGCGACCGCCCTCCGGAGCACGAACAGCGTTCCGAGAAAGCACTAATTGGCAGACAAAGCTCCTGCCCGACGCCACCTTCGAAGTCACCGACCCGGGCCCCGTCGCCACCAAGAGCGGAGCCGGGGTCGTAAGGGATGAGTGGCACGAGCGCAGCCGAGCTCGTGGCTTCGACGCGGCGTCAGCGGGCGCCGGGTACTTTTCGGCCCCGGTCGGTGGCCACCTTGCGAGCCTCTCGGAGCACGAACAGCGGCCCGAGGGGGACGTAGTACCCGGCCACGTAGATCGACGCGCACAAGGCGAGGACCCAGAGGAGCTTGCTCATCCAACCGTGCCGGACGGGCTTGGCGGCAGGCGAGACGACCCACGCCGCCGCGGCGACGAGGACCAGCGTGGTCAAGATGTTGACGGTCAGATGCCAGGGGTCATCCCACTCCACCATGTCCTCCATGTTGGTCGCGTCCCACCGATCCTCGTTGTCCCACCCGGTCGGCATACTGGTCGGCATGGCTGACAACGACGCCTACGCCCCTGTCGACACCCCCATGGGGCCCGTTTTCGTGGCGTGGAACGACCACGGGGTGTGCCGGGTGGAGCCGGGAACCGATGCGGCCCGGTTCGAGGCCGACTTCAAGGCCCAGTTCGGGCGGCCGGTCACCCGGGCCGAGGGCGGGGTTGCGCCGGACGTGACTGCCGACCCCAAGGTGCCGATCGACTGGCGAGGTGTGCCCGAGTTCGACCGGGCCGTCCTCACTGCCATCCGGGCCGTCCCGGCGGGCGACGCCTGGACCTACGGCGAGGTGGCCGAGGCCATCGGCAAGCCGGGCGCGGCCCGGGCCGTGGGCGGGGCCCTCGGCCGCAACCGGGTGCCGGTGATCGTCCCCTGCCACCGGGTGGTGGCGGCCAACGGCCTGGGCGGCTTCGGCCTCGGCCTCGACGCCAAGCGGGCGCTGCTGGCGGCAGAGGGCTACCCCGCCGGCACCACCCAGGGCCGTTTGCTCCCCGGAGCGCCCGGGTAGCGCGCCGGGCGTGGCGAAATCGGTCGACACCCTGCGAGCCGAGGCCGCCGGGTGCCAGGCCTGCGACCTGTGGAAGGCGGCCTCCCAGACCGTCTTCGGCGAGGGGCCGGCCCACGCCGACCTCATGCTGGTCGGCGAACAACCGGGTGACCGGGAGGACGTGGAGGGCCATCCGTTCGTCGGTCCCGCCGGCGCCCTCCTCGACCGGGCCCTCGACGAAGCCGGCATCGACCGGGCCACGACCTACCTCACCAACGCGGTGAAGCACTTCAAGTGGACGGCCAAGGGGAAGCGCCGCATCCACCAGAAGCCCAACGCGGCCGAGGTCGAGGCGTGCCGGCCGTGGCTCGACGCCGAGGTCGAGGCCGTCCAGCCCAAGATCGTCGTCGCCCTCGGCGCCACCGCGGCCCAGGCTCTCCTGGGCAAGGACTTCCGGGTCACCCGGCACCGGGGCGAGTTCTTCGACCACTCCAATCGGCCGACGATCACCGCCACCGTCCACCCGTCGTCGATCCTACGGGCCCGCGACGATGACGCTCGCCACCGGGAGATGGCCGCCTTCGTCGACGACCTGCGCACCGTGGCCAAGAGGTTGACCGAGGTGTCCGCCGGATAAGGTCCGCCCCCATGCAGGACGGCAGCCGCAAAGCGATCATCGCCGCGTTCTTCGCCAACCTCGGGATCGCCATCGCCAAGTTCGTGGGCTTCCTGCTCACCGGGGCGACGTCGATGCTGGCCGAGGCGGTGCACTCGGTGGCCGACAGCAGCAACCAGGGGCTCCTGCTCCTCGGCGGCAGCAAGGCCCGGCGGCGGGCCGACGTGGAGCACCCCTTCGGCTACGGCCGGGAGCGGTACTTCTGGTCGTTCGTCGTCGCCCTGGTGATCTTCATGCTGGGCTCGCTGTTCGCCCTGTTCGAGGGCGAAGAGAAGATGCGCCACCCCCACAAGCTCGAGTCGGTGCCGATCGCCGTGGGCATCCTCCTGGTCGCCATCGCCCTGGAGAGCTACTCACTCCGGACCGCGGTCAAGGAGAGCCGCCACACCAAGGGCGACCAGTCGTGGTGGAGCTTCATCCGCCACTCGAAGATCCCCGAGCTGCCCGTGGTCCTGCTGGAGGACGTCGGCGCCGAGATCGGCCTCTGCTTCGCCCTGGTCGGGATCGGCCTGGCCGAGATCACCGGCAACGCCCGCTTCGACGCCGCCGGCACCCTGGCCATCGGCGTGCTCCTGGGCGCGATCGCCGTCATCCTCATGATCGAGATGAAAGGCCTGCTCATCGGCGAGTCGGCGACCCCCGAGATGGTGGCCAAGATCCGGGCCGCCATGGAGGGCGACCCGGGCGTCCGCCGGCTGATCCACCTCCGGACCCAACACCTCGGCCCCGACGAGCTGCTGGTGGGGGCGAAGCTCGAGCTCGACACGGATCTCGACTTCCCGCAGGTGGCGGAAGCCATCGACCGGGTGGAGGCGTCGGTCCGGGCCGTCGTGCCCGAGGCCCGGGTCATCTACATCGAGCCGGACATCACCCGCCCGCAGGAGCCGGAGCCGGTCGCCAGCGGCGCCTAGCCCGTCACCTGGACCGTCCCACCCTCGGAGTCGGACCCGCCCGGGCACTTGGTGGAGTAGCTGCCGGCGGCCAGGGTGAGGGAGAAGCTGCGGTCGGCGCCGGGGATGACGTTCTCCACCTCGCCCAGGATGCGAGTGCCGGTGAGGACCTCGAACTCGGTGACCGCCGCCGTCCCCTGGTTGGTGACGTGGAACTTCGTCGGCCCCGGCGGGGTGGAGATGGCGCGGGGCTCACAGCCCTTGTCGGACAGGGTGACCTCGATGGTGGGCCCGGCGCCCGCCGTGGCCGTCCCTTTGGGTCCCGAGTCGGACGAGCAGGCGGCCACCAGGAGCGGCACCACCAGGAGGGCGGCCGTGGCGAGCAGGCGTCTGGGCATGAGAGGTCTCCGATGCTCGAAGGGTCAGGCGACGGCCGGAGCCGTTTGAATGGACTTGGGCGGAGCCGGCTTGCGGCGCGACGACCGGAGCACGAACAGGGTGACGGGCACGAAGTACACCAGCCAGCCGAGGCCCTCGATCACGGTCGGCTTGGGTTGGATGCCGAGCACGCCCGTGAGCAGGGCCGACTGCACCGAGCCGGGCTTGATGAGCCAGCTCAGGTCGACCAGCTGGCCCTGGCCGAACTGGATCCAGCCCGCCTCGTGGCCGGTGTGCATGGCGAACGACACCAGCCCCGCGGCCACCAGCACCAGCACCAGCCCGGTGGCGGTGAAGAACTTGGACAGGTTGATCTTCACCCCGCCCTTGTAGATGGCGTAGCCGATGACCACGGCCACGGCGATGCCGAGGAGAGCGCCGGCGCTCGACGCGGCTCGGTTGGCCGACGCCTGGAAGGCGGAGAGGAGGAACACCGCCGTCTCCAGTCCCTCCCGGAGCACGGCCAGGAAGGCCATCGCCACCAGGGCGAACACCGACCCCTCGGCCACCGCCGCGCCGGCCCGGGCCTCCAGCTCCTTCTTGAGGCCCCGGGCGTTGCGCGCCATCCACACGACCATCGACGTGACCATGGCCACCGCCACCAGGGCGATCACCGTCTCCAGCCCCTCCTGCTGCTTCTGGGGGAGGTTGCTGTCGACGATCTCCAGGACCACCGCGGCCGCGGCGCAGATGCCGACGGCGACGACGACGCCCAACCAGACCCAGCGCAGCTGGCGGGACGCCCCCCGCTGGCGCAGGAAGGCGGCGACGATCCCGACGATGAGCGACGCTTCGACGCCTTCGCGGAGTCCAATGACGAAGGTAGGGAGCATTGAACGACCTCCGGAGGCTGCCCCAAGTGTTGACCTAAGGCGACCCTAAGTCCTCGGCTCGGTCACTTCAAGGCGGGGCCGTCTATTCGGCCTCGGCCTCGTCGTCGTCCTCCGGCTGGTAGCTGTAGTGGAACCAGGAGTCGATGGGCAGGAAAGCGGCGCACTCGACGCACCGGACCCGGGAGGCGAAGCTGAACCGGCCGCCGCACCCGCACTTGCGGAAGGCGGCGGGCAGGATCTCGTCGAGGGCCATGAGCTCGGCCTCGGCCGCGTCGTCCCAGTCGTCGACCTCGTAGCGCATGCGCAGGCCCCACAGCTTGCGGATGATCTCCTCGTTGTCCCAACCGTTGACCGCGTCCCGCCACGGCGTGGGGCACGAGTCGCACGTGATCCACCAGCCGGTGACGTTGTGGCCGATGGCGGTGGGGCTCACCAGCTGCACCTCGTGGCACCACTCGCACTCCTGCTGCACCCGGAGCGTGCGGAGCGTGACCTGGCGGTCGAGCAGCGGGTGTTCGGCCCGCAGGCCGGCGAACCACTCCGCCCCCTCGGGCGTCGACATGCACTCGTAGTGCCAGCCGATGTCGGGCAGCGCCGGCCACCTGACCAGCCCGTACTCGGACTGGCCGGGCTCGCCGCCGCACAGCGCACACGTGTCAGACATCCAGCGACTCCTCCTCGGGCACGTAGATCTCGGCCCCTCCGGCGACGAACTCCGCCGATTTCTCCTTCATTCCCAGCTCGATGGCCTGCTCCGCGTCGACCCCGTGCGCCGCCGCGTAATCCCGGATGTCGTGGCTGATCTTCATGGAGCAGAACTTGGGGCCGCACATGGAGCAGAAGTGGGCCGTCTTGGCCGGGGCCGCGGGCAGGGTCTCGTCGTGGAAGGCCCGGGCCGTCTCGGGGTCGAGGGCGAGGTCGAACTGGTCCTCCCACCGGAACTCGAAGCGGGCCTTCGACAGGGCGTTGTCCCAGTCCTGGGCCCCGGCGTGGCCCTTGGCCAGGTCGGCCGCGTGGGCCGCGATCTTGTAGGCGATGACGCCGGCCTTGACGTCGTCGCGGTTGGGCAGGCCGAGGTGCTCCTTGGGGGTGACGTAGCAGAGCATCGCCGTCCCGAACCAGCCGATCATGGCCGCCCCGATGGCCGAGGTGATGTGGTCGTAGCCGGGGGCGACGTCGGTGGTGAGGGGGCCCAGTGTGTAGAAGGGCGCCTCGTGGCACAGCTCGAGCTGGAGGTCCATGTTCTCCCGGATCTTGTGCATGGGGACGTGGCCGGGGCCCTCCACCATGACCTGGACGTCGTGGCCCCACGCCACCTTGGTCAGCTCGCCCAGGGTGGCCAGCTCGGCCAGCTGCGACTCGTCGTTGGCGTCGGCGATGGAGCCCGGCCGCAGCCCGTCGCCCAGGGAAAAGGCCACGTCGTAGGCGGCGAGGATCTCGCACAGCTCCTCGAAGTGCTCGTAGAGGAAGTTCTCCCGGTGGTGGGCCAGGCACCAAGCGGCGTGGATCGAGCCGCCCCGGCTGACGATGCCCGTCGTGCGGGTGGCCGTCCCCGGCACGTAGCGCAGCCGCACCCCGGCGTGCATCGTCATGTAGTCGACGCCCTGCTCGGCCTGCTCGATGACCGTGTCGCGGTAGACCTCCCACGACAGCTCTTCGGCCTTGCCGTCGACCTTCTCCAGGGCCTGGTAGATGGGGACGGTGCCGATGGGCACGGGCGAGTTGCGGACGATCCACTCCCGGGTGGTGTGGATGTTGGCCCCGGTCGACAGGTCCATCACCGTGTCCGCGCCCCACTTGGTGGACCAGGTGAGCTTCTCCACCTCCTCGGCGACGGACGACGTGACGGCCGAGTTGCCGATGTTGGCGTTGATCTTCACCAGGAAGTTGCGCCCGATGATCATGGGCTCGGTCTCGGGGTGGTTGACGTTGGCCGGCAGGATGGCCCGGCCCCGGGCGATCTCGGAGCGGACGTGCTCGGGGTCGCAGTTCTCCCGCAGGGCGACGAACTCCATCTCCGGCGTGATCTCGCCCCGGCGGGCGTAGTGGAGCTGGGTGACGATCCGGCCCGGCCTGGCCCGCAGGACGATGGGCCCGCCGTGGACTGCGGCGCCATTGCCTGCGGTGCCGTTGCCCTTGCCGTTGGCCTGGCGGGCGGCGGAGCGGCCGTCGTCGCGGGCGGTGGGGACCCGACCGTCGTGCTCCTCGACGTCGCCCCGGCCGACGATCCAGTCCCGGCGGAGGGGCGGCAACCCGTCGGCCGGCTCCGACCCCGGTCCGGAGGTGTCGTAGAGGCGGATGGAGGAGCCGTCGGTGAGGTCGACCTGGGTGAACGGCACCCGGGCCCCGTGCGGGCCCTCGACGTAGACCTTGCTCCGGGACGGGGTCGTGGCCATTCGCGCTCTCCCTTCGCCGGCATGACCCGGACAGGTTCAGACGGTCGGCGCCGGTCACCTCGATGACGTCGCGCCCTCTCAGCCCCGATGGGCTCCCGTGGTCCTGCCAGCTTGGCACACGCCAGGAGCCAACTCGCCTGTAACGGCACGGCCCGGAGTGGGACGACATTCCCGTCAATCCGATACAGAAGAGGTGGAGGCGAGATGTCCGACGCAGCGGTGTACGTGCAGACGAACGAGCAGGAGAACCGGGTGGTCGCGTTCCTCCGGGCAGGCGACGGCGGCCTGACCGAGCTCGGCTCCTACCCCACCGGCGGTGCCGGCGACGCCAAGCCCCACCTCACGTCGCAGGGCTCGGTGGTCCTGGCCGGAGACGGTCGGCACCTCGTCGTCACCAACGCCGCCAGCGACGATGTCTCCGTCTTCACGGTGGGCGCCGGCGGCGAACTGGAACTGTCCGGGCGGACCCCCTCCGGACCGGCTCCGAAGAGCGTGGCCGAGCACCATGGCCTCGTCTACGTCCTCAACACCGGCTCGGCCACGGTGACCGGCTTCCGGCTGGGCGAAGGTGGCCTCAAGCCGATCGCGGGCGGGGAGATGTCGTTGTCGGCGCCCGACGCCGACGGCGCCCAGGTCGGCTTCACGCCTGACGGCGCCGCGCTCGTCGTCACCGAGCGGAGCGCCAACCAGATCGCCTCCTTCGCCGTCGGCGGCGATGGGACCCTCGGACCGCTGCACGCGGTGGCCTCGGCGGGCCCCACGCCCTACGGCTTCGCCATCACGAGCGGCGGCACCCTGGTCGTCACCGAGGCGTTCGGCGCCCAGAAGGGGGCGGCCGCGGCCTCGTCGTACACGGTCGACGGAACGGTGGTCACCCCGGTGACGCCGTCGGTCGGCAACGGGCGCAGCGAGATCTGCTGGGCCGTCGTCACCGCCGACGGCAGCCACGCCTTCACCACCAACTTCGCCGACGGCGCCGTGTCCCGGTACGGAATCGGCACCGACGGCAGCCTCACCCTGGAGGACGCCACCGCGGGTGTCACCGTCGACGGGCGCACCGGCCTGCGCGACCTCGGTCTCACGGCCGACGGGGCGTTCCTGTACGCGGTCGATGCCGACTCGGGCTCCGTCTACGGCTGGGCCGTCGACGGCGACGGATCACTCACGCCTGCCGGCTCGACGGCCGCAGGCGGCCTGCCGGCGACGGTGGCCGGCCTGGCCGCCGGCTGAGCCGCCCATGCGCCTCGAACCCCTGTACCGGGCCACGTTCGCGCCCACCGAGCGGTGGAGCATCGAGCTGGCCGGGACCCACGGCGTGGAGGGACAGGGTTTCCTGCTGGTGGAGGGGCGCTCGGAAGGACGGCTCTCCGGGCGCCTCCGCGCCGCCAACTACCCCCGCACGCGCGCCGACGGCACCCTCACCCCGGACTTTCGGGGCGTGATCGAGACCGACGACGGCGCCACCGTCCTGTTCGCGTGGCACGGGTACGGCCGGGCCGCGGCCGGGGGCGAGCCGGGGCGGCTGGTCGGCAGCCTCACCCATCTGAGCGACGATCCCCGCTACCACTGGCTGAACGACGCCGTCTGCGGCCTCACCGGCGAGGTCCGGCCCGCCGCCGACGGGAGTGGCTTCGTCGTGGCCGTCGAGGTGGCCGAGCTGGTCTGGGAGCCCGCCGGCTGACCAGCCGGGGTGTCCCAGGCCCCGATCGTGCGAGAAATGGCTCCGCCGGGCGTTGTCGCGAGAGATGATCGCGGGCGAAGACGTCTCTCCGCAGCAACTATCCCTTGGAGGACCCCAGATGGCACCGATCCTCGAAGCCCGGGGGCTCACCAAGAAGTTCAAGACGACCGAGGCCCTGGCCGGGCTCGACCTGACGGCCGAAAGGGGCCAGGTCACCGCCGTTCTCGGTCCCAACGGGGCGGGCAAGACCACGTTCATCCGCATGGTGGCCACCCTCCTCCAGCCCGACGCCGGCACCCTCACCGTCGCCGCCATCGACGCCCTGGCCGAGCCGGCCAAGGTCCGCCACGCCATCGGCCTGGCCGGCCAGTCGGCGGCAGTCGAAGCGGCGATGTCGGGACGGGAGAACCTCGAGTTGATCGGCCGCCTGTTCGGTCACGACCCCAAGCAGGCCAAGGCCAGCGCCCAGGTCGTGCTCGAGCGACTGGGCCTCACCGACGCCGGCGACCGCCTCGTCCGCACCTACTCCGGCGGCATGCGGCGCAAGCTCGACGTTGGGGCCAGCCTGGTCGGCGCCCCCGAGCTGCTCCTGCTCGACGAGCCCACGACCGGCCTCGACCCCCGCAGCCGCAACGAGCTGTGGGAGATCATCCGCGACCTCGTCGCCGCGGGCACCGACGTCCTGCTCACCACCCAGTACCTCGACGAGGCCGACCAGCTGGCCGCCCACATCGTCATCATCGACCACGGGAAGTCCATCGCCGACGGGACGGCCGACCACCTCAAGTCCCTGGGTGGTGCCGACGTCGTCCAGGTCCACGTGGTCGACCCGGCCGACCTCGATCGCACCGTGGCCGCGCTCGGCCCCCTCGGCGCGGAGCCGCCCCGGGTCGACGTGCCCACCCGGTCGGTCACCGTCCCTGTCCACGACGGCTCGGCCCAGCTGCTGGAGGCGGTCCGAGTGCTCGACACGCTCGGGATCGCCGTCGCCGACATCGGCCTGCGCCGGGCCACGCTCGACGAGGTGTTTCTCAAGCTGACGGGCAGACCCGCGGAGGCCGCGCCTGAGGCCGGCGCCGAGGGGACGGACGAGACCAAGAGCCGCAAACGTCGCGGCCGGGCCGCCTGAGCCGGGAGGAGAGCCCATGACTGCCACCACCCCCGACACCGCCGGCGCGGTCGCCCCCCGCCGCGACCTTCCCCGCCCGACCAAGCCTGCCGGGTTCCTCACGACCGTCTTCGGCGTCGCCCGGCGCACGGTGCTGCGCAGCGTGCGGACGCCCCAGGTCTTCGTGATCGGCATGATCCAGGGCGCCATGTTCCTGCTCATCTTCCGCTACGTGTTCGGCGGCGCCATCCCCATCAACGGGATCCGTTACGTCGACTTCCTCGTACCCGGCTTCGTCGGCACGGGCGTCCTGTTCTCGGGCATGACCGCCTCCATCGGGGCGGCCGAGGACCTGTCCGAAGGGCTGTTCGATCGGCTGCGGTCGCTGCCCATACCCCGCCTGGCCGTCGTCTCCGGCCGGGTGGTCGCCGACACCGCCCTGGGCACCATCGGGCTGATGGTGACGGTCACCGTCGGCTTCGCGGTGGGCTTCCGCTCGTCGGCCGGCATCCTCAACCTTTTGGCGGCGGTGGGCCTGTGCGTGGCGGCCGCCTTCGCCTTCACCTGGCTGTTCGTGTGGCTGGGGATCACCGCCGGCACCCCCCAGGCGGCCCAGAGCATCGGCCTGTTGGTGTTCCCGTTCACGTTCGTATCCAGTGCCTTCGTGCCGGTGGAGTCGATGCCCGGCTGGATGCAGGGCTTCGCCCGGAACCAGCCCCTCACCCAGATCGTCAACGCGGTCCGGGCCTTGAGCCTGGGCGACAAGGCCCAGGCCGCGCTCGGCCACCCGGCCGGCTACTTCGCCATCCGCTCACTGTTGTGGTGCGCGCTCTTCGTCGTCCTGTTCGCGCCCCTCGCCGCTCGGAAGTACCAGAAGGGGTGACGGTAGGGTCGGGGCGGCATGTCCTCCCCGACCGCCCTCTTTCTGGACGCCTGCTGGGGCAAGCCGGTGGCCCGGACGCCGGTGTGGTTCATGCGTCAGGCGGGACGGTCGCTGCCCGAGTACCGGGCCATCCGGGAGCGGCACGGGATGTTCGACGTGATCCGCACGCCGGAGCTGGCGGCGGAGGTGACGATGCAGCCGGTGCGGCGCCTCGGCGTCGACGCCGCCATCCTCTTCTCCGACATCGTGGTGCCGCTGACCGCCATCGGCATCGACATCGACCTCGCCCCCGGGCCGGTGGTGGCGGAGCCGTTCACGTCGGCGGCCGACCTCGACCGGCTGCGGCCGTTGCAGCCGGAGACCGACATGCCGTACGTCCTGGAGACGGTGAAACTGCTGGTCAGCGAGCTCGACGTGCCGTTGATCGGCTTCGCCGGGGGGCCGTTCACCCTGGCCACCTACCTCATCGGGTCGTCCAAGGAGCAGACCAAGGCCAAGGCCTTCATGCACTCGCAGCCCGAGTTGTGGGCCCAGCTGCTGGACCGGCTGGCCGACATCGTGCTGGCCTCCCTGCGGGCGCAGGTGGGGGCGGGAGCCGCCGCGGTGCAGCTGTTCGACTCGTGGGCCGGCGTTCTCAGCCCGGCCGACTACCGCCGCCACGTGCTGCCCGCCACCCGCAAGGTGCTGGGGGGACTGGCCGACCTGGGCGTGCCCCGCATCCACTTCGGAGTGGGCACCGGCGAGCTGCTGGAAGCGATGCACGAGGCGGGAGCCGACGTGGTGGGCGTCGACTGGCGGGTGCCCCTGGAGCGGGCCCGGGGCCGGCTGGGCGACGAGGTCCCGGTGCAGGGCAACCTCGACCCCGCGGTGTGCCTGGCCGGGGACTGGGACACCGTCGCCGGCGCCACCCGGGCCGTGCTCGACGCCAACGGGGCCCGGCCCGGCCACGTCTTCAACCTGGGATGGGGCGTCCTGCCCGACACCGACCCCGACGTCCTCCGGCGGGTCGTCGACCTGGTGCACACGGAGACCGGTGGCTGACCCCGACGTCCAGCCGGGGCCGGTCGGCGTGCTGGTCATGGCCTACGGCACGCCGGCCACGCCTGCCGACATCGAGCCGTACTACACCCACGTCCGCCGGGGCCGGCCCCCGACGCCCGAGCTCCTCGACGACCTCACCCGCCGCTACGACGCCATTGGAGGGACGTCGCCCCTCCTGGAGCGGACCGCGGCCCAGGCGGCGGGAATCGCGGCCGCCCTCGGCGACGGGTTCGTGGTCGAGCTGGGCATGAAGCACGCTCCGCCGTTCCTCGAGGACGGGGTGGCGGCGCTGGCGGCGAGGGGTGTGACCAGGGCGGTGGGGCTGGTGCTCGCCCCCCACTACTCGTTCCTGTCGGTGGGGCAGTACGGGGAGCGGGCGACGGCCGCCGGTGCCGAGCACGGCGTCGAGATCCTCATGGTCGACTCGTGGCACACCGCCCCCGGCTACCTCGACCTGCTGGCCGGGTTCGTCGACAAGGCCGTCGCGTCCCTTCCCCACAAGAAGCCCGACGTGGAGGTGGTGTTCACCGCCCACAGCCTGCCCGCCTTCATCGAGGCGTCGGGCGACCCGTACCCCACCCAGGTCCGGGAGACGGCCATCAGCGTGGCCATGCGGGTGCCCCATCCGCGCTGGTCGACGGCGTGGCAGAGCGCGGCCCGCACCGGCGGGACCGAGCCGTGGCTGGGGCCCGACATCCTGAGCGTGCTCCCCCAGTTGGCGAACGCCGGCGCCCGGGGCGTTGTGGTCTGCCCGTGCGGGTTCACGTCCGACCACCTGGAGGTCCTCTACGACCTCGACATCGAGGCGGCCAAGATGGCCGACGCCATGCGCCTCGACTTCGTCCGCACCCCGTCACCCAACGACCACCCCGCCCTGTGCGCCACCCTGGCCGACGTGGTGCGGGCCCGTCTCGCCGCCGGCTGACGGCTGCCGTGCCAGCCGAGGTGGCGGGCGGCCGGCCCCACGTCGTCGTCGTGGGGGGCGGGATCACCGGCCTGGCCACGGCCTGGTTCCTGCGGGACCGGGCCCGGGTGACGGTGCTGGAGGCCGACGGTCGCCTCGGGGGCAAGATCCGCACGTCGTCGCTGGGCGGGGTGCCGGTGGAGGAGGGGCCCGACACGTTCCTCGCTCGCGTCCCCCACGCCTGGGCTTTGGCCGCGGCCCTCGAGGTGGAGACGGTCACGCCGGCCACGGGCAAGGCCTTCGTCTGGACCCGGGGCCAGCTGCGGCGGCTGCCGGAGGGGCAGGTGCTGGGCGTGCCCGTCGAGCTGGGGCCGCTGCTGCGGTCGGGAGTCCTGCCGCCGGCGGCGGTGGCCCGGGCCGGCCTCGACCTGGTCCTCCCCCGCCGGCGGCCGGGCCTGAGCGCCGACCCGTCGGTGGCCGAAGTGATCGGGTCGAGGATGGGCCAGGGCGTGGTCGACCGGCTGGTGGAGCCCCTGGTGGGGGGGATCAACGCGGGCCGGGCCGACGACCTCAGCCTGGCCGCCACCGCCCCCCAACTGGCCGAAGCCGCGGCCGGATCCCGGAGCCTCATCCTCGGCCTGCGCCGCCGCCGACCGGCGCCGAGCATCACCGCCGGCCCCCTGTTCCTGGGGATCGCGGGGGGCCTCGGACGGCTGGTCGACCGCTTGGCCGCGGGGCTGGCCGAGGCCGGCGTCGAGATCTGCACCGACACCGCGGTGACGGCCATCGAGGCCGACGGCACCGGCGGTGGGTACCGGGTGGTCACCGCCGACGGGATGACGCGGGCCGCGGCGGCCGTGGTCGTCACCGTCCCCGCCTTCGCCGCCGGGCCCATGCTGAAGGCGGCGGTGCCGGCGGTGGCGGCCGACCTCCAACGCATCCGGTACGCGTCGGTGGCGGTGAGCACCCTCGCCTACCGGCCGGAGGACGTGACGTCCCCCCTCGACGGGGCTGGCTTCCTCGTGCCCCGGGTCGACCGCCGGCTGATGACGGCCTGCACGTGGTCGACGTCGAAGTGGCCGGCGCTGGCGGAGAGCGGGTTGGTGCTGGTCCGGGCCTCCGCCGGCCGGTCGGGCGACGACCGCTTCGCCGACCTGGCCGACGACGAGCTCGTCGACCACCTCCACCGGGAGCTGGCGGCCGTCATCGGCGTCCGCCGCCCGCCCGTGACCAGCCTCGTGTCCCGGTGGCCGAGGGGCTTCCCCCAGTACCAGCCCGGCCACCAGCGGCGGGTCGACCGCATCGAGGCCGGCCTGGCCGCGGCGCTCCCCGGCGTGGTCGTGGCCGGCGCCGCCTACCGGGGCCTGGGCATCGCCGCCTGCGTCCGCCAGGCGGAGGAAGCGGCCGATGCCACCGCCGCGCGCCTGGCAACCGTCTGAGAGGTGGGAAAATAGGAGGATGCTCCAGCGGAACCGGGACGAGAGGGTCGTGGTGATGCGCCCCCGGTCCCGTTCGGGATGGGTGATCTTCGGCGCCATCGTCTTCTGCGGCATCCTCGCCTTCACCGGCGCCCTGGGCAAGCTCCTGCCCTCGATCCCCAACCCCTTCTCCAGCCGCACCGTCGACCGCACCCAGCCCGCCCTCCTTCAAGCCATGGAGGACCTGAGCAACTACCAGGCCGCGGCGGGCAACTTCCAGGTCCTGGTCGACACCGAGAAGGACGCCAAGTTCCTGCCCTCGGTCATCCGGGGCGAGCGCACCACCTACTCGGCGGCCGGCTCGGTCGACGCCTCGGTCGACTTCTCCAACCTCGACGCCCAGTCGATCATCGTCTCCGAGGACCGGCGGACGGTCACCATCTCGCTCCCCGCTCCGACGCTGGCCGAGCCCACCCTCGACCTGGAGAACAGCCAGGTCATCAGCCGCGACCGGGGCCTCCTCGACCGCCTGGGCTCGGTCTTCTCCGACTCCCCCACCGGCGAGCGGGAGCTGCAACTGGCGGCCCTGGAGAAGATGAAGGCGGCGGCCGCAGCCAGCGACCTCGCAGCCCGGGCCGAGCAGAACACCCGCCAGATGCTCGAAGCCCTCCTGGGCACCCTGGGGTTCACCAGCGTCACCGTCACCTTCGTCCCCAGCCCCGCCTGACGAACCTACGATCGGGGGGATGACGGCCGACCAGATCGTGGTCCGTTCGCCGTATGACGGCGCCGAGGTGGGACGGGTACCGAAGTGCACCGCGGGCGACGTCGACCGGGCGGTGGCGGCCGCCGGGGCCGCCCTCGAGAAGGGCCCGCTCCCGCCGTGGCGGCGGGCGGAGATCCTCGACGCCGCCGCCCGCCTCCTCGCCGAGCGGGAGGACGCCTTCGCCCGCACCATCGCCCTCGAGTCGGCCAAGCCCCTCAAGACGGCCCGGGTCGAGGCTCAGCGGGCCGTCTCCACCTTCACCTTCGCCGCCGTCGAGGCCCGCCGCCTCACCGGCGAGATGGTACCGATCGACGCCACCGAGATCGGCGAGGGCCGCCTCGCCTTCACCCTCCGGCTCCCCATCGGCGTGGTCGGGGCGATCTCGCCCTTCAACTTCCCCCTCAACCTGGTGGCCCACAAGCTGGCGCCGGCCATCGCCGCCGGCTGCCCGGTGGTGCTCAAGCCGGCCAGCCAGACCCCGCTCACCGCCGTCGCCCTGGCCCACCTCCTCGTGAACGACGCGGGCCTGCCCGCCGACTACCTCCACGTCGTCACCGGCAGCGGCGCCGACGTGGGCGAGGCCCTCGTCCGCCATCCCGACGTGGCCTACCTCACGTTCACCGGCTCGGGCGAGGTCGGGTGGGCGATCAAGGAACGGGCCGGGCGCAAGAAGGTGGCCCTCGAGCTGGGCAACAACTCGCCCGTCATCATCGAGGCCGACGGCGACTGGCGGGCCGCGGCCAAGGCCGTCGCCGCCACCGGCTTCGCCCACGCCGGCCAATCGTGCGTGTCGGTGCAACGGGTCTTCGTCCACCAGTCGGTGGCCGGCGAGTTCACCCACGCCCTCGTCGCCCACGTGGAGGACCTCGTCGTCGGCGACCCCCTCAACGAGTCCACCGACGTGTCCGCCCTCATCTCCACCGACGACCGCGACCGGGTGGTGGCCTGGGTCGAGGAGGCGGTGGCCGACGGGGCCCGGCTGCTCACCGGCGGCCGGGTGGGCGACGACGGGCTGCTCCGGCCGACGGTCCTGGCCGACGTCACGCCCGACATGCGGGTGTGCCGGGAGGAGGTGTTCGGCCCGGTGGTGGCGGTCCAGGCCTACCAATCCACCGACGAGGGTCTGCGCCTGGCCGACGACACCCGGTACGGCCTGCAGGCGGGCATCTACACGTCCAACCTGGCCACCGCCCTGCGGGCCGCCCGCGAGCTCCACTTCGGGGCGGTCCTCGTCAACGAGGTCCCGACGTGGCGGGCCGACCAGATGCCCTACGGCGGCGTCCGGGCCAGCGGCAACACCAAGGAGGGCCCCGCCGCCGCCGTCCGGGAGATGACCGAGGAACGGCTGGTCGTCATCAAGGCGTGACCCGCTGGAACAGGCGCACGCCGTCGACCACGCCGACCAGGAGGTAGTGGCGGACGATCTCGTCCCAGAGGAACGTCTCCTCCAGCGGGTGGAGATCGGAGTGGCGGATCGAGGCCGGGCCGGTGTCGACGATGAGGTCGGGCGGGGTGGCGGCGATGTCGGCGGCCAGGAAGGCCCACGCCCCGGGCACGCCGTCGGACGCCTCCACCGCGGCCGCGTCCCGTCCCCCCGAGTTCCCGGTGATGAAGCCGGTGTGGATGAAGCGGGTGGCCGGCTCCCGGTTGGCGGCCCAGTAGATCTCGGGGTACTCGCCCCAGACGAAGATGCGGTCCTCGGGCGTGGTCAGGTCCCGCACCCGGTCGGCGACGTCGCGGTAGGGGATGATCCCCCGGGCGTTGGGCGGGGAGAAGCCGAAGACCCACATGGCCACGACCGGCACGGCCAGTCCGGCGACGGCCAGGCGCCACTGCCTGAGGACGGTGGGCAGTCCCATCGCGCCGATGAGGGCCAGGGGCGGGACGAGTTGCAGGTAGTAGTGGCCGAAGAAGCGGAACCCGGCCAGCACCGCCACCGCGCCCCCGCCGAGCCAGAGCCACAGGTCCCAGTCGACCCGGCCCCGGCGGCGGGCGACCACGCAGCACCAGATGAGCACCGCGTTGAGGGCTACGAAGGCCGACGTCATCCCGAGCCCCCGGAGGACGGACGCCAGCAGCGATCCCCGCAGGGCCAGGTAGCCGCCGTTGCCGGTGACCGTCCACAGGAGGAAGTCCCGGGGCCCGAAGGCGGCGGCGGTGACCCCGATGAGCGCGGCCGCGGCCGCCCCGGCCCGGGCCACGGCCTGCCACCCGGACGCTCGGAAGAGGAGGAACGCCACCGGCAGGGCGGTGAGGAACGCGGTCTGCTTGCACAGGCAGGCGAGGGCCAGGCACAGCCCAGCCAGCACCGCCTTCCCCCGGCCCGCGGCCACGACGGCCGCGGTCATGGGCAGGAGCATGAAGAGCTCGAAGCCGGCGGCCTGGGAGTCGGCCGGGAAGTTGGCCGCGGTGCCGGCCAGGAGGAACACGCCGGCGGCGACGGCCGCGGTCCGGTTCCCGGTACGTCGCTTCGCCTCCAGGGCCAGGAGGAGGGCGGTGCCGGCCAGCGCCAGGCAGCCGACGGCCCGCACCGGACGGAGGTCGCGCCGGCCGGTGGCGTCGAAGACGGCGGCGTAGAGGTAGGGGACGGCGGGGGGCTTGCGGTCGGCCGTCTCGTGGTAGAGGGTGCCGCCCCGCTGGATCTCCATGGCCATGGTGGCCAGGCTGGCCTCGTCGGAGTTGAACAGCCGCCCGACCAGACCGGGGACGTGGAGGAGGAGGGCGGCGGCGGTGAAGGCCAGGGCCAGGCGGACGGCCCACCGGCGCTCGGAGGTCGTCGCCGACGCCGACTGGCGGACGCTCACGCCCGGACCGCCTGGCCGTCGTCCGACGGGATACGTCTCGGGGCCGGATCGACGGCCGCGACCGCGACCGCCGCCGGCCAGGCGACGGCGAGGACGGCGGCGGCCACGTTCAGACCCGAGTCGTTGAGCACGGAGCCGAGCACCGCCGCGGCCAGGACCGCATACGCCCCGAACCGAAGCGGGGGACGGGTGCCGGGCGACCAGCGGGTGACGACGAGGGCGGCGGCCGCGATCAGGACCAGGTTGGCCATCGGCGCCTTGATGGTGGCGACGGCCCGGGTGGCCTTGCGGACGATCTCGTCGCCCAGGCCGTCGCCCCCCACGCTCTTGGCCAGGTGGGTCTGCGAGCCGGCGTCCCGGGCCAGGTCGACGGCGACGAACAGGCCCAACGCCAGGGCCGCGGCCACACCCAGGAGGAGGACGTGGCGGAGGGTGACCCGCGCCCGCCGGGCCCCCAGGAGCACCAGCCCGTAGGCGGGGACGGCGAAGAGCACGCCGCCGACGTCGGCCCCGAACTGGGGGGCGCCCCCCGCCACCACGCCCGCGGCCATAGCCCCGGCCACCCACGGGACCGCCCGCCGGCCCCACCGGTCGATGGCCAGGGCGCCGGCCACGACCAGCCCGGCGGCGAGGAAGCCGGAGCCGATGTTGCCCACCCCGAAGAAGCGGCCGGCGACCACCGGGGAGTTGCCGAAGGGCGCGTCGATTTGGAGGGGGCTGCCGAAGAAGGCGTCCACCGCCACGACCGCCGCGGTCAGCGCGGCCAGGGCCCCGACGGCGAGCACCGCGTCGCTCCGGGGGCGGGCGCGGGCCAGGGCCACCCCGCCCAGCGCGATCACGGCCGCCACCAGTCCACCGACCGCCAGCCCCACCCACGCCCCGCCCCGCCACCACGGGACGAGCATCATGAGCAGGCTGGCCGGGGGGATGGCCAGCAGGATGCAGGCGACCACCGTCCGGGCCCGGCGCCAGCGCACGGCCACGAGCGCCCCGAGCAGGTGGAGCACGACGAACAGCCACACCAAGGCGGTGCGCGACCGGTCCGACGTCCACGTGCGCCGGTCCCGTTCGACGAGGTCTGGGCGCCCGACGGCGGCGGTCGGCGTGACGACCCCGCCTCCCACCGTCGACGGCGGCGCCACACCCGCCAGGTGCAGGAACGTCCGGCTCACGTCGGGGAGGGTGGCCAGGTGGTCGTCGTGGGTCGAGGGTGAGCCGAGGCCGGCGGAGCCCAGGCCACAGGCCGGCGAGGCGGCGAGGACGCCCAGGTGCCGGTTCTCGTCCGGCGTGGAGGCACTGACGACAAGGGCGCACGTGCCGTCGAGGACCCCGAGGACTTCGGGCAGGCCGGCCGGGACGGCCACCACCAGGGCGTCGGCCCCGGAGCCCAGCGCCGCCTCCAGGCCCGCCATGGTGCCCGGGAAGCTCGGGGGCAGGGTCCCGTCGGAGCTCACCGCAACCGCCGCCGCTTCGCTGTTGTCCCCCAGGGTGCCGACCAGGGCCAGCTCCCGGCCGTCGGCCCGGAAGGCGCCGCCCACCGAGCCCAACGCCCCGCCGTAGTGGAGCCCCCGGTCGTGGTCGACCAGCTCGTCCCACGCCGCCAGCCGCAAGCCGCCCCCGTCCACGGGCTCCCCCCGGCCCACAGCCGCCTCCGCACCTTCGGCCGGCGCGCCCGACCGCGCCCCCTTCCCCAGCGTGAGGTAGACGTCGGCCGCCCCCGACCGGGACCCGGCCGTGCGCATCGACAGGTTGGCCTTGGCGTAGCCATCCAGCGCCGGCGGCGCCGCCCCCCAGACGAGGTCGCGCACCAACACCATCGCCACCGGCCGCCGGGCGTCGGTACCGGCCGCCGCCGCCGACGCGGGCGGGCCCGACCCCATCGTGAGCCCCAGGACGCAGACGGCCCCCACCAGGACGGGCGCGCCGCGTCGGCGTCCGGAGGTCATCATCCGGTCGCCGAGCGTAGTGAGCCGAATGGTCGCCGCCTCGGCGGACAGGACGGTCCCGGTTCTCCGTACTGTTGGGTCGTGGCCGCGCCCCGACTCCTGCCCATGCTCGCCGGGGGCAGCGGGCCGCCGCCGAACCCGGACGGGTGGATGTTCGAGCCCAAGCTCGACGGTTCTCCGCACAGACGGGATGTGTCTCAGAGCGGCGGCTACTCAAACGGCTGTGAGGCGACTCAAGAGCTGCGACTCGAGTCCAGCGGCGGCGTGCGAGCGGTCTGGAGGTACAGACCTACGGGTCGTGCGTTGCCAATGGCAATCGCTTCACGAACAACCGTTCCGCCAGGACGGCGATCACCTTGAAGCCCCACGTCGAGAAGACCGGCATGGTGACCGCTTCCTCACGAGTCGCCGGGCGGAGGGGCGTCGCCCCCTCGTAGAGCATGACGGTGCCGCCGCCGCGGTGGGTCACCTGGCGTAGGCCGCGGATTCCGTCAAGAGCGAGATCGCGGTGGCCCAGGATCGAGCGACCGTTCTTCTGGATCGTCAGGACGTGCGCCCAACCCTGCGCGACGACGTATCGGCCCGCGATGTCGATCGGTGTCGGCAGATCATCACCCTCCCAGTCCATAAGGGCAGCGAGGAACGTCCGGCTGTTTCCGGGGAAGTAGTCGTCCGATTCCCTCTTGATCCCCAGGACCCGGCCGCATGCCCACCTGCCGTCGCTCAGCGGGACACCCCAGAATTGGCCCGGCAGAAGGTAAGCGTTCGACTTGGGCTCGAACGGGTACTCCGACGCGGCCACGCCGCACGATAAGTGATCGCGTGGCGGGGAGGGTTCACGCTTACCCACGGAGCCACGGCACCGAGACTCGGGGCTCGCCCGTCGTCAAGTAGGGCACCATGGACACGTCAACCGTCATGACGAGTTCGTCTCCCTGGCACGCCCTCACGCCCTCGGTGATGTCCTCGCGGCCGAGATCTACCGGGTGAAGATGCCGACCAGGGCCCAGCAGCCCTGGATTCTCGGCGGCATCGCCCTCCTCCTTGGGGTCCTCGCCATCAGCACCGGCGAATACTGGGTCTGGTCCCGGTTCGTGCTCGGTGCAATCGCCGGCCTGGTCCTGGTGGCATTCATGGTGCTCCGTCGGTTGCGCCGGGAGCCAAATCTCGTCCTCCTGGCTCTCGTGCCCCCTGAGCTGCTCGTTCTTCGGGTGACGTTCCTGTCGACGCGCTGGAAGGTGATCGACGAGATCGGTCACTGGAGTTTCGACGAGATCGAGGCTGTCCCCGGTGGGGAGGTCCTGGCGCTGAACCTGATCCTGCCGAACCAGGATTCGCTCGACCTCACTCCTCTGGCTGTCTCCCGGGACGCCTCGCAGATCTCGGCGGCCGTCACCGATGCGGGTGTTGAGCCGAGGGGCCGACCCAGTGGCGGGTAGGGGCCGCAACTTCGCCTGAGGCACCCGACGGAACCGACGCGTTCCATCTCCGTCGGGCCGGCTCGGTTTCCCGCTCGGCCTGACCTCAGGTAGGCCAGCTGCCGGCATACGCGCTCTTGCTGACGCCCACCAGCGGGGGCGGCCGCCAGCAAAGTGTGGTTCGCCTACGAGGCCCGGATGTTGTATCAACAGGTCGATGGGGCTTATGGCACGACTGGACGCCCTCGATCGCCGCTTCGGGAATGACATCGGTCGTGCTCGGTCGGGATCGGGCCGGGCCGAACATTCGCTCGCGTACGGTGTCATTGCCTTAGGCGTGCTTGTCGGCGTGACGCTGCTCGCCCTCAGCGCTTGGAATGGCCACCGTGACAGGCGAATCGCAGATCGCCTACGCCACGACGGAGTTGAGGTCGATGCCGTGATCGTCGACGCTCGGACGGCTTACGAGCTCAAGGGGGAGAATGAGCTGAAGGTTGCCTTCGATGCGAGTGCTGGTCAGCACGTGGAGACGTGGGTGACCGTCAGCCACCCCTACCCACTGGGGCCCACTCGGATCCGGTACTTGCGCACCGATCCCAAAGAGGCTCGCCTCCTCGACGACCCCACGCCCCGAGAACACGACTTTCTCGCCCGCGTGATCATCCTCCTGGTTATGGGTTTGATCGGCTTCGGGATATTCCGCGCCTGCAGGGGTTTCGATCGAATGTTGGGATCGCATCCCAAGCCTCGCTGATCACGACTCGGCGTTTCGAGGGCTCCGGCGCTTTGCGGAGCATCCCTGGCGGCTGACCCAGCGCTGGATACGGTCGGGGTGAGTGGAGCTCTTCCTCTCCCGGCGGGAGCTCCTCACGGTCGATGCCTCGATCGAGGTTCTCGGCGTGCCCGAGCGGATGCCGTTCATCCTCGGCGACGACGGCTCCTACGACCTGCGCCTCAACCAGTTCCTCCGCGAGCTTCCGACCATGGGCGTGCGGGCCGAGAAGAGCTGGCTGGCCTACGCCCGGGACCTGCTCACCTGGATCCGCTTCCTCGCCGAGCGGCGCAGCCGGACGGTGTGGCTGGCCGAGCAGGCTGACGTCGCCGCCTTCCACCGGGCCCGGCGCCTCGGCCCGCCGGAGACGGCGGTGTCGTCGGGGACCTGGGACCGGGGCATAGCCACCCTCGACAAGTTCTACCGGTGGGCCGTCGCCCACGGCCACGTGGAGCGGCTCCCGTTCTCCTACCGGGCCCCTCGGGCGGCGGCGTTCCTGCCCGGCCGGCGCCATCCCGAGCCGGTGAACCTGGCCAAGGAGCGCCAGGGCCGGCGCCGCCCGCCTGGCTTCCTCTCGGTCGGCGACTACCTCGTCTTCCGCGACGTCGGCCTGCGCGGTCGCCTGCCCGACGGTTCGGCCGACCCCGCCTTCCGGGGCCGCAACGGCCACCGCAACGCGCTCTTCGCCGAGCTGCTCGTCACCACCGGCATGCGGCTCAGCGAGGCGGCAAGCTTGCTCCCGGTCGAGCTCCCGCCCCCGGGGTCGGCGAAGTCGGCGCTCCTCGAGCTGGCACCGGTGGTCTGCAAAGGCGGACGGGGGCGCACCGTGCGCGTCCCGGCGAGGGTGCTGCGCTCGATCAGCGGCTATGTCGACCTCGAACGGCAGAACGCCGTGCTGGGGCACCGCCCAGAGCCCGACGGCGAGCCTCAGGTCGTCGGGGCCGACGCCCGGTCCTGCTGGGTGGCGGTGGAGGGCCGGCGCTTCCGGGTGCGCCTGGCCAGGATGACGCCGGCCCACCGCCTGGCCGCGGTCGAGGTCGACGAGTCGGGCCGGCGGGCTCCGATGGCACTGTGGCTGGGCGAGGGCGGCGCGCCCGTCTCGCCCCGGGCCTGGGAGGCGGTCTTCCATCGGGCCAGCGCCCGATGCCGGGAACTGGGCCATGCGATCGACGCCAGCCCGCACACGCTGCGCCACACCTTCGCCGTCCACATGCTCTCGCTGCTCATCCGAGAGCAGATCGCCTCGGTCGAGGGAGCCGCTCCCGACCCCGCCACCGCTCCCTACCGGCGACTCCTGGGCGACCCTCTGCAGCACCTCCAGCGGCTGCTCGGACACCGCAGCGTCGCCACGACCTACATCTACCTGGACAGCCTGGCCGAGGCGCAATGGCTCGTCGACGACGCCATCGACCGCTGGTCCAGGGAGATCGGCCCCGAGGCCGGCGATGTCGTCGCCTAGCCCGGCCGGCGTCAGTCGTGGTCGGAGGCGGGTCACCTTCGAGCCGGAGGCCGAGCCGGAGAAATCGAAGGTCACCTCGGTGGGCTTCGTGCGCCACACCCTGGTCTTCGACGAGGGCAAGACGCTCTCCCTCGACTACACCGGCCTGCCGTGTCCCCGGCTGGTCCGCCACCTGACCGCCGCCCTGGCCAGCCGGGCCGGCGTCGGCGGCGGGCACCTCACCATCGGGACGGGGCGGATGTACGGCAGCGCCATCCGGGCCTTCGTGCCCTTCATCGCCGGCCGCTACCCGGCCCGGGTGCGATCGTTCGACGCCAGCGATCTCACCGCCGCCGACATCGACGCCTTCGAGGAGGCGCAGCGAAGTCGTCTGCCGAGCGACAGTGGCACCCCTTACCTCCGCGTGGGCTCGGTGGTGCGGCTGCTGCGCGTCCTGGCCGAGGGCGGTCAGGTCGCCTTGCGAACCGACCTGCTGGCCCGCCTCGACTACGTGGCCAACGGCCTCAAGGGCCACTCCACCCCCCGGGACGCCTACAGCCCGGCGGAGACGTCGAGGCTCCGGGACGCCTGCCGGGCCGACGTCCTGGCCATCATCGAACGGCTCACCGTCACCGGCGAGCAGCGTCTGGCAACGGGTTGCGAGCCTGTCGGCCGTGGCTGGAGAGTGCCCGAGAACGTGATGTGGCACATCGATCGCCACGGCCCCGTGCGCGAAAGCGAGCTCCAGAAGCACCAGGGCCGTCTGAAAGTGGGCTTCCGCATCGCCGACCTGAACAAGCTGCTCTATCCGACGAGGGCGGACCTGGTGCCGTTCCTGCTGCTACTGGCGCTGGAGAGCGGCCTTGAGCTCGAGGCGTGCAAGGAGCTGCGGGCCGACTGCCTCGGCACGGCCACCGGCGGGCGGGTCGAGATCCACTACCGCAAGCGCCGGGCCGGGTCCTATCAGTGGCGGTCGTTGTGGGTCCGCGACGCCGGGATGTTCTCGCCCGGGCGGCTGGTCCGCATCGTGCTGCGCCTGACCAGCCGGGCCCGGGCCCATTCGGGTTCGGAGTGGCTGTGGCTCTCGGTGCACAATCCGCGCGTCACCCGCCCGACCTTCACCGTCGGATCGAGTCTCTTCACCAGCTTCGTCGCCCGTCACGGCCTGTGCGCCGACAGCGGGGACCCTCTGTCGCTGCAGCCCGTCCGGTTGCGCAAGACCTACAAGGCCGGGCGCTATCTCATCACCCAGGGTCAGCTTCCGGACTTCGCCGGCGGAAGCCACACCGAGACCGTCGCCGGCGACCACTACGGGGCCATCGAGGCCCTGCGGCCGTTCCACGAGGCGGCGATCGAGCGGGCCCTGCTCGAAGCCGTCGCCGTCGGCCGGGCCTGCAAGGTGGTCACGGCCGAGCAGGAGACGGAGCTGGCCGCCGACCCGGCGCTGGGCAGTGAGGTGCTCGGTGTCGCACCGGCGGAGGTCCAAGCGTTCCTGGGGGGGGAGCAGGACGTCTGGCTGTCGAGCTGCCGGGACTTCTTCGATTCGCCCTTCGGGACTCCGGGCTCGGCCTGCCCCACCCCGTTCTGGGCCTGCCTGGGGTGCTCCAACGCCGTCATCACGACCCGGAAGCTTCCTGCCCTGCTGTCGTTCCTGGCCCACATGGTCGAAGCGAGGACCAGGATGGCGGCCGAGCCCTGGGCCGCCACCTACGGCGAGGCACACCGCCTGCTCACCGAACACGTCCTGCCCCGATTCCCGCCGGCGGTGATCGCCGCCGCCCAGGCTGCGGCCAGTGTGGAGCCCAGCCTCGTCTATCTCCCACCGCAACTGCGAGTGGGCCGACCGTGACCGTCGTCCGCCCGACACCCGTCACGCCGGCGACATCGCCCCACTACCTTCCCGACGCACCCGTGCTGCGCGGCCGCCTGCTGGGCGATTCCGCCCTTCCCGCCTTCCGCCGCGGACGTGGACTGCCCGACGATCGGCCACCGGTCTTCGGCGACGACGTGTGGCCTCTGGGCTGGGCCCACACCCGCCGCAACGTCGAGCCATCGACGCTGCTGGTCGACTTTCGTGGCATCGAGGCGCCCGTGCGGCGGCTGACGGCGAAGGAGTATCTCTACGCCCGGCTCAACGAGCGGGTGATGGGGATCAAGTGCACCCTCCCTGTCCAGATAGTCCGCCAGGAGCTCAATTTCCTCCTCGCCTTCTTCGCCTTTCTCGACAACCAGCAGGGGGCTATGGCGCTGGGCGAAGTGGACCAGGAGGTGCTCGACGCCTACCGCCTGTGGTGTCAGGCCGGCACGAGCGGCAGGGGCGCCCCGATCGGGGCCGCCGCGGTGGCGAGCTACATCTCCGTCACCATCCGCCTGGCCCTTTGCGGCGAGTTCCTGAGCCAGGACCGCCTGCAGATCATGCCGTGGCGTGGGCGGTCGGCCTACGTCGTCGCCGGAGTGGTGGAGCGGACCGAGAACGCCACCCCCCGCATCCCTGAGGCGGTGCTGGGGGCGCTGCTGCGCTGGGCGCTGTTCTATGTGGAGGTCGCCGCCACGGACATCCTGGCGGCGAGCAACGAGCTCGCCCAGCTGGAGGCCCGCCTGAGGACTCCCCCGGGCCCGTCAGCCCAGCTATCGGCCTGGATCGAGACCCGACGGGCAGCCGGACGGGGAATCCCCGCTCTGGCGGTGAAGGGGGATGGCGCGTCGGAGCGACGGCTGTCAGCCAACACCAACCTCGTCCGCCGGATGGCGGGTCTGCCGGGTCGCTCTCTCGACTCTGACTGCTGCCAACGGATGCTGAGGGACGCCGTCAACGAGTTGGGACTCGAGCTGGGGGGCCTCGACACCGCGGTCTCGCCGGACCCGTCGACCGGTCGGCCATGGCGATCGCCCTTCACTCCCAAAGACCTGCGCGTTGAGCGACGAATGGTGCAGGCCGCCTGCTACATCGTGTGCGCCTACCTGTCGGGCATGCGGGACTCCGAGCTGCAGGAGCTGCGCCGGGGCTGCCACGTCGTCCAGCGCAGCGCCGACGGCGTGATCGGCCACCACAAGCTGCGTGGCCAGGTGTTCAAAGGTCGCGGCGCTCAGGGCGAGGAGGCGTCCTGGGTCGTGATCGACCCGGTCGTGCGGGCGGTGGAGGTCCTCGAGGCCATGCACTCCCACGACCATCTGCTCACCTCCCCGAGCCACGACGTCTACCCCAGCCCGGCCGTCCGGTCGGGCGATCTCACCGGAGGCGCCAGACTCGGCCCCTCGGTGGTGAGGCTCATCAACGAGTTCCGGGATCATCTCAACGCCACCCAGGGCGAGGGGGGTGAGGCCGCCGTCCCCGACCACGAGGGCCGGCCGTGGCACTTCACCACCGGCCAGTTCCGCCGCACGCTGGCATGGCACATCGCCCACCAGCCCTTCGGAATCGTCGCCGGCATGCTCCAGTATCAGCACGTGTCGGTGGCGACCTTCGAGGGCTACGTTGGCCAGAGCCCCTCCGGGTTCCAGCGGGAGGTGGAGGCCGAACGCAGGCTCGCGGCCCTCGACGACCTGGTCGACGACTACCGGGACCATCTGGCGGGCCTGCCGTCGACGGGTGGGGGTGCGGCCAAGCGCAACGCCGTGTTCGCCCACGTTCACGACAGTCTCGACGACTCAGGGCCGGTGGTCGACGACGCCCGCTTGCGGGCCATGCTCAAGCACGCGGCCCGGACGCTCTACCCCGGGGTCCTCAACGACTGCTTCTTCGAGCGCGACGGCGCGCTGTGCCTCCGATCCTTCGGCGAGGGCGCCAACGAGCCGCTGCTCCCGCTCTGCCAGCCCAACCGCTGCGGCAACTCCGTCATCACCGACGGCCACGTCACGAGCTGGAAGCACGCCATCGGCGAGGTCAGAGTCCACCTCCGCCAGAAGGACCTGAGCCAGAACCAGCGCCACGCCCTGAAAGCCAAGCTCTCCGAGATGGAGGCGGCCATCGCTCCGCTCGACCAGCCGTGAGCAGCGTCAGCCCGGCCGCCGAGCAGGCGCTGCAGGAAGCCCTGGGCCGTCTCGGCGAGGGCCGACCGCTGCGATCCGACGGCGCCCTCACCGTCTCGGGCCTGGCCGTCGAGGCGGGCGTCAGCCGGTCGACGGCCAACCGGGCCAGCACCGTCCTGGCCGCCCTGCGAGCGTTGCGGTCGGCCGCTGAGTCCCGGCCCACGCCCGCCAGCCCTGCCAGTGACGAGCGGACGGCTCGCATCGAGATGGAGCTCCTGCGCCGGGCCCACGGGCAGCGGGTGGCGGCGCTGGAGGCCTCGATCGACACCCTCGCTCAGCACGTTCAGGTGCTCACCCTCGACAATGAGCGGCTGAGGAGGACCGTTGCAACGTATGCAGGGAACGTGACGCCGATGAAGGACGCCGAGCCGTGACCGAAGCCGAAGCCTCGGGCTCGCCCCCGCGCCTGCTCCCAATGCTCGCCGGCGGCAGCGGCTTCCCGACCAACCCCGACGCCTTTCAACTAGAGCCCAAGCTGGATGGCCAGAGGGTGATCGGGATCAGCGAACCCGCCGGCGTTACCTTGCTGAACCGTCGGGGCGGCGAGATCACCGCCACCTATCCCGAGCTGGCCGGGCTGGCCGAGGCCCTGGCGCCGCACTCGGCCGTGCTCGACGGCGAGATGGTCACGTTCAACGAGAAGGGCCAGACCAGCTTCCAGCGCCTCCAACGGAGGATGCACGTCAAGCAGCCGACGGCCCGTCTGCTCGCCGATACGCCGGTGTCGTTCGTCGTGTTCGACGTGCTGTGGCTCGACGGGGAGCTGCTCGTCGACCGCTCGCAGTCCGAGCGGCGGACGATCCTCGACGGCCTCGGGATCAAGGGACGGGCGTGGCAGACCGCCCCCGTCCTCGCCGCCACTCCCGAGGAGCTGATGGACGCCTGCCGTCAGCTCGGCCTCGAGGGATTCATGGCGAAACGACGCGACGCGCCCTACCTTGTCGGCCGCCGGTCGTCGGCCTGGTCGAAGATCAAGTGCGGCCGCCGACGGGAGTTCGTGGTCGGCGGGTGGTCCACCGGGAGCGGCTCCCGGGAGACCAGCATCGGTTCCCTGGCCCTTGGCGTCTATGACGTGACTCCCGAGGAGGCGGAGCGCGAAGGGCGGCCGCCGCGCCTCTTCTATACCGGCCAGGCCGGCTCGGGCCTCAACGAGGAGATGATCCAGCGGCTCACCCGTCTCTTCGCCGAGATCGAGGAGCCGACGCCCGCGTTCGTCAACCCGCCGAGGGCGCCGCTCCATTGGGTCCGGCCCATGCTGGTCGTCGAGATCGCCTACACCGAGGTCACCGACGGCGGAACCCTTCGCCAGCCCTCGATCAAGGGCCTCCGGACCGATGTCATCGCCGACGAGGTGACGTTCGACGACGAGCTGGCGACGTGTTTCTCGAGGTGACTATCCCCTTGGCCCGCGTCGTCGTTCATCCTGGAGGCGTGACCAAACTCACCCTGGGCCCCCCTTTGAGATGAGCACGCCGCATGGCGACTTCCCTCGAGTGATGAAGGCGCTGGCGAACGCGCCCATCGGGACGCTCCGGGAGCTCCTCTTCAGGATCTGCGTTATGGCCCTGGTATGCACCGTTTGGCTTGCGCGCACCTGGGCTGGAGCCATTTTCGGAACGCTGATCTTCGTGATGGCGCTGGTGGGGGGCCGCGCCGCACAACTACGAGCGGAGCAAGACGGCCGTGTTGAGCAGGAGCGGCTGCAGCAGGAAAAGTTCCGGTCCAAGGTCCACGGATGGGCCGCGGGGACCCGCATCATGTTCTTCTTGTTCGTCCTCGGATTCCTGGCGTGGATGGTGTTCGACCTCTTCGCGGCGTGATCATGGGACCGGGCTCTCTGACACACCTGTCCCTGGTGACACACGACTGTGCGGATAACGACGGCCAGCGCATCATCGCCGTCGTGGAGGACGGCCACGTCGTCCTCGTCAACCGGCGGGGCCTGGAGGCCACCGCCACCTTCCCCGAGCTGGAAGGCATGGCCGGCGCCCTCGCCCCCCACGCGGTCGTCCTCGACGGGGAGGTGGTGGCGTTCAACGAGAAGGGCCAGACCAGCTTCCAGCGCCTGCAGCGGCGGATGCACGTCGTCCAGCCGACGTCCCGGCTCCTGGCCGACACGCCCGTGTCCTTCGTCGCCTTCGACGTCCTCTGGCTCGACGGCGAGCTCCTCGTCGACCTCCCCCAATCCGAGCGCCGCCGGATCCTCGACGGGCTCGGGCTGAAAGGCCGGGCCTGGCAGACGGCGCCCGTCCTCGACGCCACGCCGGCCGAGCTGGTCGACGCGTGCCGCGAGGCGGGCCTGGAGGGGTTCATGGCCAAGCGGGTCGACGCCCCCTACCTCCCCGGCCGGCGCTCCACCGCGTGGTCGAAGATCAAGTGCGGCCGGCGGCGGGAGTTCGTGGTCGGCGGGTGGTCGACCGGCACCGGTTCGAGGGAGTCGAGCATCGGGTCGCTCGCCCTCGGCGCCTTCGACGTGACCCCCGACGAGGCCGAGGTCGCCGGCCGCCAGCAGCGGCTTTTCTACGTCGGTCAGGCCGGGTCCGGGCTCAACGAGGACATGATCCGCCAGCTCACCCGCCTCTTCGCCCAGATCGAGGAGCCGCTCAGCCCGTTCGTCAACCCGCCCCGGGCCAAGCTCCACTGGGTTCGCCCGCTGCTCGTGGTCGAGGTCGCCTACACCGAGGTCACCGAGGCGGGCACCCTCCGCCAGCCGTCGATCAAGGGCCTGCGCACCGACGTCATCGCCACCGACGTGACCTGGGACGACGAGTTGGCCGAGGCCTTCGCCGGGCGCACCTAGGCCGAAAAGGCGTTTCCCGGTGGGCTTCCGGGGAAGGAAAGCACTCAGAGCAAGGCGGGGATCACGAAGGGAGAAGGGTTTGTCGAATGGCGCCCATGAACTGAGCCTGGAAGACCTCGAAGCGGAGGAAGCCACCGCGCTCCCCGAGCGGGAGGCCATGTCGAAGGTCCACCTCGGCGCGGGGTTGGGCATCGACAACTTCGCCATGCCGATCAACGAGGCCACGGCCATGAACATCAACTCGACGGACGCCGTCGCCATCGCCGACGCCGACCAGATCGTCATCATCACCCAAGCCGACGTGGACTAGGAGGACGAACCCATGAGCCAGACCCAGAAGCCCGAGATGTCCCTCGAGGAGATGGACGAGGAGTCCGCCGCCGCTCTCCCCGACCGGGAGGCGATGTCGCTGCTCGACCTTGCCCTCAACCTCGACCTGGCCCTCGACCTGGCCGCACCGGTCGACGCGGCGGTCGCCGCCAACGCCAACGTGGCCGCCCCGATCGACGCGGCCGTGGCCGCCAACATCGCCTCCGTCGGGTCGGAGGCCACCGCCGTCGCCGACCAGGACTCCGTGATCATCCAGGAGCTCGACGGCACGGCCATCGCCAACGCCACCCAGGGCGCCACCATCGAGCAGTAGCTCGCCCGACCACTTTTTGGAGGAGAACCCCGATGAATGAAGCAACTGGTCTTACCGACGCCGAGCTCGAGTCCCAGGACGTCACCGCCGTTCCCGACCGGGAGGCGATGTCGGTGCTGGACGCCCTCGACCCGGCGGCACTGCTGGGGACGTCGCTGCTCAACGTCGACGTCGACCTCAACCTCGACGCCGACGTGGCTGCGCCCATCGACGCCGCCATCGCCGCCAACGCCAACGTGGCCGCACCGATCGACGCCGCCGTGAGCGCCAACGTCCTGTCCGTCGACTCCGACGCGGCCGCCCTGGCCGACCAGGACTCGCTCATCGCCCAAGACCTCGACGGCACCGCCATCGCCACCGCCATCCAGGACGCCGGCATCGACCAGGGCGGCGCCAGCGCCGCCGCCGGCTGAGCTGACGGTCGCTCCGTACCTCCGCCTCCCGGACCCTGACGATGACGCAGCAGATGGACGAGACGGTCCGCATCGCCCGGGCACCCGGGAGGCACGGCGACCGGAAGCCGGCCCGTGAACGGCCCCCCCGTCGTGGAGACGGTCGCGAGACCGATGCCAGCGTTCCCCAGCTGGCCAGCGGGGTCGAGCTCATCGGCGAGTACGAGGCATCGGGCTACAAGGAAGCCCCCTGCCTCGTGCGCCGGGCCGACGGCCAGACGATCCAGCTGACCCCCCTGCTCTACGCGACCCTCGAGCAGATCGACGGCCAGCGCGACGTGTCCCAGATCTCCACCGCCCTGGGCGAGCGCCTGGACCGGCCGGTGAGCGCCGACAACGTGCGCTACCTGGTGCACGAGAAGCTGCGCCCGGCGGGCGTGGTCAAGGACCGCGACGGGCGCGACCCCGAGGTGCAGAAGGCCAATCCCCTGCTCGCCCTCCGCCTGCGCCTCCAGATCACCGGCGAGCAGGCGACGAACCGCCTCACCGCGCCCTTCGCCATCCTGTTCCGGCCGTGGGTGGTCGTGCCGGTGGTGGCCGGATTCGTGGCGGTGGTGGCGTGGGTGATCGGTTCTCGGGGCGTGGGGGCCGGCGCCCGCCAGCTCCTCTACTCGCCGGGCCTGATGCTGCTCACGTTCGCCCTCACGATCCTTTCCGCCTCGTTCCACGAGTTCGGCCACGCCGCCGCCTGCCGCTACTCGGGCGGACGACCGGGGGCGATGGGCTGCGGCCTCTACCTGGTGTGGCCCGCCTTCTACACCGACGTCACCGACGCCTACCGCCTCGACCGCCGGGGCCGCCTGCGCACCGACCTGGGCGGCCTCTACTTCAACGCCATCTTCGCCCTCGCCACCTTCGGCGTGTGGGCCCTCACCGGCGTCGAGGCCCTCCTGCTGCTCATCCCATTGCAGGTGCTGCAGATGGTGCACCAGCTGCTGCCGTTCATCCGCATGGACGGCTACCACATCCTCTCCGACCTGGTCGGGGTGCCCGACCTGTTCGCCCGCATCAAGCCCACGCTCCTCGGCTTCGTGCCCGGCCGCCGCCACCAGGAGAAGGCGGCGGTGCTGAAGCCCTGGGTGCGGGTGGTCGTCGCCCTGTGGGTGCTCACGGTCGTGCCCCTGCTGCTCTTCAGCCTGCTGACGGTCGTGATCTCGGCCCCCCGCATGGTCGCCACCGCGTGGGACTCGATCGGCCTCCAGTGGCGGGTCGTCCGCATCGCCTTCGACACCCACAAGTGGCTGACCGTGCTCGTCGGCGGGCTGGGCGTGATCGCCCTCGCCCTCCCCGTCCTCGGCTCGGGCTACGCGGTGGGCCGGTTCGGCCGCCGGGCCGGCTCGTGGGGATGGTCGCAGGCGGGGGAGATCCGTTTCGGCCGACCGATGATGGCGCTGCTGACGGTGGGTCTGGCCGGCGCGCTGGCGTTCACCTGGTGGCCCAACGGCGAATATCGCCCGATCCAGCCCGGCGAACGGGGCACCGTCACCGACGCCGTCGCCGCCGTGTCCGACGTGGGCACGGGTCGGCCCGGCCTCACCCCGGAGACGGAGGCCGAACTCGACGGTGCCCCCAGTCAGGCGTGGAACCTGAGCCAGGGCCCGACCGAGGAGGCGCCCCCGCCGGAGGAGGTCGTCGACGACCCGCTGACGCCCGCCGGCGACCAGTCCCCGACCCCCACCACCACCATCGCCGGCTCCGGCGACGACGAGCCGTCCTCCAACTCTGTCCCGCCGACCACCACGGCCGGCTAACCACCAGCGTGATCACCAAGGAGATGCCGATGAACCGCTTGGTCCGCAACCTTGTCAGCATCGTCGTCGCCGCCGGCGTCGTGCTCGCCCCCACCGCCGCCGGTGCCAGGGACGAGAACGTCGTGTACGCCGTGAACCGCACCGACGGCAGCGCTCTGGTGCGGGCGAGCGTCGACTACCGGAAGGTGAACAACGGCAAGGTCGAGGAGGAGAACCGGGCCTACGCGGTGGCCCAGTGCGTCGGCTGCCGCACCCTCGCCGCCGCCTTCCAACTGGTCCTCGTCACCAAGCCGCCGACGATCCTCGCCCCCCAGAACGAGGCCGTCGCCGTCAACAACGAGTGCGACACGTGCGTGACCTGGGCCTCGGCCAAGCAGATCGTCGTCGAGACGGGCGGGAAGGCGGAGCTGACGAAGTCCGGCCGGGACCGGTTGGAAGGGGTCGAGAACGGCCTGGAGTCCCTGCAAGAGGGGATGATGGACAAGAGCCTCGAGCAGCTGTCCGCCGAGATCGACTTCTGGTTCGCCGAGTTCCTCGACGTCGCCCAGACCGAGATCGAGCGCACCGACGGCGGCCACAACGACGCCCGGGTGATCGCCAGCCGGTAAACGCCTAGGACGCGCCCACCGGCTCGATGCCGAGGTCGCGGTAGGTCAGCAGGGCGCGGAACGGCACCCCGAGCTCGGCGAAGATGGCGGCGGTGGCCGGTCCCCGGTCGACCATCGCCGTCACCCCCACCACCTCGGCCCCGGTTTCCCGGACGGCGTGGTAGGCGTCGAGCACCGACCCGCCCCGGGTGACCACGTCGTCGACCACGAGCACCCGCACGCCCGGGCCCAACGTGGCCCCCTCGACCCGGCGCTTGGTCCCCCGCTCCTTGGCCGCCTTGCGCACCACGAACCAGGCCCGGTCGGCGACCATGGCCACCGCGTGGGAGAAGTGGTCGGCGCCGAGGGTGAGCCCACCCACGGCGTCGAAGTACCACCCCTCCTCGGCCGCCATCTGGACCAGTGCCTCACCGGCCAGGCGCAGGTCGGCCCCGCGGGCGAAGGCGCGCTTGTTGTCGATGAAGTCCCGGCTCCAGTCGCCCGAGGCCAGCTGCACCGGCTCGTCGAGCTGGAGGTGCCCCTTGGCCAGGATGATCTCGACGAGGGCCTGTCGGACCTCGGCGAGGGGGCGGGGCGGCATCTCCGCCGAATACTACGATCCGACTCGAGGACCCGCCGGGCGAAAGGGGGTGCGGCACGAGCGAGCAGCCCGGTCCGGCGGCGGACGGACCCCAACGTGTGCGCATCCCCGCCGTCGTCGGCCAGCGGGCCGCCGGCCTGGTGGGCCGGGTGTGGGCCCTGCGGCAGGTGGCGGAGTGGCTCGACGCCGGCGCGGAGCGGCTGTTCCTGCTCACCGGCGAGCCGGGGGCGGGCAAGTCGGTGCTGGCCGCCTGGCTGGCGGGGGCGGGTCCGGCGCCCGCCGAGCCTGACGCGGCCGCCGCCCTCGAGCGGGTGCGGGCGTCCTGGTCGGCCGGCTGCTTCTGCATGACCCGGGGCCAGGACGGGGCCGACATCACCCCCGCCTGGTTCGTCACCAGCCTGGTCAAGCAGCTCTCCGCCCGTCACCCGGCCTTCGCCGACGCCTTCCTGCGGGTCAACGCCCCCGAGCTCATCCACCAGGAGGTCGGGGCCAACCAGGGCACCGTCGTCGGCCACATCGGCGACCTCGACGTGAAGCTCCCCGACGCCGGCGACCGCTACGCCCAGGGCGTGGTCGAGCCGCTGCGGGCCATGGCCGAGGCCCATCCCGACCAGACCTTCGCCATCCTGGTCGACGGCGTCGACGAGGCGTTCGTGGGCCCCGAGCCCACGGTGTTGTCGCTCCTGGCCCGGTCGGGGAGCCTGCCCGCCAACGTCCGCTTCTTCGTCACCAGCCGCTACGAGCGCAGCCTGGTGACCCAGCTGCAGGACGGGTTCGGGGGCGACGTCCGCCACCTCGACCTGTCCTCCGGCGACGGGGCCGCCCGCAACGAGGAGGACGTCCGCCTGTTCGTCCGGGCCCGGCTGGCGACGGTCGACCCGGCCGCGTCCGACGCCGTGGTCGAGCAGCTGGCCCAGCAGGCGGCGGGCAACTTCCTCTTCATCGACTTCCTCCTCGACGAGCTGGCCAAGGGCACCCGCACGCTCACAGACACCGCCGAGCTGCCCACCGGCCTGTTCGACCTCTACCGCCAGTACCTGCAGCGCATCGTCCCCGGGTTCGCAGAGCGGGAGCGGGGACCGGAGTGGGGCGACCACTACCAGCCGCTCCTGGGCAGCATCAGCGTGGCCCTGCCCGCCGCCCCCGCCGACCACCTCCTGCGCTGGCTGGAATGGGACGACGACGACCTCAGCCGCTTCCTCCAGACGGTCGAGCAGGTCACCGAGTGGGAGCCGGCCGCCGACGCAGCCGTGGGGGAGGGCGGCGCGGGTGGCGCCGGCGGATGGCGCCTCTACCACCGCTCCCTGGCCGACTTCCTGGGCACCCGCTACCTCGACGACCGGGGCTCCGACAACCGCTTCTACGTGGCCCCGCCCAAGCAGCACGACCGCATCGTCCGCCACTACCAGAAGGCCCGGGCCGACCTGTGGGGCGGCGACTGGGCCAACTGCGACGACGGTTACTGCCTGCGCAACCTCGTCCGCCACCTGGCGGCCAGCCTGCCCGCCCTGGAGAAGCCGGCCGACAAGGCCGCCCGCACCGGCGAGCTGTTCGACGTGGTCCTCGACCCCGGTTTCCGCGCCCGCCAGCGGGAGGTCCCGGGGGGGCCGGCGGCGATGTACGACGACGTCCGCACCGCCATCGAGCTGGGCCTCGCCGCCCCAACGGCGGGAGGCGACGACCGGCTGGTTGGGCTGGTCGAGACCATGGCGGTGGCGCCCGAGGTCGAGCTGCGGGGCCTGGCCGCGGAGGCGCTGGTGCGGCTGGCGGCGCGGGACGCGGCCGACGGAACCCGCCGGGCCCTCGACACCATGGTCGAGCTGCTGGCCACCGACTCGGCCGACGCCTGGAACGTGGTCCTCAAGACCGCCGCCTCCCTGCCCGGGCCCGGCGGCCTCGACGTCTTCCGCCGGGCCGCGGCCGACGAGCGAGAGGCCCTGCGCCAGGCGGCCGGCCTGTACGCCTACCTCCAGTGGCGGCCCGACGACCCCAACTGCCTGCCCGTCCGGCTCTACGCCGACCTGGTGCCGACGGTGACCATCACCGGGCAGATCCTCCACCAGAAGGATCGCCTGGTGCTCGACTTCCTCGCCGGCCTGTCGATCATGGTCTACGTCAACCACCCCGACCGGCCCGAGGTCGTCGACCAGACCGCCACCCTCTTCTACGAGCTGCTCAAGAACCGGCTCAAGCTCCACCTGCTCAACCTGAAGGCGTTCGTCAAGATCGCCACCCCGGTGGTGGCCCAGGTGTACTCCAAGCGCCTGCTCGACGCGGCCCTGTTCAGCGGGTTCCAGGACGCGGGCGAGTTCTTCGCCGCCGACCGGAAGGCCATCGAGCGGGTGGTCCCCCTCGTCGACCCGGCCACCGACATCCTCTCCCGGGGCGACGACCTGGCCGCCCTCCTCCAGTCGCCCCTCGCCCTGTCGCGGATGGTGGGCTCGATGGTGCTGGCCATCCACGCCTTCCACGACCCGGCCGGCACCGATCCGTTCGTCCGGGACCTGTTCGGGCGCCTCGACGACACCGGCCGGCGGTGGACGCTGTGGGCCTACGCGGTGCTGATCGAGAAGGCGCCCCCGGCGTGGACGCCGCTGCTGGAGGACCTCACCCGCCAGTTCGTGGCGGAGAACCGGGCCGCCTTCCTGTCCGCCGACGGCGGCACCCGGGTGCCGTTCGACATCGACCTGCTCCCCCTGGGCCTGGCCTACGGCAAGCAGGGCGGCCCCCTGACCTACTTCGAGACGCTCCTGGCCGGCGCCGACGCCACCATGCTCCCCCGCGTGATCCGGGGCCTGGCCGCGGTCGGGTTTTACCAGCCCCAGGCGGTGCTGCAGACCCTGCGCACGTCGGTGCCGAACCTGCTCGATCCGGCCCTGGAGGACAGCTTGGCCACCACCCTGGCCACCATCCGGGTGCTCCACGCCGACACCGTCGACCTGTTCCTGCGTGACGTCGGCGCTCCCGACCGGCTCCGGCAGCTGGTGGCGGAGCGGGGCGACATCGAGCTGGTCCGCCGCTACATCGTGTGGATGGGCTTCTACAACAACGGGGTCCACCAGGCCCTTTTCCACCCCAAGATGCGGGTCGGCCTGCTGGCGGTGATCCTCGATGCCCTGGCCACGGCCAAGAACGACAAGGCCTTCGTCCGCCAGATCACGCCCGGGCCCATGAACCTGGCCCGGGAGGCCGACTACCACCTGGAGCGGTGGACCGAGTGACGACGTGGGCGCCGGTGGTCCGTCGTCACCGGCGGTTGCAGGCGGTGGGCCTGTTCGTCCGCCTGTCGGCGCTGGGGACCACGCTGGCGGTGGTCTTGCTGGGGGCGGCGTCGGTGTCGCCCGCCCTGCCGTGGGCGACGGCCGCCGTCCTCGTGATCGTGGCCGTCGGGTTCCACGTCTACTTCTTCGTGTCGAACGACGTGATCGACCTTCCAGTGGACCGCCTCGAGCCCCGACGGGCGGTGAGCCCGCTGGTCCGGGGGACGATCAGCCGCGGCGCGGCGCTGGCCATCGCCCTGGGCGCGGTGCCGGTGACGCTGGCCGTGGCCGGCGCCGGGCCGGGAGGGGCGAGAGCGTGGTGGGCGCTGATCGTGTGCTTCGCCCTGATGACCGTCTACAACCTGCTCAACAAGCGGACGTCGGTGCCGTGGCTGCTCGACCTGGTCCAAGGCGTGGGGTGGGCCGCGTTCTTCCTCTACGGCGCCGCCACCCGCGGTTCGTGGACGCCACTCACCTGGTGGTCGGCCGCCTTCTGGGTCGGGTTCATGGTGCTGGCCAACGGCGTCCACGGAGCGCTGCGGGACGTGGCCAACGACGCCCGCTGCGGTGCCCGCACCACCGCCATCGCCATGGGCGCGAGGGCCGACGCCGACGGGCGGGTTGTTCTCCCCCGCGGTGTGGTCGCCTACGCCTGGGCGCTGCACGTCGGGCTGGTGGCCATCGTCCTCGGGGCGTGGGCGTTCGGCGACCTCGGGTACGGCGCCGTGGCGCGGGGCGGGACGCTCGTCGCCGTCCTCGGGCTGGGGGCGACCGGGGCGTGGGCCCTGTCGGCCGCCGCGATCAGTGACGGCGACCCGGAGCCGCTGCGCCTGGCCGGCACCCTGCACCTCCTCCTGCTGATGGCGATGCCGGTGGTCCTGCTGCTCCCGTGGTTGGCGACCGGGTTCCGGCTGGTGGTCGTGGTCGGCTTCCTCGCCCCGTTGGCCGCCCTCGGCTGGCTGCCCGACACGGTCAGGTGGGTGCGCCGGTGCCGCTGACCCGCTTCCGCGACCTCGTCCTCCTCGCCGACCAGGTGAAGGTGCGCGACGGGCGGCTGGCGTCGTTCGTGGTGCGCGTGTTCGAGTCGCCCGCCGGCGAGGGCGAGCAGGCGGAGCGGGTGAAAGTGCCGAGTGACCTGGACGTTCGCGTCGGTTGGCTCGACCGGCGCCAGATCGACGCCGACCTGGGGGCCCAGATCGAGCTCGGTACGATCCTCGGTCTCCTCCTCCTTCCGCCCTACGCCCGGGGGCTCTTCCAGGCCAGCCTGGCTGTGCCGGCGAACGACGAGGGGCTCCGGGTCCGGCTGCGGCTCGACCCCGCCCTGGCCGATGTCCCGTGGGAGCTGGCCTGGGTGGCCCGTCACCAAGGGGAGCCGACGGCGGCCGGGTTCCTCGCCCTCGACCCCCGGATCTCGATCGTCCGCCACGAAGCGGTGGCCACGCCGGTCCCCTCCGTCTCGGCCGAAGTCGCTGGGCGGCGGGTCGTCGTGGCGTTGGCCAGTCCCGACGGCTACCCGCCGTTGCCGTCACTGGCCGCCGAGCGGGAGGCGCTGTCCGAGGCCCTCGACGGCGTGGCCGGGGTGACGGCCACGTTCGTCGACGACGCCACCCCGGCGTCCGTCCTCGACGCCCTGTCCGCCGGCGCCGACATCTTCCACTTCTCCGGTCACGGCACGGCCGACGGGGGCGTCGTGCTGGCCGGCGCCGACGGCACCGCGCAGGTGGTGCCGGCCGACCGCCTGGCCGAGATGGTCCAGGCCAAGGGCGTGCGCCTGGCCGTGCTCGGCGCCTGCGACACCGGCCGCCGGGACGACCACAACGTGTGGGGGGGCGTGGCCGCGGCCCTCGTGGAGCGGGGCGTGCCCGCGGTGGTGGCCATGCAGTTCACCATTGGCGACCGGAAGGCGGCCGCCTTCGCCAGCGCCCTCTACCGGGCTCTGGTGGCGGGCCTCACCGTCGACGAGGCCGTCGCCCTCGGCCGCACCGCCATCCGCACCGTCTCCACCGATGCCCAGGCTGACGTCCGCGACTGGGCCGTCCCCGTCCTCTACCTGCGGGATCACGGCGGGCGGGTGTTCGAGCCGGTGTCGTCGGCCGCCGCCCGGGCCGAGGCCGAGGCCGGGTCCGCCCACCTCTACCAGCAGCGGGTGGGGACGGTCTCCGCCGGCGGCCTGGTGCTCGGCGCGCTCCTGGGAGCCGGGTCCACCGAGAGGGTGGAGATCGACCAGGACGCGGAGCGGGTCGACGGACGGTTGATCGGCGTCGTCGGCCCCGGCGAGGGCAGCGTCCACGTCGACCAGGACGTCGAGGTGGTCGGCGAGGGGGGACTCGTCCTCGGCGGGGCCACCTCCCCCGAGGACGCGGCCCGAGCCATGGAGCTGCTCCGGGGCGTCCCGCCAAAGGACGACGGTTGACCGTACGATCGATGGGCAGGAGGTAGCCGTGGCTCGATCGATGTGGTCCGGGGCCATCAGCTTCGGGCTGGTGAACGTGCCGGTGAAGCTCTACAGCGCGGTGTCGCCCAAGGACGTCCGCTTCCACCAGATCGACGCCAAGAGCAAGTCGCGGGTGAAGCAGAAGCGGGTCTCGGCCGCCACCGGCGAGGAGGTCCCCTACGAGGACATCGTCAAGGGCTACGAGCTGGGCCCCGACACCTACGTGATGATCTCCCCCGAGGAGCTCAACGCCCTCGACCCCAAGGCCACCCGGTCGATCGACATCGAGGACTTCGTCGACCTCGACCAGATCGACCCCATCTACTACGACCACCCGTACTACCTGGCGCCCGACAAGGGCGGGGCCAAGGCCTACGTCCTGCTGCGGCGGGCGATGCAGGAGACGAACAAGGTGGGAATCGCCCGGGTCGTGCTGCGGACCAAGCAGTACCTGGCCGCCATCCGGCCCCTGGGGCGGGCCCTGGTGCTGGAGACGATGCTCTACCCCGACGAGGTCAACCCCCTCGACGACCTCGAGGTCCCCGGCGACGAGATCGAGGTCACCGAGCGGGAGGAGAAGATGGCCCGCCAGCTCATCGACTCGCTCACCACCGACTTCGACCCCGACAAGTACAAGGACGACTACCGCGAGCGGGTCCTCCAGCTCATCGAGCAGAAGGCCGCCGGCCAGGAGATCGTGGTCGAGGAGGCCGCCGACGACGCCCCCAAGGTCGTCGACCTCATGGCCGCCCTGGAAGCCAGCCTGGCCGCGGTCAAGAAGGGCAAGCCCGCCGACAAGAAGTAGGAGGCCCGCCAGGCGTCGACTCGGCGAGCGAGTGGCACCTGTGGGCCCTGGGAGGGACCTCTCGCGCCATTTGCTCGGCCGGCCGCGACGGGGGTGCCAGCCGCCTCCGAATCGGGTAGTGGAAAGACACACCCGTTGAGCCGCCAGCGACGTGTCCTGGTCGAGAAGAGAGGTTCGCATGCGTGCCGTCCGCTGGGTGGGTGTCGCAGCCGCCCTGGCCCTGGGTTCGGCCGCCTGTGGGGTGAACCTCCTCCAGCAGGGCGCCAGCCCCGCCACCACGACCGCGCCGGCCACCACCGCTCCCCCGCCGTCGACGACGGTGGCGCCCGAGCCGCCGCTGGCGGTCCCGGAGGCGGGACTGGGCGAGGGAGACAGCGGCGAGGTGGTGGCCGCGCTCGAACGGCGCCTCGACGCCCTCCACTACGACGTGGGCGCGGTCGACGACCTCTTCGACGCCGACACCGGCCAGGGCGTGACCGCATTCCAGAAGGTCAACGACCTGCCCCGCACCGGACGGGCCACGCCCGACGTGGCCGCCCGCCTGACCACGGCCCAACCCCCGGCCGCCATCGTCGGCGCCGGCGGGGCCACCCGGGTGGAGGTCGACCTGCCCCACCAGGTTCTCTTCCTCTACCAGGGCGGCAACCTCGACCGGATCCTCTCCATCTCCACCGGCTCCGGTGAGGACTACTGCTCGACGGAGCACTGCGGCACCGCCCTCACCCCTCCCGGCAGCTACCGGGTGCACTACCAGGTCGACGGTTGGGACTCGGGCCCCCTGGGCGACCTCTACAACCCCGTCTATTTCGACCCCGAGATCGGCCTCGCCATCCACGGGGCCGAGGAGGTCCCCGCCGACCCCGCGTCCCACGGATGCGTCCGCATCTCACTGGCCGCGGCGGAGTGGTTCCCCGACAAGGCGCCCAAGGGCACCCCGGTCTACATCTCCGACGGCCAGACCGCCCTGCAACCGGTCTAGAAGAGACCGCGCATCAGCAGACCCCACGCCACGAGACCGAAGTGGCGATCGAGCCGGCTCATCACCCGCGCCTCCCCTTGGAGGTCTCCGTCGCTGCGCCGGATGACGAGTCGCTCCGCGCTCTCCCACGCCTCGTCCCGGGCCTTCTCCACGACGAAGTTGTTGACGAAGTCGAGAGCCCGGGCCACGAAGCCCTCGTCGATCTGGTCGACCAAGCCATCGGTGAACTCGTCCCGCAGGACCTTGTACTTCATGGCAAAGATGGTGTTGATCCCGTCGTAGTCGAGGCGCTGCTCCCCATGACCGAGAGGCGCTTCGATCACCTCGCACGTCGTCACGAGGGCCGCCGCCAGGTCGTAATTGATGTGGGCGTTCACGCCTGCGACGGCGAACTGGATGGGTGCGACTTTCCGGTCTCCCCGTCGCTCGAGCAGCGCTTTCCACACTCGTGGCACCTCGCCCTCACGCGTCCCCCAGGCTCGGAGGGCGTCGAAGTACCGGTTGGCGAAGGCGACATCGAGCCGGTCGAGAAAGTCGAAATCGGCGAACCGGCCCGTCCGCAACCAGTCGGCGACCTCGCAGGTGATGACGGTGTAGAGCTTGTTGAACTCGGCCAACCCGTCGTGCTGGGGCGCGGCGGCATTGATGGCTCGCATGCGATCGATGGCCTCGGCCACGGTCGTGACCGGCTCCCTGATGATCTCCTCGTCTGTCGAGATCCGATCGTCGAAGTCCGGGTCGATCATGTCCGGTGGTCCGGACCCCTCATCGAAAGCGACGGAGAAACCGGTCACGTCGTCGGGGGGAATCGGGACTCCATCATCCGCCGTAGTTGTCATGGCGGCGGACGCTAGCAACGGGCCTCGGCGGGTGCCAGCGATTCCAAGCAATACTGGCGGCGTGCCTGGCCGAGCTCTCAGCGCACCGTTTCTCGGGCGGACGAAGGAATTGGAACAGCTCTCGGCAGCACTTGGCCGGGCCGCGGCCGGTGAGCCCAACGCGGTCATCGTCGGGGGCGATGCAGGGGTGGGCAAGAGCCGGTTGGTGGGCGAGTTCTGTCGCCAGGCGACCACATCGGGGGCGTGGGTCCTCGTCGGGAGCTGCATCGAGGCCACCGACGACGGGGTGCCCTACAGCCCCATCGCCGAGGCCCTGCGCCACCTGATGCGGGCCACGTCGGCGCCGGAGCGGGACGACGTGCTCGGGCCCGGCGCCCAGGAGATCGCCCGCCTCGTCCCCGAGCTCCGCCGCACCCTCGAGCCGGAGCCCGACCACGGCCCGGCCGGCCCCGCCTTCCGCTCCCGGCTGTTCGAGACGGTGCGCGACATCCTCGGCCGCCTCGGCCAGCGGGCGCCGGTGCTGCTGGTGGTGGAGGACGCCCATTGGGCCGACAGCTCCACCCGCGACCTGCTCACGTTCCTCCTCGTCAACCTCCTGCGGGAGCCGGTGCTGGTCGTGGTCACCTATCGCAGCGACGAGCTGCCCCGCCGTCATCCGCTGCGGCGCTACCTGGCCGAGCTCTACCGCCGGGGCCGGGTCGACCGCTTCGAGCTCGCACCCTTCGACCGCGACGAGCTGGTGGCCCAGCTCACTGGCATCCGCGGCCAGCCGCCCGCGCCCGACCTGGTCGACGCCATCTGGCGGCGGTCCGAAGGCAACCCGTTCCACGCCGAGGAGCTGCTCGCCACCGCCGACGAGGACGAGGACGCGCTGCCCCTCACGCTCCACGACATGCTCACCGCCCGCCTGGGCGTGGTCTCGCCCGCGTCGCAGCGGGTACTGCGGGCGGCGTCGGTCGGCGGCGGCGAGGTCGCCCACTGGATATTGGGGGCGGCCACCGGCATCGACGACGACCAGCTCGACGACGCCCTGCGGGAGGCGATCGACCACCAGCTGCTCGTCTTCGACCCCGACCGCCGCACCTATCGCTTCCGGCACGCCCTCCAGCGGGAGGTGGCCTACGGAGAGCTGCTGTTCGAGGAGCGGACCCGTCTCCACAGCCGCTACGCGGAGGCGCTCAGCCTCCACCCCGAGCTCGCCGGCACCGTCAGCGAGCGGGTGGCGGAGGTGGCCTACCACTGGTACGCCGCCCAGCGGGCCGACCGGGCCGTGCCCGCCCTGGTCGAGGCGGCGGCGGTGGCCGAGGGCCTCCACGGCTTCGCCGAGGCCCAGCGTCACTACGAGCGGGCCCTGCAACTCTGGAGCAGGGCCAACGACCCCGAGCGCCTCGTCGGCTGCAACCGGCCGACGCTACGGGCCCGGGCCGCGGAAGCCGCTCACCTGGCGGGTGACCACGACCAGGCGCGGGTCCTCGTGGGCAAGGCCCTCACCGGGGTCGACCCGTCGGCCGACCCGGTCGGGGCCGGCCTGCTCCACGAATCGCTCGGTCGCTACCTGTGGGCCGCGGGCGAGACCGAGGCCGCCCTGGTCGCCTACGAGGAGGCGGTGGCCCTGGTCGGGGCGGGGGCGGGGCAGGTGGCGGAACGGGCCCGGGTGGTGGCGTCGGTGGCCCAGGCCCTCATGCTCGCCGGCCGCTACCGCGAGTCCCGGCGCCAGGCGGAGGAGGCGGTCGAGCTGGCCCGCAGCCTCGACTCCCGACCCTACGAGGGCCAGGCCCGGGCCACCCTCGGCGCCGTCCTCGTCCTGCTCGGGGAGGACGAAAGCGGGATCGCCCACCTCCGGGAGGCCATCCGTATCCTCGACGGTAACGGCCGCCCCGACGATGTCGGCCGGGCCTACCTGAGCCTCTCCGAACTGCTGTCGGGCCCGCTCAACAGGGTCGACGAGGCCGTGGCCACCGCCATGGAGGGCTTGCAACGGGTGCGGGAGCTGGGCATCGACCGCGTCCACGGCGTGTCCCTGCTGGCGGCGGCTTCCAACGGGCTGTTCCGCCTCGGCCGGTGGGACGAGGCCGATGCCATGCTCGACGAGGCCATGGCCCTGCGCCCGAGTGGCACCGCCGCCATCGACCTGTACCTGGCCCGGGGCCGGATGTCGGTGGGGCGGGGGCGGTTCGTCGACGCCGCGACCGACCTCGACACCGCCCGGGCGCTGTCGGCCCGGGCCCTCGCCCCCCAGTACCGCGCCCCCCTGAGCACCCTCACGGCAGGGCTGGCCCTGTGGGAGGGCGAGCTGGACAAGGCGTGCGACGCGGTGGAAGAGGGGCTGAAGGCGATCAGCGGCACCGACGACCCCTGGTTCGGCGCCCCGTTGATCTGGCACGGGCTGCGGGCCCAGGCCGACCGGGCCGAGCGGGCGCGGGCCCGCCAGTCGGAGGCGGAGCTGGCGTCGGCCCGTTCGACGGCTGCTGACCTGGTGGCCGACATGGACCGGCTGGTGGCGGCGTCCCAGAGCCTGCCCTTCGCCTACGCCGGCATCATCGACGCCTACCAGCGCCTGGCCCGGGCCGAGCAGGCGCGGGTCGACGGCTTCCCGTCGCCGCCGCTCTGGGAGGAAGCGGCCGCGGCCTGGGACGCAGTGGGCCAGCCCTATCCGGCGGCCTACGCCCGCTACCGGGGCGGCGAGGCCACCCTCTACCTGCGGGAGGGCGGGGGGGCGGCCGCCGCCGCCCGCCTGCTCCGGGAGGCGCACGCCACCGCGGTGGCGTTGGGCGCGGCGCCGTTCCAGGCCGAGATCGAGCGGCTGGCGACCCGGGCCCGGGTCACCCTGACGTCGCCCGACGAGCCGGCGCCGCCCGCCGAGCCCGAGCCGGCCCCGTTCGGCCTGACGTCCCGGGAGCGGGAGGTGCTGGGCCTCATCGCCGGGGGGGCGTCGAACCGCACGATCGCCACCGCCCTGTTCATCAGCGAGAAGACGGCCAGCGTCCATGTGTCCCACATCCTGGCCAAGCTCGGGGTCACGAGCCGGGTCGAGGCCGCGTCCGTCGCCCACCGCATGGAGTCCGCCCAGAAGTAAGGGCCCGAAAGTAAGGGTCCATTCCGGCCCAGGTAAGGCATCCTCCCGATGCGCCGGTCGGGCCACCCGACGAAACTCTGTCCCAGGCGGGTGCAACCACTCGACCAGCCAGGATGACGGTTTCAGCAGTGATCGCAACACCGGAGGACACGGCGGAAAGGTCGAATCCGGGCGGCGGGGCGATCAGTGCGGCGGAGAAATCGTCGACCTGGTTGGTCGGCTGGAGCATTTGCCGGTTCGACGGGTTTCGCCAGTGGCGATTGCGATCGGGGGGTCGCTGAACATGACTTGTCTTCGACGTTGCCGGGCCCGACGGCCTGGATCTGCCTGCACCGCCGACCGCGGCCTCAACCGCCCGTCCCGGCCTCCGACCACGGGCCTGTGCCCATCTCGTCCGCCACGTCTTCGGGCGTCGTGGTGTCGGCCACTCGGCCGTTCACCGACGACCGACGTCGTGGCCACAACCTCCGCGATCGGGTCCCCGATCGTCGAGTAGCAGGCCGGGGTGGAGGCGACGGGACGCTGCTGGGCGGCGAAGGTCCGCGGCGGGATTTTCGGGTCCGGCCGTCCCGTCGGCTCCAAGAGATTGATCTCATCGACCGCCGGGCGCCGGCGGTCGATTTAGCATCGGCGCCATGAGTCCGTCGTCGAACGGGGCCAAGAACGAGGTGGCGGTCGAGGTCGAGGGGCGGCAGCTCAAGCTGTCCAACCTCGACAAGGTCCTCTACCCGGAGGCCGGGTTCACCAAGGGCCAGGTCATCGACTACTACACCCGGATGGCGGCGGTGCTCGTCCCCCACCTCCAGGGGCGGCCGGTCACGCTCAAGCGCTATCCCAATGGCGTCGACAGCCAGTTCTTCTACGAGAAGAACTGTCCCAAGCACCGGCCGCCGTGGGTGGCGACGACGCCGATCTTCGGCGGCCGCAAGAACGAGCTCATGGATTACTGCGTGGTCAACGACCTGCCCACGCTCGTGTGGATGTCCAACCTGGCCGCCCTCGAGCTGCACCCGTCGTTGTCCCGGGCCCCGGAGATCAAGCGGCCGACGATGATCGTCTTCGACCTCGACCCCGGCCCGCCCGCGGCCCTCGTCGAGTGCTGCCAGGTGGCCCTCCTGCTCAAGGGCGCCCTCGACGGGCTCGGGCTCCAGTCGTTCCCCAAGACGTCGGGCTCCAAGGGCCTGCAGATCTACGTCCCCCTCAACGGGGACGTGACGTACGACGACACCAAGCCCTTCGCCCACGCCCTGGCCCGCCTGCTGGAGGCCGAGCACCCCGGGCAGATCCTGTCGCTCATGAAGAAGGAGCTGCGCACGGGCAAGGTCTTCATCGACTGGAGCCAGAACGACGAGCACAAGACCACGGTCTCGATCTACTCCTTGCGGGCCCGACCCCGGCCGACGGTGTCCACCCCCGTGACGTGGGACGAGGTGGACGAGGCCGCGTCCCGCGGCGACGCCCACTCGCTCGTGTTCGAAGCCCCGGCCGTCCTCGATCGGATCGCCGAGCACGGCGACCTCTTCGAGCCTGTGCTCACGCTGGAGCAGCGCCTCCCGGACCCGCCCGCCGTCTGACCGACAAGCAGGCGACGAAGGAGCCGATGCGCTTGTCGGAACAAGGAGTCAGCTCGCCGAAGGCGACCGATGCCTTTGACCCGGGGGGCCGTTTGGGGGGCGGAGCCCCCCAACTGGGTGACAGCATGGCGGCCACGGGTACTCGCCGGGCGGTGGTTGAGGACGAGGAGGTCGGCCGGGGCGTCAAGGCGTTCGTCGCCCTGTTCCTCGCCGTCTTCACCGCCTGCGGCCTGTTCCAGCTGGAGGCGTGGCCCTTCTCCGGGTGGGCGCTCTTCAGCCACCTCCGCACCGACCAGCGCACGGCCTGGCTGGTGACCGGCGTGGCCGCCGACGGCGACGAGCGGCCGATTCCCTTCTCGACGTTCCCCGCCGCCTACCAGGGCCATCAGCACGTGATCAACGGCTTCGACGACTTGTCGCCCGACGAGCGCGAGGGCGCCTGCGACGCATGGGCCGCGGAGTGGGCCCGGACGGCCACCGATGTCGACATCGACGTCGATGAGATCCGCGTCTACGCCGTCACCGACTCCACCCGTCACCCGGGCACCGGTCAACGCCAGCTCCGCTACGTGTGCCCAGACCCATGACCGGGCTGCGCCTGTTCGGGCCGGGAACGGCGCGACGGATGCTCGTCACCCAGGCCGCCCTGGCAGGGGTGATCGGCCTGCGGATCGCCTTCGGCCCCTATCTCGACCTGGCCGGGCAGCCGGCCGCGCTCTTCCGCCCGGTGTGGTTCCTCCGGCCGCTCGACGCCATGCCGGGGACGGCGGCGATCGTCGCCCTCCAGGTCGTGGGCACCGCCACCGCCGCCCTGGCCGTGGTCGGCTGGCGTCGCCGGGCGAGCTTTCCCGTGGCCTGGGTGGGCCTGCTGGTCCTGGCCGGCCTGCGCAGCAGCCGGGGCAAGTTCCTGCACAACGACGCCCTCCTCCTCCTGGCGGCGGTGCCCTTCCTCCTCGCCCCGGCGGCCCGGTGGCGCGACCAGGCCCGTTCGGCCCGCTTCGGCTGGCCCGTCCACACCGCCACCGTGGTCGTGGCCGGCGCCTACTTCTTCAGCGGCCTGGCCAAGGTGCTGCACTCCGGACCGGCGTGGGTCTTCACCGACAACCTGCGCTACGTGCTCTACCAGGCGGCCGACGGCGGCAAAGTCCGCTTCCCCGACGTCGCCATCTGGCTGGCGGATCAGTCGGGACTGGCCCACTGGCTGGCGGCCGGAGTCCTCCTCTTCGAGCTCACCTTCGCCGCCGTGCTCTTCGGGGGCCGGCGGACGTCGACCGCCTACGCCGCCGGCGCCGTCGCCCTCCACGCCGGGACGTGGCTCGCCCTCGGCCTCGACTACTGGGCCTGGGCCGCGGTGTCGGCCGTCGTCCTCGTCGACTGGGCCCCCGTCGTCGAGCGCGGCCGCGTGGCGGGGTTGTCCCGGTACCGTCTGGGGCGACCACCGCGGTTCTCTCCGGACGACGGGAACCGGCGGCCTGTGGCCGACGTCGTACCTGCGGAGTGGCGGGAGAAAGCAGAGGCCCTGACGTGCGAGAACGTTGGCCCAGGCGACGACGCTGTCTCGCCGCGCCCGCCCTCCGCCACGTTCTTGTCGTCGTCATCGCCGTTCTCGCCGTCGTCGGCCCCGCCGCGTCCCCGGCCGCCGCGGCCACGTCGCTCCGGGTGACGGGGGCGTACGACGGGTCCTACGTCCCGGGACGATCGATGGCCGTGCGGGTGCAGGTGACGGCCGACCGGTTGGTGCGGGGCCGGCTCGAGGTCGTCGCCGGCGACGCCACGCCGGTGGGAATCCCGGTCGAGATCCCCGGCGGGAGCACCAAGGAGTTCCTGCTCGTCGTGCCCGCCTGGCAGTCGTTCCGCTTCGACGGGGCCATCGGCGTGCAGGCCCGGCTCCGGGACGGGTCCACCGACATCGCCGCCGGCGAAGGCGTCCTGCAGAGCTCGTCCGGCCAGGAGCTGGTGGGGCTGCTGCCCGGCGCCCTCGGCGGACGGACCGTGCCCGGCCCGGCTCCCCTCGCCATCGACGCCGGCACCGCCCGCTTCACGGCCATCGGCCCGGCCGAGCTGGCCCAGGCCCCGGCCAGCCTGGGGCCGGTGAGCACCATCGCCGCCGCCGCCGACGAGCTGACCCGCCTGCCGGCCGCCACCCGGACCGCCCTGCTGGGGTGGTTGGAACAGGGCGGCCACCTGCTGGTCGACGGCGACCGCGGCCAAACCGTCGAGGGCCTCCCTTCGGCCTGGCAGCCGGGCGGCGACGGGCGAGCGGCCGCCGGGCGGGGCGAGGTCAGGCTCACCGCGGGGGCCATCGCCGCCGGCCAGTGGTCGGGGCTGGTGGAGCCCACCGGCTGGGCCGTCACCGGCGACCCCGGGATCCGCTTCGGCAACGGTTTCGTCGGCCAGGCCCTGGCCAACGACGCCGGGCTCCGGGTCCCCCGCCTCGGGTGGCTGGTCGCCTTCCTCGTCCTCTACGTGCTGATGGCGGGCCCGGTCGTGTTCTTCGTCGTCCGCCGGCGGGGCCACCCCGAGCTGGCCTGGGTGGCGGTCCCGCTGGTGGCGGTGCTGTTCACCGCCGGCAGCTACGTCGGCGGACGGGGCTTGCGCGACACCACCCGCCACGTCGACACCAGCGTCGTCGCCACCGGCCCCGCGGGGTCGACGGCCGACACCTGGACGGGCGTGTTCTCGTCGGGCGGGCAGACGTCGCGCGTCCGCTTCGGCCCCGGATGGACGCCGAGCGGCCAGTCCGACATCGAGATCTCCACCTCCCTGTCATCCGTGACCATCACGGCCGACGGCACCGAGGGCTCGCTCCCCCTCGACGCGGGCCAGTTCGGCATCGTCGCCGCCAACGGCCCGGTCGCGGCCGAGGGTGCCCTCGAGGTGACCTCCACCGCCACCGGTGCGGACAGCGCCGCGGGCCGGGTCAAGAACGCCACCGGGTGGGCGCTCGACGAGGTCGCCGTCTTCGTGGGCACGGGCGGCGTGCTGATCGGCCACTTGGAGCCGGGCGAGGAGAAGGAGTGGTCGGCCACCGAGACCGACGTCAACTTCCAGTTCCAGGGCGAGGCCGGCATCGAGTTCCGGCTGTGGAGCGCCTTCGACGTCTTCTCCCCCAGCCCCGACACCACCGTCGACATGAGTCTGTGGCAGACGGCGGTGGCGCTCGGCGGCCAGGAGTTCCGGGGGCCGGGCGAGGTGGTCGCCGCCGGGTGGACCCGGTCGTTCTCCCCGCCGGTCCAGGTCGACGGCAAGGATGCCGGCGGCGGCGGCCGTTCCCTGATCCTCGGTCGGAACCGGGTCGAGGTGCCGGCCGAGAGCGCCGCCCTCGACATCCGCCGGGAGGTCGTGCGGGCCCCCGACTTCAAGGGCGGACCGGACGAGACCTTCGTCGTCCGCTTCGTCACCCGCGACGCCGACCGCGGCGGGCGCACGCCCGACCCCGCCCGCCTCACCCTGCGGGCGCCCATGCCGCAGATGGAGGTGTGGCAGGACGGCGGCTGGCGCGCCCTGGCCGCGCCCGCCGGCGGCCGGGGGAACGACGGCTCGGTCGACTTCCACCTGCCCGCCGGCGCGGTGCAGGGCGACCAGGTCTTCCTGCGGTTCCCCGCGTTCTCGTCCATCGTCGACGTCAACGGCCTGTTCACCCTGCGGGAGGCGGCATGACCGACGTGGTGACGGTGGACGAGGTGGAGGAGCCGCCCGAGGCCGACGGCGGCGTCGCGGTCCGCACCTCGGGGCTGACCAAGCGCTTCGGCGACCTGTTCGCGGTGCGCGACCTCACCCTGGAAGTCCCGACAGGAAGCGTGTTCGGCCTCATCGGGCCCAACGGGGCGGGCAAGAGCACCACCCTGTCGATCCTGGCGACGGTGCTCACGCCCACGTCGGGCACGGCCGAGGTGGCGGGCTGCGACCCGGTGCACGACGCCCGCGGCGTCCGCCGCAAGGTCGGCTACATGCCCGACGTCCTCGGCGTCTACGACAACCTGTCGGTGCAGGAGTACCTCGAGTTCTTCGCCGCCGCCTACTCGCTGCCCCGGTCGAGCTGGAAGGGGCTGGTCGACGGCCTGCTCGAACTGGTCGGGCTGGAGGTCAAGCGCACGGCCATGGTGGAGTCGCTGTCGCGGGGCATGAAGCAGCGCCTGGCTCTGGCCCGGGCCCTCGTCCACGACCCCGACGTGCTCCTGCTCGACGAGCCCGCCAGCGGTCTCGACCCCCGGGCCCGGGTGGAGCTGCGGGGGCTGCTGGCCGAGCTGCAGTCGATGGGCAAGACCATCGTGATCAGCTCCCACATCCTCTCCGAGATGGAGGAGATGTGCAGCCACATCGCCATCATGGAAGCGGGCCGGCTGCTGGCCGTGGGGTCGCCCAAGGACATCAGCGCCCAGCTCACGTCGGTCGCGGGGCGCAAGGTCACCGTCCACCTGGCCGGCGGTGAGGTGCGGAGCTTCTCCGTCGCCGACGACGCCGAGCAGCAGGCCCTGCTGCGCCGGCTGGTGGTCGACGAGGGCCTGGCCGTGATCGAGTTCCGGGTCGAGGGGTCGGGTCTGGAGGATGTGTTCATGCAGGTGACGGAAGGCACGCTCCAATGAGTTCTTCTCGATGAGTACTGCTGTGGCCTCTCTGCGGCGGGCGTTGCCGCCCCTCAACCCGGTGCTGGCCCGCGAGCTCAAGCAGCGCATGCGGGGAAAGCTGACGTGGCTGGTCGTCACCGGCTACCTGGCGATCCTCGCCCTCATCCTGCGCTTCGTCTACCTGGGGGCGTCGCAGTCGTCGGGGGCGGACTTCGGCAACCCGCTGGCGTCGGCGTCGGTCGGGCGCTCGATCTTCCACTGGCTGCTGTTCTTCATGCTCATGCTGGTGTGCTTCATCGTGCCCGGGCTCACCGCCTCGGCCATCTCCGGCGAGCGGGAGCGGCAGACGCTCGTCTCCCTGCAGGTCACCCTGCTGCGGCCGCGGTCGATCGTGCTGGGCAAGCTGCTGTCGTCGCTGGCCTTCACCGCCTTCCTGGTGATGGCCAGCCTGCCCCTGCTCAGCGTCCCCTTCCTGGTGGGCGGGGTGTCGGCCACCGAGGTGCTCAAGGGCGTCGTGATGATCCTGCTCACGGCGGTGGTGCTGGCGTGCCTGGCCGTGGCCTCGTCGGCCCTGCTCCGTCGCACCCAGGCCGCCACCGTGATCGCCTACGGGCTCACCGCCGCCCTCACCGTCGGGACGTTCATCGTCTACGGCGGCCAGCGGGCGATGGACGGGCCCATCAACACCGCGTCGCCCGCCATCCTGGCCCTGAACCCGTTCGTGGCCACGGCCGACGTGGTCCAGGGGCGGACCGAGTCGTCGTCGTTCGACTCGCCCTTCACCGCCCTGGCCGACCTCGTCCGGCCCGACAGCTTCGCGTTCGCCACCGACAGCGGTCTCGGCGTAGCCGGCATCGAACGCCGGGTGGCGATCGGCGGCGGGTTCGCGGAGGCGCCGGCGACGGTGGTGGCGGTGCCGGCACCGGCCGTCGCGCCGGTGCCCTTCGTCCCGACGACGATCGCCGGCGGCACCGTTCCCCCCCCCGACCTCCCCGTGCCGCTTGATCCCAAGATCAGCAGCCAGATCCAGATCTTCAGCTCGGACGGATCCTCGGACCAGATCCTCATCGACCCGGGGGACGGGAGCGGCGACGGGTTCGGGCAGGTCTTCCCGGAGCCGATCCGGGCCCAGGCGGAGGTGGCCGGCGTGCGCCTGTGGGTGGCGTGGCTGCTGGCGTCGATCGTCATCGGCGGCCTGGCCCTGCTGGTGGCCGTCCGCCGGGTGAGCCTGCCGTCGGCGAGGGACTCCTCGTGACGGAACTGCTGGCGGGCGTGCGCCGCCGGCTGCGGCTGGCGTGGGGCGTGGCCACGGCCCAGTGGATCGCGCCGGCGCTGGCGGGGTTGGCCCTGGCCCTCGTGCTGGCCGGGCGGTTGCGGCCGTGGGCGTGGCCGGAGCCGGTGGCGGTGGGGCTGGCCGTGGTCGCGGTGGTGGCGCTGGTGGTGGCGGCGCTGGTGGTGAAGGTTCCGCTGCTGGTGGCGGCCCGGGCCGCCGACCGGGGACTGGGAACGGGCGACGTGTTCGCCACCGCCCTCGAGGTGGAGGGTGGCCGGGCGGCGGGGCCGTTCGGCGAGCGGGTGCAGGCCCGGGCGTCCGACCTGGCCGCGGGACGGAAGCCGTCGGAAGCGGTGCCGGTGCGCCTGGAGCGGCGGCGGATGGGCGTGGTCGCGGGGCTGACGGTGGCCGCTGTCGCCCTCGGGCTCATGGCCAACCACCAGGACGTCGTCCGCCGCCGGCAGGCCGCTGACCAGCAGGTTCTCGACGCCGAGGCCGACAAGCTGGCCGACGCGGCCGAGGAGATCCGGGCCGCCACCCCGCCGACGCCGAACCAGGACGAGCTGGCCCAGCGGCTGGAGGAGCTGGCCCGGGAGCTGGCGTCGGCGCCGGACCTGCCCCAGGGCCAGGAGGCGCTCGACGCCGCCGCCCGGGAGCTGGCCGGGCAGCTGTCGTCCAACCTGCTGGCCCAGAAGGCGGCGGTGCGGGGCCTCGACCGCAGCCTGGCGTCGTCGCCGCTGCCGGGAGCGTCCGCCGGCGCCGATGCCGCCAGCCAACTGCGGTCGGCGGCATCGGCCCTGGCCCAACTCAGTCCCGAGGAACGCCAGGCGCTGGCCGAACGGCTGGCCGCCCTGGCCGCCACCCAGGCCGCGGGGAACAGCGACGCGGCGTCGGCCCTGTCGGCCGCGGCCGCGGCCCTGGCCAGCGGCGACCTCACCGCGGCGGCGGGGGCTCTGGGCGCGGCGGCAGACGCCCAGGCCGCGACCGCGGGGTCGGTGGCGGGGCAGGAGGCCACCGTCGGCGCCCTCTCGTCGATCGCCGCCGCCCGGGCCGCCCTCTCGAACCCCGGCCAAGGTCAAGGGCAAAGCCAGGGGCAGGGGCAGGGACAGGGGCAGGGACAAGGGCAGGGGCAGGGCGGCGGGCAGGGGCAAGGTCAGGGGCAGCAGGCGCAGGGTGGGGCGTCGGGGCAGGTCGGGGGGACGAACGCCCGCACCGGCAGCGGCCAGGGCGGACCGGGGACGCCGGGCGGCGGCACCGGCAACAACCCGTCCGGCGGGCTCGAGTCGGCCACCGTCTTCGACCCCGCCGGCGGCACCGACGGCGAGGTCCTCAACACCACCGGCCAGCAGGGCGAGGGTCCCAGCCAGGTGGTGGGCAAGGGCGACGGCCTCACCCTGCAGAACGGGGCCCAGGTCCCGGTGGGCAACGTCCTCCCCCGCTACTCGGCCGAGGCCACCGCCGCCCTCGACCGCCTCGACATCCCGCCCACCCAGCGGGCGCTCGTCCAGTCCTACTTCGCCGCCCTCGCCGAGGGTCAATGACCATCACGCCGGAGGAGTACGTCGAGCGGGCCCGGGCTATCGAGGAGCAGATCGGGCGGGTGATCGTCGGCCAGGCCGAGCTGGTGCGCGATGTCCTCGTCTGCATGCTGTGCGAGGGCCACGTCCTGCTCGAGGGCGTGCCCGGGCTGGGCAAGACGATGCTCCTCAAGACGTTGTCGTCGGCCGTCGACCTGCCGTTCAGCCGGGTCCAGTTCACCCCCGACCTCATGCCGGCCGACATCCTCGGCACCCAGGTGCTGGAGGAGGACGAGGCCGGGCGGCGCAGCTTCCGCTTCCGGCCGGGACCGATCTTCGCCAGCCTGGTGCTGGCCGACGAGGTCAACCGGGCCACGCCCAAGACCCAGTCGGCGCTGCTGGAGGCGATGCAGGAGCGGGCGGTCACGGTGGCGGGCGAGACCCGGCCCCTCCCCCGGCCGTTCCTGGTGATGGCGACCCAGAACCCGATCGAGATGGAGGGCACGTACCCGCTGCCCGAGGCCCAGCTCGACCGCTTCCTGCTCAAGGTGGTGGTGCCCTTCCCGCCCGCAGCCGACCTGGCCGCGGTGGTCGAGCGCACCACCGGCGACGCCCGTCCGACGGTCGACAAGGTGGCCGACGCCGCCGTCCTCACGGCCATGGTGGAGCTGACCCGGGCGGTGCCGGCCGCGTCGCACGTGGTGCAGCACGCGGTCGACCTGGTGATCGCCAGCCACCCGACGCATGCCGAGGCGCCCGATGCGGTCCGCCGCTACGTCCGGTTCGGGGCCTCGCCCCGCGGCGCCCAGGCCCTGATCCTGGCGGCCAAGGCCACCGCCCTGCTCGACGGCCGGCCCAACGTGGCCACCGCCGACGTCCGCCTCGTGGCCACCGCCGCCCTCCGCCACCGGCTCGTCCTCGGCTACGAGGCGGTGGCCGACGGCGTGTCGGCCGACGCCCTGGTGGCGGCGGTGTTGGCCGCGGTCCCCGAGCCGGCGGCGGGGATGCGCGGCGCGCCGTGAGACCCGCGTTTCATGCACCCGTAGCGTCGTGAAATCGCCCGTTTCCGGCGAGATCACCACTCCCCGAGTGCAGGAAACCGGCGCCCGGCTGCTCGACCCCCGGTTGCTGGCCCGGTTGGAGGCGCTCCAGTTGGGGACCCGGCGGCGGTTGGCGGGGCACTTCGCCGGCGAGCACCGCTCGACCCGCCGGGGCTCGTCCCCCGACTTCGCCGACTACCGCCAGTACCACCCGGGCGACGACTTCCGCCGCATCGACTACTTCCTCTACGCCCGCCTCGACGTCCTCCTGCTCAAGCTCTACGAAGCCGAGGACGACCTCCACCTGCGGCTATTGGTGGACACGTCGGCGTCGATGGCGACGGCGGGCAAGCTCGAGCAGGCGACTCGGGTGGCAGCCGCCCTCGGGTTCGTGGCCCTCACCCGGCGGGATCCGGTGAGCGTGCACACGTTCCCCCTGCAACGGGCGGCGCCCCGGTTCGCGGGCCGGGGGGCGGTGCCGGCGTTGTTCGGGCACTTGGCGTCGCTGGAAGCAACGGGCGACACCGCCTTCGCCGCCGCCGTGTCGTCGCTGCTGGCCCGGCCCGGACCGGCCGGGCTCACCGTCGTCATCTCCGACCTCCTCACCGAGGAGTGGGAGGGCGCCTTGAGCCGGCTTCCGTCGCGGGGCGGCGACGTGATGGTCGTCCACGTGCTGGCGGCCGAGGAGCTGCACCCCACCCTCGTCGGCGATCTGGAGCTGGTCGACCGGGAAGGCGGTGGACGGGTGGTGGTGAGCCTGGCCGCCGACACCCTCAAGGAGTACGAGCAGGCCACCGCCGCCTGGCTGGAACGGGTGAGGGGCCGCTGCGCCCAGGTCGGCGCCGCCTACGTCCGCATCCTCGCCGACGACGACCTCGAGACCGCCCTCCTCGGCACCTGGCGCCGCGAAGGCGTCCTCCGATGACACTCAGCACCGAACTGGTGACGATCGGCGGCGTCCTGGCGCCGCCGATCGTCACCGGTTGGAGCAAGTCGTGAGGTTCGCCAATCCGGCTGGGTTGTGGCTCGGACTGCTGGCGATCCCCGTCGTCGTGCTCCATATCCTCCGGCCCCGGCGGCCGCCGGTGGAGGTGAGCTCGACCTTCCTGTGGCGGGCGGTGGCCCGGCCGGTGTCGGTGGCGGCGCCGTGGCAGAAGCTCCGGCCCAGCACCTTGCTCGCGGCCCAGCTCCTGGCCGTCGCCCTCCTGGCCGCGATCGTGGCCCAGCCGGTGCGGCCCACCGCCGCCCGATTGGCCGAGCACACCGTCTTCATCCTCGACGCGTCCGGCTCGATGGCCGCCACCGACGGCAGCCCCGACCGCCTGGAGGACGCCAAGGACGAGGCCCGCGACCTGCGCCGGCAGCTCCCGGGGGGCGGCGTGGCCAGCATCGTCGTGGCCGACGCCCAGCCCCGCGTCGTCCTCTCGGCCAGCCCCGACCCCGACGCCTTCGCCACCGCCCTCAACGCGGTCAACACCACCGCCGGCCCGGCCGACTTCGCCACCGCCTTCAACCTGGCCGAGAGCGTGGAGACGCCGGGGGCGGCGGTGGGTTTCGTCCTCCTGTCCGACGGCGGGCTCACCGAGGACCAGCAGAAGCTCCTCCCGCCGGGCGCCGACTACCGCCGCACCGGCTCCCGCGCCACCAACCGAGCCATCACCCGCCTCACCGTCGAGCCCCGGGGCAGCGGCCTCCACGCCCGGGTCAGCCTGCGCAACACGGGCGGGCCGGCCGCCACCCAGACCCTCCGCCTCGATGTCGACGGCCGCACCGAGCACACCGAGCAGGTCCAGCTCGCCGCCGGCGCGGCCCTGGAAAAGGAGATCGACCTCCCCGGCGGCGACCGGGTGGAGGCCTTCCTCGAGGGCGAGGACCTGCTGGCGGCCGACAACCACGCCTTCGCCACCGCCCGCCGCCGCCGACCGCTCAAGGTCCTCCTCGCCGGCCCCGAGAACGTCTTCCTCGATCGCCTCTTCGCCAGCCTCCCGTCGGTGACGGTCGAACGCAGCGAGGAATCCCGTCCCGCCCCCGGCTTCGACCTCGTCGTCTACGACGGGGTGGCCGTCCCCGCCGACCCCGGCGCCCCCTTCCTCGCCATCGCCCCCCCCGGCGGCGCGACCACGGCCGGCGTGGCCGTCACCGGCGAGGTCGAGAACCCGGCCGTCGCCCTCGTCCGCAGCGACGACGCCCTCCTCGCCGGCCTCGACCTGTCGGAGGTCGGCATCGCCAAGGCCCAGAGACTCACCGCGCCGAGCACCGACGTCCTCGTCGGCGCCGAGGGCGCCCCCCTCCTCCTGAGGGGTGCCCACGGCGGACGGCCCTTCGCCTACCTCGCCTTCGCCCTCAACCAGAGCAACCTCCCCCTGCAGGTGGCCTTCCCCCTCCTCGGCGACCGCCTGCTCACCGAGTTGGCCGGCGCCGCCCTCCCCCCGGCCGACCTCCGCGTCGGCCAGCCCCTGCCCGTCAGCCTCACCGGCCCGGCCACCGTCGACGCCCCCGCCGGCGTGCAGCTCAGCCTGGCCGCCGGCGGGGCCGCGCCCGTCACCGACGCCATCGGCTACTGGACCGTTCACCAGGACGGACGCCCCGACGTCACCTTCGCCGTCAACGCCGACCCCGGCGAGTCGGCCATCGCCCCCGCCGCCGGCCTGCCCGTCCCCGAGCGGTCCCTCGGCCCCGGCGAGCGACGGGCCACCGGCGAACGACCGTGGCTCAAGTGGTTCGTGATCGCCCTCCTCGCAGTCCTCGCCGTCGAGCTCCTCCTCAGCCGTCGCCGCAAGGGAGTGAGCCGCAACCAGTGGCGGGCGGCGGTGGCCCTCCGGGCGGGCATCGCCCTCCTCCTCATCGGCGCCCTCGCCGGCCTGGCCATCCCCCGCACCTCCAAACGGGTGGCGGTGATGTTCCTCGTCGACGGGTCGGACTCGCTCGGCGTCGGCGGACAGGCGGCCGCGGTCGACTGGGTCCGCGACGCCCTCCGCCACCAGCCCGACGGGGCCCTGGCCGGCGTGGCCTTCTTCGGCGGCGACGCCCGCCTCGAGCTCACCGTCCAGGCCGACGCCGAGCTCGTCCAGCCCGCGACCAAGGTCGACGCCTCCCGCACCAACCTGGCCGGCGCCCTCCGCCTGGCCGGGGCCGTGCTCCCCTCCGACGCCCGCCGCCGGATCGTGGTCGTGTCCGACGGGCGGGCCACCGAGGGCGACGCCGCCACCGAGGCCCAGCGGCTGCGGGAGCAGGGCATCCGGGTCGACGTCCACCCCGTCGACGCCCTGGGCGGGGCCGACATGGCCGTCAGCCGGGTCGACGCCCCCAGCCACGTCAAGGAGGGCGAGGCCTTCACCGTCCGGGCCACCATCACGTCCACCACCGCCCAGACGGTCGGCCTGCGGTGGACCCGCGACGGCGAGACGGTCGAGGAGCGCACGGCCGACGTCGCCGCCGGCCAGACCGTCGTCGAACTGGCCCAGACCGCGGGCGCCGGGGGAACAACCCCCCTCGCCAGCTACCGCCTCCAGGTCAGCGGCCCGGCCGACGCCCGCCTGGAGAACAACGTCGGCTTCGCCGCGGTCCAGATCGAGGGCCCGGCCCGGGTCCTCCTCGTCGAAGGCATGGCCGGCGTGGGCGCCACCCTGGCCGACGCCCTCCGGGCGGGCGGGATCCCGGTCGACGTCGTAGGAGCGGCCGAGGTGCCCCCCGTCGACCGGCTGGCCACCTACTCGTCCACCGTGCTGGTCGACGTCGACGCCCACAGCCTCTCGAACGACCAGGTGGCCAGCCTCACCGTCGCCACCCGCGACCTGGGTCGGGGGCTGGTGGCCGTCGGCGGCGACCGGTCCTTCGCCCTCGGGGGCTACCTCGACAGCGACCTGGAGAAGCTCCTCCCCGTCATCAGCGACATCAAGGACCCCACCCGGCGCCCCTCGGTGGCCGAGGTGCTGGCCATCGACAGCAGCGGGTCGATGGGCGCCTGCCACTGCTCGGAGAACGGCGCCAACGGCCTGATGGGTGGCAACCGGGCGGGCGGCGGCGTGAACAAGACCGACATCTCCCGGGCCGCGGCCGCCCGCACCATCTCCGCCCTGGCCGCCGACGACCACGTGGGCGTGCTCGCCTTCAACACCGAGCAGGCGTGGATCGTGCCCCTGCAGCAACTGCCGGCGGAGGAGGTCGTGAGCAAGGGCCTGCGCCAGCTGTCCCCCGCCGGCGGCACCAACCTGGCCAAACCCCTGCTCACCGCCGGTGAGGCCCTGCGCAACGACAAGGCCAAGCTCAAGCACATCATCCTGTTCACCGACGGCTTCACCAGCGAGGGCAACTTCGACGCCCTCGTCCAGCAGGCCACCGCCCTGGCCGCGGAGGGCATCACCGTGTCGGTGCTGGCCACGGGCGAGACGGGCGCCGACGACAGCCTGGCCGCGGTGGCCGAGGCCGGCCGGGGCCGCTTCTACAACGAGACCGACCTCACCCAGGTCCCCCAGATCATGATGCAGGAGGCCATCCTCGCCTCCCGCCAGATCGTGATCGAGGGCGAGTTCTTCCCCCAGGTGGTGTCGTCGGCGGCGCCGGTGCGCGACCTCCGGGCCTCGCCCCCCATCCTCGGCTACCTGGGCGCCACGGCCAAGCCCACCGCCCAGACCCACCTGGTGGTGGGCGAGGAGAGCGACCCCCTGCTGGCGTCGTGGCAGGTGGGGCTGGGTCGGGCCACGGCGTGGACGAGCGACGCGTCCGCCCGGTGGTCGCAGGCGTGGTCGACCTGGGAGGGCTACACGTCGTTCTGGGCCGGCGTGGTGAAGGACACGTTCCCCCTCGGCGGGTCGGCCGGTGCCGGCGCCCGGGCCGAGCTGGTCGACGGCAAGCTGCGGGTGACGGCCGAGTCGGCGGACGGGTGGCCCGACGGCGCCACCGCCGTGGCCAGGGTGGCCGGCCCCGACCTCCAGGGCCGGGAGGTGCCACTGGAACGGACGTCGGACACCACGTTCGTGGGCGAGGTCGCGGCCACCGCCGCCGGCACCTACGCGGTGGGCGTGGCGGTCACCGGCCCCGACGGCGGCACGCTGCTGGCCGCCACCACCACCGCGGTGCAGTCGTACTCGGCCGAGTACGCGGTGGGGTCGATCGACGTCGACGCCCTCACCCGGGTGTCGGCCCTCGCCGGCGGACGGGGGGCCATCGAGCCCGGCGCCGCCTTCGACGACACCGGCCTCCCCGTCGGCCACGGCCGGGTCGCCCTCGCCGGCTGGATGCTGCTGGCCGCCGCCCTCCTCTTCCCGCTCGCCGTCGCCCTCAGCCGGGTGGCCCTGCACGGCTCGGGCGTGGCCGCGCTACAGAAGGGCCGGCGCCGGCTGGTCGACGAGGTCAGGTCCCGCCTGCCCGCCCGCCCCGGCCAAGACCGTCCGCCGAAGCCTGTTCGAGCCCCCAAGAAGGTCGCCCCGCCCCCGCCCGCTGCGCCCGTCCCCCCGCCCACCATCGACCGCCTCCTCAAGCGCAAGCGAGGCGAAGTCGAGGACGACGACACCTCCTGAAACCAGCATGGCCGGCAGCTCCTCTCGGCTCTCACCCGTGGGTGTCGCCCGACGCACACGAGAGAGAGACATTCCGATGCGACGAACCGATGCCTGCCGGGGGGCGGGCGTCCGCTCAGCTCCCCGGCAGGTAGTCCCGGAACACCTCCATCGCCTTCCATTCCGGCTCCGGCGGCTCGTGGCCTGGAGCCGGGGCGTACCTCGACAGCTCTTCCAGCTTCATGCGGTGGATGTAGCGGGGGCAGTTGGGGAAGGCCCGCACGACGGTCACCCGGACGACGGCCTGGGCGCCCTCCCACGAGGCGACGAGAGGATCGTCCGGCGGCGAGACCGACGCCGTGCCATGGATGCGCAGGCGGTCGGGATGCTCGAAATCCACGAACAGCAGGGACACGCGGTCGTTGACCAGCAGATTGCCCAGCGAGCGGAACATGCCGTTGCCGTCGTAGTTGGGGAAGGCGATGGTGTGCCGGTCGAGACAGCGGACGAACCCGGGGCGGCCCCCCTTGTAGGACACGTCGGGCCACCCGTCGGCGTCGGCGGTGGCCAGGAAGAACATGGCGCTGCCCTCGACGAAGGCCACGTCGCCGTCCGACAGCTCGTGGTGCACCGTGACCTGTTCGAGCCGATCGGCGATGCGGCGGCTGTCGAAGCGGTCCTGCAGCTCCCGGTGACCGTCGTGGTACATGGACACAGACTGCACCCCCGCGGCATGGTTCTGCTAGCACTCACGGTGGGTAGGGCACCCGCACGATTCGACGAACGAGGAGTACGGCATGCGCAAGGCACTTGCTTCGGCAGCATTGGCGGCAATGCTCAGCATCGGCATCGGGACGACGGCGGTGGCCCATGCCGCAGGCGTCACCGCGTCCCAGGAGGTCAATGCCGACGAAAGCGACGACGACGGCGGCCTCGACGCCGGCCTCTTCGGGCTGCTCGGGCTGCTGGGACTGGCCGGGCTCCTCGGCCGGGGCGGCGGCGGGGGTAGGGCGAAGAGCGGCGGCAGCTCCGGCGGTAAGGGCTACGCCGCCCCCCGGGCCCCCAAGGGCGGTCACACCACCGACTGGAGCTCGCGCTAGGCCTGCTGCGGGCCCCACGCACCGGCGCCGTCCCCTCGGGGCGGCGCCGGTCGGCGTATTCAGGACAGCCAGAGGTGGACGAGGCCGCGCAGGCGGGCGATGCCGGTGCCCTTGGCCGCGCTGACCCAGACCACGTCGTCGGGCATGAGGTGGCAGGCGGCGGCCACGTCCCGCTGACGACGGCCCCGTTGCGACGACTTGACCTTGTCGTGCTTGGTGGCCACCACGGTGTGCGGCAGCTCGTTGGCCCGGAGCCAGTCGAGCAGTTGGAGATCCGAGGCGGTGGGCCCGATCTCGCCGTCGACCAGGGCGATCACCATGGCCAGCGGTTCCCGTTCCAAGAGGTAGCGCTCGATCATCTTCTGCCACGAGTTGCGGGCCGCCTTCGACGCCGACGCGTACCCGTAGCCGGGACAGTCGACGAGGGTGGCCCCGTCGGACACCTCGAACAGGTTGAGGAGGCGGGTGCGGCCGGGGGTCTTGGACACCCGGGCCAGGTCCTTGTGCCCGCCGAGGGCGTTGACCAGGGACGACTTGCCCACGTTCGACCGCCCCACCACCGCCACCTCGGCCCGCGACGGGGGCAGGTCCTTGGCGTCGTCGACGGACTTCACGAACCGCATACCGTCCCCCATGGTCCCCCATCCGCGTACGCTCCTCGGCCATGGGACTCGTGCTCGCCGCCGTCGTCGCGGGCGTGGTCGGCCTGGCCGCCGGCGTGGTCGTCACCCGCTACTCGCACGCCTCGCCGTCGTCGCCCAAGTGGGCCCTGCGGGTCGGGCGAACCCGCCTACGCCGGTCCGACCTCCCCGTCGGCGGCACGCTCGCCCTGGTGGTGGCGCTCGTGCTGGCCGTCGCCGGACAGTCGGGCGCGGCGACGGTGGTGGCCGCCCTCGGCGTGGGCGCGGCCGCGGGCGCCGTCGGCACCGGCCTGGCTGACCCCCTCCCGCCCCCCTGACCCGCGGCCCGCGCCACGCACCCGTTTTGTGCGCGATTTCGTACCGTTGACGTACGAATTCGCGCACAAAACCGATGGTCAGCCCGCCGATCAGCCCCCGGACACCGCCGGCAGGACGGTCAGTTCGGCGCCTTCGGGCACCGGTGTGTCGGCGGCGGCCTTGTCGGAGCCGACGAAGACGTTGACGTGGCGACGGAGGGCGCCCGCCTCGTCCCGGATGCGCCGGCCGACGCCGGGGTGGGCGGCCGCCAACGCGTCGATCACGTCGCCCACGGTGGCCGGCGCCTCGACGTCGACCTCGACCGACGACGCCCCGTCGGCGTGGGGGCGGAGGGCCGTCGCCAGGCGCACGGTCACCGTCACTTTTGGCACGGTCAGCGCAGCACCGCGGCCTTCACGCACAGCACCGGCGGCAGGTGGCGGGCCAGCTCGGTCCACGTCTCGCCGCCGTCGGCCGAGGCGAACACGTCGCCCGTGCGGGTTCCGATGTAGAGCCCGGTCGGGTCGCACGTGTCGGCCCCGAACCCGTCCCGCAGCACCGACAGGTAGGCGTCCTCCTGGGGCAGCCCGGCGGACAGGGCCGTCCACGACTCCCCCCCGTCGACGGTGCGGTAGACCCGCAGGCGGCCGTCGGGGACGACCCGGAAGTAGTCGGACGTGAGGGGCAGCACGTAGGCGGTGCCGGGCGAGTTGGGGTCGACGACCACCGGGAACCCGAAGGTCGACGGGAGCTCCGACGCCCCCACCTCCTCCCACTGCCCGCCGAAGTCGTGGGACCGGTAGACGCCCCAGTGGTGCTGGAGGAAGAGGGTGTCGGGCTGGGACGGGTGGCGGTCGACCTTGTGCACGCACTGGCCGAACTCCGGTGTCGGCTCCGGCAGGAAGGGCGCCTTGATCCCGACGTTGGCCGCCTGCCACGTGGTGCCGTCGAGGGTGCGGTAGAAGCCGGCGGCCGATACCGCCACCGCCAGCCGAGCGCCGCCCGCCGGGTCGGGCAGGACCGTGTGCAGGCACAGCCCGCCCCCGCCCGGGTTCCACTGGGGCCGGTGGGGGTGGTTCCACAGCCCCTCGTCCAACGAGAACGACTCGCCCCCGTCTTCAGACCGGAACAGCGCCGCCGGCTCCACCCCGGCGTAGACCACGTCGGGCTGGGCGTCGCCCGCCGGCTGCAGCTGCCACACCCGCGCCACCGCCGCGCCCGCGTCGGACGGGAATGCCAGCGTCCCCGCCGAGGGCTCGACCCACGAGGCGCCCAGGTCGTCGGAGCGGTAGACCGACGGTCCCCAGTGGGAGCTGGTCGCGCCCACCAGCACCCGGTTCCGCCCGCCCCGCGTGTCGACCACGGCCGAGTAGATCTCCTCGCCGGGGAACGACGGCCCCGCCATCGTCCACGAATCACGGGCCGGTCCCGACGTCAGGGTGAACAGCCCCTTCGACGTGCCGACCAGCACCACCACATCGCCCGTGGCCGCGGTCACGACGAGAAGTCCGGCCGGTTGCCGCGGGCATCGACCGCACGGCCCTTGGGTTCCTCCCACGCCTCCTGCCGACCGAGGGCCGTCTCGTCGAGCAGGTAGTACGACCCGCCCATCGACTCCGTGCCCCGGGCGAACACCGAGTAGGTGTGGAAGATGTCGTCGCCGTCACGCAGGAAGGCACTCCGGCCGGGGCCCTCGACGGGCCATCCGCCCTCGACGTACCCCGACGTGCCCGCGGCCTCGTGCTCCTCCGGCGTGCGGTAGTTGTACATGACCGGGGTCACCGACGGGTCGAGCGTCACGTGGAAGTCATAGTTGAAATCGCTCCCGTACGACGAGTGCCAGGGGAACGTCCAGCCCCGGCGCCGCTTGTAGTCCTCGATCTTGGCGATGGGCGCCCGGGAGACGTAGGTGAACGACGTGTCCCGCACCCGCAGGTGCTCGAGCAGGCCCTCCGACATCTCCATGGCGCCGGCCGAGCAGCTCGGGCAGCCGTCGTCCCAGGAGGGGTCGAACATGAAGTGGCCCACGACGAGCTGGCGCCGGCCTTCGAACAGGTCGAGGAGGGTGGCCTTGCCGTCCGGCCCCTCGAAGACGTACTCCTTGTCGACGCGCACCATCGGCAGCCGGCGCCGGTCGGCGACCAGGACATCCCGTTGGCGGGTGAACTCCTTCTCCCTGACCAGGAAGGCCTTCCGGGCGGCGAGCCATTCGGAGCGCGAGACAACCTCGGGGAGCGTCATGTCCATAGGACGATCGCTTCCCCGCGAACTCATCGGCCGATCGCGACCCGCCACCAGTGGACGATGCGACGGCCCCCAGGCGCCGCGGGTTCTGGGTCGCTCGTTCTGGGACACCCGTGTCGTCGTTGAGCGCACGCAGAGCCGTCTGATAGGTAGCGCTCGCGGGAGTACGAGGCTTAACGCCAGGACGACGCGCCGCCAGGACCCTGCGTGCGACGAGGCGTTGCGTTCTAGCCTCTTCGCGTGCGGCCCACCGAGCTGATCGTCGCCGCGCAGCAGGCGCTGGGCAGTGGCGACGTGGCGGCTGCTACCGAGCACGCCAGGGCGGCGGTCGAGGCGGGGGGCGGGCCGGTGGCTCGCGAGCTGCTGGGCGGGCTCCTTCTCGTCGAGGACGACATCGAGGGTGCCCGCCGGGAGTATGAGCTGACATTTCGGGAGTGGCGCCAGGCCGGCCAGCACAAGGCGGCGGCGTTGGTGGCCGCGACGCTTGCTGATCTGCACACGTCGTGGTTGGGGAACCACCGAGCGGGCCAGGGATGGGCGGCACGGGGCCATCGGCTGCTCGAGCCCTACGGCCGGTGCATCGAACGCGGCTATGTCGACCTGGCCGTGCTCGCCTGCGAATTGCCCGACGTCCATGGCGTCGAGATCGCCGCGGCCGCGGCCCTCGACCTGGCGCTCGAGTTCGGGGACTCCGACCTGGAGGTTCGAGCGTTGGCGGACAGCGGCTACGCGCTCGTTGTTCAGGGCCGCACCCGCGACGGCTTCGCCCGCTTGGACGAGGCGATGGCGGCGCTGTCGGCGGGCGAGGTCCGCAATCCGGCGGTGGCGGCGATGAGCTTCTGCGCGCTCCTCGCTGCCTGCGAGCGGGCCGGCGACGCGGCGCGTGCCGAGGAGTGGACGCGGGTCGTTGCCCGGGGGGTCACCGAACCGCTCGGCAACCGACCTCGCGCCCTGCACACGCACTGCCTGCTCGTCCTGGGTTCGGTGCTGTGCACCACCGGTCGCTGGGACGAGGGAGAGGCCGCGCTGCTGGAAGCCGTCGGCCCCGGCGGCTCGGCCATGTACGCGCATCGGAGCGAGGCGTCGGTCCGTCTCGCTGCGCTGCGGCTCCTGCAGGGCCATACCGACGAGGCACGTGCGCTGCTGCTGCCGTGCCAGGAACGGCCCGGCGCGTGCGAGGTGCTGGCAAGGGTCCATCTGGCCGCTGGCGAGCTGGACCAGGCAGGCGCGGTCGGCCGGCAGGCGGTCGACGCCGCAGGCGACGACGTGCTCCGCTGCGCCTCGTTGACCTCGTTGCTCGTCGAGATCGATCTCGCCAGAGGCGACACCACCTCCGCGGCCGCGCACGCGGCCCACCTCGCCCGGCTTGCCGGCGACCACGACGCCGACCTGATTCGAGCGGAGGCGCTGCTCGCCGAAGGGCGGGTCGCCGCCGCGATGGTCGAGCACGAACGTGCCAGAGGCCTCCTGCAGCGCTCGCTCGCTGCGCTCCAGCCAGATGAGCGCCCACTGCTCCGGGCGATCACCGCTCTCGAGCTGGCGCACGTCCTCGTCGAGGCCGGAGCCCAGGGCGACGCCATCGCTCATGCGCAGCGCGCCGTCGCCACGTTCGACCGGCTCGGCGCGGGGCCACTCGGTGACCGCGCCCGCGCGCTGCTCCGATCGCTCGGTGTCAGCGGCCGTCGGTCCGGCGCGTCCACGGCCGCGATGGTCACCGCCCTCAGCAACCGTGAGCGAGAGGTCCTCGGCCTGCTCCGCGAAGGGTTGACCAACGCCGAGATCGGCGAGCGCCTCTACATCTCCGCCAAGACGGCCGAGCACCACGTTTCTCGGGTCCTCAGCAAGCTGGGAGTGCGGAGCCGAGCCGAAGCAGCGGCCGTCGCCGCCGCCAGTGCGGCGAGCGACCCACAGATCACGCGATAGGGGTTGCAATAGGTCGCTCCCCCGATGTCGTGCGCTCGTCGTCGTCGGATCATCACTCCGAGACCGGCGGACGTCGGTTAGACGGAGGAGACGATGGAAACCACAGTCAACGAGATCGCCGACGGCATCTACCGCATCTCCACCTGGGTCCCGGAGGTCGCGCCACCTTCCGGTCTGACCTTCAACCAGTTCCTCATCGACGGCGAGGAGCCGCTGCTCTTCCACACCGGACCGAAGGCGATGTTCCCGCTGGTCTCCGCCGCCATCGCGTCGATCCGCCCCGTGGAAGACCTTCGCTGGATCACCTTCGGGCACCTCGAGTCTGACGAGTGCGGCAGCATGAACGTCTTCCTTGAGGCGGCACCGGGCTCCCAGGTCGCCCACGGCGCGCTCGGCTGCGAAGTCTCCTTCAACGACCTGTGTGACCGGCCTCCGCGCCCCCTCGTCGACGACGAGGTCATCGACCTCGGTGGCAAGCGAGTGCGTCACCTTGACACCCCACAGGTCCCGCACAACTGGGAGTCCCGCATGCTGTTCGAGGAGACGACGGGCACGCTTCTCTGCGGCGACCTGTTCACGCACCTCGGCAACGGACCGGCCACCACGGGCGGCGACATCGTCGGTCCGACGATGGCCTTCGAGACGATTTTCCAGCACTATTCGTCGCTCACACCCAGCCTGCCGGTCACCCTCGAGCGGCTCGCGGCGCTGAATCCCGGCACCCTGGCGCTCATGCACGGCTCCGCGTTCACGGGGGACGGCGCCAGCGCCCTGCGCGAGTTGTCCGCCGCCTACGACGAGCGCTTCCTCGCCCGCTGCTAGAGACGGCCGAACCGGAGCCACTCCATGAGTGCAGGAACCCGTCGTCGAGCCAGTCGCGGATGACGATGGACACGCCGGGGACGCCAGCGGCGGTGATGGCGGCCATGTCGACGTCGACCTTCTGGTCGCGGGCCACCTCCTGGGAGATCGAGGTGCCACCGCAGGCGCCGGCCGCGATCGTCAGGGCGGCGGCGAGGGCGGCGGCGGTGGTGATGGAACGGGTGCGAGCGCTCATGGTGTTTCCTCGGTCAAGAGATCCTGTCTGACCGCACCTTCTGCTCGACGGCTGTCGCCGCGCTGTCCGTCTGGTGTCGGGCGGCGACGGCGATCCCGAGGGCGACGAGGAGCGCTCCCCACCACACCCACTGGGCCATGGGGACCACGAAGACCTCGACGACGACGGCCCCGCCGCCGCCGGAGACGCTCCGCAGGGCGATCTGGAGGTCCTGGAACGGAGTCGACCGGAGCGCCGCCTCCGACACCCGGTCCCCCGACGCGGCGATGAGAGCCACGGGCCGGAGGGTGGCGACGTGGTGTTGGTCGCGGCTGACGTCGATGTCGGCCCGGGCCGCCCGGCCGCCGTCGGGGGCGTCGACGGGGGCGACGTCGTCGAGGCGGAGGGTGAAGCCGCGGACGGTGATCGACTGGCCCGGGACCAGGCTGGCGGTGCGGTGGGTGCCGGTGGCGGTGCCGGCGACGCCGGCCAGGAGCACGGCCACACCCAGGTGGGCGACAAAGGCGCCGGCCGCGCCCGATCGGCCGGTCTTTGTCGCGGTGGGGTCGGGTGGCGACCCGTTCGCGCCAAAGACTGGGATGCGGCTGCGCCCCTGGGCGACAGTGAGGGCGGCGGCCCCGCCGGCCAGGGCGATCATGGCCAGGGAGAGCGGGCGGCGGTTGTCGAGGGTGAGGACGGCGGCGACGAGGGCGGCGGCCGCGCCCCACCCCGCCGGGCGCAGGCGGGTGCGGACCTCGGCCCACGGGCGCGGCTGCCAGCCGAGGCGGGGGCCGACGCCGATGGCGGCGAGGACGCCCAGGGCGAGGGGCGCGGTCACGATGGCGAAGTAGCGACCGGTGACGACCAGGTCGTCGCCGGAGAGGACGGGGTAGAGCAGGCCGAAGCCGACGACCACGATCACGGCCAGGAGGAGGGCGTTGTTGACCCGGACGGCGCCGGCGAGGGTGGCCGTGGGCACCGGTGCCGGACGCGGGCCCCTTCGGCGGACGGACAGGGCGACGAGCGCCACCGCGGTCATCGCCAGCGCCGCCAGCAGGACCCGTCCCACCGCCCGGGCCTCGGCGAAGGCGTGCACCGACGCCGTCGTCCCCGACCGGGTGAGGAAGGCACCCAGCAGCGACAGCCCGAAAGCGAGGAACGCCAGCCCGTGGGTCCCCGCCACGACGGCCTCGGCCCGCTCTTTGGCGCGTAAAGGTCGGGAGGCGACCGATTCGCGCCAAAGACCGTCGTCGGCGTCGGCCCGGCGGTGGCGGGCGAGCAGGGCGGAGTGGAGGAAGGCGATGCCGGCCAGCCAGGGGAGGAGGGCCCCGTTCTCCACCGGGTCCCACGCCCAGTAGCCGCCCCATCCCAGCTCGACGTAGGCCCAGTGGGCGCCGGCGGTCATGCCCACCGCCAGCAGGACCAGGCTGGCCACCATGTACCGGCGGGCCACGGTCAGCCAGTCCCCGGCCGACCTCGTGACCAGGGCCGCCACCGCCATCGCCGCCGGCACCGCCAAGCCGACGTAGCCGCTGTAGAGCAGGGGCGGGTGGTAGAGCATCGCCGGGTGGCGGAGGATCGGCGTCAAACCGCCGCCGTCGACGGCGGGGACGGCGAGGGTGGCGAAGGGGCGGGAGACCGTCACCAGCAACCCGAGGAACACGGCCGCCTCCACCGCCAGCACCGCCTGGGTCCCGCCGGCCAGGTCCGGCACTCGCCGCCGCACCGACCGCGACGCCAGCAGGGCCCAGCCCGCCAGCATCCACGTCCAGAGGAGGAGCGACCCCGCCATCCCGCCCCACAGCCCGGCCAGGCGGTAGGGCCAGGTGGTGTCCCGGCTGGCGTGGTCGGCCACGTAGACCAGCGAGTAGTCCTGGCCCACCAGCGCCCACGCCAACGCCGCCACACCGACCGTGACCAGCCCGAACACGACGGCCAGGCCCCGACGGCCCCAGTCCACCGCGCCGGTCCACGAGGCGACGGCGATGGCACAGGCTGCCACCAGGGCCAGGACCAGCGCGCCCACGCCGAGCGCCGTCAGTCCCACACCTGAAGGGTACCGACGGCGCTCCCCCGCCCGGCCGCGGCGCCCGCCTACAGCTGGCCGAGGTAGAAGGGCGTGCCCTGGTCGTCGGTGCAGTCGGACGTGCGGCCGTAGGGCATGGTCGCGACCGCGGTGGCCGTCCCGCCGGCGGCGCGTACCCGGCCGACGGCGGCCTCGATGTCGCCCACCCGGTACATGGGCACCGCCGACGGCCGGTCGGCGCCGCCGGCGAGCCCAGTCATCGGGACCGTCTCGTCGACGCTCCACCCGTCCTCGACCCGTCCCGGGGTGAAGGTCCACCCGAGCAGCTCGCCGAAGAAGCGGCGGAAGCGGGCCGAGTCGACCACGTTGAGAGACAGGTAGGCGAGGTCGGGCTCGGTCGCGGCGGCGGGTGCGGCGCCGGCCGGTGGCTGCCAGAGGTGAAAGGCCATGCCCTGGTCGTCGGTGCAGTCGGAGGTCGGGCCGTAGGGCGTCTCGACCGGGTCGGTGGCGGTGCCCCCGAGGTCGCGCACCGTCTCGACCGCGGCGGCGGCGTCGTCCACCTGCCAGTACAGGACCAGGTTGCCCCGCTCCTGGCCCCCCACGAGGCCCGTCAACGGCACCGAGCCCACCACGCGGCGGGCCTCGGGGCGCTCGGCGGGGCCGAACGTCCATCCGAGGACGGCGCCGAAGAAGGCCTGGGCCCGCTCGCGGTCGGGGACCTGGAACGAGACGTAACCGACGTCGCCGTGGCGGCCGCGGGTCTGCTGCGCCGGAGGGACGGCCACCGCCTCGGCCAGCAGCCAGCGGTGGCCGAAGGGGTCGATGATGGTGGCGTTACGGCCGTACTCGTGGTCGGACGGCGGCCGGTCGAGGGTCGCCCCGTCGTCCACCGCCCGGGCCACGAGGGCGTCGATGCCGACCGCCTCCAGGTGGAGGGTGACGGACGAGCCCGTCCTAGCCCGGGGCGCGGTGTGACCGATGTCGGGGAACTCGTCGGCCAGCATCACCAGCGCCCCGCCGAAGTCGAGCTCGGCGTGGCCGACGCGGCCGTCGGGCATCTCGATGGGCTCGCCCCGGAGGCGGGCGCCGAAGACGTCGGCGTACCAGGCGATCGCCCGGCGGGCGTCGGCGACGGCGAGGTAGGGGGTGAGGGCCATACGGGCGGCGAGCGGCTCGGTCGATTCGGCGGTGGCGGCGGGTGCTTCGAGCGTGGTGACAGTCACGTCGACTCCTTCGGGGAGGGTGAGGGCGTCCTCGAGACGGGCCCGGAGGCGGGCCTCGAAGGCGGGGTCGGGACGGGTGGGCACGACGGGCGTGCGCAGGGTGGCGAAGGGATCGGACATCAGTCGGCGTCCCCTTCGGTGTACGCCCGGCGGAAGGCGGCCCGGGCCCGCACGAGCAGGGCCTCGGTGGCGTGCAGGGTGCGGTCGATGAGGACGGCCACCTCGGGGACGGGCAGGTCGTCGAGGTAGCGGAGGGTGAGCACCATCCGGTGGTGGGCCGACAGCCGTTCAAGGACGGCCCCCGCCCGGAGGGTGTCGAGCTCGGCGTCCCAGGGGTCGTGGAAGCTGGCCTGGTCGGCGGCGACGGTGCGCAGCCCCCGCTCCTCCCGCGCCTGGCGCCGCCAGTGGTCGACGAGCTTGTTGCGGGCCACCGTCATCAGCCACTTGGTCGAGACGTGGGCGTGGTGGTCGCGACGTACGGCCTGGACCGCGGCGAGGAACGTCTGAGTGGTGAGGTCCTCGGCCACGGCCACGTGCCCGCCGCAGCGGCTGAGGAGGTAGCCGTACACGTGGGGGAGGGCGTCGTCGTAGAGGGCGAGGAACGCGGGACCGGGATCGTCCTCGTCGACTGCCGTCTGCTCCGTCCCCACACCTCTACTGTCGCCCGGCAGGCCCGTCCTCCGACGGGTGGGGCGACTATTTCTTGGTGGTGAGCGACACCGGGCTGCCGGCGATGGCAGCCTCGAAGGCCACGTTGAGGGCCTCCTGGGCCGGGGCCGAACTGGCCGCGAGGAGTCCCTGGATGTCGGCGGGGTCGGCCTCGTAGCCGGCGCCGGGCGCGCAGTGGGGGTGCTTGTAGCGGGTGGCGTAGTTGCGGTTGGCTGCGGAAAGGGCCAGGTGGATGGCCTTTTCCCGGCCGGGGGCGAAACGCTTGAACCGGCCGGCCCGGCGCTTGCGGGAGTAGAAGGCCCGGTAGGCGGTGGCCAGGCCCGCCTCGAGCTGGGCGGCCGTCATCCGGGCCGGCTCGAACACGCAGGAGTACATGTTGTAGCGCTTCCAGTCGAAGCTGGTGATGCGCTCGTCGCGGAGCATGCGGGCGTAGGTGGCGGTGCCCGGGTAGGGCGTGAGGATCGAGAAGTGGGCCACGTCGACGCCGATGTTGTCGACGAAGGTGGCCGTCTCCTCGAAGCAGTCGGGGCCCTGGCTGTCGAAGCCGAAGATGAAGCCGCCCTCGATGCCGGCGCCCGCCTTGTGGATTCTCGCCACCAGCTCGCCGTACTCGCCGGGGCGGTTCTTCTTGTTGCACTCGAGCAGCGACTCGCGGTCGATGCCCTCGAAGCCGACGAACATGGTGCGCAGGCCGCTGCGGGTGGCGAGGTCGAGGAGCTTGGGGTTGCGGGCCAGGCCGATGCTGGCCTGGGCGCCCCACTTCACCTTCACGCCGGAGCTGAGGATGGCCTCCGACAGCTCGCCGCAGAAGTCGAGGTCGGCGGCAAGGTCGTCGTCGAGGAAGAAGACGTAGGCCCACTCGCCCACGTGCTGGCCCACCCGCTTGAGGACCTTGAGCTCCTCGACGACCCGGTCGGTGGGGCTGTGGCGGGAGCCGCGGCCGTTGATGCGGATGACGGAGCAGAAGTCGCAGTTGAAGCGGCAGCCCCGGGTGGTCTGGAGGGTGTTGAGGGGCGCGTATCTCGTGATCGGGAAGGACTTGATGATGTCGGCCCACTCGTGGTTCATGGGGACGTCGTCCATCGACTGGAAGCTGCCCTTGTACAGACGCTGGAGGTGGTTGCCGGCCGCGTCGTGGAGGACGGTGGCGAAGACGGTGTCGGCCTCGCCGGAGACGACGGCGTCGGCGTGGCGGAGGGCCTCCGTCGGGAGGAGGCTGGGGTGGACGCCGCCGAGGACGACCTTCACGCCTTTGGCTCGGTACTCGTCGGCGATGCGATAGGCCTGAGGCGCCATCATCGTCCACACCGTGAGGCAGGCGAGGTCGGGGAGCTCGTCGGGGATGCGCTCGTAGTTCTGGTCGATGACCTTGGCGTCCCACCCGGCCCGACGGGCGTGGGCGGCGAGGACGAGGAGCGCCATCGGCGGCATGCGGTGGCCAAACGTCTGGTGCAGGCCGGTTCCGCCCCACCGTGGAATCACCAGGTGGACGAGCGGACGCTCACGACGCACACGCGTACGTTACCGACCCCGCCCGCCCCCTGCTCGGGTGACTGCGTCGACGGCCCGCCGCCGCCGTCCGCCGGCCCGCCCCGGACGGTCTCTGTCGCGTCTGGGTCGCCACACGACCCTGACGCGACACGGATCGGCGACGCGCTCGGTCTCTGTCGCGTCTGGGTCGCCAGGCGACCCTGACGCGACACGAACGAAATCCTGTCTCAGCCGCCTGCTTGACTTCCGGCCATGTTGCTCGACGCTGAAATGCAACGACAGGCTGCGAGACAGCACGGCATTGTGACGATGGCGCAGCTCCGGGATCTCGGCATGAGTGCCGAGCAGATCAAGCGTCGGCTCCGATCGGGACTGCTCGTCCGCCTGCAGCCGGCGGTGTACGGGGTGCCTGCTGCTCGACCGTCGTTCGAGCAGCGGGTCCTGGCCGCGAGCCTCGCCATCGGCCCCGACGCCGCTGTGTCCCATCAGAGTGCAGCCCGACTCTGGGGCTTGCGGGGCGCGACGTCGCAACGCGTCGAAGTCATCGCGCCAGGCACCGGCAAGCCCCGCTTGGGGCTCGCCGTGGTTCACCGCAGTGCGATCCTCGCACCGGTCGACGTACGAATCCACGAGGGAATCCGCCTCACCCGACCCGAGCGCACGCTGATCGACGTGGCGGCCGTGGTCCCGCCCGACGCGGCCGCGGGGATGCTCGAGAGTGCCGTCCACCTCGGGCTCACCACGCCAGAGCACATCTGGCGCTATCTCAGCCGCTACGGCGGGCCCGGCGTCCGGGGCGCGGGACGCGTACGAGCGATCCTCGAAGCCCGGGGACCGGCGGCGCGGCCCACCGAGAGCGGGCTCGAGGACCTCGCCCTGCGCGTCCTGTTCCGGGCCGGGATGCCACGGCCCGTGCGGCAGTACGTCATCCGGGTGCCCGGACGGCCCGACATCCGGCCCGACCTCTCCTACCCACCGAAGCGCTTCGCCCTTGAGGTCGACAGCGCTCTGTGGCACTCCGACAGCGAGAGCTACCGCCGCGACCGGGCCAAATGGAATCTCCTCGTCGCCCTCGGGTGGACGTTGCTCATACTCACCGACTTCGACCTCCACGAGCGCCCCGAGGTCGTCGGCGCCGACGTCCTCGCCGCCTACTCCCGGCTCAGCCGGCTGGCGGCGTGATGCGCACCTTGAGGCCGGTGAGGCCCCGGATGACGAAATGATCGCGGTAAGTGGGGCGCTCGGTGGCCAGCTCGAGGTGGGGGAAGCGGCGGAGGACGGCGGCGAACGCGGCTTGGGCCTCGATGCGGGCCAGGGTCGCGCCGAGGCAGAAGTGGGGCCCGCCGCCGAGGCCCAGATGACGGTTGGGCGTGCGGCCCACGTCGAGCCGGTCGGGCTCGGGGAACTGCTCCGGGTCGCGGTTGGCCGCGCCCAACGACACCGCCACCTGCTCGCCCTCCCGGATGTGCTCGCCGCCGATCTCGACGTCGCACGTGGCGATGCGGGCGGTGATGTGCACCGGCCCGTCGTAGCGGATGAGCTCCTCCACGCCGGTGCGCACCAGGCTCGGGTCGGCCCGGAGGCGGTCGATCTCGCCCGGGTTGCGGAGCAGGGCCAGCATCCCGTTGCCGAGCAGGTTCATGGTGGTCTCGAAGCCGGCCACGAACAGCAGGGTGACCGTGCTGAGCAGTTCGGCCTGGGTGAGGCGGTCGCCCTCCGCCTCGGCCGCGATCAACGCGCTGAGCAGGTCGCGGCCGGGCCGGGCCCGGCGGTCCTCCACCAGGTCGGAGAAGTAGCGGAACAGCTCCATCCCGGCGGCCATCCCCTCCATGAGGGCGGCCTGGTCGAGGTAGTTGTCGAGCAGGCGCGACGCGCCCGCGGCCCATCCCTTGAAGCTCTCCCGGTCGGCCACGGGCACGCCCAGCAACTCGCAGATCACCACCGTCGGGAGGGGGTAGGCGAGGTCGGCCAGCACGTCGAACTCGCCGTCGCCCCGCGCCACCACCTCGTCGAGCAGCTCGTCGACGAGCCGTTCGATCCGGGGCTTGAGGCTGTCGACGGTGCGCGGGGTGAAGGCCTGGCTCACCAGGCCCCGCAGCCGGGTGTGGTCGGGCGGGTCCTTGAACATCATCAGGTTCGAGCCCGCCTGCCGCACCGGGCTCTCCTTCGTCATGTCGACGCCCTCGCCCAACCGGGCCGGGTTGGTGGAGAACCGGGGGTCGCGGAGCACGGCCGCGGCGTGGTCGTAGCGGGTGAGTACCCAGGTGCCGTCGGGCGCGTGGTGGACGGGGTCGTGCCGGCGGATGAACGCGTAGGTGGGATACGGGTCGCTGCGGTTCTCGGGCAGCATGGGGCTGGTGAGCCCCGCCTCCACCATCAGCGAGGCCAGGTCGGTCACGACCTCCAGGGTTACCACGGGCGGAAGGTCTTCGTGAGCGCGCCTCGCACGCTGGCGAGGGCTGCCCTGGGCGGGGTCCTCCTCGCCCTCAGCCTGCCCCCGTGGCCCGGGTCGACCGGCACCTGGCCGCTCGGGATAGTTGGTGCCGCCCTGGTGTTCGCCGCGGTCGACGATCGCCGGCTGCGGGCCCGGCTGGGGGCGGGGATGGCCGCCGGCCTCGGCCTCTACCTCCCCGGCCTGTGGTGGATGCGCGATTTCAGCGGGCCCGGGTTCCTGGCCACGGTGGTGGTCGAGTCCGCCATCCTGGCCGGGGCCACGGCTCTGGTCCCGGGCGGGACTGGCAGCCGGGCCGGCCCGGGGCTGCGAGCGGCCGCCTTCCCCGCCGCCGTTGTCCTGGCCGAGGCGGTGCGGGGCGTCTGGCCGTTCGGCGGGCTGCCCCTGGCCGGGATCGAGCTGGGGCAGGTGGCGGGGCCGCTCGCGCCCGCGGCCCGGCTCGGCGGGCGACTGTTGGTGGTCGGCCTGGTGGCGCTGGCCGGGGCGGCGGCGGCCACTGCCTTCCGGCGGCGGCGACCCGGGCTCGTCCCCGCCCTGGCCGCGGTGGCAGTGGTCGTGGCGACCGCGGTCGCAGGGGCGGTGACGCCCTCGGGCCGGTACGACGGCACCCTCACCGTGGCCGCGGTGCAGGGCGGAGGCCAGCGTGGATTCCGAGCGGTCGACAGCGACCCCACCCTCGTCCTCCAAGCCCACCTCGATGCATCGGCCGGCGTCGGCGCAGGGGCCGAGGTCGTTCTCTGGCCAGAGGACGTGGTCGACGTCGACGGCGTCTTCGCCGGGTCCCCGGAGGAGCAGGCCCTGTCCGCCCTCGCCGCCGAGCTGCGCACCACGCTGGTCGTCGGCATCACCGAGGACGCCGGCGACGACCGCTTCCGCAACGCGTCGATCGCCTTCGGCCCCGACGGACGGGTCGTCGACCGCTACGACAAGGTCCACCGGGTGCCGTTCGGGGAGTACATCCCGGCCCGATCGTTCTTCGCCCGCCTGGGCGACGTGTCGGCCGTTCCCCGCGACGCCATCGCGGGCGCGGGCCCGGGCGTGGTCGACACCCCCGCCGGTCGGTTCGGCGTGCTCATCTCCTACGAGGTCTTCTTCCAGGACCGCAGCCGCGACGCGGTGCGCGCCGGCGGCCGCCTCCTGCTCGTGCCCACCAACGCCTCGTCCTACGTCGACGCCCAGGTGCCGGCCCAGCAGCTGGCGGTGGCCCGGCTGCGGGCCCTGGAGACGGGTCGGTGGGTCGTGCAGGCCGCGCCCACGGGCTACTCGGCCGTCGTCGACCACCACGGGCACGTCCTGGCCCGCAGCCGCCTGGGCGGGGCCGCAGTCCTCCGCCACCAGGTCCAGCTGCGCACCGGGCGCACGGTCTTCGTCAGCCTGGGCCCGGCCCCCGTGGTCCTCGCCGCCGCCGCCACCCTGGCCATCGCCCACCGGCGGCGCAGGGCGAGGCCGCGGGTGACAACCGGCCCCCCGCCTGGTTAGATTTCGCGCGGCCGGGAGGGCCTCCCATCGACGACTTCAGCGTGCAGGTCCGGGTATCGGAGACGCGGGCGACCGTCGCGGTCGCGGGCGATCTCGATGTCGCCACCGCCCCGATCCTCCGGGAACAGCTCCAGGCCCTGATCGCCGACGGCGCCCAGCGCCTCATCGTCGACCTCCGGGGGGTGACCTTCATCGAATCCGTCGCCCTGGGCGTGATCATCGGCACCCGCAAGCAGCTCGGCTGGGCCGACAAGAGCTTGTGCGTCGTCCTCGACCCGAACCAGACCACGATCCGCAAGGTCTTCACCGTCACCGGGCTCGACGTGGTCTTCCCGATCCATCCCACGCCGGAAGCGGCCGAGGAGGACTCCGCCGACGACCCGTCGGCCGCCTAGGCCGCCTAGCCGGGCCGGCTCAGGCGGGCTCGGGCTCGGCGGCGAGGTCGAGGTCGACGACCTCGAGGCCCAGCACCCGGCCCTGGGCCATCTCGGTGACGACCCGCCGGTGACAGCGGCTCGACTCCCGTTCGACGCACAACACCGCCACGTCCCGGTAGAGGGCCTCCCGGACGAGCTTGTCGAGCGCCTCCTGGCCCTTGCGCTCCAGCCGCTGCCGCATCACCTCGATGGCGGCCGGGTCACCCGCCCGGTAGGCGTCCCGGTTCTCGATCGGGTTGCCGAACAGCGGCTCGTGGACGTATTCGATGCCGGCCATGGCCAGCGCCACCGACAACGGCTGCTTGGAGAACCCCGGGCGCCGGCTCCACGGCTGGAGCCGCACGTCGACCAGCAGCGACACCCCGTGCCGGGCCAGACGGTCGGCCAGCTCCTCGACCGAGGTCCCCTCGTAGCCGACGCTGTAGATGCGGCACGTGGGCCGGAGCACGGTCACGCCGAAAATTGTACGGCGGCCCCCACGCTACTGAGTCATGGATTGACCCCTGGGGAAGGCCCTCAGTTGGCGCCGGAGTCGTAGCGGTAGACGTTCGTCTCCCGGACGACGAACCCCAGCCGGCGGTACAAACGGTTGGCCGCCTCCCGGGACGGGCGGGACGTGAGGTCGACGGTGCGGGCCCCGGCCGCGGCCGCCAGCCGCACCGCCTCCCGGGTCAGGGCCTCGCCGACGCCCTGGCCCCGCACCGCCTGATCGACGACCACGTCCTCGATCCAGGCCCGCACGCCGGTGGGGATGCGGAACGCGGCCAGCGTCAGCAGGCCCACGATGCGGCCGGCCCCGTCGGCCCCGTCGGCCCCGTCGTCGACACGGGCCGCCAGCAGCATCGTCGCCGGCGACGAGACGATCTCGGCCAGCTCGTCGTCGGTGGGAACCGGCGCCGACCGGGACAGTTGCGGCACCAGCCGGGCCATCGCCTCCCGCACGTCGGCCGTGACCGCGGTGACCTCCTCGACCACCACCGTCACCGCCGGCTCACCCATCCGTCAGTCGGCGTCGGGCACCGGCTCGGGCGGCGGCGGCCCCTCGTAGTGGGCCGACGGCCGGATCAACCGGTTGTCGGCCGCCTGCTCGAGCACGTGGGACGTCCACCCGATGACCCGGCTGGACGTGAACGTGGGCGTGAACAGGTCGCGGGGCAGGCCCACCTTGTCCATCACCACGCCGGCGTAGAACTCGACGTTGGCGTAGAGCGACCGGCCCGGCTTGAGCTCGGCCAGCACCTCGACCACCGTCTTCTCCACCTGCTTGGCGAAGTCGACCATGGGCCCGCCCAGGCGCTCGGCGACGCCCCGGAGCATCAGCGACCGCGGGTCGTCGGTCTTGTAGATGCGGTGGCCGAAGCCCATGATCCGCTCGCCCCGGGTGATGGCGTCGCGCACCCACTCCTCGGTCTTGTCGGGAGTGCCGATGGCGTCGAGCATGTCGAGGGCCCGGCTGGGGGCACCGCCGTGCAGCGGCCCCGACAGGGCCCCGATGGCACCCACCACGGCCGATCCCAGGTCGGCGCCCGTCGACGTGATCACCCGGGCGGTGAACGTCGACGAGTTGAACCCGTGGTCGGTGGTGGAGATGAGGTACTGCTCGATGGCCCGGGCGTAGTCGGGGTCGGGGATCTCGCCGCTGAGCATGTAGAGGTAGTTGGCCGCGTAGGCCAGGTCGGGGTGGGGGTCGATCGGGTCGAGGCCCTGGTTGAGGCGGTAGAGGGCCATGATCAGGGTGGGCATGACCGCGCTCGTCTGCATGGCGTTGGCCCGCAGGGTGGCGGCGTCGATGTCCATCCAAGACTTGAAGTCGGCCGCGTAGGCGAGGGCGGAGTAGGCGGTGCGCAGGGCGTCGAGGGGCGTGAAGTGCTGCCCGGCGGTGGCGATCATCGGCAGCATGGCCTTGACCGCCTCGGGGATGGCCCGCAGCGATCTGATCTCCTCGGCGAACGACTCCCGCTCCGCCGCCGACGGCAGGTGGCCCTGGTAGAGGAGGTGCCACACGTCCTCCAGGCTGCGCTTCTCGGCCAGCTCCACCGCGTTGTACTGGCGGTAGTGGTAGAAGCCCTCCATCCCCCGGACGTCGCCCACCGACGTCTCGGCCACGACCACGCCCTCGAGACCGCGCTTGGCCTCGATCGCGCCCGGGTGCTCGACCCGGAGGATGGGGGCGAGCTTGAGCATGTCGCGCATGGAGACGATGCCGACCAACTTGTCGCCGTCGACCACCGGGAAGTGGCGGTAGCCGTGGGCCTTGAGGCTCCGGAAGGCGTCGTCGATGTCGTCGGTGGCCTTGACCGTGTCGGGATCGGCCGTCATCCACTCGGAGACCTTGGCCGTGGCCAGGTCGGCCCCCGCCCCCGCCACCCGCACCAGGTCGCGTTCGGTGAGGATGCCGACGGCCTTGTCGCCCTCGACCACCACCGTCGATCCCACGCCCCGTTCGAGCATGCGCTCGCAGGCACTGGCGACCGTGTCGGACGCCGACACCGTCAGCACGTCGCGAGTCATGAGGTCGGCGACCGACCGCACGCGCGTTGTCTCAGCCATTCGCGTCACCCTCCACGGCCGCATCGTACCGGGACAGTTCCGGCACCCACCTGACCAGCAGCAGTACGCCGACCATGCAAGCCAGTCCCCCGGAGACTACCGAAACCCGGGGGGTGGTCAGCGCAGCGACGGCCCCCGCCTCGGCGTCGCCCAGCGCCGGGCCTCCGGTGACGACCGCGATGTGGACCGAGTTGAGCCGGCCCCGGAGCCCGTCGGGCACGCTCATCTGGAGAATCGTGTTGCGGAACACGGCGCTGACCACGTCGGCCGCCCCCGCCAGGGCCAGCAGGAAGAGGCCCAGCGGCAGCCACGGGACCAGTCCGAATCCGGCGATGGCCGCTCCCCACAGCAGCACCGACACGACCACCACCCGCCCCTGGCGGCGGACGCCGCCGACCCAGCCGGTGAAGAGGGCCCCGAGGAGGGCGCCCGCCCCGGGCGCGGCGTAGAGGAGGCCGACGGTGGTGGCCCCGCCCCCGTACAGCCCGAGGGCGAGGGCGGGGAAGAGGGCCCGGGGCATGCCGAAGACCATGGCGTTGATGTCGATGAGGAAGGTGCTGAGGAGCAGGCGCCGGCCCTTGAGGTACGACAAGCCCTCCTTCACCGACGCCAGGCCGGCCTTCGTCCCCCCGCCCGCCGGGGGTTGGGGTGCGATGAGGAGGAGGGCGACGAAGGCGGCGCCGTAGCTGGCGGCGTCGATCCAGTAGGCGGCGGCCAGGTCGACCTGGGAGATGACGATCCCCGCCAGCGCCGGTCCCGCCACCTGTCCCAGTTGGAACACGAGCTGGCCTAGGGCGGCGGCGGCGGGGAACTTCTCCCGGGAGACCATCGCCGGCACCATGGCGTTGCGGGTGGGGAGGTCGACGCCCCACAGGCCGGCGTTGAGGGCGCCCAGGACGTAGAGCGGCCACAGCGCGGGGTGGTCCAACGAGGCGTTGACGGCCAGGGCCACGCTGGTCGCGGCCTGGGCCACCACGTTGAGGAGGAGGAGCTTGCGCCGGTCGACGGCGTCGGCGATCGACCCGCCCAGCAGCGACATCACCACCAGCGGCCCGAGCGAGGCCAGCCCGGTGAGGCCCACCGCCAGCGACGACCTCGTGATCAGGTACACCTGGAAGGGGATGGCGACCACCGTCAGCTGGCGGCCCAGGTAGGAGATGGCGTTGCCGAAGAAGAGCAGCCGGAAGTCCCGCGACTCCCGCAGGGGGGAGATGTCGGCCAGCAGCCGCCGGCGGGGCGGCCTCACCGGCTCTCCGGCGCCCGTGCTCACCGGGGGCCGTGGATTACGCTGGCCGGGCGACCTGGACTGGTGGGAGGACCGTTGAGCGCCCCTGTTGACGAGACGCCGCCGGCGGACAGCGGCCCCGTGGTGCTCTCCCGGGAGGAGTTCGCCCGGGTGCAGGAATTGGCCGAGAAGATGGTCCAGGAGGCCCGCCAGGAGCTGGCCCAGGCCGAGAACAAGGCCAGCCTGCTCCTCAGCGCCTCGTTCGTGGTGGTGAGCGTGGTCATCTCCAACGCGTCGAGCGGCGGCGCCTTCAGCGAGCTCGACAACCCGGGGGTGCAGCTCCTGTTCTGGCTGGGGCTGGCGTCGGCCGTGCTCGGGATGGGGCTGCTGGTGCTGGCCATCCTCCCCCGCTTCCGCAACATCGGCGACCGCAACCGGCTGGCGTTCTTCGCCCACGCGGCCGCCTTCGGCGAGGGCCCGACCGGCGAGGACGACGTCGCCCGCGAGCAGGTGCGGCGCGAGCTGGGGAAGGCGCTGGTGGCGGTGGCCACGGTCAGCTCCCTCGACCGGCTCACCGACCGGGTCTTCGACATCAGCACCATCGTCCTGGCAAAGTACCGCCGCGTCCGGTGGGCGATGCTCTCCCTGGCCCTGGGCGCCGTCCTCCTGGCCAGCTCGTCGGGGCTGCGGGCGCTGCTGCAGTGACCAGCTTCCCCTCGGGACTGGTGACACTGCTCTTCACCGACATCGAGGGCTCCACCAGGACGTGGGAGGCCCACCCCGAGCTGATGAAGTCGGTGCTCGCCCGCCACGACGAGATCATGCGGGGCGAGATCGAGGCGGCCCGGGGCTACGTGTTCAAGACCGTCGGCGACGCCTTCTGCGCCACCTTCCAGTCGGCTCCGGCGGCGCTGGCGGCGGCCGTGTCGATCCAGCGGTCCCTGGCCGCGGAGGACTGGCCCGACCCCATCTCCTCCATCCGGGTGCGGATGTCGCTGCACTCGGGGGAGTGCGAGGAGCGGGGCGGCGACTACTTCGGTCCCGCGGTCAACCGGGCCGCCCGCCTGGAGGCCACCGCCCACGGCGGCCAGCTGGTGATCTCGGGCGTGACGGCCGAGCTGGTCCGCCACCAGCTGCCACCCGACCTCTCGCTGCGCGACATGGGCGAGCACCGGCTGAAGGACCTGGGGCGGCCGGAGCGGGTGTTCCAGGTGTGCGGCGAGGGCCTCGGACGGGACTTCCCGCCCCTTCGGTCGCTCGACAACGCGGCCATGCAGCACAACCTGCCCGAGCAGACGTCGAGCTTCGTGGGCCGGGAACGGGAGGTGGCGGAGGTGGCGGCGCTGCTGGGCGAGGCCCGGCTGGTCACGCTGGCCGGCCCCGGGGGTGTGGGCAAGACCCGCCTGGCCCTGCAGGCGGCGGCCGAGCGCCTCGACGGGACGGGCGACGGCGTGTGGTTCGTCGATCTGGCCCCGGTCACCGACGCCACCCTGGTGCCGGCGGCGGTAGCCAAGGTGCTGTGGGTCCGCGAGCAGGGTTCGCAGTCGCTCACCGAGACCATCGTCGAGTCCATCCGTGACAAGCGGCTGCTGGTCGTCATGGACAACTGCGAGCAGGTGATCTACGCCGCCGCGGTGCTGGCCGAGACCCTCGTCCGCAAGTGCCCGGGCGTGAACGTGCTCATCACCAGCCGCGAGCCCCTCGGCGTGGCCGGCGAGCGGGTCTACCGGGTGCAGCCGTTGTCGGTGCCCGCCGCTGACGACCTGGAGACGGTGGCCGCGTCCGAGGCGGTGGGCCTGTTCGTGGAGCGGGCCCGCCACCACAAGCCCGGCTTCACCGTCGACGAGGCCAACGCGGCCACCGTCGGCCGCCTGTGCCGGCGCCTCGACGGCATCCCCTTCGCCATCGAGCTGGCCGCCGCCCGCCTGCGCTCGATGTCGGTGGCCGACATCGACAGCCACCTCGACAAGCGCTTCCGGGTGCTGACGGGAGGATCGCGCACCGCCCTCCCCCGCCAGCAGACGCTGCAGGCGCTCATCGACTGGTCCTACAACTTGCTGTCCCGGATGTCGCCGGCCGAGCAGGAGGTGCTGGCTCGGCTGTCGATCTTCGCCGGCGGCTTCGACATGGTGGCGGCCGAGGCGGTGGTGGCGGGGGGTGACGTCGACGAGTTCGACGTCCTCGGCATCCTCGACGCCCTGGTCGACAAGAGCCTGGTGCAGGCCGACGAATCCGGCGCCACCGTCCGCTACCGGCTGCTGGAGTCCACCCGCGACTACGCCGCCGCCCGGATGGCGGAGCGGGACGTCGACGAGCAGGCGGCGCTGGCCCGGGCCCACCGCGACCACTACCTGGCCGTGGCCGAGGAGGCCTGGGCCCACCTGCGGGGACCGGGCCAGCTGGAGTGGGCCGACCGCCTCGACCTCGAGCTCGACAACCTGCGGGCGGCGTTGGCCGAGTGCCTCCGCGACCCCGACCCCGGCCCCGGCCTGCACCTGGCCGACCTGCTGAGCGGGTTCTGGTTCCTCCGGGGCTACGGCGTGGAGGGAACAGAGGCGCTGCGGGCCCAGCTGGCCCGGCCTGAGGCGGCCCCGCCCACGATCCTGCGGGGCCGGGCCCTGGCCGCCACCGCCACCCTGGTGCAGCACTACCTCTACGACCACGCCGCGGTACGGATCCTGGCCGACGAGGCGCTCGGGATCGCCCGGGCCGAGGGGGATACGGTCCTCGAGCTGCGGGTGTTCGACCTGCAGGTGCTGACCTTGTATCAACAGGGCGACTGCCGCGGCTGCCTCGATCTGGCCGACTCGGCGCTGGCCCTGGCCCGCGGCGTCGGGGACCTGTACTACGAGGCCCGCCTGCTCAACGTGCGGGGCGGGGCGCTGTACGGCCTGGGCGAGGACGGGCGGGCGTCGTTCGAGGAGTCGGCCGCGCTCTACCGGCGGGCGGGTGACCGGCGGGGGGCGGCGTCGGCCATGTCCAACGTGGGCCTGTTCGCGTTGGAGGCGGGCCAGCTCGACGAGGCCCGGGCCCTCATGGGCGAGGCGCTCAGGGTCAAGCGGGAACAGGGTGACCGCCAGGGCGTGGCCAACGCGTGCAACAACGCCGGGTACGCGGCCTACCTCGACGGTGACGACGTCGCCGCCTACGACCTGTTCGACGAGGGCCTGGCCATGTCCCGCCGCATCGGTGCCCGCCCCGACCTCGCCCTCGCCATCCTCGGCCTGGCCGCGGTGGCGGCCCGGGCGGGTGAGGCGGAGCGGGCGGCCACCCTCCACGGCGCCTTCGACGAGCTCTTCTTCGCCCAACTCGACCAGTCGGAAGAGGCCCTGGAAGCGATGGAGGCGGGCGTCCGCCACGCCGACCTGGCCCGTTTGCGGACAGCCCTCGGCGACGCCCGGTTCGAGTCCGCCACCCGCGCCGGCCGCGCTCTCCCCCTGGACCAGGTCATCACCCTCGCCCGCCAGCCACGGGCCGTGCCGCCGGCGTAGGTACCGCTACCCGGGACCGGGTGCCGGCTGGCATGTGGGGCACCAGTAGGCGGTGCGGGCCTGCTCGCCCTGGCGCTTGGAGCGGATCGGCGTGCGGCAGGTGCGGCACGGCTGTCCCGCCCGGCGGTAGACGGCGATCTTGGTGGGGACGCCCGTCCGGGACTCGACCGCGGCGCGCATGAGGCGGCCGGCGGTGGTGACGAGGGCGTCGAGCTGGTCGTCGGTGATGGCGGACAGGGGCGTCCACGGGTTGTGACCCTCGGCGAAGAGCGACTCGGCCCGCCAGATGTTGCCGATGCCGGCCACCACCCGCTGGTCGAGTAGCAGCTCGCCGAGGGGACGGTCGGGCGGACCGGCCCGTGCCCGGCGGCGGACCTCGTCCAGGCGGATGTCCTCGTGGAGCACGTCGGGGCCGAGGCCGGCGAGGGACGGGTGGCGGAGCTCGGCGCCGGGGCGGAGGAGCTCGACGACGGGGGCGTTGAAGCACACCGCCACCCGGTCGCCGCAGGTGAGGGTGAGCCGGGCCTGGCGCTCGGGCCGCCGCCACGGGTGGCCCGCCGGGTAGACGTGCCACGACCCCGTCATCCGCAGGTGGGTGTGGAGCACTTGGCCGCCGTCGAGGCGGATCATGAGGTTCTTGCCCCAGGCGTCGACGCTTTCGATGGTGCGCCCGACCAGCCTGTCGGCGGGGAACCCGTCCACCCTGGTGGTGGCGGCGGTGATCTCCCGCCCTGCCAGCCACCGGTGCATGGTGGCCGACGTCCGGGCGAGCGTGTCCCCCTCAGGCACCCGGCCGCCCCCCCGAACTGGTGACACTTGACGGCGCCCTGACGCCGCCGATCGTCACCAGTTCGATGCGCGCTGGCCCGACACCCGAACTGGTGACGTTGAAGGGGGCCCTGACGCCGCTGATCGTCACCAGTTCGAGGGGATCAGGCATACCGAATGAGGCCCCTTGGGGAGGGGACGAAGCCGGCGGCCCGTAAGACCGGCGCGAGGGCGTCGTCGTAGCGTTCGACGGCGAGGCGGCGGACGCGGCCGCTGGCGACCAGGCCGTCGAGGGCGCCGACGGCGGCGTCCTCCCAGGTGCCGTCGAAGGGGCGGAGGGCGACCAGGGACTTGGCGCCCTTCTCCACGTAGAGCGAGGCCAGGCCGTCGACCAGGACCACGTAGGCGCCGGCCACCCGCCGGGGACCGGGGACGGGCCACGAAAGGGACACCCCGTAGGCGTTGGCCGGGTCGGTGGCGGCCAGGACGAGCACCTCGCCGGTGGCCTCCCGGCGGGCCCGGAGCCGGTCGACTGCACCCGGGAGGGCGAACTGGGCCCCGCCCAGGCCGGCGACGAAGTAGCCCCGCCGGGCCCGGCCCGACTCCTCCATGGTGCGCAGCACCGGGTAGACCGCGGCGAACCCCCCGCCGTGACCCTCGCCCCGCACCGCCTCCCGGGTGAGCACGCCGTGGCGGTCGAGCAACGCGGCCGACAGGGCGTAGGAGCGTTCGGTGGGGGTGACGTCGCCCAGGGGCAACTCGGCTTCCACCAGCGCCCACCGGCCCTGGGCCTTGGGCGGGCCGAGCACCGTCAAGGAACCGGGGCGGGGGCGTCTGTTGGCGCGGCCCGAGCGCCGGGAGGAGGACGAGCCGCCCGCCACGAAGGCCCGGAGGGCGGCGAAGGAGTCGTTGGTGACCTCGCCCGCCCACACCAGGTCCCAGAGGGCGGTGAGCGACGCCTTGTCGTCGGCCCCGGCCAGCTCCCGGAAGAAGCACGCCCCCCGCCGGGCCAGGACCTCCCGGATGCGGTCGTGCTCGGGGTCGGTCGGCCGGCCACCACCACTGCCACCGCCCGTCACCGGCCGCAGGGCCGCCGCCTGGCCCCGGAGGAAGAGGAGCACCTTCCCATCGTCTCGCCCGAGGGGGCCGGCGCCCACCCACGCCACCTCGCCCGCCGCGGCCAGCTCGTCGAGCAGCCGGGGCGACCAGTCGGACACCCGGGACGACAGCACGTCGCGCTCCAGGACCGAGGCGGGAATCGGGACCCCTTGGAGCTGGCGCACCACCTCCACCAGCCGGTCGACGCCGCGGGCGTCGGAGCCGACGCCCTGCCACTCGGGCAGGAAGCGGGCCAGCACCGGCGCCTCGACTGGCTCGACCTCCTTGCGCAGGGCGGCCAGCGACCGCTGGCGTAGCGACCGCAGCACCTCGGGGTCGCACCACTCCCGCTCCCGCCCCTCGGGCCGGAACTCGCCCCGCAACAGCACGCCCCGGTCGGCCCGGGCTGCGAGCAGGGCCTCCACCAAACCCACCGGGAGGGCGAACCGGGCCGCCGGCTCCACTGTGAGGAAGGGTCCGTGGGTGCGGGCCCACCGTCCCAACAGCGTGCCCAGCGGATCCTCGACCGGTAGCAGGAACACGTCGGGCAAGCCGGGGGGCGGCTGCGCGCCCAACGCGTCGCGGTAGCGACCGGCGTCCTCCGCCGCGATCAGCCGGGCCTCGCCGCCGATCCTGAGCTCCACCGCCCGCCGGTCACGCAGCAACGAGTCGGCGAAGTCAGCCGTCGAACGGGCCCGCAGCTCCTCCCGGGTGAGGTCGCCCAGCCGCCGCAGCAGGTCGGACGCCTCGTCGGCCGACCGGGCCCAGTAGCGCTCGTCGAGACACTGGAGCTGGTCCTCCAGGGCGGCCAGGGCACCCGGGTCGACCAGCTCCCGCAGCTCCTCCGCACCCAGCAGGTCGGCCAGCATCTCCCGGTCGAGCGTGAGCGCCTGGGCCCGCCGCTCGGCCAGGGGCGCGTCGCCGTCGTAGAGGAAGTTGGCCACGTAGGCGAAGGCCAGGGACGAGGCGAAGGGCGAGGGCGAGGCCGTCTCCACCGACACCAGCCGCACCGTCCGCGACCGGATCCCGGCCAGGATCTCGGTCAGGGCGGGCAGGTCGAACACGTCCCGCAGGCACTCCCGGTAGGTCTCCAGGAGGATGGGGAACTCGCCGTGCTTCGAGGCCACCGCCAGCAGGTCGGCCGACCGCTGCCGCATCTGCCACAGCGGGGTGCGCTGGCCCGGCCGGCGCCGGGGCAGCAACAACGCCCGGGCCGCGTTCTCCCGGAACCGGGACGCGAACAGGGCCGAGTTGGCCAGCTCGCCCACCACCAGCTCCTCGACCTCGTCGGGGTCGACGACCACCATGTCGAGGGGGGGCGCCTCGTCGGCCTCGGGCAGGCGGACGACGATGCCGTCGTCGCTCCACATGGTCTGCACCTCGAGCCCCAGCCGGTCGCGCACCCGGGCCTCGATGGCCAGCGCCCACGGGGCGTGGACCCGTCCCCCGAAGGGCGAGAGCAGGCACACCCGCCAGTCGCCCAGCTCGTCGCGGAAGCGCTCGACCACGATCTGGCGGTCGGTGGGCAGCACGCCCCCCGTGACCGAGCGCTCCTCCTCCAGGTACGCCCGCAGGTTCTTGACGGCCAGCGGATCCAGCGAGCAGTCCTCGGCCAACCGCGAGTCGGGCCAGCCGTCGACCTCCCGCAGGAACGCCCCGATGGCCCGTCCCAGCTCCACCGGCCGGCCCACGTTGTCGCCGTGCCAGAACGGCATCTTCCCCGGCTCGCCCGGCGCCGGCGTGACCACCACCCGATCGCGGGTGATGTCCTCGATGCGCCACGTGGTCGCGCCCAGCACCATCGTCTCGCCCGGCCGGCTCTCGTAGACGAACTCCTCGTCGAGCTCGCCCACCCGCGACCCCTCCGGGGTGAAGACACCGTACAGGCCCCGATCGGGGATCGTCCCCCCGCTCACCACCGCCAGCATCCGGGCTCCCGGCCGGGCCCGCAGCCGACCCTCCACCCGGTCCCACACGATCCTCGGCCGCAGCTCGGCGAACTCGTCGGACGGGTAGCGCCCGGCCAGCATGTCGAGCACGTTCTCCAGCAGCGGGCGGGAGAGATCAGAAAACGGGTAGGCGCCGGCAGCCACGTCGGCCACCTCGTCGACCGTGACGTCGTCGACCGCGCACATGGCCACGATCTGCTGGGCCAGCACGTCGAGCGGGTTGCGGGGGACCTTGGTCTCCTCGATCAGCCCCCGCTCCATCCGCCCCGCGGTCACCGCCGCCACCACCAGGTCGCCCCGGAACTTGGGGAAGATCTTGCCCTCCGACGGCTGGCCCACCTGGTGCCCGGCCCGGCCGATGCGCTGCAGCCCGCTGGCCACCGACGGCGGCGCCTCCACCTGCACCACCAGGTCGATGGCGCCCATGTCGATGCCCAGCTCCAGGCTCGACGTGGCCACCAGGGCCGGGAGCTTGCCCGCCTTCAACTGGTCCTCGATGTCGAGCCGCTGCTCTCGGGCGATCGACCCATGATGGGCCCGCACCAGCTCCTCGCCGGCCAGGTCGTTGAGCCGGGCCGCCAGCCGCTCGGCCAGCCGCCGGGAGTTCACGAAGATCAGGGTGGACGTGTGGGTCCGGATGAGGTCGAGGAGGACGGGGTGGATAGCGGGCCAGATCGACGTGCGAACCTCGGGATCGCCCGCCGCCGGCCCCGACAGCACGTCGGGGATGACCTTGCCCAGCTCGCCCATGTCGTCGACCGGGACGATGACCTCCAGCACCAGCTGCTTGCGCACCCCGGCGTCGACCACCGCCACCGGCCGAGCCCGCCACTCGCCGGTCGCCGGATCACGCTCCCGCCCGCCGAGGAACCGGGCCACCTCGTCCAACGGCCGTTGGGTGGCCGACAGTCCGATGCGTTGCGGGGGACGGTCGGTGAGCCGCTCCAGCCGTTCCAGCGACAGGGCCAGGTGGGCGCCCCGCTTGGTGGCCGCCACCGAGTGGATCTCGTCGACGATCACGTACTCCACCGACTTGAGAACCTCGCGGGCCCCCGACGTGAGCATGAGGTAGAGCGACTCGGGCGTGGTGACCAGCACGTCGGGCGGGTGGCGGACGATGTCGCGCCGGTCGGACTGCGACGTGTCGCCGGTGCGGATGCCGACCCGCACGTCGGGCGCGGGCAGCCCCCGCCGGCCCGCCTCCATGGCCATGCCCGCCAGGGGCGCCCGCAGGTTGCGCTCGACGTCGTAGGTGAGGGCCTTCAGGGGGGAGACGTAGAGCACCCGCAGCCGGCGCTTGGCATCGACCACCGGCGGCTCGCTCACCAGCCGGTCGAGGGCCCACAGGAATGCGGCCAGGGTCTTGCCCGACCCGGTGGGAGCCAGGATCAGGGTGTGGTCGCCCCGGCTGATGGCCTCCCACCCGCGGTGCTGGGCGTCGGTCGGGGCCTCGAAGGCGGACTCGAACCACGCCCGCGCCACAGGCGAGAACCGATCGAGCGCAGCCATACCGTCAAGGGTAGAGACTGCGAGCGACAATCAGGTCGAGATCGGCGGGTCCGGGAGGGGGACAGCGTGGCCAGCGACTACCACTTCGTCACCGTCTGGCGGGTGCCGGGGACGATCGCCGAGGTCAAGGATGTGCTCGGCAACGCCGACACGCTCCCCGACTGGTGGCCGTCGGTCTACCTGAAGGTGCAGCGGCTGGAAGATGGCAGCGGCCCGCCCGACTGGTTGGGGAGCGTCAACCGGCTCCACACCAAGGGCTGGCTGCCGTACACCCTCTCGTGGGACCTGAAGCTCACCGAGCCAATCTCCGACACCGGCTTCACCATCGAGGCCATCGGCGACCTCAAAGGCCTCGGTGTCTGGACGTTCGCCCAGGAGGGCTCCGAGGTCGTCATCACCTACGACTGGCGCATCGAGGCGACCAAGCCGCTCCTCCGGCGGCTGGCGTTCGTCCTCAAGCCGGCGTTCGCGGCCAACCACAAGTGGGCCATGGCCAAGGGCAAGGAGAGCCTGGAGCTGGAGATGCGCCGTCGGCGGGCGACATCGGACGAGAAGCGCGCCGCCATCCCCCCGCCCCCGCCGGCCACCTTCCGCCGCTTCCTGCCCAAGTAGGAACGGGCGGGTGCGGGCGGTGACCATCGTCGGCGGACGGATCGAAATCCGGGAGCACGCGGACCCGGTGGCCGGAACCGGCGAGGTCCTGGTGCGGGTGGTGGCGGCCGGTCTCAACGGGGCCGACCTCCATCAGCTCGCCGGTCGCTACCCGCCGCCCGCCGACGGCACCCCGGCCGACATCCCGGGCCTCGAGTTGGCGGGCGTGGTGATCGCGGTCGGGCCCAACGCCACCCGTTTCTCGCCCGGCGACCGGGTGATGGCCCTCGTCGCCGGCGGGGGCCAGGCCGAGCTGTGCACCGTCCACGAACGCGTCGCCATGGCCGTGCCCGACGGCCTGCCGTGGCCCGAGGCGGGCGGGTTCCCAGAGGTCTTCTCCACCGCCGACGACGCCCTGTTCACCCAGTGCCGCCTCGCCCTCGGGGAGCGCCTGCTCGTCCACGGGGCGGCCGGGGGTGTGGGCACGGCTGCGGTGCAGCTCGGCGTCGCCGCCGGGGCCCGGGTGACGGCCACCGTCCGCAACCCGGCGCTCCGGGAGGCGGTCGCCGGCTTCGGCGCCACGGTCGTCGCGCCCGAGGACTTCGTGGCCGAGGGACCGTTCGACGTGGTCCTCGAGCTGGTCGGCGCGCCCAACATGGCCGACGACGTGGCCGCCCTCGCCGTCAACGGCCGGATCGTGGTCATCGGCATGGGGGGCGGGACGACGGTGGCGGACTTCGACATCGCCCTGCTCATGGCCCGACGGGGCACGATTCGGTCGTCCACCCTGCGCAGCCGGCCCCTCGAGGAGAAGGCCATGGTTGCCCGGGCCGTCGAGGCGGCGGTCGTTCCTCACCTGGCGAGCGGGCGGGTACGGGTGCCGGTGGCGGCCACCTACCCCCTGGACGACGCCGTCGACGCCTACGAACGCTTCCGGGCCGGCGGCAAGCTGGGCAAGATCGTCCTCACGATGTGAATGACTGGTACGTGACGTTCGGCCGCTACGACCCCGACGGTCGCTCGTGGGACGACGCCCGCCGGTACGGCTTCGTCTCCGCCGGCGGGGGGCGGTGGTACTCCCGGACCCTCCACTCGCTCCCTGTCGGCGCCCGGGTCTTCGTCCTCATCCCCAAGGCCGGTTACGTCGGCGTGGGCGTGGTCACCGGCGAGGCGGCCCCCTTCCACGACACGTGGCTGGCCGGGCTCGACCTCGACGGCCGCTACGAGCACGCCTCCGAGGCCGACGACCCCGACGCCGAGGAGTGGGTGGTGCCCGTGCGCTGGCTGCGGACGGTCTCCCAGGACGACGCCGTCTGGGAGCGGGGCCTCTTCGCCAACCAGAACTCGGCCTGCCGCATGGGGAGCCGGTTCACCATCGAGACGCTCGTCGACCACTTCGACCTGGGCACGTCCGACGAATGACCGTCATGCTGTCGATCCGGCACCAACCCATCCGTCGTAAGGGCAGAGAACCCCACGAGGAGGAGCAAATCGAGATGCGCTACCTGCTGCTGATCGCCAACGACGAGTCGGTCCTGGCCGCCATGAGCCCCGAGGAGGGCCAGGCCATGATGGTCGGCTACGGGAAGTTCGGCGACGAGATGACGGCCCGGGGCGTCCTGCAGGACGGCAACCGCCTGCGGCCGACCTCCGACGCCACCACGGTCCAGGTCCGCAACGGCGAGGTCCTCACCGCCGACGGTCCTTTCGCCGAGACCAAGGAGCAGATCGGTGGCTACTACGTCATCGACTGCGAGGATCTGGACGAGGCCATCGAGGTGGCGTCGAAGCTCCCCCACGCCACCAATGGCACCATCGAGGTCCGGCCCATCTGGGAGATGTAGTTGGACGAGGTCGAGGCCGCGGTCGCCCGGGCGTTTCGTGAGGAGTGGGGTCGTGTGCTGGCCACGCTCATCCGGACGACGGGCGACTGGGACCTGGCCGAGGAGTGCGTGCAGGACGCCTTCGCCCGGGCCTTGGAGCGGTGGCCGACCGACGGCGTCCCCCGCAACCCCGGCGCCTGGCTCACCACGACGGCCAGGAACCGGGCTCTCGACCGGCTGCGGCGGGACGCGGTGGGCGCGGCCAAGGTCCGGGAGGCGGCCGTGAACCCGCCGGACGATGACGGGGGCCCCGCCGACCCCGACGACGGGGACGCGGGCGGCGACAGCGGGATCGTCGACGACCGGCTGCGGCTGATGTTCACCTGCTGCCACCCGGCGTTGGCCCTCGACGCCCGGGTGGCGTTGACCCTGCGCACCCTCGGCGGCCTGACCACGACCGAGATCGCCCGCGCCTTCCTCGTCCCCGAGCCGACGATGGCCCAGCGCCTGGTGCGGGCCAAGCGCAAGATCCGGCACGCGGCCATCCCCTACCGGGTGCCGCCCGCCCACCTCCTCCCGGAGCGGACGGCGTCGGTGCTGGCCGTCGTCTACCTGCTGTTCAACGAGGGCTACGCGGCCACCGCCGGCGCCGACCTGGTGCGGGTCGGGCTGTGCGCCGAGGCCATCCGCCTGGGCCGCACCCTGGCCCAGCTCATGCCCGACGAGCCCGAGGCCCTGGGTCTGCTGGCCCTCATGCTCCTCCACGATGCCCGGCGGGCGGGCCGGGTCGACGCCGGGGGCGACCTCGTCCCGCTCGACGCCCAGGACCGCTCGGCCTGGGACCGGGACGCCATCGACGAGGGGGTGGCGCTGCTCGACGCCGCCCTCCGCCGGGGCGAGCCGGGGCCGCACCAGGTGCAGGCCGCCATCGCCGCCTGCCACGCCACCGCCCCGACCGCAGCCGACACCGACTGGGCCGAGATCGCCGGCCTCTACCGCCAGCTGGCCCGCTTGCTGCCGTCGGCGGTGGTCGAGCTCAACCGGGCGGTGGCGGTGGCCATGGCCGACGGCCCCGCCGCCGGCCTGGCGTTGGTCGAGCGGCTGGAGGCGAGCGGCGCCCTGCCCGGCTACCACCTCCTCCCCGCCACCCGGGCCGACCTCCTCCGCCGCCTCGACCGCTTCGCCGACGCGGCCGCCGCCTACCGCCAGGCCCTCGCCCTCGCCGCCAACGAGGCCGACCGCCGCTACCTCACCCGCCGCCTGGCCGAGGTCTCCTGACGCGAACGTCCGTACCGTCTCCATCTTCTGTTCACAATCGGAGCCGATCCTGAGGTCACGAACTGACCAAAGGAGCGAGACATGGAGAACAGACGAGTGTTGACCGGGGTCCTCGCCGGCGTGCTGGCCGCGGGGCTGCTCATGAGCGTGGCCTTCGGGGCCTACCGGGCCGGTGAGCGCCGGGACGTGGTCACCCGGGTGGCCGGCGACGGCGAAGTGGTCCGGGTGATCGACAACGGTGGCCACTGGGGCTACGGCCCGGGACCGGGCTTCTTCCTCTTCCCCCTGCTGGGCATCGGCCTGGTCGTGCTGCTCGTCGGCCGGGGCCGGCGGGGCGGCTACGGCCCCGGCTGGTGCGGCCCCGGCCCGGGCAACGGCCCCCAGTCGAGGATGGAGGACTGGCACCGGCGGGCCCACGAGGAGCCGTCGTCGGCGTCGGCGCCGCCGACAAGCTGAGATGGTGCGGTGACCAGGACCGTGCTCGTCGTCGATGACGAGCCCAAGATCCTCCAGGTGGTGCGGGATTACCTGGCCGACGCCGGGTTCACCGTGACCACCGCCAGCGACGGGACGACGGCCCTGGCTCAGGCCAGGGCCGTCCCGCCCGACCTGGTCGTCCTCGACCTCGGCCTCCCCGGCATCGACGGCCTCGACGTGGCCCGCGAGCTGCAGCGGCGGGGGCCCGTCCCCATCATCATGCTCACCGCCCGCAGCGACGAGGTCGACCGGATCCTCGGCCTGGAGCTGGGCGCCGACGACTACCTGGTGAAGCCGTTCAGCCCCCGCGAACTGGTGGCCCGGGTGCGAGCGGTGCTCCGCCGTACCGAGCGGGCCGCGGCCGGCGGCGACGGGACGACCGGACCGGTGACGGTGGGCGACGTGACCGTCGACCCCGACCGCCGGCGGGTGACGGTCGGCGGGAGGGCGGTCGAGCTCACCGCGACCGAGTTCGAGCTGGTCGAGCACCTGGCTCGCCAGCCGGGACGGGTCTTCACCCGGTCCCAGTTGCTCGACGTGATCCACGGGCTGGCGGTGGAGTCCTACGAGCGGGCCATCGACGCCCACGTCAAGAACATCCGCCGCAAGCTCGAGCCCGACCCTCACCGGCCCCGGTACGTCCTCACCGTCCACGGCGTCGGCTACCGCTTCGCCGAGGCCTGATGCGCGGTCGCGGCCATCCGCCGTGGTGGCCGGAGGGAGAGCCGTGGCCACCCCCGGGAGGTCCGCCCTGGCGGTCCGCACCGCCGCATTTCCGCCGCCGATTCCTGTTCGGCGCGCTGGCGGTGGTGGCCGTGCTGGTGGGCCTGGGCTTCGCCGTCGGGAACGCCATCGACGGCTGGAGGGGGGGCGGCGGGGGCCCGAGGCCGAGTGCCGGACGGGGTCCGTGGGGCCCGTTGGCCATCGTCGGCTTCGTGCTGATCGTGGGCGGGATCGCCACCCGGCGGGCCTACCACCGCCTGGGCGGCCCGGTGGCCGATCTGCTGGGCGCGGCCGAGCGCCTCGGCCGGGGCGACTACGACGTGCGGGTGACCCCGGCGGGGCCGCGGGAGTTGCAGTCGCTGGCCGAGACGATCAACGACGTGGCCGTCCGCCTGGCCGCCTCCGAGGAGCAGCGCCGCCGCTTCCTGGCCGACGTCACCCACGAGCTGCGCACGCCCCTGGCCGTCCTGCAGAGCGGGATCGAGGCCCAGCTCGACGGCATCCACCCCCGCGACGACCCCCACCTGGGCTCTCCTGGAGGAGACCCAGGTCCTCGGCCGGCTGGTCGACGATCTCCACACCCTGGCCCTGGCCGACGCCGGCCGCCTCACCCTCCACCCGGAGCCGACCCACCCGTCGGCCCTGGTGGCGGACGCGGTGGCGGGTCACGCCCCGATCGCCGAACGCAAGGGGGTGCGGCTGGAGTCGACCATCGCCGACGACCTGCCCGAGATCGACGTCGACCCCACCCGCATCGGCCAGGTCCTGGCCAACCTCCTGTCCAACGCGGTGCGCCACACGCCTGCGGACGGAAGGGTGACGGTGTCCGTGACCAGGGACGACACGTTCGTCCGGTTCACCGTCACCGACTCCGGCCCCGGCTTCCCGGCCGACCAGCTGGCAACAGTCTTCGAGCGCTTCACCCGCGTCGCCGACTCCCGGGGCAGCGGCCTCGGCCTGTCGATCGCCCGCGACCTCGTCGTGGCCCACGGTGGCACGATCGCGGCGTCGAATCGTCCCATCGGCGGCGGCGAGGTCGGCTTCACCGTCCCCGCGCCCGCGTGACCGTGGAGCGATCGCCACGAGTACCCCCTCCTTGGCGTGTTCGTGGCATTCGCTCGGCTGGGGTCCGACCGGTACATCGAGCGATCGCCACGAACACCCCCTCTGACGCGGAGACGTGGCATTCGTTCGGGGTTCCGTTGTCATCGGCTTCACTGGTCGGGTGAGCAGCCCCGACTCCGGACAGTTCGACGCCGACGAGGTGGCGGCCGTGTTCGGACGGACGGCCGCCACCTACGACATCGTCATTCCCTTCTTCACCACGTTCGGCGCCCGCCTGGTGGAGGCGGCCGCCCTGGAGGTCGGCGAGCGGGTGCTCGACGCCGGCTGTGGGCGGGGGGCGACGCTGCTCCCGGCGTCGGTGGCGGTCGGCAGCGTGGGACGGGTCGTCGGCATCGACCTGGCCGAGGAGATGGTGGCTCGTCTCGGGGCCGAGTTGGAGGCGGCGGGCGTCGACAACGCCACCGTCCGCGTCGGCAACGCGCAGGCGCTCGACATGGACGCGGCCTCGTTCGACGTCGTCCTGTCGCAGATGGTGCTCCACCTGCTCCCCGACCCGCCCACGGCCGCGGCCGAGTTCTTCCGGGTGCTGGGGCCGGGCGGTCGGTGCGTGGCTTCCGTCCCGTCCGACAGCCCCGGCTGGGAGTTCATCGGCGAGATCTACGGCAGGTACTTCCCCCAGGCGACCGGCCCCATGGCCGTGCCCTTCCGCCCGGAGTTCGACCTCCTCGCCACCCTGGCCGGGGCCGGCTTCGAGATCGTGAGCGACCAGCAGGTGGAGGTCGAGTTCCACTTCCCCGACGAGGACGGGTGGTGGGAGTGGGGCTGGGGCAACGGCATCCGGGCCCTGTACGAGGTCCTGCCCCCGGACGCCCTCGACGCCTTGAAGCGGGACGTCTTCGCGGTGTTGGCCTCCCGCCGGACGCCGGACGGGATCCCCTACGTCCAGCGGGTCCGCCTCGTCGTCGGGACCAAGCCCGCCGGCTGACTGGCGGGCGACGTCGTCCCAGTTGTCAAGTAAATATGACTTGTTTGATCGGCTTTAACGACTTAGGATGGCGGCATGCGGACGATGCTGCGCTGTCGCTGACCGGACCTCCCCACCGTCCCGTCCGCGTCTGCTGCCTGGAGGCTCGTCCGATGTCCCTCGCCACCCTGCCGGTATCCGTCCCGCCCGCCATGCTCACGTCGATCGCCACCGGCCTGGCCGCGGCCATCGATCCCGACGACTACGGCTTCGCCCTCGACGACGACCGGGGGTACGCCCGGCTCCTCCACACCGACGCCTACGAGGCCTGGCTCATCGCCTGGGCCCCGGGCGGCTCCCTCGACCTCCACGACCACGGCGGCTCGGCGGGCGAGGTGGTCGTGGTGGAGGGCGAGCTGCTGGAGCGCTACACCGACCGGCGGTGCGGCCACCCCCTCCGGACCCACCGCATCCGGGCCGGACAGTCCCTCGCCATCGGCCCGACGCGGGTCCACGGCGTGTGGAACCCTGGTCCGACGACCGCCCTCTCCGTCCACGTGTACTCGCCACCCCTGTCGACCATGACCTTCTACGACCCCCGCCGGCTCACGCCCCTGCGCACCGAGCCGGCCGACATCTCCGCGTGACCGCCTCGCGCATCGACGAGGTGCTGGCCGACGTCCGCCACCAACTCCCCCACCGGCCCACGGCCGACGAGGTCCCCGCCCTCCGGGACCGAGGCGCCCTCCTGGTCGACATCCGCCCCGTCGAGCAGCGGACCCGTGACGGCGAGTTGGACGGCGCGGTGGTCGTCGACCGCAACGTCCTCGAATGGCGCCTCGACCCCACGTCGCCCCACCGCATCGCCGAGGTCACCGGCCTCGACCAGGAGGTGGTGGTCGTGTGCAACGAGGGCTACGCGTCGAGCCTGGCCGCCCTCAGCCTGCAGCAGCTCGGCTTCCACCGGGCCACCGACCTCGACGGCGGCATCCAGGCCCTGCTCGACGGTTAGGGGCTCCGCAGCCAACGGGCACGGGTACCCTCGGGGGGATGGACCACGTGCTGTGGGAGTCCCGTCCGACGCTGCGGCGTCCGGTGCTGCTGGCCGCCTTCGAGGGATGGAACGACGCCGGCGACGCCGCCTCGTCGGCCGTCCGCTACCTGCGCGACCGCTGGCAGGCCAAGCAGTTCGCCACCATCGACCCTGAGGACTTCTTCGACTTCTCGTCCACCCGGCCCCAGGTCCGCCTCAACGACGACCTGGCCCGGGAGATCGCGTGGCCGACGAACGAGCTGTCGGCGGCGTCGCTGCCGGGCACGTCGCGGGACGTGATCGTGCTCCTGGGCACCGAGCCCCAGCTCAAGTGGCGGACGTTCACCGAGGAGCTGGTGGCGGTGGCCACGGGCCTCGGGGTGGAGCTGGTCGTCACCATGGGCGCGCTCCTGGCCGACGTGGCCCACACCCGCCCGGTGCGGGTCACGGGCACGGCCGCCGACAACGAGCTGGTCCAGCGCCTCGGCCTCACCCGGTCGACCTACGAGGGCCCCACGGGCATCGTCGGCGTCCTCCACGAGGCGTTCAGCCGGGCCGGGATCCCCTCCGCCTCGCTGTGGGCGGCCGTGCCCCACTACGTGGCCGCCACCCCGTCGCCCAAGGCGTCGCTGGCACTGGTGGAGCGGGCCGCCCGCCTGCTGTCGACGTCGTTGTTCACCGCCGACCTGCAGGTGATGGCCGCCGACTACGAGCGCCAGGTGAGCGAGGTGGTCGACAGTGACGACGACGTGGCCGCCTACGTCCGCCGGCTGGAGGACCACGCCGACGACCCCGAGGAGAGCGGCAGCCTGGAGCTGATGTCGGGCGACGCCCTGGCCGACGAGCTCGAACGCTTCCTGCGGGAGCAGACCGAGGACTAAGGCTCGACGCCGAAGATGGCCAGTTTCTTGGCCGCGTCGGGGAACACGGCGGCGGCGGCGGCAACGAAGTCGGCCGGGGTGGCGATGCGGTAGGCGTTCTGGGCCACGTAGACCCGCAGGGCGCAGTCGACCAGGTCGGGCGGGCCGAGGGCGATCAGGGCCTGGACGCCCTGGTTGTAGACGCCGTCCTGGTAGGCGAAGGGGCGCTCCGTCCAGAACGACATGGGCTGGCCCAGCTCGCCCTGGGCCATGCGGGTGATGGGCAGCTGCTCGTAGTAGTCGAGGATGCGGTCGTAGTTGGCCTCGGCGAAGCTGGTGACGCCCTCGTCGAGCCACGGGTCGCGACCCTGGTCGTTGCCCACCAGGGCGTAGAACCACATGTGGGCGACCTCGTGCACCGCGATCTCACCCTCGGTGCCCGGTCCCAACATGATGTGGGAGGGGTACTCGATGCCCCCGCCGAGATTGGGCGTGACGGCCACGGTGAGGGTGGTCCACGGATAGGGGCCGTAGCGCTCGGCGAACGCCTCCAAGGCGTCGACCACCTGGCCCAGGTAGAGGTTGGCGTTGCCCGGCGTTCCGTCGTGGCGGCCGACGGTGACCGTCACCGGGTCGGGGGCGTGGGCGACGACGGTGGCCAGGTCGGTGAACCGGCCGACGGACATGGCCACATCGCGCCGGGCGGGGGCGACGAAGTGATTGGGGTTGTCAGGTGCGGGCTCCCCACTGGCCAGGACGAGGTAGCCGGGGGGGACTGTGACGGTGAGGTCGAAGTCGGCGGTGGGCGCGGTGGACGCCTCGGCGAAGTCCCCCACCGCCGCATCCCGGGCCCACCCCACCCCCGGCTCCCACGGCAGGATCGGGAAGAACGAGCCCAGGCGCATGGCGTCGCCCTCGCGCGAGATGCGGTCGTTGGCCGAGCCGGGGACGACGAGAACCCAGTTGAGGGCGATCTCGACGGTCGCGCCCGCCGCCATCGTGCGCCCCGGGTCCACGACCAGGGTGGTCTCGTCGGCCCTGGTGGAGGGGGCGGGGGCGCCGTTGACGGTGACCGGCCCGGTGTCGAGACGGGTGCCGATGGCGGCCGAGCGGGGGCCGTTGGGCCACAGGCGGAAGACGATCTCGTCGGTGGGGAGGTCGGGGGTGAAGGCCACCCGGAGGTCGCCCTCGACCTTGCCCTCGGCCGGCCGGACGTCGGCGTGGAGCACGTACCGGGAGCGGTCGGACCGGGGTTGGGCCCGGGGCGGGATGGTCGGGCACGACGGCTCGGTGGCGGCGGGCAGCGACCCGGGGGGATTGGTGGCGGCGGGGGCGGTGGACGAGGGGGCGGACGTCGTGGCCCGGCCGCCCTCGCCGCTCTCGCTCGAATTGTCGCCGCCGGTGCAGGCGGCGAGGGCCACGAGGACGCCCACCACCAGGCGGGAGGGGCGCCGGGTCACCGTCCCATAGTGGCAGGGCGGGAGGGGCAGACTGGGGCCATGGCCTCCCGGACGCCGACGTGTGTGTGGAAGGTGTCCGCCGAGCTGGTGGTGGCGCTCGACGAGCGCTTCGGGCCGCCGGTCGACGCCTACGTCAACGGGTCGCAGGTGTGGCTGCGCGACGACGGGCCGGGCGGGATCACGGTGGAGTGGCGCCTGCACCCGGTGGCCGGGTACCGCCGGCCGGCGGGGATGGGCACCTACGAGGTGTTCGACGAGATCTCGGCCGCGGTGGGCGCGGGGTCGGCGCCGGTCGCGGCGCCCGACTCACTGTGGGAGGGGCTGGAGGCGTTCCCCGCCTACGGCGACGAGGTGGAGCCGGCCACCCTGGCCGCGGCCTGCACCGAGTCCCTCGGCCGCCCGCCCGACGCCGCCGGCCTGGCCGACCACCAGGGGATCGGCGACGCCTGGGAGCAGTCGGGCGGCCAGGTCTCGATCGTGGCCGCCCTGCTGGACCAACTCACGCCCGACGCACCGTAGGGGCCGACTGGCTGCGCCTTTCGATCACCCGGTGGGCCGTGGATCCGGCCGAAGGGGCGCCGATCACGGCCCTACCGTGGATTCAAACGCCGGGCGTCGGACCTGGCGGCCGCCGCGGCGGCGGGATGGCCCGGCAGACCGGTCAGCGGCGGCGGCGACCGCCTCGGCGGCGGCCGGACCGGTGGGACTGGTCGTCACCCTCGGGGTCGTCGCCGGCATCCGCCCGGCGCCCGTTGATGTCGACCACCACCGCGTCGTCGTCGCCGGTGGCGCCCCCCCGCTGCTGGCGCCCGCTCAAGGGGCTGCCGACGAGGTCGTGCAGCTCACCTTCCTGCCAGAACGAGTCGGGGTCCTCGTAGGGACCGGGCAGGTCGGCCTCCGCGGCCGCGGCCTGGGCCTCGGCCGCGGCGGCGGCGTCGGCCACCACCGCCTCCATCTCGATCAGCGGCACCGCCTGGGTCGCCTCGCCATTGTCGACCTCGGACTGGCGGTCCGCCTCGTCGTCGTCGTCTTCGTCGTCGTCGCCCAGGTCGTCCACCGCCGACCCGTCCTCGTCCTCGTCCTCGTCGTCCTCGTCGTCGTCGTACTCGTCTTCGTCCTCGTACTCGGAGTCGTCGTCGTCCTCGTCGTCGTCGTCCTCGTCGTCGTCATCCTCGTCGTCCTCGTCCTCGTCGGCGACCTCGGCGTCGGCCGCGATCACGGGGCCGGACTCGTCGGCTGCGACCACCGCGTCGTCGGCGGGCGGGGCGAAGACCTCGTCGCCGAGCGTCATCGCCTCCTCGGCCGACGCGACCGCGGCCTCGTCGCCGGGACGGCCGGCGTCGATGAGGCGGCGGAGGGCCTCGGCCTCCTCGTGGACCGATGCCTCCTCCTCGGCGGCCACCGTCGACGCCGGATCCTCGGTTGCCATCTTCACCGGCGGCTGCTCGACCACCGCGCTGTACACCCGGGCCCAGCGCACCAGCTCGTCCTCGACGCCCATGATGAACACGCCCGCCACCTCGACGTCGCGCCCGGCGCCGTGGAGCTCCACCCACACCGTGCTCTCGTTCGACGCCGACCGCACCAGGCTCAGCCGGAACCCGGGCTCACTCTCGAAAATGGCCTGCCAGTTGCGCTTGACCTGCATCGATCCGCGGAAGTTCCGGCTCGGGTAGATCGGCTGGATGCTCTCGAAGTCGGGGTGGAGGCACTTGGCGATGGCGTCGGCGTCGTGCCGGTTGGCCGCGTCGACGAAACGGCTGACGACGGTGACCGGATCGGACACCGCCTTTCGACGACGAAATCGACGCAGCAGCAAGAAGACGACCTCCTGAGGACCGGGATTACGGTAGTTCGTCGTTCCCGGCGCCGCCGGTTTCGGCGATGCGCCAGAGGGGTTGGCGGGGTTGGTCGAAGAGCACTTCCACCGGTTCGCCCCGGATGGCCTCGAAGGCGGGCACCCGCCACCGACCGGCTCCGGCGAGGGGTGACGGCAGGTCGTCCTCGGGGAACCAGCCCACATCGCGGCACTCCAGGGGATGGGCCCGGAGCTCGCCCCCCAACAGTCGGCAGTGGAACACGAGCGAGTACAGGGGTATGCGGGTGAAGCCCAGGCGCAGCCCGTCGAGGACGGCGATGAGGCGGACGGGCTCCACCAGCATCCCTGTCTCCTCCAGCACCTCTTTGACCGCCACCTCGGCCGGCGAGTAGCCGACGTCGGCCCATCCGGTGGGGTACAGCCACACGCCCGAGTCGGCCCGCTGCACGAGGAGGATCTCGCCCGCCTCGTTGCCGACCACCGCCCCGATGGCCACCTTGGGCGTGACGTACCCGGCCACGCCCTCGCCGACGTGGGCCAGCCACTCCTCCACCAGGGCGTCGGGGTCGGCCCGGTAGCCGGCCGAGACGCCGATGTCGGCGGCGACCCGGAGGACCTCCTCGAAGCGCTCCCGCTCGTAGAGGCTGTCGGTGAAGCCGAGTCCGGTGCGGGCGATGGCGGCCAGGGCCTCGCTCCAACGCAGCAGGTCGTGGGTCGAAACCCCGCGGCCGGTCTCCAGATCACTCACCGCAGTCGACCCTACTTCGGCTCCCGATCTGGAAAGATGGCGGGCCGTGAGCGTCAAGGCGGACTGCCGCCACTACTCGCGTCGGTCCCTGCCCACGGGCGACGCCGTCGAGCGGTGCCGGCTCGACATGGCCGAGCAGGCCCCCTTCGCCTGCCCCGACGACTGCCCCTTCTTCGAGCCGAGGCCCATCAGCGACACCGGCTGGCACCGCCCCAGCGACCGCCGCTAGGCACACGCTCTTTGGCGCGCCAGGGTCGCCAGCCGACCGATACGCGCCAAAGACCGGCCGGGCCGGCTGGCACCGCCCCCGCTAGCGCTCGTCCGCGGCGCGCCAGGGTCGCCAGGCGACCGATACGCGCCAAAGACTGGCCGGCGCCGGGCGCCGGCTGGCAGCACGGACTGCGCTGATCGACGCTCTTTGGCGCGCCAGGGTCGCCAGGCGACCGATACGCGCCAAAGACCGGCCGGCGCCGGGGCGCGGAACTGTGGCTCAGCCGGCGAGGAGGTCGTCGATCTGGGCGAAGAAGGACGATCTTGGCAGGACGACGTCGCAGCCGGCGGCTTGGGCGGCGGCCATGAGGGCGGGCTCGGTATGGCGGGCGAAGCCGATCACCCGGGCGGACACGCCGGCCAGGGCTTCCAGCACGCCTGGGCGCATGAGGTCGACCACCACCAGGTCGGCCTCCGCTCCGGCCAGGGCGTCGGGACGGTTCACGAAGGTGACGTTGCCCGCGGCCGCCACCTTGGAGCGGTCCATCAGGTCGGGCACGTAGGCGGCGATGCGCATGACTCAGATCACGTCCTTCTGGGGCTTGTGGCGGCGGAGGTGTTCGTAGGCCTTGGCCGCCCCCCACACCAAGCCGGGTTCGGTGAGCCGTGGGTCGACGTCGGCGAACGCGGCGGGGGACAGGTCGTAGACGTCGTCGGGGAACAGACGGACGCGGACATCGTCGCGCTCCCCAACCGGCGCCACGCCCGCCCGGCGCAACACGTCCGTCGGAAACCGGACCGCCTCCCGGAGCAGCGACAACGGCGTCGATCGCTGCTCGTCGATGTCGAGCGCCAGCAGCGCCCGCACCGCGGCCCCGACCTCACCACGCGCCCGCCGGCCGGCTTCGACCGCGTCGGCCCGCACCGACTCGTCGGCCTCGACACCCGCCGCCGCCAGCACCGACGCCACCGCCCGCTCGACCCATCCCGGCAGGACGTCCTCGATGGCATCGGCCAGGGCCGCCCCGTGTTCGTCCACCCCGCCACTGTGCCGGATACTGGTGGCCGATGAAACCGAACCCCGTCCCCCCCGGCCCCGGTCAGGAGTCCGTCTGGGACTATCCCCGCCCGCCCCACCTGGAGGCGGTTAGCGAGGAGATCGACGTCTACTTCGCCGGCCAGGGCATCTGCTTCACCGACGCCCCCCTGCGGGTGCTCGAGACCAGCCACCCGCCGGTCTATTACGTGCCCCCCGACAGCCTGGAGCCCGATGTCCTCGAGCCCAACGGCTCCACGTCGTTCTGCGAGTTCAAGGGTGACGCCCGGTACTTCGACGTGGTCGTCGGCGACAAGCGATCGAAGGACGCGGCCTGGACCTACGACAACCCCCTTCCGGGCTACGAGGCCATGGCCGGCTACATCGGCTTCTACCCGGGCCGGGTGGAGTGCCTCCTCGGGGGTGAGGCCGTCCAGCCCCAGCCGGGCGGCTTCTACGGCGGCTGGATCACCACCGCCGTCGTCGGCCCGTTCAAAGGCCTCACCGGCACCCTCGACTGGTAGGCGCCCGACCCCGAGGCGCTACAGCTGCACCGAGCGGCCGGCCAGCTCCACCGGCACCTGGTCGACCTCGCACGTCAGGCGCAGGCGGCCGGCCAGGATCTCGGTGCCGCTGACGCAGGAGACGAGGGGTAAGGGCGGGATCTCGATGGCGGGCAGGCTGAGCCCGCCCGCCTCCACCACCAGCGACGAACCCTCGATCCGCGCCGACACCGCCACGAGGGTGCCGCCCACCCGCACCCGGGCCTGCCCCGGTTCCAGCACCACCGTCACGCCCAGCAGCCGGGAGATCTCCGACCCCGCGATCTCGACCACGGCCGTCCCGTGGTCGATGCTCTTCAGCGCCACCCGCCGGTCGTCCAGCAGCGAGTCGCGGTCGATCTGCACCGATCGCAGTCGCACGCCCACCGAGGCGAAGGTGACGCCCCGGACGGTGAGGTCACGGACGGCCACGTCGACCTGGGAGATCTCCCCCGACACCAGCAGTCGCCCGAGGAAGGGGAACGACGAGATCTGGGCCGACACCGGCCCGTCCGGACGAACCCGATCCACCACCCGCTGCCGGAGCTGGTCCTCGGCCACCCCGCGGGCGGCGATGTCCGCCACGACCAGCAGGCCGCCGACGGCGAGGACGAAGAGGAGGAAGAGCTTGCGGAGGATGTTGCGGTCTAGTCGAGAACTATGACTCGACCACGTCAGGATTCAACGACGTCGCCCAGGATGCTGACCTCGACGCCCTCTTCCCCCAGCCAGGCCAGGGCCTTGTCGACGGCGTCGGGCTCGCCGGTGAGCTCGCAGACGATCCAGCCGAAGTCGTCCTCGATGTTGGCCCGGCGGATGTTGGGCAGCACCTCGAACATCCGCTCCAAGCGGCCCAGGAGCGGCTGCTTGATCAGCTGCTCGGGAAACGTGAGCTTCACCCGGATGTTCGCCATTAGGCGGGAAGCATGACACCCCCGGGCCGGGCGTGCCGCGCCCGATAGGCCCGCAACCAGGAATAGCCTGCGTCTGTCCGTCCTTGATATGGACAGACTCAAGTTTGTTAGGTTCCGTTCTACAGCTGCATTCGTTTCCAGGAGGAAAGATCTCATGCCCAAGGCCGTCGGTATCGACCTCGGTACCACCAACTCGGTCGTCTCCGTGCTGGAGGCGGGCGAGCCCACCGTCATCGCCAACGCCGAGGGCGGCCGCACCACCCCGTCCGTCGTCGGCTTCTCCAAGACGGGCGAGGTGCTCGTCGGTGAAGTGGCCAAGCGCCAGGCCATCACCAACCCCGACCGCACCATCCGGTCCGTCAAGCGCCACATGGGCACCAACTGGTCCGTCGACATCGACGGCAAGAAGTACAACCCCCAGGAGATCAGCGCCCGCATCCTGCAGAAGCTCAAGCGCGACGCCGAGGCCTACCTGGGCGAGTCCGTCACCCAGGCCGTCATCACCGTGCCCGCCTACTTCGACGACGCCCAGCGCCAGGCCACCAAGGAGGCGGGCGCCATCGCCGGCCTCGAGGTGCTGCGGATCATCAACGAGCCCACCGCCGCCGCCCTCGCCTACGGCCTCGACAAGGAGGGCGCGGAGCAGACCATCGTCGTGTTCGACCTCGGCGGCGGCACGTTCGACGTCTCGATCCTCGAGATCGGCGACGGCGTGTTCGAGGTGAAGTCCACCAGCGGCAACACCCAACTGGGCGGCGACGACTGGGACGACCGGGTCATGAACTGGCTGGTCGACACCTTCAAGAACGAGCACGGCGTCGACCTGTCGAAGGACAAGATGGCCGTGCAGCGGCTCAAGGAGGCCTCGGAGAAGGCCAAGATCGAGCTGTCGACGGTGCAGGAGACCACCATCAACCTGCCCTTCATCACCGCCACCGACGCCGGCCCCCTCCACCTCGACACCAAGCTCACCCGGGCCAAGTTCCAGGAGATGACCAAGGACCTCCTCGACCAGTGCCGGGGACCGTTCGAGCAGGCCATCAAGGACGCCGGCCTCACCGCCGCCGACCTCGAGCACGTGATCCTCGTGGGCGGCTCCACCCGCATGCCCGCGGTGCAGGAGCTGGTCTACAAGATCACGTCGAAGGACGCCCACAAGGGCGTCAACCCCGACGAGGTCGTGGCCGTGGGCGCCGCCATCCAGGCCGGCGTGCTCAAGGGCGACGTCAAGGACGTCCTGCTCCTCGACGTCACCCCGCTGTCCCTCGGCATCGAGACCCGGGGCAGCATCATGACCAAGCTCATCGAGCGCAACACCACCATCCCCACCCGCCGCACCGAGGTGTTCACCACGGCCGAGGACATGCAGCCGTCGGTCGAGATCCACGTGCTGCAGGGGGAGCGGGAGATGGCCAGCTACAACAAGACGCTGGGCAAGTTCCAGCTCGTCGGCCTGCCGCCGGCCCTCCGGGGCATCCCCCAGATCGAGGTCACCTTCGACATCGACGCCAACGGGATCGTCCACGTGTCGGCCAAGGACCGGGCCACCGAGAAGGAGCAGTCGATGACCATCACCGGCCAGTCGGCGCTCAGCCGCGACGACATCGCCCAGATGGTCCGCGACGCCGAGGCCCACGCCGAGGAGGACCGCCAGCGCAAGGACGAGGCCGAGGCCCGCAACCAGGCCGACACGATGGTGTACCAGACCGAGCGCATGATCCGGGAAGACGAGTCCGACGCCAAGCGGCTCACGGCCGACGAGAAGGATCGCCTGACGGAGGCCATCAAGCACCTCAAGGACTCCCTCAAGGGCTTCGACCTGGCCAAGGTCAAGGCCGACACCGAGGCCCTGGCCCTCGTCACCCAGACCGTGTCGGCCCGCCTGTACTCGGACGCCACCGCCGCCTCCAACGACGGCGCCGGCGCCCCTGGTGGCGACGGGCCCGGCGGTGGCGGTACCGGTGCGTCCAACGACGACGAGGTTGTGGACGCGGAGATCGTCGACGAAGCGCGGTGAGCGACGTGCCGAGCAACTCGAGAAGCGACGAGACCCACGTCGAAGATGCGTCGTCGCACACGGCGCCCCCCGGGGAGGGGGGCGCCGCGCCCGACGCGTTGGGCGATGACGAGCTGGCCGATGCCGTCCTGAGCGACCTCGACGTCCTCGCCGCCGAGCGCGACGACTACTACGACCAGCTCCTCCGCACCCGGGCCGACTTCGACAACTTCCGCAAGCGGATGATCAAGCAGCAGACCGAGCACCTGGAGCGGGCCAACGAGGGCCTGATCGTCAAGCTCCTCGAGGTGCTCGACGTCCTCGACGGGGCCCACGCCCACGGCGAGGGCTTCGACCAGGTCGGCGCCCGGCTGGTCGGCGTCCTGGCCAAGGAGGGGCTCGAGCGCATCGACCCCGTGGGCCGCGCTTTCGACCCCAACGAGGCCGACGCGGTGGCCCACGAGGACGGTGACGGCGCCCAGGTGGTGTCGGCGGTGTTGCGCCCCGGCTACCGCTGGAAGGGCCGCGTCGTCCGTCCCGCCATGGTGAAGGTCAAGGGCTAAGGCCGAGGTCCGCCGTGGCTGCCGCCGCGCCGCAGCGCGAATGGTTCGAGAAGGACTACTACAAGGCCCTCGGCGTGCCCCAGTCGGCCACCGAGGCCGAGATCAGGCGCGCCTACCGGAAGCTGGCCAAGCAGTATCACCCCGACACCAACCCCGGCGGTGACGAGAAGTTCAAGGAGATCTCGGCCGCCTACGACGTGGTGTCCGATCCCGAGAAGCGCAAGGCCTACGACGAAGTCCGCCGGTTGGGCCCGGCCGCCGGCGGGTTCGGCGGGAACGGTCCCGCCGGCCGACCGGGCGCGGCCGGTGCGCCGGGGGGTGGGTTCAACTTCACCACCGACAACCTGGGCGACCTGGGCGACATGTTGGGCGGGCTGTTCGGACGGGGCCGGGCCGGCGGCAGCCCGTTCGGTGGCGCCGGTGCCCGAGGGGGCGCGGCGTCGGCCGGCGCCCGCCGGGGCGACGACTACGAGACCGAGCTGCACCTGTCGTTCCTCGACGCGGTCAACGGGGTCACCACCACCGTCAACCTCACGTCGGAAGCCACCTGCTCCACCTGCCACGGCACCGGCGCCGCCCCCGGCACCAGCCCGGTCGTGTGCCCCAAGTGCTCGGGACGGGGCGTGCTCGACGACAACCAGGGCCTGTTCTCCTTCAGCCGGGCCTGCCCCGAGTGCGGCGGGCGGGGCATGAAGGTGGAGACCCCGTGCCCGACCTGCCGGGGCACCGGGTCGGAGGTGCGCGCCCGCCAGGTCAAGGTCCGCATCCCGGCCGGCGTCGACGAGGGCCAGCGCATCCGGCTCAAGGGCAAGGGCGGGTCGGGGGGCGTCAACGGCACGCCCGGCGACCTCTACATCACCGTCCGGGTCTCCCCCCACACCCTGTTCGGGCGCAAGGGCCGCGACCTCACGCTCAGCGTGCCGATCACCTTCACCGAGGCCGTGCTGGGCGCCGACGTCACCGTCCCCACCCTGGAGGGGCCGGTGGTGGTCCGCATCCCGGCCGGAACCAAGTCGGGCCGCACGTTCCGGGTCAAGGGCAAGGGCGTCGCCGAGTCCAAGGGTGTCGGCGACCTGCTGGTCACGGTGGAGGTGGCCGTCCCCACCCACCTGACGACCGCCGAGCGCGACGCGGTGGAGGCGCTGGCGGTGGCGTCGAAAGAATCCCCGCGATCGCACCTCGGGGTATGACAACCTTCATCCACGGGAGGATGAACCATGGCTGACGCGATCTCGGCACGAGGCGTCTACGTGATCTCCGTCGCGGCCGAGCTGGCCGGGATGCACCCCCAGACGCTGCGCATCTACGAGCGCCGGGGGCTCCTCGACCCGGCCCGCACGGGGGGTGGCAGCCGCCGCTACTCCGAGCGCGACATCGCCCGCCTCCGCCGCATCCACGACCTCACCGAGGCGGGCCTGAACCTGGCCGGCGTCAAGGCGGTCATGGAGCTGGAGGAGGAGGTCGCCCGCCTGCGTCGGGAGCTGGCCAAGGCGGTGCAGGAGAGTCGGGAGACGGCGGAGCGCGTCCACCGGCAGTACCGGCGCGACCTGGTGCCGGTGCGGCAGGTGCCGGCGCCGTTTCGCGGGCCCTACTGACCGGGGACACTCCCGGCATGGACGAGATCGAGCTGCTGCGCGGAGTCCTGGCCGGTACCGGTGACCTGATCGAGGGGGTCGGCGACGACCAGTGGGACCTGTCCACCCCCTGTCCCGACTACGACGTGGGCACGCTCGTCGACCACATCCTCGGGTGGGCCGAGCCGTTCGCGGCCGGCGCCAACGGGGAGAAGTTCGAGGGCGACCCGTCCGACCATCGGCGGGGGGACGACCCCGCGGGTGAGTTCCGGGCCGCCGCCGACCGCATCGTGGCCGGGTGGGAGGAGCACGGCTTCGACCGCCAGGTGAGCCTCGGGGGCAACGATTCGCCCGGGCCGGTGGCCTTCAACATGACGGTGATGGAGTACCTCACCCACGGCTGGGACCTGGCCACCGCCACCGGCCAGAAGGCGCCGTGGTCCGACGAAGAGGCGGCCGACGTCCTGGCCCGGGCCGAGAAGACCCTGCCGGCCCAGTACCGGGGCGACGGCATGCCGTTCGGCGACATCGTGGAGGTCCCCGACACCGCCCCGCCCGCCGACCGCGTCGCCGCCTTCATGGGCCGCACCCCGTAGGCCCCCGCCCGCCTACGCATCGGGGTTAGCCGGCGGTCACGGTCAGCGTCATCCCGCCGGGGTCGCCGCCGGCCATGGTGCACGTGACCTGGATCGTCCCGGGGACGGCGAGGGGGACGGGGGCCGAGGTCCCGCCCGACTCGAGGGAGATGGTGGTGTCGCCGACCACGATGGTGACGTCGGTGTCGGTGTCATTGCGGAAGCTGACGGTCGACCCCACCGCCAACGTGGCTGACGGGGGTTGGAAAGCGCACCCGGCGGGGCCTTCGAACACCGCCGCCACCAGGTCGGTCGGGGGGACGGGCGGGACCGTGGTGGCCGTCGTGGTCAGCGGGAGGGTGGGTTCGGGCACCGTCGGGACGGGGACGGGGACGGGGACAGGGACGGGGATGGGCGTGACGGCCACGGTCGGGCGGGTGGTGAGGACGGGGACGCTCGGGGCCGACGTCACGCTGGTCGGGGGCGGAGGGGCGGCGGTGGTGTCGGGCAGGCTCGTCGTGGCCGGCTGGGGGGCCGTGGTTGCCACGCTCGTCGGAGCCGACGGGCGGGTGCGGACTTCGACGCCCGACCTCCCCCCGCCGAACACCCCACTCAGCGCCGCCGCGGTGCCCGCCAGGATCAGGGCGAGCAGCGCGCCCACGAGGATGCGCCCGGCCCGGGATCGATGTCCGTCCGGGATCGGGCCGGGCGACGGGGGCGCGACTGCGGGCCCGGTCGCCGGCCCCGTCGGTGCCCCGTCGGCGGCCGTGAGCTGGACAGCGACCGTGGTCGGCGCCGCCGCGGCCGCCAACGGGACCGCCGACACCATCCGCCGGTCGGGCGTCGGAGTCTCGTCGGCGACGCCGACCGCGTCCGGCTGAACGGCGAGGATGGCCAGCTTGCCCGGGCGGTCGAGGGGCGGGGCGACGAGGAGGTCGGCGGCGGCGGCGGCCGTCCGCTCGTAGGGGAGCAGGTCGGGGCCGATCACCGCGTCGCGCCACAGGCCTGGCACCGAGGTCTGGTCATGGGTGGACAGCACGCTCCCGGTGGGCGGGTCCATGAGGGCGGCGTCGAGGCGACCAGCGTCGAGCAGGCCCAGGAACGAGCCGAGCCAGGGCGTCGGGACGCAGGCGTACGCCAGCCGGCGGCCATCGTCGACGCGGAACACCGTGAAGTCCCAGGTGGCGGCAATGGCGGCGACGGTGAACTCGGGCCGAGCTCGACGCTCGAGCAGGTCGCCGAACGGGGATCGGGGGGAGGGGGCGGGCGGCGTCGGCCCGTCGTCGCCGGTCGTCTCGATGCCGAGGGGGCCGGCGCCGGCCACCATGCGGTCGCCGGCATCGAGGTCGGCCGGCGCGGCGTCGTCGCCCAGGGCCAGGCCGGCCGCCAGCCACGCCTGCTCCACGTAGACCTGGGCCGCGATCACGCCGCCGGCGGCGAGGGGAATGCTGGCCTGGCGACCGCCGGCGTAGAGGTCGAAGCCGAAGGCCAGCCGGCGACCGACGAACAGGCCGGGGCGTCCTGTCGCCGGCCGGGCGGCGACCGCGAGGGTCGGAGGCAGTCCCCGTCCGCCGTCCGGGCCCGGGGCCAGGGCGGCGGCGCACGCCCGGGTGCCGCCGGCGACGAGGACCGCTGCCGCCCCCAGCCGGCTCCCCGTGGCGAACTCGCCGCAGAGCTCGACCCGGCCCGGTCGGGGGCGGACGAACACCCCGTGAGAATCGGGGCGGTCGAGGACGAGCATGAGGGCGGGGGCGAACGTCCGGGTGAACAGGGCGCAGACGGCACCGACCAGGCGGGTTGGCATCGACGCGCTCAGGTGGGTGGAGAACCCGGTCGCCACGACGTCGTCAGGAAGGAGGCGGCGGAGCTCGTCACGGCCCCATCGGCCCCAGTCGGTGATCGCGGCCGCGAATCCCGGCGCGACGGGCACCGGCGGCGAGACCACCTCCGCCTCCTCCACGTCGCAGGTGACGACCAGGCCCGATGAACACCGGAAGGCGTTGGCGTCGCCCGGGTCGAGCCGGCGCCCGGGCACGGGCAGGCCGTGGATCAGCCGGCGGAAGTCGACCCGTTGCCCGCCGCGGGTGAGGGTGTACTCATGCTCCAACCCGACGAACGACGCCACGCCGTGGTCGGGGGGCCTTGGACCGAGAGCGGCCGCCAGCGCCGACGGCGGCACGGGCGAGGGCGGTGTGGCCAGAGCTCGAATGGTCCCAACCGCCCGGTCCACTCGGGTCTCAGCCTTCCGGGCGAGGCTCGGGCGGCACCGGTACCGGTCCATGATCCAGGCCGTGCGCGCGCTTGCCGATCACCCGACGCTACGCCCTTCGCCTCCACCGCGCCGGGCCGAGAATCTTGCCCCTGTCCATTCCGGATGGGCAGGCGTACGCTCCCCTCATCGGCGAAAAACCCCTGCTCAGCGATGAAGAGGACCTTGGCCAAAGCGCCGGCGCGTCCGCGATCAACACCACCCGGTCGAACATCAAGCACGCCGGCGCGGCAGCCCCCGCCGATGCACCGGACGCGGCGATGAAGGCTGCGGGACCTGCGATGGCCGCCCGTCTGCGAGAGGCCGGCGCCTCGGAAGCCGACAAGGACGAATCAGCAGGAATCGCCATCAAAGAGCAGGGCGTCAAGGTCGACGGCGCCGCCGCGCCGGAGCCGTCGGAGCCCGCCGCGGCGGCGATGGCCAAGAAGGAGCAGGGCCCCGCAACCGACGCCGGCGCGGCGATGCCTGGCGATCCCGTCCCCGACATCGACTACAAGCTCGGGCAGGCCCAAGACGAGGCCGCAGCGGCCGGTCCGGTCAGGCCCACGCCGACCGACCCCGGCGACCCGACCCCGCCCGGCGGTGGCCCCGGTGGCGGGGGCGAGGTGGCGGCGAGCGGCCAGCCGATCCCCGGGGTCGACGTCATCGTCAAGAAGAAAAGCCACTGACCCGGGTCTACAGGCGTTCGACCTCGGCCTGGTAGCGGGCCGAGCGACGGGACCAGTTCCCTTCCGCAGGGGGCGTCGGCATGGCGGGCGAGAAGAGGACGACGCCGCCCGCCGGGGTGATCTCGGCCGCCGTGCGGACGGCCGCTTCCAGGTCGGCCGACCGGTAGGTCCTGGCCCCGAGGAGGACGAACTGGCCCTCCAGGGGGACGGCGTCGTCGATGCAGACGACGTTGGTCGGCCCCGGGCGGCCGGCGAGGGCCACCAGGACCGGCTCCAGGTCGGCACCCCGGGTGGCCCCGCCCACGATCACCGTCAGCGGTTCGGGCCCCAGCTCGCCGAGGCTGGCGGCCAGCCCCAAGGGGTTGCTGGCCAGGGCGTCGTCGATGTAGCGGACCGAGTCCACCGTGGCCACCAAGCGGAACCGGCCGGGCAACTCGGGGTAGGCGGCGAGGAGGGCGTCGGCCACCGACTCGACCCGGACCGGGTCCACCGTCTCGTCCCAGACGGCCAGGGCGGTGGCCGCGGCCAGGTGGGCGTTCCTCGCCCGTAGTCCACCGCCGGGGACCGGCACCCGGCAGAAGTCGACGGCGGCGAACGCCGGCGGCAGGGCCACGTCGTCCAACACCCCCGCCCACCGGCGGCCCCCGAGACCGGGCGCGGAGAAGACGCGAGCCTTGTCGTGGTGGTAGCGGTCGACGGAGCCGTGCCAGTCGAGGTGGTCCTCGCCGATCGACGTGAGGGCGGCGATCGACGGGGTGCACCCCAGGTCGGCCGCCTGGTAGCTGGAGACCTCGATCACCACCGTCTCCGCCGACGACGGGGGGAGCGTCCATGGCCCGATCCCGATGTTCCCGACCGTCACCGCCGACTGCCCGAGGTGCTCCAGGGCGAGCGTGGTCAGCACCGACACCGTGCTCTTGCCCTTGGTCCCGGTGAGGGCGACCGTGGGCCGGTCCCCCCGCTCGGCCAGCCACAACCCGAGGGGCGTGACCGTCTCCATCCCCCTGCCGACTCGGTCCTGGAGGGCGGCCGAGTAGAGCGGGAACCCCGGGCTGCGCACGGCCACGTCGGCCGGTGGCAGCCCGTCAACCGCCTCGAACACCGGCACCTCGCCCAGCCCCGCCTCCGCCAGCAGCCGGCGGGCCCGCTCCCTATCGACGTCCACCGCCACCAGCTGGCCCGGCTCCGACTCGACGATGGCGTCGAGGGTGGCCGACATGTCGACCCCCAGACCGAGGAGGGCCACCACCCGCCCCTTGAGGTCGGCCCGCCGCACCGGGCTCACCGCCGGGTGGCGTCGGTGACGAGGGCGAGCATCTCGGGCGGGATGAGGTGGGGCCCGCCGACGGCCAGCACGCTCTCCACGTCGGCGCCCAGGCTGGCGGCGGTCAACGACGCGTCCGCCACCAGGGCCCGGACCACGGGCAGGTCGCTCCAGTCCGGCAGTCGACCGAGCCACGTCATCGCCGCCGCCGACTCCATTCGCTCGCCCACGCAGTCGAACGGCTTCGCGTCCGGCCGCCAGAGGTCGCGGAAGCCCTCCGTCCGGTCCAGGTCGGCGAGCGGGTTCCCCCCGAAGACCTCGTCCGCCTCGGCCAGGGTCGAAAACGGGGCGAAGCAGAGGAACGTGAACAGGCACTTCGGGCACTCGAGGCACCACGCCTGGGCCTGCTCGGGGTCCCGCGAGCGGACGAAGGCCCGGTTGCACGACAGGAAGCTCCCCCGCAGGCGGAGGTCGCGGGACACCAGCCGGGCAATCGAGAGCTCCGACAGCTGCCGGAGGAGGGAGAAGTAGTTGACGCCGGTGGGGGCGATGGCGTCGTGCAGGGCCCGCTCGTAGTCGAACGACTTCGAGTACTGGTGGTTGACGGGGACGCCCCCGACGACCCGGGTGGGCTCGCTGGCCGAGCGCTCGTTCCCCATGACGACGCAGTCGTAGCCGAACAGGTAGGCGACCAGGCTGCTGATGGCCGAGTTGATGGCGGTGATCGGGATGTGGCCGTTGAACCCGGACGGGGTGAGTCGGAGGAGTTTCGGGTCGATCACCCGGTCGACTTCGAGCAGCTCGACGCCGGCCGCGGCGGCCAGCTTCCGCTGGACGGCGGTGGCGGAGACCGTGATCCCGGTGGCGCCCGGGAGCAGCCCGAGCACGGCGGCCGAGTCCTTGCCGCCGCCGATGGGGACGAGCGGCCGGCCGCAGGTCAGGGGTGGCCGCGGCGCCGGCTCCGTCCCGGCCCGGACCTCGGCCTCGATCTCGGTGGCGAGGGGCAACTCGAGGCCGTTGGTGACGGCGAGCTCGCGAAGTCCCTGGTCGTAGGTCTGCCGGCACACTTCCAGCAGCGCCGCCGACACCGGCTGGGTGACGACCAGACGGGTGGGCGCCCGCAGCTTGAAGTAGCTGGTCCCGATGACGACGTGGCAGAGGTCGAGCAGGTCCCCCAGGGCGGCCGGGTCCCCGGGGTCACCCCCGGGAGGGAACCGCAGCTCCTCCCGGAAGCCGTCGCCGTCGAGGTCGTAGGAGAAGGTGGCCCGCCCCTGCTCGACATCGACGGTGCGGTCGAGCAGGACGAACGTCGCGCCCCGCGTCGGCGGCCGCCGATCGGCCTCGGGATCCTCGACGGACGGCACCGGCATTCCGATCACCGTACCGGCGGCCCGTGCTCCGCCGGAGCGGGCCGGATCCGTCGATACCCGCCGAATGTGTCGACCCTCCTACACTCGGACGCGTCGATGAACAAGGATGAAGGGATGCGCAGGCGTCCCGCCGCCGTCCTCGTCGCGTCACTCGTGCTCCTGGTGCTGGCCGCCGGAGTGCCCGGGTGGCTGACGGGGCCACAACGTTCGGAACCGGCCGAGGCTCCCGCCGCGGCCGCCGTTCTCGACGCCCTGGCGTCGCTCCCCCTCGGCTTCGAGCCCAACGTGGGCCAGGCCGAGGCCGGCGTCGACTACCTGGCCCGGGGCCCGGGCTACCGCCTCGCCCTCTCCCCCACTGCCGCCGACGTCACCCTCCCCGGCACCGCCGCACCCCTCCACATGCGCCTGCTCGGCTCGAACCCGGCGGCCGTCGCCACCACCGCCGCGCCCCTCCCCGGCCGCACCAACTACCTCACCGGCGACGACCCGTCGGCCTGGCAGACCAACGTCCCCATGTTCGCCCAGGTGACGTACGCGGGCGTGTGGCCGGGCGTCGACCTCGTCTTCCTCGGCGACCAGCGCCGCCTCCGCCACGACTTCGTGGTCGCCCCGGGCGCCGACCCCTCCACCATCGCCGTCATGTTCGACGGTGAGGCCGTCCCCGCCGTCGACCCCGCCACCGGCGACCTGCTCGTAGGTGGCGCCCGCCTGTCCCGGCCCGTCCTCTACCAGGACATAGACGGCTCCCGCCGGCCGGTCGACGGCGCCTTCCGCCTCCTCGGCGACTCCGGTGGCCACGTCGGCTTCACCGTCGGCGCCTACGACCGCACCCGGCCCCTCGTCATCGACCCCACCCTCGTCACGTCGAGCTACCTCGGCGGCAGTGGGATCGACAACGCCACCGCGGTCGACGTCGACGGCGGGGGCAACGTCTACATCGCCGGATCCACCGAGTCGGCCGACTTCAAGGCCACCAACCCCTTCCAGAACACGCTCAACGGCGACGGGTCGGGGGGCAAGTCCGACGCCTTCGTGGCCAAGCTCAACGCCGAGGGCACCGCCCTCCTCTACGCCACCTACCTGGGCGGCACCAACCGGGACGCGGCCGCGGGCGTGGCCGTCGCCGCCGACGGCACGGTGTACGTCACGGGCGTCACCGAGTCCGACAACTTCCCCAAGACCGACGGCGTGGCCCAGGGCAACTACGGCGGCGGGCCCAGCGACGCCTTCGTCACCAAGCTCAACCCGGCCGGCTCGGGTCTGGCCTGGTCGACGTTCCTCGGCGGCGCGGAGACCGACGCGGCCCGGGCGGTGGCGGTGAACGCGGCCGGGGAGGCGTTCGTCACCGGCTCGACCAACTCGGTGGCGTTCCCCACCGCCAACCCCTTCCAGCAGGCCCCGCCCCGGGCCGACGACGTCGACGCCTTCGTCACCAAGGTGGCCGTCCAGGGCAACTCCTTCGTCTTCTCCACCCGCCTGGGCGGCGACAACGACGACCGCGGCCTCGACGTGGCCGTCGACGCCACCGGCAACGCCTACGTCACCGGCGACACCCGGTCGCCCGGATTCCCCACCGCCCGCCCCCTGCAGCCGGGCGCCGGCGGCTCCGCCAGCGGGGTGGCGGGCAGCTTCTCCGACGCCTTCGTCACCAAGTTCGGCCCCGCCGGCAACAACCTGGTGTATTCCACGTTCCTCGGCGGCAGCGACACCGACCAGGGCGTCGGCATCGCGGTCGACGGGGACGGGGCGGCCTACGTCACCGGTATGACCAACTCGGCCAACTTTCCGGTGAAGCCGGACGCCCTCCAGGCCCGCAAGGACAGCGACACCGACGCCTTCGTCACCAAGGTCAACCCGGCCGGGTCGGAGGTCGTCTACTCCACCTTCCTGGGCGGGGGTGGGGCCGACAGCGGCACCGCCATCCTCGTCGACCGGGGGGGCAGCGTCACCGTGGTCGGCGTCACCGGCTCGACCAACTTCCCCACGGCCAAGCCCTTCCAGGGGGTGAAGGGCGGGGGTGCCACCGACGCCTTCGTGTCCACCCTCGCCCCTGCCGGCACCAGCCTGGTGTCGTCCAGCTACATGGGCGGTCGGGAGGACGACCAGGCCGCGGGCGTGGCCATCGGGCCGGGCGGGGCCACGCCGGTGGTCGTCGGGTCCACCAGTTCGGCCGACTTCCCCACCGCCAAGCCCCTCCAGTCGGCCCGCGCCGGCTCCTCCGCCGACGCCTTCGTCACCCGGGTCTCGGCCGCCGACGACGAGTCGCCCGCCACCTCCGTCGGCACGGGAGGGGTCGTCACCCCCGCCCCGGCCAAGTCGGGCACCCACGACAAGCGGGTGCGGCTGCTGGTGGCCACCACCGCCGCCCTGTTCCTCATCGCCGTCCTCCAGACCGCCTACCTGCGGCGCAAGGCGGCCACCGAGTCGGCCCAGTGGGGTGGGCCGGAGCAGCCCGCTCCCCTCGTCCCCCCGCCGCCGGTGCAGACGTGGGGGGGCGGCGTCCGCCTCATCGAGGAGGACGCCGAGGACAACGTCTTCGCCAACATCGTCGACGACGACGACCGCTCGGCCGAGATGCCCGTGGTCGGCAGCTCCGACGTGGCCGTCCCCGACCTGCTGGAGGAGGACTGGGCCACCCAGGTGACCCCGGCCCCCCCGCTGCGGCCGGCCCCCCGAGTGCCCCTGGAGGAGCTGTCGTTCTGGGACCTGTTCCCGGAAGACCTGCCGCCGTCGCGCCGGGCGGGGGCGATCGACGACACCGACTGGGCCCTGGAGGACCAGGACGTGCTGGTGAGCCCGGGCAGCCAGCCTCCGCCTCCCCCGACGTCGGTTCCCAACCCGTGGGGCGACGCCGACCCCATGCCCGCGGCCGTCGTCCCCCCGCCCCCGCCGCCGCCCCCTCCGCCGCCTCCTCCTCCGCCGCCGCCGGCTCCGGCGAGTGGGGCCGGGCCGGAGGACAACCTCCTCCTCACCGAGCTGCTCGACCTCTCGCCGGCCAACACCCAGGCGGCCAACGCCGCCCACTACGGGAACCTCATCGGCTCCGGAGGCGGTGACGTCGGCGGCCGCGACCACGACGACCACGACGAGGAAGAGGACGACGACGCCACCACCCCCCGGTCGCAGTCGGGCTCCGGACCGAGGCCCCCCGGCTCCGGCTCAGGAACCCGCAAGCCGCGACCGAAGGGCAGCGGCAAGCGCCGGAAGAAGCCAGGCGGTCCCAGCGGCAGTGGCGGGAGCAGCGGAGGCGGTGGAGGCGGTAGCCGCCCCAGCCCCAACCCCGGCGGCACCGGCACCCTCGGCGGGTAGCTCAGGGGCCAGAATCGGGGAATCCGGCCCGCCCCTTTCAAGGTTGATACGGGTACACTCAAGTTTTCTTCTCCGTGAGGTAGCCGCATGGCGATCAACCCCAACCGCTGGACGCTCAAGACCCAGGAGGCGGTGCAGGCCGCCCTCGAACTGGCCGGGTCCGGCAACCATCCCGAAGTCACCCCCGACCACCTCCTGCTGGCCCTGCTGAGCCAGGAGGACGGCGTGGTGCTGCCCGTCCTCCAGCGGGCCGGCATCGCCCCCCTCGCCCTGCGCAACCAGGCCCGCGACCGCCTGGCCAAGGTGCCCAAGGCCTACGGCGCGTCCGACCCCCAGCTCGGCCGCGAAGTCCGGGCCGTCCTCGACGCCGCCGACCGCGAGCGCACCGACCTCCACGACGAGTACCTGTCCACCGAGCACATCCTCCTCGCCCTGGCCCAGCCCGATGGTCAGCGACTCGGGGGCGTGGCCCGGGAGGACCTGCTCGCCGTCCTCAAGGACGTCCGCGGCAGCCACCGGGTCACCAGCCAGAACCCGGAGGACACCTACCAGGCCCTGGAGCGCTACGGCCGCGACCTCACCCAGATGGCCCGCGACGGCAAGCTCGACCCCGTCATCGGCCGCGACGAGGAGATCCGCCGGGTCATCCAGGTCCTCTCCCGGCGCACCAAGAACAACCCCGTCCTCATCGGCGAGCCGGGGGTGGGCAAGACCGCCATCGTCGAGGGCCTGGCCCGCCGCATCGTGGAGGGCGACGTCCCCGAGAGCCTGAAGAACCGCCGCATCGTCGCCCTCGACCTGGGCTCGATGGTGGCCGGCTCCAAGTACCGGGGCGAGTTCGAGGAGCGGCTGAAGGCCGTCCTCAAGGAGATCGCCGACGCCGCCGGCCAGGTCATCACCTTCATCGACGAGATGCACACCGTCGTGGGGGCGGGCGCGGCCGAGGGGGCGATGGACGCCTCCAACATGCTCAAGCCCATGCTGGCGAGGGGCGAGTTGCGCATGATCGGCGCCACCACCCTCGACGAGTACCGCAAGCACGTGGAGAAGGACGCCGCCCTCGAGCGTCGCTTCCAGCCCGTCCACGTGGGCGAGCCGTCGGTGGAGGCCACCATCGCCATCCTCCGCGGCCTCAAGGAGCGCTACGAGGTCCACCACGGTGTCCGCATCCAGGACGCGGCCCTCGTCGCGGCCGGGGTCCTGTCCGACCGCTACCTCACCGGCCGCTTCCTCCCCGACAAGGCCATCGACCTCGTCGACGAGGCGGCCAGCAAGCTCCGCATCGAGATCGACTCCATGCCCACCGAGATCGACGTGGTCGAGCGGCGCATGCGCCAGCTCGAAATCGAGAAGGTGGCCCTGGAGAAGGAGACCGACACTCCCAGCCGGGAGCGGCTGGCCGCCATCGAGGCCGAGCTGGCCGACCTCCAGGAGCGATCGGCGGGCATGAAGGCCCACTGGCAGTCGGAGAAGGACGCCATCGGCCGCATCCGGGCCCTCAAGGAGGAGCTGGAGACCGTGAAGGCCCAGGTCGAGCGGGAGCCCGACCTGGAGGCTGCGGCCCGCCTGCGCTACGGGCAGATCCCCCAGTTGGAGGCCTCGCTGAAGGCGGCCGCCGACGGACTGGCCGACCTCCAGTCCACCAAGCGCATGCTCAAGGAGGAGGTCGACGCGGAGGACGTGGCCGAGGTCGTCAGCCGGTGGACGGGCGTGCCCGTGTCCCGCCTGCTGGAGGGAGAGGTGGCCAAGCTCGTCCGCATGGAGGAGGTCCTCCACGAGCGGGTCATCGGCCAGGACGAGGCCGTCAGCGCGGTGGCCAACGCCATCCGCCGCAGCCGGTCGGGCCTGTCCGACCCCCACCGTCCCATCGGCTCGTTCCTGTTCCTGGGCCCCACGGGCGTGGGCAAGACCGAGCTGGCCCGCATCCTGGCCGACTTCCTGTTCGACGACGAGCGGGCCATGGTCCGCATCGACATGAGCGAGTACCAGGAGAAGCACACCGTCTCCCGCCTCATCGGCGCCCCCCCGGGTTACGTCGGCTACGACGAGGGGGGCCAGCTCACCGAGCTCGTCCGGCGCCGGCCCTACGCGGTCGTCCTCCTCGACGAGATCGAGAAGGCCCACCCCGAGGTGTTCAACGTCCTCCTGCAGCTGCTCGACGACGGCCGCCTCACCGACGGCCAGGGGCGCACGGTCGACTTCACCAACGTGGTGCTGATCATGACGTCGAACCTCCCGGGCGACCCCACCGCCTTCTTCCGGCCCGAGTTCCTCAACCGGATCGACGAGATCGTGCACTTCCGTTCGCTCACCGAGGCCGACATCGAGCGCATCGTCGTGATCCAGCTCCGTCAGCTGCGCGATCGGCTGGCCACGCGCCGGCTCAACCTGGAGGTGTCCGACGAGGCCGCGGCCTGGCTGGCCCGCACCGGCTACGACCCCGTCTACGGGGCCCGGCCCCTCAAGCGGGTGATCCAGCGCCACATCGCCAACCCCCTGGCCCAGGCGCTGCTGGAGGGCCGCTACACCGAGGGCGACACGGTCAGTGTCGACGTGGCCGGCGAAGAGCTCGTCCTGAAGTAGCCGGCTGAGGGAGCAAACCGCGGCAGTGCCTGTGATGTCAGTCGGAGCCCGCAGCGTCGAAGACCTGCGAACCTCTCGACTGCGTCGTCGGCCGAGGCCAAATCATCGAGCCGCCTGGCCTCGAACCTAGGCCCTAGGAGGAAGCCACCAATCTCATACCGTACGAGCGAATGTCCGATCGTCCGTGTCAGAGGGTTCTTCGGGCTCAAGCTGAGGTGAAACTGACGCCATTCTTTGCGCGGCCTACCCGCTGTTGTCGCCACCGCCAACGGGACCGGAGACTTCCCTGCTTGCCATGTCCGCCATCTTATCAACCCTTCCGTGTCCTAGAAACTCAGCCAGCCCGTCCACGCTTTCAGCGGGCCCGAAGTCTCGGATGGTGCCCTTAGGTTGCGCTTCCATTCGGAGCTCCTACCTCTGTCGTCAACTGACAGCATCGGCATGCGCCCTCACATACTCAAGGGTGTTGGTACCCCTTTTCCAAAGATCCCCACACTGCGCGGCCAAAACTTGCGGTGCGAAAAGTACGAGAATGGCATCACACTGCGTAGTATCGCCTGTAATTTCGCTATTCTGCCTGTTGACACGATTCACCGGTTCGAGTAGGGCTGGCCTCGCGAGTCTCGACTGTCCACACACCCACCGCCTTCCATCCCCTCGCCGGGTGTGCCGGAGTGTAGGGGAAGGTCTGGCGTCCCGTCCTCTCGAGGCGTACAGGGTTGCCTGCCTTTTCCTATCAGAATGACTACCCGTCGCGCCAGATCCTGTACGTCGTCGTCCGCCCAACTGCCAGGACTGATTACGAGCGCGCTACGGGCCGGTAAACAGAAGATCTCAGGCTCCCGCCAGCGCCGCGTCGGTGCCGCCAAGCGGAGCTTGCGCTTGAAATCATGGTCCACCGAACAGAGCGCCGCGACGCGCCTCACTGGCCAGCGCGGACAAGCTTCTATCTAGTCAGGGGCCACGAAGTGTGTCACGCACTAGCGGGGCATCTCCCGCTCTCATCTCAGCACGACGCCGCAACGGCGGACACGACCCTCGGCGCGGGATTCCTGGCCGGCTTGGTGTTGAATCGCCTCACGCCGCCGGTTATGCCGCTCTCAGTCCATCCCCAAGCACAAGCCTTCGCCCGCCGGTGGGCTCGAGGACGAAGGGGACGAGGGCTCGCTAAGCCGAGTGCCAGACCAATCCGGTCATCAAGATCGCGCGCGCTCTGTCCCGCGATGCGCACGCTCCGCTCCAGGGCGAAGGCCGGCACCAGCGTGCGAGAGTTGGAAGACACCACGTCTACCCAACCCGCGACCTACGACTTCCCCTGCCGTGGTCAGTCACGTAGAGTGCGCCTTCGGGCTGGCAAGCCCGCATCCGATCGATTGAAGTGATCGTTCGTGATCGGCGTACTTTATGCTTCGACTGGGCGGAGGTGGCAAGTGGGCTTTCGGATCCTCGCGTTGACTGGCGGAGGAGCGCGCGGGATCTTTCAATCTGTATTCCTTGAGAGGCTCCATGACGCAATCGATGGAGAGATTCGCGACTACTTTGATCTGATCGCTGCGACGTCCACGGGTGCGCTGGTCGGACTTGCTCTAGCTCACGGGATTGAACCCCAGGATATCACTCGGCTCTACAAGGAACATGCTCACGAAATATTTCGCCCTCGTTTTATGGGTGCCATCCGAAGAGGGTCGCGATACCAAACTACGGTCCTTCAGGGACTACTTGAGAAAATGTTCGGAGACCTCAAGCTTGAAGACCTCGACGCCAAGGTCAAGGTTCTGATCTGTACGTCTCTTGTTAATTCGTTTGAAGGACGCATTTTGAAGTCATCGGACGATAAGGGTATGCGGGTTGTCGAAGCTGCCCTTGCAAGCTCGGCCGCCCCCACGTTCTTCGATCCCGTGGTGGATCCATTCGATAACACTGGGTATATTGATGGGGGAATGTGGGCGAATGATCCGTCAATGGTGGCCGTCAATCATGCGATCACCAAATTGCATGTGGATCGCCGTGATATTCGAATCCTAACGGTAGGAACCGGGAAGCGACCGCAGGGCATGCCGGTTCGCCACGTGAAGGGGATTCGGACGGTCAGTCCAGCAGCTATTCGGTTGCTCTTAGAGTCCACATTCAGTCTCCAAGCGTGGCATGCCGACCAGCTGTGCTCGAGCAGTATCCCTGTTGATCGGCGCATGCACGTAAGTCCCATCCTGCAGGACTGGATTGCACTGGACGACGCTGAGAACGCTAACGAACATCTGCCATTCGCCGCGTCCAGGGAGTTCGAAGCGAAAAAAGAGCAGCTACTGCCTTGGCTCACGCAGCCGCGCATAACGAACCGGCGAATGACAAGCTCTCTTGAGTCGCGATACAGAGCGGCTCTAAATGAGATAACACTCAGGGTCGATGTCCCTCATCGGACGCTGCGAAGCTACACATACTACGTCGGTCAGGATCCCTCCCAAGATCGATGTACTGTTGAAGTAATTACGATGGTTGACCCGCCACACAAGATGGCATGGCGCACAGAGCGAATAGGCGTCACTCAGGGCGACGTTAATGTCGGATCCGTGGATGACCTCGATTTTAACCTTGTCACCGACAATGATTTTGATGCTGAATTCTTGCCGCTCGAACAGCGCGATGGACAATTGCGTGTCCTTTTCCTTTTCTCGCCCATAATTGAGGGTCCGAATAGACGAGCACTGGTTTTCAATTACGCCTGGCCTGGGACCTGGAATGCCTTACGGACGACTGGCGAAGACCGAGCACTCATCCGTGTGAAGGGAATAGAAGAATTAGTGGAGGTCACAATTGTATTCCCGAAAAATACGACCAATCCCCGTCTCATCAATAGGACAACACTTGGTATCAATAGGGCACAAGTTGGCAGTGTGATTGAAGGGTTTGAGGAGGAGCGCCCGACTCGAACATGGCATGCCGAGTTTCCAAGGCGCGGGGACTACGAGCTAAGAATCCGAATGGACCCGCTACAAACGGTTGGACGTTTGGCCCGCGACGACTAATTTCTGCATGGCGGCGGGTCATCTCGATTCCCAGCGCCGGTCCGCCTGATGCGTTCTTGAGCATCGAAGTCGGTGACGCCTTCAGTCGGCCGAAGGTATTCATGCGGTTGATGGCCGACGAGCGCCAACATGTGAAGGACCGGCGCCGACTAGTTGGCCCAGTCGGCCGCGGTGAGGTCCGTCGACGTGGCCAGCGACGAGTTCGTCCTCAAATAAGCACCCGCCCCGCACTTTCCCGGGGGCGGTCGCGTTGGTAGTGTCCACAGCGCTTCCCCAAGCGATCCACCGCGGCGGCACGTGCCATGCCGACCTTCGACAGTCGTATTCGAGCGCGCCCGCTGGGGGAAATGGCGCTCAGGCGAGATCGCCTGGGAGCGGTCGTCGACCGCCTCTTCTCGGCGCGCCTGTGCCTCGTCGTCGCCCCCGCCGGGTGCGGGAAGACCACCCTGCTGGGCCAGCTGGTCGGGGCCGCCGACGCCACCGTGGTCTGGTACCGGGCCGACGACGTCGACGCCGAGAGCAGGGCCGTCCTCGAGGTCATGGAGGGCGCCTTCCGCGCCGCCTTCCCCGCCGTGGCGGGCGACTGGGCCGACGCCGGCGACGCGGTGCGGGCCATCCGCCACGCGGTCGACCGGCCCACGCTCCTCGTGGTCGACGACCTCCAGTCGCTGGAGGGGACGCCGTCGGAACGGCTCCTGGAGCGGGTGGTCGACAACGCCCCCGCGTCGCTGACCGTGCTGGCCGCGGCCCGCATCCCGCCCCGCTGGAACCTGTCCCGCTGGCGGGTAGCGGGCGAGCTGCTGGAGCTGGGTGTCGACGACCTGCGCTTCCGGTCGTGGGAGGTGGAGACCCTCTTCCGCGACGTGTACGGCACCCCCCTCCCGCCCGACGACCTGGCCGCCCTGACCCGCCGCACCGAGGGGTGGGCGGCCGGCCTCCAGCTGTTCCACCTGGCCACCCGGGACAAGCCCGCGGCCGAGCGCCGGCGCACCCTCGACGCCCTCGGCCCCCGCCTGCGGATCGTGCGGGAGTACCTGGTGCGCAACGTGGTCGAGGAGCTACCGGCCAATCTGCGCCGGTTCCTCATCGACACGTGCATGCTCGGTCGCCTCCAGGGCGGGATCTGCGACCGCTTCCTGGGTCGGACGGGCAGCCAGAGCCTGCTGGAGGAGCTCGAGCGGCGGCAGCTGTTCACCTTCTCCCTCGGCCATGGCGGCTGGTATCGCTGCCACGAGGTCCTGCGGGCCCATCTGGAGGCGGTCTACGTCGACCACGCCAGCCAGCTGGAGGCCACCGCCCGCTACGCGGAGGCAGGCCGGCTGTTGGAGGGCGCGGGCACCTTCAGCGACGCCCTCCTCGCCTACTGCCGGGCCGAGGACTGGGACGCGGTGGCCCGGCTCACCGGCCACCGGGGCCCGGAGCTGTCCGACCAGCGCCTCGACTGGGTCGACACCCTGCCGCCGGCGCTGCTCCGTCTCGACCCGTGGCTGATGCTGGCCGAGGCCCGCCGCCACCGGGCCGCCGGCAGGTGGGTGGCGGCGGTCACCGCCTACACCGACGCCGAGCAGGCCATGGTCGACGGGACCGACGCCGACCGCTGCCGGGAGGAGCGTTCGGCCCTCACCGCCATGGTCGACCCGACCGCGGTCGACCTCCCGGGGTGGCTGGGAATGCTGCGGGGCGCCCTCCGCAACGATCCCATGGCCGCCTACCGGCGGGGCGCGGGCAGCGACGATCCCCGCCTGCGGATGGTGGCCGGCCTGGCCGCCCTGGCCGCGGGCCGGGTGGGGCTGGCCCGGCCCGTCCTGCGCACGGTGGCCGACGACCCCGACGCCAGCCCGGCGGCGGCCGCCGCCACCCGCCTGGCCCTCGCCGCGGCCGACGCCCTGGCCGAGCTCCCCCTCGGGCCCGACGACACCACCGCCGCCCTCGGTGCCGAGGCCGCGGCCGAGGAACTGGAGAAGCTGGGCCTGGGCGGCCTGACCCGGCTCGCCCTCCTCCTGCGGTCGCTGGTGACCGACGGCGCCGGCGGCGGGCCCGCGGCTGTCGTCGGGGCCGGGCCCGTCCTCCGCACCACCTGCCGGCGGGACGGCGACCGCTGGGGCGAGAGCGTCGCCGGCCTGCTCGAGGGCTGGGCCCGGCTGAGCCGACCGGCGGGCGTGGGACCCGACGGCGATGCGGCCGAGGGGGTCGAGGCGGCGGACCTCCTGGGCCGGGCCGCCGACGACCTCGACCGCCTGGGTGCCCCGGTGCTCGGGGCCCTGGCCGCCAGCCTCGCCGTCCTGGCCCAGGTCCGGGCCCACGGCGCCAGCGGGGAGACCCGGGCCCGGGCCATGCGGGCCGAGTCCCGGGCCCGCACCCTGGGATCGCCCGGGGCCCAGGCCGTCGCCACCCTGGCCCTGGCCGAGGCCGACCTCGTCCACCAGGCCGAGCTCCGGGCCCAGGCCGACGTGCTGGCCGGGTTCTGCGGCCTGGTTCTGCCCGGCCCGCCGCCGACGATGCCCGCGGCGACCGCCGTCGCCCCCGGTCCCGTCCCGGCCCCGTCCGTCCCGGCACCCACCCCGTCCCCGATGGCGGTGACGTGCTTCGGCGGGTTCTCCCTCGTGGTCGGCGGGCGGGCGTTCGACATGGCCTCGGTGAAACCCAAGGCCCGCAAGGCGCTGCGCCTCCTGGCCCTCCACGCCCCCGACTGGGTCCACCGGGAGCGGCTGATCCAGGCCCTGTGGCCCGACGTCGACGTGGCCACGGGGGCCCGCAACCTGCAGGTGGTCGTGTCGTCCCTCCGCCACGCGCTTGAGCCCGGCACCGGGCGGGCCGAATCCACCCTCATCGTCCGCCAGGGCGAGGCCTACCGGCTGGCGTTGCCCCGGGACGCGTCGATCGACCGCCTCGACGTCGACCGGGCGGTAACCGTCGCCCGGGCCGCGCTGACGGCTGGCGATACCGACCGGGCCCGCGCCGCCCTCACCCGCATCCTCGAACTCGCCGCCGCGCCCCTGCTGCCGGAGGACGGGCCCGACGAGTGGGTCCTGCCCGCCCGCGACCGCTACCGGGCCGAAGTGAGCCGGGCGGCCCAGGACCTGGCCCGCCTCCACCTGACCGACGGTGACGCCCGCGCCGCCGCGGCCGTGGCCGAGCGGGGCCTGGTGGCCGACCGCTGGTGCGACGGCCTGTGGCGCCTGCTGGTGGAGGCCAGCACCGCCGCCGGCGACGTCGCCACCGCCACCCGGGCCCGGCGGGAGTACGCCGAAGTCCTGGCCGGCCTGGGCCTGTCGGGGGAAGCCTCCGACCTCGGCCGGGTCGGCTGACGGGCCGCTTCTTCGACGTCTCGGACATGCGCAAACGGCGCAGTGGGGAGACTGGGTACCGCTAAGGGCCGCAGACAGGCCATAGTTGACGGGTTGAGTTTGGCTTAGGAGGAGTTTCCAGATGACTGACGAGACAGGGACCGACGCACAAGGGACCGAGAGCGTGCCCCGTCCCGAGGTGGTGGCCGGGCCGACGTCGGGCCGACTGCCCGCAGGCACCGGCGACGCCACTGGCGCCGAGGGCATTCCCGACCCCCGCAACCAGAAGTCAGGCCCCGGCCAGAAGGGCTACGGGCCGGGCGGGCCGCAGATCGGGTCCAGCGACGCCCCCCTCACCGAGGTCGACGTCTCCGCCCTCGACCAGGCCCTGACCGAGCTGAAGAACCTGCGGGAGGGCATGGAACAGGCCGATCACACCCCCACGATCATCCGGAAGTAGGGCCCGAACTCCGCCTCCAGGCACAGCCGGCCGAGCTTTCGGTATTCGCGCTCGGTCGCCCGGACGAGGTCGGCCATCGCCACCGGCCGGTCGGCTCCGGCAGCCAGGAACGCAGCCCCCAGGGCGATGTTGCGGATGTTGCCGCCGGAGAGCTTGAACGCCCGGGCCAGGAAGTCGAGGTCGATGTCGTCCTCCCTCGGCACCCCGGCCCGGAGGTGCCGCCTCCAGAGCAGGCGGCGGTCGGCCTCGTCGGGCACCTGGAAGTCCACCACCGCGTCCAGCCGCCGGGTGAAGGCCTCGTCCACGTTGGCCCGCAGGTTGGTGGTGAGGACGGCCACGCCGTCGAAGCGCTCGATGCGCTGCAGGAGGTAGGCCACCTCCACGTTGGCGTAGCGGTCGTGGGCGTCCTTCACCTCCGACCGCTTGCCGAAGATGGCGTCGGCCTCGTCGAAGAGGAGCACGCCGTTGACCCGGTCGGCCTCGTCGAAGATGCGGTCGAGGTTCTTCTCCGTCTCGCCGATGTACTTGTCGACGACGGTGGCCAGGTCGATCACGTACAGGTGCAGCCCCAGGTCGGCCGCCACCGCCTCGGCCGAGATGGTCTTGCCCGTGCCCGACTCGCCCGCGAAGAGGGCGGCGATGCCCCGGCCCTTGGACGAGCCCCTGGCCATCCCCCAGTCGTCGAGCACCTTGTCGCGGTGGCGGGCCCGGGCGGTGAGCTCGTGGAGCTGGCCGAGGACGCCGGCGGGAAGGACGAGCTCGTCCCAGTCGACCTGGGGCTCGACCCGCCGGGCCAGGCGCTCGAGGCCGGCCGCGTTCTGGGAGCGGGCGCCGGCGTGGAGGTCGGCCACCTCCAGGAGACGGGCGTCGGCCCGCGCCTGCTGGCGGGCAGCGGCCGCGGCCGACGCCACCTGCTCGGGCGTGAGCCGGAACTGGACGGTGGCCGCGGCCGGGTCGAGGCCGGGGGGCGCGTCGCCGTCGAGGGCGCCCCGCCACAGGGCGCCCCGCTGGGCGGTCGTCGGGACGGGGGCGTCGAGCAGCAGCGGCACCCGGCGCGACGACCAGCGGGCGTCCCACCCCCGGCCACCGATGAGCACCACCAGGCCGGGCGTCTCGGCGAGGGGCCGCACCGCCCCCGGGCCCCGGTCGGCCAGCACCTCGATCGGCCCCGCCACCAGCGCCCCGCCCCGCAGCCCGGCCTCCCGCCCGGCGGTGGCGGCCACCGCCTTGAGGTCGTCGTCGGGCCCGAGGCGGCCGAGGTCGAGGGCGACGACGGGCCGCCCCGCCCGGCGCAGGGCGGTGGCGGCGTAGGACAGGCCGGTGGCGCCCAGCCGTTCCCGCAGGTAGACGAGGGTGACGCCCTGGCCGACGGCCCGGGCCAGCACGGCCGGATCGCCGATGTCGGCCTCCACCGGCTCCGACAGGAGGCGCTCCACCGCGGGGTCGTGGGCCCGGTCGCCCAGCAGGTGGCCGGTGACCCGGTCGGGCACCCGCAGGGAACGGGTGAGGAAGGGACGGTCGGCGTCCTCCACCACCAGCAGGCCGCCCTCCACCAGCGGGCACGACGGCCCCAGCCGGGCCCGGGCCGGACCCGTGACCCGCCCCCCGCCGCACAGCTCCAGGGCCAGGCCGGTGCTGGCCCGGCGCCGGGTGACGTCGTCGTGGAGGTAGCCGTAGAGGCGTTCGAAGCGGGGGTCGAGGTCGGGGGCCATGGCGACGAGGAGCAGGTCGACGTCGGGCCCGGCCAGGTCGAAGGCGCGGGCCAGCCGGCGGAGGGGGATGGCGGTGCCCGCGGCCTCGGCCCGGTCGGCCGCTGCCTCCAGCGCAGGCGCGGGCCCGATGGGCTCCTCGGCGGGGTCGGCCGCGGCACCGGCCCCACCCCCGGGCCCGGGCCCGGGCCCGGCGAGCAGGCGGTCGACGTCGGCGTCGGTGATGTACAGGCCGCGGAAGTGGTCGTCGGGGGTGGGGTCGGTCGCCCGCCGGCGGGCCACCGCCGCCTGGACCCGCGACTCGACCACCGCCAGGCGCTCGGACAGGTAGGACAGGCCGTCGACCATCGGTGCCCCAGCCTGCCGTGCCCGCCGCCGCCCGACAGCCGCCGGGCAGGCCGTCCTCCGGGCACACCTGGTGCCCGGAAGGGCAACCGGCGCCGTGGTGAAGTCCACGTGAAGTGGACGGAAAGTCGGTCCGGGCAGGATGGCGCCGCCGAAGGACGCACTTCGGGGGGGCGGGAGGGGAACATGGGGAGTGCCCGAATAGGCGTCGTCGTGCACGCCGAGGACCCGGTGTCGTTGGCCGGGATCTCGAGTGCACTGCGCACGCGGACCGATCTGCACGTGGTCGACGAGGCCGAGGCCGACTCGGCCGACGTGGCCCTGCTGGTGGTCGACGAGATCGACCAGAACGTCACCCAACGGCTGCGGGCCATGCAACGGGGAACCAGCCCCCGGGTGGTCCTGGTCGTGTCCAAGGTGGACGACAACGGGCCCCTCGAAGCCATCGGGGCCGGGGCCTGCGGTCTCCTCCGCCGGAGCGAGGCCCACCCGGAGCGGCTGGCGGCGGCGGTGCGGTCGGCGGCGGCCGGCGACGGCACCCTGCCCCCCGACCTCCTCGGCCGGCTCCTCGACCAGGTCGGTCGCCTCCGGGCCGAGGTGCTGGCCCCCCGGGGACTCACCTTCAGCGGCCTGTCGGAACGGGAGATCGACGTCCTGCGGCTGGTGGCGGAGGGATTCGACACCAGCGAGATCGCCCGCAAGCTGAGCTACTCGGAGCGGTCGGTGAAGAACGTCATCCACGACGTCACCAGCCGCCTCGGCCTCCGCAACCGCTCCCACGCCGTCGCCTACGCCCTCCGCCAGGGCCTGATCTAGGGGCCCGGTGGGCCGTTGGGGCAGCGAGTCCGCCCGAAGATCGGGCCGGGCGGGCCGCCCGCCGAGGACGGGTCGGCACCATGATCGACGGACGTGATCCACGAGGTCGACGAGTCGCTCCGGGAGCTCGTCCGGCGGGACGTGCTCAACGGTGCAGGTGTCGAGCTGTCCTTCGACGCGCCGTCGAAGGACTGGTCGGCTCGGCGCACCGCGCCCACGCTCAACCTCTACCTCTACGACATCCACGAGGACCTCACCCGGCGCCAGGTCCAGTTCGAGGAGATCCGCGACAGCGAGGGCAAGGTCGTGGGCCGGATCATGCCGCCCCGCCGCTTCAAGCTGTCCTACCTGGTGACGGCGTGGACGCAGCGGTCGGAGGACGAGCACCGGCTGCTCTCCGCCCTCCTGTCCTGCTTCATCCGGTCCGACGCCCTGCCCCGGGACGTGCTCCAGGGCGCCCTGGCCGACCAGCCCGACGCCGTCCGCTGCACCATCGCCCTGCCCCTGCCACCCGAGCGCTCCATCTCCGACGTGTGGTCGGCCCTCGGCGGGGAGATGAAGCCGTCCCTCGACCTGGTCATCACCGCTCCCTTCCTCACCGGCCGGTCCCTGCCGGTGGGCCCGCCGGTGACCGAGGAGCCATCCGTGAGGGTCGGCCCCGCGGGCGGGACCATGGAGGAAGCGGGCCGCCGGCCGTCGCCGACGCCTCCGGGCGATGGGGGCAGCGCCGAGGCGGAGGACGTGCCACCGGCCGTCGAGTCGATCACCGAGACGGTGGTCAGCGGCCGCAAGAAGGCCGGGCGTAGGTTGGACATGCGGTCGATGCCGAAGTCGTGATCGAGCGCAGCGAGCGAGCCGGCGTGGATGCGAGCATGTGGAAGCGAGCGATCTGGAAGAGCGACAGCGGGAGGTAGAGGGGTGCATGAGCACGACGACCAGGTAGCGGCACCCGGATCCCGGCGGGCCGGGCGCGGGGCCGAGGCCGAGCGCTACGGCGAACCGGCCCGGGCGGCGATGGCCGGCCGCCACGAGGCCCTCAGCCCGGCCGCCGTCCTCCACCTCCAGCGGGCGGCGGGCAATGCCGGGGTGAGCAGCCTGCTCGACCGGGACGAGGATGGGGCGGACCAGCACGAGGCGCGCTCGCCCGTCCTCGACGTGGTCGGCACCGGCGGCGGCACCGGCCTCGACGCCGATACCCGAGGCTTCATGGAGTCGAGGATGGGCCACGACTTCGGCGACGTCCGGGTCCACACCGACGGTCAGGCCAGCGACTCGGCCAAGGCGGTCAACGCCCACGCCTACACGGTGGGCAGCGACGTCGTGTTCCAGTCGGGCGCCTACTCCCCCGGCACCGACAGCGGCAATCGCATGCTGGCCCACGAACTCACCCACGTCGTCCAGCAGAAGGCGGGCCCGGTCGACGGCGGTCCCGCCGCCGGCGGCATCCGGCTGAGCGACCCCTCCGACCGCTTCGAGCGGGAGGCGGAATCGACGGCCGACCGGGTGATGTCGGCCCAGACGTCCGCCGTGGGCCCGAGCCCGGCCGCCGGCGCGGGCCCGGCCGTGCAGCGGCAGGAGGGCGACGAGGAGGAGGCCGAGGACGTCCAGGCCTACGCCGTGCAGCGCCAGGAAGGCGCCGAGGAGGAGATGGAGGAGGGCTGAGCGGCTCTGACCACCGACGGCCCCCCTGCGGGCAGCAGAGGGCCCGTCGAACCGCTTCGGTACGGGTAGGTCAGGTCTTGGGGGGCTGAGGCTCGACGATCAGCGTCGGGCACAGCTGCCAGTCCACGCAGACCTCGGCCACCTCGGGCACCGCCGGAACCACCGGTGCCGCCGGCCCCCGCCTCTCCTCGGTGGCCACCATCTCAGTTGTCTCGCAGTGCGTCCCGGGCCCGGTCGACCACCGCCGCGGCGGCGCCGGCGACGATGTTGCCCGGAGGGGTGGCCGGGGCGTTGGGGTGGGGGTGGGTGGGTGCCATCTTCTTGGCCGCCACCAGGGCCGCGCCGAGCTTGCGCAGCTCGTCCTCGCTGACCGCCGACCGCATCTCGGGGAAGAGCTCGTGCTCCTCCTCCTCGACGTGGTGGCGGACGCCCTCCATCAGCTCCTGCAGCTTCTGCTCCCGCGGCGGCGAGTCGCCCAGCTGCTCGATGGCGGCCAACGCCTCCTTGGCCTCCTGGTGCTCCTGGATGGCCTCGTCGACCTTGGCGTCGCCGTCGGCCAGGGCGCGGCGCATGACCGGGTAGAGGACCTGCTCCTCGATGGCGGCGTGGATCGACAGCTCCCGGATCACCTTGCGGACGGCCTCGTCCTTGCCGGAGTCACTGGACTCGATCCGGGTGAACAGCTGCTCCACCTCTCGGTGGTCGGCGATGAGTACGTCGATAGCGTCTTGGGTCTTGGTGTCGCTCGAGCTCATGGTTGGCTCCTCCTGCGTCGGCGTCTGCCCGCCGGCGCAGGCTCGCCATGCCTCGACCGGCGTGGCTGCTACTGAACCGAGGCGATTTTTCCCTGGCGCGATGACGATGAAACGTTCGCGTCAGGATCGCCAAGGCGGCCTGGAAGGGGATTCGGTCGAGCGCTAGAAAGAGCGCCGTCCGTCGCGGGGATAGGAGCACCAAGAAGCGCGCCGAGCGTCAGGTGCCGCTGGCCCGGCTCATCCGGCATCCGACGACTGACGTCGTTGCCGCCCTCGATCGGGTCGACGCGGCCAGCGTCGGCCGCCTTCTGGCAGCCAGCGGCACCTCCGACATCGCCGACGCCCACGTCGTCATCTGCGCCCGTCGCAAAGGCCAAAGGGTAGTGATCCAGCCGACCTCAGCCTCTTTGCCCGACCCTTCGGCTCGTTTGTAACGAGAGCCCATCATGCCGACACGCGGGCCGGACAGCGGGCTGAAACTGGACCGTTTGTGTTGGCGGGGAACCCAAGGGCGCCTGACCAGCGCGCGATACCGACCGCATTCGCCGGCCTCTCATCTCTCGCAGGCTGCGGAGGGGATCGGCACATCTAGGAGACCACCGGTGGGCCGATACGGGTGCGATCACGGCTGATTCATCCCCGCCGACAGTAGGGGGATGAGGGGCGAGAATCCTCCGGCCTCCACCTGTGGAGTGGGGGCTGTTCCGACGCAGACGCCGCGTCCGACGTCGTAGCTCTGGTCCTCCGCCACCTCCGAGATATTCGGGCACGCCTACGCGCCCACGCGCCAGACTGTCCGAGTGTCTGAGGATCAGCGTCGAACCGCATTGACAGCGGCCATAACTTGGTCGTGGACCATCATGGTGCAGCGGCGACGGTTGCACGAGCACGAGGGTCTTGCGGCGGCAAATGCACGGGATCGCCTCCTTGGCATGTCGATGGCGCAGACCAAGACGTACACGCACGTCGACAGGCGGCCCTTCATCGAATTGCGCGCAGATAAGCACTTCATGCTCGTTGCTGGTAGGAATCTCCTGAGAGCCTTGGGTCGCCTCCAGACCCACGGCGCAACATTCATATTCCCGGATGGGCTTGCCGCTGACGTCACGACCCTTCGTGACCGCTTGGAACACTGGGATGAGCGAGACGATGCCCAGTCCGGAACTGGTCAGCGCGGAAGGGCATACCGAAGCTTTGCCAAAGAACACCCCGAAGAGGACCCAACTTCATTTCGTTTCGGTGCGGGCGGAACCTTCGCTGGGGGGCTAGATCTGGATCAGCTCGAATCACTCGCAGCCTCGTTTTACGAGCAACTGGTCGAGCTAGAAAGATCAGAGTTCGTCTGGCGAGGCTGGCAGTTTAGATGAGGGTAAAGACACATCGCTGCTGCACGGGAGACTGCTAGGGCGGAGATGCGCTTATCACCAACGGCGACCGAAGTATGACGGTCCTCAATTCCTGCTGCTGCTCCGGCTGCGATGTCGGCCGGAAATACACGTAGACGGTGAGTGTCTCTGCGTCGATTTTTGTCGCCGCCGTCACTCCGCGCGCTTGGAGGTTCAGCGAAGTAGAGAACTGTTCTAAATCTCCGCGAGTCGCTTGAGGGTTGAACTTTACGACTAGGTCCGGCGGGCCCGGTGGAAAGGTAACTCCCGGTTTGGCCGAATTGCTGGAAGTCCCACAAGAGGCAAGCAGCCAAACCAGAACGACAATCAGAAACAGAGCGGTCCTGGCCTTCTCAGGCCGTTGGCGACCCATGGGGCTTCCGGAGGGTCCTTGGCTCACTTACCGACACTGCCACAGGCGGGGCGATGGCCATCGGCACCGAGACTAATTGCCGGGACCTAGCCGACTGCTCGGCCAACGCTGGGGTACGTATCGTTCCACGTCGTCGTTACCGTCGAGGATCCTCCAGCGCTAGCCGGCTTCTCGCTCAGAATGTTGATTTCGACGGTCGCGTCGGGCGTCTTGCCGCGCGACCTCACAAGCAAGACAGCGGCATCGATTCTTAATGTAGCCCTCCTCCGTGCCGCAGAGGGGCAAGCCGGCCGAACGTGGACGCGTCTCGACGCCCTGGTCGGGCTCAGCGACGTGAATTCGGACCTCCCAAGCCATCATGGGCAAGTATGCCCCGCCAGGCCGACGAGGCGCGAAATATTGCGTGATATGCGGGTAATCCACGGCCATCCGGCGGAGGGCCTCCAAGCGCCAGCCGGTCTTACCGGGATTGCCGGGTACCCAACCACACGATCGCTGCAGGAGCCGAGCGGTATCGCCGCCGGGCAGCGATTTCTGACGAAAATGAACTCGCTCTAGTCGTGTATCTCCTCGCCGGGGTCTTCGGCGACCTCGCCAAGGAACGCGACTTGGCCATCGAGTAGTCGCAGCGGCTCGACCAGGAGGGCGTTCACGAAGCTCAGGTGCTCGTCCGTAATTGGCAGCTCGCCGATGGCTACTCCTGAGGGCAGTCCCCATTCCAGCCGCACCGCGGCCCGGTCCGGCGCCCGTGCTTCTAGCTCGTCCAACAACCTCTCCGTCGACCTGCTGAACACACTCACCTGCCACGACGTCATTCGCCCATGATGCCAGGGGTGAGCGGGACTGCCGGATTCTGACAAGCGCCCGTTCCTGGGTGGTCCTCGGTAACGCACCGACGACGCATTCCCGACGGCTACGCACCGCCGCATGCGACGGCGACAGCGTTCCGTGTCCTAAGGCATCCTGGTCGACGCCCGATGCTCCATTTTGCGAGGTCCTACAGCCGCCTCCACACCTCTGGGTAGTCGCGCTTACAGCGGCGGGCAAGACGAGCGAATAGCCACATCGCAATGACAAAGAGGGCGACGGCGCCCAAGGCCGGCCCCAGCACAAACCCTCTGCCGCGGAAGGCGCTAATCATCATCACGACCGCAAACACGGCCACAATCGTTGGAGACAGCCAAATCCGGAAATCCGCCGATACCGAACCGAACGGCTTCTGGACGGTCTCGCGGAGCAATAAACGCGTCACTGTAAGGCCCTCACGAGCGTCCCGAATCAGTGACCTCACGCTGCCAACCGTAATCCTCAGGCCTCCAGCCGGCAGGGCGACGCAGGTCGCAGGGCTGTGGCCCAGGCGCGGCTAGACGATTGGGAGAATGCCGGGTGTCGGCCGCCTCGCCGGCTCGGCAGCGCGGTCAGGATCGCTCGATCGATGTCGTTCTCGCTCGGTAGCCGCGGACAGTGACCGTGCGAGTCGGGCATCCGGTTCGACTGCCGGGACGCAGCGGCGGGGCGCTCTCCGAGCTGTTGGAGTCCGCGGACCGAGAGGGTGGATGCCCCACGACAGGTACATTCGTGATGTGCCCTACACACTGAGGTTACTTTGAGTCCCAGGGGCGCCGGCGCAACTCTGCGTGGCCTGACGGGAGTCGATGCGAGAACTGGCGTCTAACCCCGACATCCCAAAGCAGCGAAGCGTCAGGGAACTTCTGAGTCGGCCTGTATCCCTCTTGGCGCTCGCATTCAACCTCGTCGGAACCGCCCTGAATTTTGTAGCATTCGTGACCATTGACAGGAACAGTGTTAACGGTCTCCGAATAGTTTCTCTTATTGTCGGCATTGTCTTTCTCGTTCTTGCTGCGCCGGTTCTCGCAGCCGGCGCCCAGACCTCCAGTCGCCGGTCATGTCCGCACGGCAGGCCCTTCTCGGGTTCGGGATCGGAACCCTCGTCATTGGACTTCTATCTGAGTGGCTGGCCATTGCGGTCTACTCCAGCCCGGTCGCCCAACTGGCGGGACTGTTGGGCGGACTTGTGGCGACCTGGGTAGGGACGATTTCGCTGAGCGCGTGGTATCGGGGATACAGGTCACCACCCGCTCAAATCAGCTAGTCGCTTTGTGTGCCCTCGGCCAAGCGGGCACTTGAGCGTAAATGCCGGCTGCCGACCGCTCCTTTGATAGGGCTCCGTCCGGTATGCCCGGTAAGGCGTCGTTCCCGGTCACCCGCCCCCGACATACCGGGCGATGAGGTCGGCCCCACCCACCACCTGCCCGTCCCACCAGGAGCCGCTACCAACTGGCGGTCCATGCGTACCAGCCGCCTCCCAGGGATCGAAACTCCGGACTCTCGAACGAACCGTTCGCCAGCTCAGGGGTGGGGCCTCCGGGCAGAAATGCGAAGCCGGCATCGTCCAGGAAGGAGCCCGTCTCTTCGTAGAAGATGATTCCTGCTTCAACCTTGTAGGCATAGGTGACGCGATACAGCCCAACACGTCCGACCGGCACCCGCTGCTTGAGGCCAGAGTCGCCATCGGCTACGTGCGTGGCCGCATTCTCGAAGGCGCTGCGACTGAGGGCCCACCTGACTCGTAACGGAGCATCAGCCCACAGGATCACAGCGATCACGATGCCCCCGACCGGAGCGAGCACGAACCATCTCAGCCTTCCACTCGCCTTCCCTCGAGCACGTAGAGCGAGGAACCCGGCGAGGCGAAGCACCCAGACGACAATTGCGCCAACAACAACGTATGTAGTCAGGATGGCTACAACAAAGGCAATGCCTGGGAAGCTAAACGCGTAGAGAGCAGCTATAGCGGGCAGCACCAGGAACAAATGGAATCTGCCGCCCGGTGGAGTTGCCGCAAGGGCTGTCGCCCGCTGCCGCACTCGTTCAAGGACCACCTGACCAGGATGCCACCCCTTCCTTCCGAGCCACCCTCGCCCGTCCGGTTGGCTGAGCACTCGACAGTGCGCTTGTCTCGCCTGCAGCGAGGCTCCCCGGCGCGTACTGCCGGATTACCGCGACAGAGGCGGTTCCGGCCGTGACTGGTAACGCTCCGTGACGTCGATCAACTGCACCCAGGCGTTTGCGCGGCACCTACCCTCCAGGAGGACAATGCTCAAGCGGGCCAGCGATTCGTTCACTGTTCCCAAGAACATGCCCTAGCCGGAGCATCTCGTCACGACTGCTCGCCGGGAGCGCCGTCTGATCCTCCGACAGCCAGTCCACGAGCATCTCGAGCGCCAGTCCAGACTCGCCGACATTCAGAAATTCGGCGTACAGCCGTCGTTGGTCCTCGGTGAGCAAGGCGTCGAGCAGACGCCCCAACTTCCGCAAGCGTTCCTCAATCATCTGTCAGATGATGCCAGCAGCTGATCCGGTGGGCTGGAGTCTCCCCCGCACCGTCTGTGGCCGTCGGGTGGGCGAGCCGGGTCACCGGAATTGCCGGGTTCATCGCAGGTAGCTCGGTGGCGCAGGCGGCCGGTATCGCCTGAGCTGCTGACGGCGACGGCTCTGTAGCGGCTTCGATGTCCGGCCTCAGCCGATCGACTCCCGTTGGGGCCACGGGGGTTCGTCAAGCCACACCGTGACCGTCAGCGATTCGCCCACCTCGCCTCCGACATCCCTGGCGTCTCTCGGCGAATGCTCTCCGAGCGGCTTCGTGAGCTCGAGTCAGCTGGCCTCGTCATCCGAACAGTGCACGGTGGGCCACCGATTTCGGTGACCTACGCCCTCGCCGAGGAAGCTGGCCAACTGAAGGTCGCTCTGCAAGCTCTCAAGGCCTGGGCCGCGGCCAAGGCGAGCTGACCCCCGCTCGTCCGCTGACACGCCCGCTGCGCACCGGTGCTGACACGGTGCTGCGTGCAGCTGCTGCAATTCGAAGGCCTCACGACAACTGGCCTCTAAGCGGTCAACAAATCGTCGATCGACGGGCTCGGCGAGCCCTTGACAGCCGTAGGCGTCTCTGTGATCCTCCGTTCGCATCGCAGCTCGGGCAGTGCCGGTTCCCTCGGCCAGGACCGTTCTCCCATCCGCGCGAGGCTCACGCAGGATCAATCATTGGAGGTCACGATGCCCGGACGCCGGCTTCGAGCAGCCACCCTTGTTGCCGCGATACTCGCTTCATTGGCCGTCGGCGTCCCGGGTGCGCAGGCTGTCATTCCGCCTGTGACCTGTTCCGGCTCCGAGACGGCGACCTACAACCCCGGACTACGGCTCACGCCCCAGACGGTGACGCTCAATGTCAAGGCCACCTTCGGTCCGTGCATCTCGACCAACCCGGCGATCAGCTCGGGGACCGCGGGTACACCGCCTGGCGGAGTCCCGGCCACGCTGGCCTGCAACAGCCTCCTCGGGACGGCCTCGGGCCAAGCCGTGATCCACTGGAACAACGGCACCACCACCCGGTACTCGTTCAACAGGAGCTCGCAGACTTTGTTGGGGCAGTTGATCACCACCGCATCGGGCCCCGTCATCGCCGGCGAGTTCCTCGGCCGGTCGGTGTCGCTCACCGCGGTCAGCCCCGCGCTCAACCTCCTCGACTGCGTCCGGCCGAGCGGCCTCACCAGCCGCACCGCCCTCGTCACTCTCGTCATCGCCTGACGACGAGCGGGAGGCACTCCCGTTTCGCTGTCCGTGCTGGAGCAGCTTCGACGGCCGCCCCGATCGCCGACGAGGCTGGTGAGCGCGCCCGAAGTGCTCATGCCGACGGGGATGGGCCGTTGCGGGCGTAGGCGAGGATCTCCCCCGGACCGATGCCTGAAAGGCCCATGCGTTCGAGGGTGAGGCCCACTCGGTAGTAGTCGAGGCCATTGCAGGTGCCGGCGAGGATCGTGAGGGCGTCCATGGTCGGCGTGGGCACGCTCGCCACCCGGGCCAGGTTGATCCACTGCACGAGCCCCCAACCGACGTCCTCGTGGAGGTAGCGGTGGTCGAGGGTCGGCGGCGCCTTGACCCGTCCGATCGGTTCGCCCGCCTGAAGGGCGACGTAGACGCTGCCGGTGGCCGCGGCCTCGGCCGTCGTGTAGCCGGCTCGGGCGAGCGCGTCGACCAGGGAAAGGGTAGGCACGCCCAGGGCCTTCGCCAACGCGAGTCGTTCCGAGTCGACCGCCTCGATGATCCTGGCCGTCGCCGGCCCGCTGCCCTCTCGGTAGATGAGGAAGTCCCCACCGGTTGCCTCGATCCAGCTGGCGTTGCACACCGTCTGCGGCGGGTGCATCACTGCGTTGACGTTCTGGAGGTCGAGCTCCAAGACGGTGGCTGCCTTCGAGAACTGGCCCGGCAGGAGGGCGGCGACCCGGCTGTGGCACTCGTCGAGGTCTCGGCTCGGAAACGCCGCCAGCGACGCCGCCGTGAGTGCGAAGACGCCGACGGTGGCCGGGCCCGCCATGCGTGAACCGTGGGATGCGGTCGAGAGTTGGCAAATGAGCGGACTGCCACCTCGCCGGCGCCGGATCTCGGCGCCCAGGTAGAGGGCACCGCCGCTATGGCCGGGGTCGAGCCAGATCACCTGCTCGTCGCTCGTCGTCTCCGCCAGCGCAGGGGCATAGAAGGGAAGCGCCGGTGTCGGGACCGTGACCGCGACCACATCGGCATTCCGCACCGCCTCACCGACGTCGGTGGTGAGCATCGGGATGGGTGCGACGCCCTCGACGGCGCCGGTGACCGTGATGCCACCGGAACGCCGAATCTCCTCGAGCCGGTGCCCGGACCGGTTGCAGAGCCGGACGTCGATACCCCGCAGCGTCAGATGGGCCGCCAACGAGCAACCGACGTTCCCTGCACCGATGACGGCGACTTGCGTCCCAGCCATGGCCCTAAGTATCCCATCGACGCGACCGCCTGCGACGCTCGGCGAGTGCGTGACATCGGTCGCCCGGCCCGTCCGGCCGCCCGTTGAGGCAGCACCTTCTTCCCCTTGGGACGTCCGCCCGGCCGTTGTCGGCGGGCTGGCGGCGAGCAAGGGTCGCGGGACCACCGTTCAAGGAGGAGGGGCCGGCATGCCGCAGTACCTGTCGCCGGGTGTCTATGTCGAGGAGGTCGAGGCCGGATCCCGACCCATCGAGGGCGTGGGGACCGCGGTCGCCGCCTTCGTGGGACTGGCCGCCAGCGGACCGTTCAACGAGGCCACGCTGGTCACGAACTGGAGCCAGTTCACCCAGACGTTCGGCGAGTTCATCCCCGGGACCTACCTGGCCCACTCCGTGTACGGCTACTTCATGAACGGCGGCGGCGCCTGCTACGTGGTCCGTATCGGCGAGTCGAACGGGGCCACGTCGCCGGCGATGGCCGAGCTCACCACCGGGATGAGCGCGCCGGCGGTGGGCAGCGGCGACACCTCCGGGCTCAAGATCTCCGCCCTCGACACCGGCCCCGGCGGCAACGAGTTGAGCGTGGAGGTGGCCGACGCCGGCGGCGGCGAAGGCGCCCCCGAGGACCCGTTCAAACTCATCGTCCGCCAGGGCGGGCGGGTGGTGGAGGAGTTCGACAACGTCAGCGCCAAGAAGGGCAAGGCCAACGTCGTCACCGTGGTCAACGCCAAGTCGAAGCTGATCAAGCTGGAGACCACCGGCCCCAACCTGGAGCGGCCGCCGGCCGGCTCGGTGGCGCTCGCCGGCGGAGGCACGTCGCTCCCGGCCCGGCTGACGCCCGACGACTACATCGGCGACTCCAGCCGGCGCACCGGCTTCGGCGGCCTGGAGGCCATCGACCCCATCACCATGGTGTGCGTCCCCGACCTGATGTCGGCCTACCAGAAGGGGCTGCTCGACATGGAGGCCCTCCAGGCCGTCCAGCTGAGCATGATCACCCACTGCGAGATGATGGGCGACCGGGTCGCAATCCTCGACCCGCCGCCGAACCTCAACGCCCAGCAGGTCCGGGAGTGGAGGGTAGACAAGGTCGGCTACGACTCCAAGTACGCCGCCCTCTACTGGCCGTGGATCAAGGTCTTCGACCCCGGTACCGGCCAGAACATCTTCGTCCCCCCGAGCGGCCACATGGCCGGCATCTGGGGCCGCAGCGACGACACCCGGGGCGTGCACAAGGCCCCCGCCAACGAGGTCGTCCGGGGTGCCATCACCCTCGAGATCCAGATCACCAAGGCCGAGCACGACCTGCTCAACCCCCACGGGATCAACTGCATCCGGGCCTTCCCCGGGCGCGGCATCCGGGTGTGGGGCGCCCGCACCATCTCCAGCGACCCGTCGTGGCGCTACATCAACATCCGGCGCCTGTTCAACTACCTGGAGGAGTCGATCCTCAACGGCACCCAGTGGGCCGTGTTCGAGCCGAACGACCCCGCCCTGTGGGCCAAGCTCCGCCGCACCATCAGCTCGTTCCTGGTCAACGAGTGGCTGAAGGGGGCCCTCTTCGGCCTCACCCCCGACCAGGCCTTCTACGTGAAGTGCGACGACGAGACCAACCCGGCCTCGATCATCGACGCCGGCATGGTCGTGTGCGAGATCGGCCTGGCCCCGGTGAAGCCGGCCGAGTTCGTCATCTTCCGTCTGTCCCAGTACTCGGGCGGCGCCGCCCTCACCGAGTAGCCCGCCCGAGCCCCCCCGCCAGAGTCATAGGAGGCACTGAGACATGGCCCTTCCCGATTTCGACACGTCCGTCGGCTGGTCGTTCGGCTTCGAGTTCGACGGCGTCACCATCAACCAGATCCAGGAGCTCAGCGGCCTGAAGATGGAGAACGACGTCATCGAGCTGAAGCACAACACCAACGACGGCAAGTACGTCAACAAGAAGCTGCCGGGCCGGCCCAAGGCGGGCGAGGTCACCCTCACCCGGGGCCTCACCGGCGACGCCAACTTCCAGGACTGGATCAAGAAGTCGCTGTTCGGCGACATGGCCGGGGCCCGCAAGGGCGGCTCGGTGATCGTCTTCGACTACCAGGGCGCCGAGATCAAGCGCTACAAGCTGAAGAACTGCTGGCCCAAGTCGCTGGAGATCGGCACCCTCAAGGCGGGCGACACGTCGGTGTTGACGGAGAAGCTCACCATCACCCACGAAGGGTGCGAGCCGGCGTGAGACGAGGCGCCTCGCCCCTGTTGGAGGCGGCCGGGGCCGACCCGACCGAGATGGCGACCGCGATGAGCGCGGCCGGGGTGGCGGTCGCTTCGGCGGCGGCTGCGGCTGCGCCGTCGTCGGGGCCGTCGTCGGGGCCGGCGCCGCTACGGACGGAGTTCGAGTTCGAGCTCCCCCGGGGCTATGTCGACGGCTCGGGGACGGTCCACAAGCGGGGGGTCATGCGCCTGGCCACGGCCCGGGACGAGCTGCTCCCGTTGCACGACGACCGGGTCCGCGAGAACCCGGCCTACCTCACGGTGGTGTTGCTGGCCCGGGTCATCGAGCGGCTGGGGACGATCACCGAGGTCCACGCCGGCATCGTGGAGAAGATCTTCGCCTCCGACCTGGCCTTCCTCCAGGACGTCTACCGGCGGGTCAACCAGGAGGGGCACACCCGCGCCGCCATCGTCTGCCCGGCCTGCGAGCACCATTTCTCGGTCGACGTGGCCGGTGGTCGCCTGGGGGGATCGTGACGTACGCGCCCGACCGTCTGTACGAGGAGGTTGCGTACGTGGCCTACCACTTCCACTGGTCCCTGGACGCGATCCTCGACCTCGAGCACCCGGTCCGACGGCGCTTCGTCGACGAGATCGCCAAGATCAACCGGCGCGTCGCCGCTGGTCAGTGACGTTGCGGCTGCTCGGGGGGAAACGGGTTGAGACCCTTCCGTCGTCGCGCAACTGTCACTGAGGGGTCGGGGTCGGCTGCTCCGGTCGCGGTCGCGGTCGCGTCGTCGACCGAGGTCGGGCCGGTGATCAGCCGGACGGTCGAGCCCCGGCCTGCATGGCGGGACGTCCCGGCCATGGGCTCGTCGTTCGGGCCGCCCCAGCTGACGGTGGGGGTCGAGTCGTTCCGGGCCGGGCTGGCGGCCCACGCCCCGCCCCATCCCTTCCTGGCACCCCTCGGGCACCTGGTGTCGGCCGATGGACCGTCGGGCATCGTGACGGGCCTGGCCGAGCCCCTCGCCACTGTCTCCCGATCCGTCGAATTCCGCGGGGACGGGGCGGAGCTTCTGGTCCGACAGGGGTCGTCCGCTCGGTCGCGGCCGGGAGGCGGCCGCGGGGGCGTGGTGCAACGGTGGCCGGCGAGGAACGGGTGGGGCCCGCCCATGGTGACGGCCTCATCGGTCGACGTGCCCCCGCTGGCCTTCGACGTGGTGGAGCCGCCGGCCGAGGCGGAACCGGCGTTGGTGTCGTGGGCCCCGGAGCCGGCGACGACGACGACGACAAACGGCGCTCACCCGACGGCGGGGGTGGCCGTTCCGCCGGTGGCGTCACGGCTCGCGCAATCGTCGGGGTCGCCGCCGCCAGAGGGTGGCGGATCGACGACGCCGGTGGCGTCACTCCCGCCGTCGACGAACGGCCATCAGGTGTTGGCGGACGAACCGCCGGTGGGCGCGGGAGACGACGGCCACGCAGGGCGTCGACCGGATCCGACTGCCGCCGGCCCACCCGTGGTCGCCCGTACCCCGGAGTGGGCGCCGGAGGCTCCGGCGTCAGCCGGGCCCACCGTTTTGCGCGCGAATTCGTACCTCCCACGTACAGAATCGACCACAGAACCGCCGGCGCCGGTCGAACGGCGAGGCGGTCCAGTGCTGTTCGGACCCGGCTCCACCGCCGACACCGACCCGCTCTCCCTGTCGCTCTCGCCGGCGGCGGCCCCGGGCGTCGCCCGGTCGGCCGCCGACACCACGGCGGCCCGGCCCCTCGTGGGGTCCGGCGGTCACCACGTCGGGTCGGCCGGCGCCGCTGCGCCACCGGTCGGCGATCCCGTCGCCCCGCCGAGGGTCGGCCCGGTGCTCTTCGACTCGTCGCCACCGACCGTGCCCGCCGCCCCCCTGGTCGCCCGCTCGCCCGCGACCAGCCCGCTGGTCGGCGACGGTCCCGCAGCGCCGGACACGCCCGCGCTCGTCGGAGCCGACCCCGTCGGTACATCGACAGCACCGACCTTCGGCGACGAGCCCCCGTCGACAACGCCCGCCGACGAGGCCGCAGCCGAGTCGTCGGCCATGCCGGTCGCCCGCTCCGTCCCTGTCGAGGGTCCGCTGGCTCGGGGCGGACGCACCCTCACGGACGGCGTCACCGAGATCGCAGGGACGATCGGGTCTAGCCAGGCCGATGCCACCCAGAAGCGGAGCCCGACCGGGCCCGCTGCCGGTCCCGTCGTCGCTCGGTCGACGGGGCCCGACTCGGGCGCCCACGTCCACCCGGCCCCGTCGGGCGCTCCCCCCGCGGGAGCGGCCCCCGAGCTCCCGATCGCCCGTCCGGCCGGGCCCGACGCCCCGACGGGGCCGCTCACCGCCCCCCTCGTCGCCCGCGCGACCGCATCCGACGAGAGCGGCAGCCCTCCGACCCGGCTGCAGGATGATCAGTCGGCGGGACCGGTTCTAGCGCCGCTGGTCGCCCGATCCGCCGAAACCACCGCGCCGCTCGTCGGCTCGATCGGTCCCGAACTGGCCACCGACCCGGGGCGGGACGATCCGCAGGCCGGTTCCAGCGTCGAACAGCGTGTCGCCCGCACGGTTGGATCCGAGACGCGCCCGGATGTGCCCGCGCCCGGCGAGGACACCGTCGCGGCCGGATGGAACGAGCCATGGGCCGGACCCGCTGCCTCCGACCTCATCGAGGGCGCCACCGGCTCGGGACTGGCCGACCCCGGGAGCGGGCCAAACACCCTGCCGCTCGTCGCCCGGACAGTGGGAACCGGCGCCGGCACCGGGCAGGGCAGCCCGACTGCGGGGCCGATCACCACCTCCCTCGGGGCCGGACTCACCGGGCTCGAACCGGCGACGGTCGCCCCCGAGCGGCACACGACGGCGAGCGAATGGCACGAATCCGCCAGAGAGGGGGCTTTCGTGGCGATCGCTCGGCGGCCGGGCCCGGCGGCCGATGCGCCGACCGCCTACCGGGACGGCTCGCTCACCGGTCCGGTGGTCGGCCGGGCGGCCGTGCCTCAGCGGGACCCCACCACGGCTGGTCCCGGCGGGACCCCCCCGCTGGCCGGTCCCATGACGGGTGCCGTCGTCTCCCGATCGGCAGCGATGTTCGCTGACGACGGGATGACGGGTTCCCAGCGCCGGTCGCCGGCGGGGCCGACGACGGGTCCCGTCGTCGGCCGACTGCCGGCGATGGACGGGGAGGCCGGGACGACGGGCTCCCCAAGCCGGTCGCCGGCGGGACCCGTCGTCTCCCGATCGGCGGCGCTGGAGGCGGATGCCGGGACGGCGGGTTCCGATGGGAGCGCGCCCCTCACCCAGCTCGTCTCCGTTCCCCAGGTCGTGCGCCCGGCAGCAGCGGGCGCCGAGGTGAACATGCCCCTGACCAGCACTTTCACCGCTCCCGTCGTCGCCCGAGCGGCTGTGCCGGGGGCGGCGGCCACGCCGTTCACCGCCTCCGCCCTCGGCGGATCGGCCACATCCTTGGACGCGCCGACGGTGGGCTCGGAGGGGAGTCTGCCGATCGCGGCGCCCACCAGCGCTCCTGTTGTCGCCCGGTCGGCGACGCAGCCGGAGGCGGGAGCGCCCGACCACGTCGAATCCCGATTCATAGGCCCCCTGGACGCCAGCGGGGCTGAACCCGGGCCCGACCTGCCCACCGCCGGACTCCAGCGGGCGGCCTCCGCGGCCCGAACGGTCGAGCCGACCGTCGCCGCGCCGAGCCCGGGGCTGACGGGGTCCACGCCTGAGCCCCTGGTCGCCCCGACGTTGGGCCCCGACGTAGGGATCGGGCCCGCGATCCCACAGAAGACCGAGGGCCAGGTCACCACCGAGCCTGTCGTCTCGCGGACCGTCGGCCTGTACCTGGGCGGCGGGACCTTTGCGCCCGACGCCACCCCGCCGCCGGCACCCACCTCCGTCACCAATACGACGACACGCCCGGCTGACCCCCCCGGCCTGGCGCCGGGTGTCCTCCAAGCCACGCCGGTGGTCGCCCGGTCGCTCGGGCTCGGGCTGGGCAGCGCCGCACCGGCCGCGGATGCCGACGTCCAGCGGGGGACGGGCCTCGACCCGACCGGTTCCGGGTCCGACCTTGTTCACCGGCCCATCGTCGGCGCGACGGCGCTCGTCCCCCCGCCGGTCGGCACCGGCACTGAGCCGGCCCCGACGCCGACCGTCTCCCGCACCGCGGCGACAGGCGCGGGCCATGGCGATCGCGCCCTCCCGATCCCCGTCGTCGCCCGGTTGGCCACCACCGGGCCGGGGACCGACGACGGCAACCGCCAGACCCCGTCGAACACCGCCCTCGTCGGCGGGCAGCCCATGGATCCGGCCCACTCGTGGCCGCCCCGGTTGGGCCTCGGCCAGCCCCTCGCCGGCGACGGCCTCCCGCCCCCCGCCCCCACCGCCGGGACCCCACGACCGGCGCCCCCGAACCGCATCCGCATGCCCGTCGTCCAGCAGGCCAGTGCCGCAGCCCCGAGCAGCCACTCCGAACCGGGCAGCGCCGGTCACGCCCGGGAGGTCATCGCCGCCGCCCTGGGCGCGGGCGGGACCGCCGCCGGCGACGGGTCGATCGTGTTCGCCCCGCCCGAGTCGTCGAACGCCAGCGTCCAGCGGGCCACCGTCTCCGACCCGCCGCCGCAGGCCGCCACCCCGCCCGTCACCCGCGCCGCCAGCGCCCCCAGCCCGTCGGCCGAGCCCGGCGCGGACGACCGGGCCAGCACCGACCTCGACCTCCTCGCGTCCCAGCTCTACGACCGCATGCTCTTCCGGCTGCGCCGCGATCTCCGTCACGAGCTCGAGCGCAAGGGACAGCACGTCAACCTCAGGAGGAGCTGATGGCCGACACCACGTCCGACCCGGCGGTGGCCGTGTGCTTCATGGTCAAGGTCGACGACGAAGACCTGGGGACGTTCACCAGCGTCGAGGGCCTCGGTGTCGAGGTCGACATCGAGGAGCGGGAGGAGGGCGGCAACCAGTTCTTCGTCCACCAGATCCCGGGCCGGCTGCGGTACACCAACATCAAGCTCACCCGGGTGATCAACGGCGACACCCAGAAGGTGGCCAAGTGGTTCGCGGGCATGGCGTCCGGCGTGAAGCGCAGCAACGCCCAGATCGTGGCCAAGACCGCCGACGGCGCCCACGTGGTGGCCCAATGGGGGCTGCTCAACGCCGTCCCCGTGCGGTGGACGGGGCCCAAGCTCAGCGCCGATTCCCTCACCGTGGCCACCGAGACCCTCGAGCTCGCCCACCACGGCTTCCTCGACCCGGGCGAGGGCGACGCAGGATGAGCGGCCGGCGATGAGCAGCCAACGATGAGCAGCCAAAGATGAGCAGCCAAAGATGAGCGATATTCCGCCGAAGCCGGAGAAGGCCTACCTGGCCCTCCTCCCCCCGAGCACCGACGGCAAGGGGGCGACGTCCACCTCGGCCTCCAGCGGGGCGGGCGGGGTGCCGGGCGCCCTGGCCCAGTTCAAGTTCCAGTTCAACCCGACCGACTACACCGTCACCAAGACCGCCTCCTGGCGGCGGACGTCGGACACGGCCAGCGTCGACGCCGCCATCCCCGAGTTCCTCGGGGCCAACCCCCGGACCCTGTCGGTCAACTTCTTCGTGACCGCCACCGAGGAGATGCCCGACGTCGCCCCCCAGCTCGACCTGCTCTTCAGCTGCTGCTCTCCCACCGAGGCGACCCGGGGCCAGAACCGGCCCAAGCCGCCGTTCGTGCTCCTGGCCTGGGGCAACAGCACCTCGTTCGTGGCCTGCGTGACGTCGGTGACGGCCAACTACCGCATGTTCAGCCCCGAGGGCCGGTGCATCCGGGCCAGCGGGACGGTGGTATTGGAGGAGATCCCGACCCGCCAGAAGCGGCAGAACCCGACGTCGGGGGGCACCGCCTCCCGCCGCACGCACGTGGTCGGCGACGGCGACAGCCTCACGTCGATCGCCCACCGGGAGTACGGCGACCCCACCCTGTGGCGGCCCCTGGCCGAGGCCAACGACATCGACGACCCCCTCCGCCTCGCCATCGGCCGCCACCTGCGCATCCCCCCGGCCGACGACCTGCGGGCCGCCCACCTCGCCCTCCACGCCGGCAACGGCAACGGCATGGGCAACGGCCACGCCCTCCACGCCGCCAACGGGGACGCCCCGTAATGCCCGTCCACCTCGTCACCACCGTCAAGATCACCATCGACGGCGCCCCCCTGGCCGACGACACCCTCACCCTGCTCACGTCGATGGTCGTCGACACCAGCCTGGTCGACCCCGACCACGTGGTCCTCACCTTCCGCGACCCCGACCGGGTGGTGCTGAAGGACGCCAAAGCCAAGATCGGCGCCAAGCTCAAGGTGGGCATCGTCGACGACGGCAACCCGTCCGGGGTGTGGCTGGCGGACGGCGAGGTGACCGCGCTCGAGGCCGAGTTCTCGGGGGCGGGGACGTTCACCATCATCCGCGGCCTCGACGCCACCCACCGCCTCCAGCGGGGGTCCAGGACGATGGCGTTCCAGAACTCGACCTCGTCCGACATCGTGCGCAAGGTGGCGTCGGCCGCCGGCCTCAGCGTGGGGACCATCGAGGCCACCAGCACCGTCCACCCCCATGTCGTCCAGGCCAACCTGTCGGACTGGGAGTTCCTCCAGCAGCTGGCGGCGGAGTCCGGCTACGAGCTCGACGTGGTCGACGGCAAGCTCACCTTCGCCAAGCCCAAGCCGGCGTCCACCGCCCCCGCCGCGGGCACGTCCGTCGCCGAGTTCAAGACCGGCCAGCTGGTGAAGGGCGTCAACATCCTCGACTTCCAGGGCTCGATCACCGGCGCCGACCAGGTGGCCACGGTAGAGGTCCGGGGCTGGGACCCGGCCACCAAGAAGGAGGTGGTGGCCTCCCAGCCGGCCAAGACCAACGGGGCCACGCCCGGGGTCCTCCCGGCCGCCATCGCGTCCAAGTTCGGGTCCGTCACCAGGGTGAACACCGCCACCCCGTACGACAAGCAGGCCGACGCCACAGGCAAGGCGGGCTCGCTCTCCCAGCGCATCGCGGGCGGGTCGGCCGAGTTCCGGGCCACGGTGATCGGCGACCCCAAGCTCAAGGCCGGCACCGCGGTGAGCCTGGCCCAGGTGGGCGACCCCTTCGACGGCAAGTACCGGCTCACCTCGGCCCGCCACGTCTACGACGAGATCGACGGCTACCGCACCCATGTGGAGGTCACCGGCAGCCTGGCCCGCTCCCTCCTCGACCTCACGTCGGGCGGGATGGGGCCGGGGGGCAACGGGGGCGGGGTGGGCATGGTGCCGGGCGTGGTGCCGGCGGTGGTCACCAACGTGAAGGACCCCGAGGAGCGGTGCCGGGTGAAGCTCAAGTTCCCCTGGCTGTCGGCGGACTACGAGTCGGACTGGGTCCGCTCGGTCCAGCCCGGGGCCGGCAAGCAACGGGGCGCGGTGGTGCTCCCCGAAGTGGGCGATGAGGTGCTGGTGGCCTTCGACCAGGGCGACATGCGCCGGCCCTACGTGATGGGCGGCCTCCACAACGGCATCGACAAGCCCAAGGTGGGGCCGAGCCTGGTGGGAGGCGACGGGAAGGTGGCCCGGCGGGGCTTCGTGTCCCGCGACGGCCACGCCCTCATCTTCTTCGACGGCCCGGCCAAGCAGGGCGTGGCCGTCATGACGATGGACAAGGGCCTCAAGATCTCGCTCAACAAGACCGGGATGGCCATCAAGATCACCAGCAACGGCACGGTGCTGATCAAGGGCGCCACCGACGTCAAGGTGCAGTCCGACGGGACCATGGAGCTGGAGGCGGCCACCACCATGTCGATCAAGGCCCAGGCGTCGCTCACCATCGAGGCGCCCACCATCAACGTCAACGGGTCGGGACCGGTCGCGGTCAAGGGCAACCCGCTGGCGCTCAACTAGGAGAGGCGCGCACATGAGCGAGGAGTTCATCGGCGCCGGCTGGGGCTTTCCCATCCGCACCGACGCCACCGGCGGGATCGCCCTCGTCACCCGGGAGCGGGAGATCGAGGAGGCCATCCGCCTCATACTGGCCACCGCCCACGGGGAGCGTCCGCTGCGCCCCGAGTTCGGCTGCGCCATCCACGAGTTCATCTTCGCCCCCGCCGACTCCAACACCGCCGGGCGCATCGCCCACGAGGTCAAGTCGGCGCTGCACCGGTGGGAGCCGAGGGTGGAAGTGGTCGACGTGATCTGCAGCGTGGGCGGGCCGCCAGGCGACGCCACCGGAGGCCAGCCGGGGGGCTTCCGGGGGCCGAGCACCCTCTACATCGACGTCCGCTACCGGATACTGGGGACGTACAACCCCCGCAGCCTGGTCTTTCCCTTCTACACGATCCCGCTCCATGGTGAGTCCGGGCCGGCGGGGGTGGAGCAGTGAGCCTGCCCGTCCCCGACCTCGACGACCGCCGGGCCCAGGACCTGGTCGACGACGCCAAGCGCCTCGTCCAGAAGATGTGCCCCGAGTGGACCGACCACAACGTGTCCGACCCGGGCGTCACCCTCATCGAGGCCTTCGCCTTCATGGTCGACCAGCTCATCTACCGCCTCAACCGGGTGCCCGACCGGATGTACGTCAAGTTCCTCGAGCTGGTCGGCGTGCGCCTGTTCGCCCCCCACGCGGCCACGGCCGACGTCACCTTCTGGCTGTCGGCCGGGGAGACGCCGTCGGTCACCATCAAGAAGGGCACCGAGGTCTCCACCCTGCGCACCGAGACCGAGGAGGCGGTCGGGTTCGTGACCCTGGAGGACTTCGAGATCCCCACCTGCGACCTGATCGAGGTGGCCACCCAGATCACCAAGGGGACGGTCCGGGGCCGGATGGGCGTGCTGAAGACGGGCCAGGGCTTCACCTGCTTCGACGACGTCCCCAAGCCGGACGACGCCCTCTACCTGGGCCTGAGCGCGGCGGTGCCCGACTGCGCCCTCCTGCTCCACGTCGACGCCAAGGTGGAGGGAGTCGGCGTGCGGCCGGGCGACGTCCCCCTCGTGTGGGAGGCGTGGGACGGCACCGCCTGGGCCAGCTGCCCGGTGGAATACGACGACACCCGCGGCCTCAACGTGGAGGGGAACATCATCATCCACGTCCACCGCAATCACGCGATGTCGGTCGTGTCGGGCCTGTCGGCGGGGTGGATCCGGTGCCGGGTGGTCGTGCCGGCCGAGGACCAGCTCCCCTACCTGCGGTCGCCGTTCATCACGTCGATAACGGCCGACTCCATCGGCGGGACGACCAGGGTCACCAACGCCCTGGAGATCACCAACGAGATCCTGGGCCTGGCCGAGGGCGTCCCCGGCCAAAGCTTCAACGTTCTCCGTCACCCGGTGGTGGGCGAAGTGGAGGCCCCGGCCGAGCTGGAGGTGTCCGACGGCACCGGCTGGGAGTCGTGGCAGGAGGTCACCACCTTCTCCGCCAGCGAGGCCGAAGACCGTCACTTCACCCTCGACCGCATCACCGGCGAGGTCGTCTTCGGGCCCGCCGTCCGCCTGAGCGACGGGTCGTTCCGGGCCTACGGCGCCGTCCCCAAGAAGGGCGCCTACGTGCGCATGAAGTCGTACCGCACGGGCGGCGGGCGGCGGGGGAATGTCGACAAGGGCAAGATCAACGTCCTCAAGACGTCGATCCCCTACGTGGCCCGGGTGGAGAACCGCATGCCGGCACGGGGTGGCGTCGACGGGGAGACCATCGAGGAGGCCAAGCTGCGGGGGCCGGTGGAGATCCGGACCCGCAACCGGGCCGTGGCCGCGGTCGACTTCGAGCTGCTGGCCCACCAGGCGGCGCCAGCCGTGGCCCGGGTGAAGTGCGTGGCGGGGACGCAGGAGGACGGCCCCGGCGTGGTCCGGCTGCTGGTGGTACCGGCCCGGGGCGTCGACGCCACCGGCCCGCTGCGCTTCGAGGAGCTGGTGCCGCCGGAGCAGGACCTGGCCAAGATCGCGTCCTACCTCGACGAGCGCCGGGTGATCGGCACCCGCATCCAGGTGCTGGCGCCCTACTACCAGGGGTTGACGGTGGTGGCCCGGCTGCGGGCCGTGCCCGCGGCCGACCCCGGCGCCCTGGCCGAGACCGCCCTGGCCGCCCTGTACCGGTACTTCGACCCGATCAGCGGCGGTCCCAACGGGGACGGCTGGCCCTTCGGTCGGGCCGTGCACATCGGCGAGGTGTACTCGGTGCTGCAACGGCTGCCGGGGACGGAGATGGTGGAGGAGGCGTTGCTGTTCACGGCCGACCCCATCGAGCGGACCCGGGGCCGGCAGGTCGACCGGCTGGAGCTCGACGGCCGGTCGCTGGTGTTCTCCTACGACCACCGGGTGCGGGTCACCACCGGGTGAGAGGCCTGCCGTGAGAGGCCTGGTCGACGGACTCGGGACGCCGTTCCCGCTGATCGGCACCCTGCCCGGGGTGTACCAGGAGGACACGTTCGCGCTGCGGATGCTGACTGCGTTCGACGCGGTCCTGGCTCCGGTCGTGTCCACCCTCGACAACCTCGACGCCTATGTCGACGCCGAGCTGGCGCCGGCCGACTTCGTGATCTGGCTGGCGGGCATCCTCGGCTTTCCGCTGGGCGACGTGTGGCCGGAAGAGCGGGCGCGGGAGCTGGTGAGCCGGGCGGTCGAGATCCACCGGTGGCGGGGGACGGTCCGGGGCGTGCGCCTCCTGCTGGCGATGTACCTCGGCTTCGAGCCCGAGGTCACCGACAACGGCGGGGCGTCGTGGTCGTCGAAGCGCAACACGCCCCTGCCGGGAGACGACACGCCCTTGCTCGTGGTCCGCATCCGGCCCCGGCGGGGCCAGACGGTGTCGACGACGGTGGTCGACGCCCTCATCGAGTCGGTCAAGCCGGTCCACGTCCCCCACCGGCTGGAGGTCGGCGGGCGGTGATCGTCTGCGGGAACTGCGAGTACCGCAACCCGGACGCCAACACGTTCTGCGACTCGTGCGGCGACTACCTCATGTGGTCGGGAACGGTGGTGCCGGAGCGGACGGCGGAGCCGGAGCCGGGGCCCGCGAGGCGGGTCGAACGCGAGGCCGAGCCGGCGCCGGACGCCGGGGCCCAGGACGACGCCGGGGCCGGGGCCGAGCCGGACGCCGGGCCCGGGGCCGAGCCGGACGCCGGGCCCGAGCGGGCACCGGCACCGAGGCCCGCGGCCCGAGCCACGCCTCCGTCCCGGCCCGCGCCGTCGCCCCGGCCGCCGCCGCCGTCTCGCCC
>JAXDOC010000015.1:0-28535 GCA_034669165.1 Actinomycetota bacterium
GGAGCTGCCGGGACCGCTCGTGCTCGTCCCCGCGCCGTCCCGTCCGGCCGCGGCGCGGGCCCGCGGCGGGGATCACGTCCTACGGCTGTGCCGGGCGCTCGCCCGCGCACAGTTGCACACCGGGGCCGTCACCGTGGCGCCGGTGCTGCGAGCCGCGCGAGGAACCCGGGACTCGGTCGGGCTCGATGCGGCAGGGCGGGCGGCGAACCTCGCGGGGAGCCTGCGGACGGTGGCCCGCAGGCCGCCGCCGGGAACCCCGGTGGTGCTCGTCGACGACGTCGTGACGACCGGGGCGACGCTGCGCGCGTGCACCGCGGAACTCACCCGTTCGGCCCTACGGATCACGGCGGCGCTGGTGCTCTGCGACGCCACGGGCGGCGCGGCCGGGATCGTTGCCGTTTCGTGACAACCCATCCAAAATACCTGGTCCAGGGCGTGCGGGGAACCTCGTTCGGCGAATTCCTCCAACCTGATGTCACTCACCGCTCGGGCCTGTTGCCGAACCGTGATGCGCACTACCGTCCCTCCAATCAGTTACCCACGCCACAACGGAGGGGAAACACCGATCGACCGTTCCGGAGCCGCGGGAACCGATCCGACAGCCCCCGCGACGTCCGGGACTGCGACCCGACGCCGATGAGCACGGAGAGCGAGGGAAGTCGAGTGGAGATCGTTGTCACCGGCCGGAACGTGGAGGTCCCGGAGCATTTCCGGATCCATGTCGAGGAGAAGATCGGCCGCCTGGAGCGTTACGATCACAAGATCGTCGGTATGGAGGTCGAACTCTTCCACGAGCCGAACCCTCGGCAGAGCAAGAACTGCCAGCGGGTGGAGATCACGGGCAGAGGATGCGGGCCGGTCGCCCGCGCGGAAGCCTGTGCGCAGGACTTCTACGGAGCGCTCGACTGCGCCATCTCGAAGCTCGAGAGCAGGCTCCGACGCTCGCACGACCGCCGCCGGGTCACCGGCCGCCGGACGCGGATCACCGTCGGCCGGGACGTACCCGCCGCCGTCGCGCTGCTCGAGCAGATGCCCGGGACGGACCGCCGCGAGGACCCGATGGAGGACGACCGCGCGAGCTACGACTACGACATCCCCTCACCGCGCGACCACGGCGACCACCTCGCCGAGGACCGCGACCCGGCCAGGCCCGGGCAGATCGTCCGGCGCAAGACGCACCCCTCCGACCCGATCAGCATCGACGAGGCGCTCTCGCGCATGGAGCTCGTGGGGCACGACTTCTATCTCTTCTCCGACGTCGAGTGCGGCACCCCGTCGGTGGTGTACCGGCGCAAGGGCTACGACTACGGGGTGATCCGGCTGGGCGGCTGACCGCACCGCTCACCGCACGAGACGCCACCCTCACCGGCGGCTCGCACCTCACTCGGGTGCGGGCCGCCGAGTGTGTGGGGAGCACTACCCGCGGGGCTCTACCATGGAGGCGGCCGCGACGAGGGCAGGCGAGGCGGGCAGGGTCAGGGCGGCGTCGGGCGTCTGGCCTTCGGCCAGGAGGGGGCCGCCGGCGACGGCCAGCCCCAGCACGGAGAGGACCGCGGCCACCTCGTAGTGCACCCGGCCGCCTCTGCTTCTCAGAGCGCGGAGTCTGCTTCGACGCATGGTATGAGTCCCCCCAAAAAAAATCCGCCAAAATCCGGGCAGGCCGGTTTGGCGGGTCTCGGGGAAGGGTAAAGACTGTCGCCCGATTCGTCAATGACGAGTTTCTGGCCCCGCCCGCCGACGTAACCTCCCGCGGTTGGCCTCTCCCTCCCACCGACGTGACGTGACGCCGTCCCCTGCCGCGCTCCCCATCGAGTCGGCGATGCCCGGGATCGACTGGCCCGTCGTGCCCACCGTACGGGGCTCCATGGTCCTGAGCATGCTCTACCAGTTGGAGCAGTCGCAGTGGTGGCCGGCCGAGGCCATGGCCCGCCACCAGTTCCGACAGCTGGACACGCTCGTCGCCCACGCCGCGGCCACGGTCCCCTTCTACGGCCCCCGCCTGCGGGAAATGGCCTGGTCGCAGGACCGGCCCCTGACCGCCGAGCAGTGGCGGCGCCTGCCCGTGCTGCGCCGACCGGCCCTGCAGGAGGCGGGCGACGCCGTCGTCAGCCAGGCCGTCCCCGCCGTCCACGGCCGCCAGTTCACCCTCATGACGTCGGGATCCACCGGCCGGCCGGTGCAGACCGTGGGCACCGCCCTCACCCAGCTGTTCTGGTCGGCCCTGACCGTGCGCGACCACCTCTGGCACGGCCGGGACTTCAGCCGCAAGCTGGGCGTCATCCGCCAGTTCACGATGGCCCAGGCCCCGCCGGAGCACGGATCGTCGGCCGCCAACTGGGGCGCCGCCACCGACGGCACGTTCCGCACCGGCCCCGCGGCCGCCCTCGACATCGACCGCACGGTGCGGGAGCAGGCGGCGTGGCTGGCCCGCGAGCGACCCGGCTACCTCCTCACCTACCCGTCGAACGTCGTCGCCCTGGCCCGCCACTTCTCCGAGCATGGGCTCGACCTCCCCGGGCTGCTCGAGGTGCGCACGTTCGGCGAGGTGCTGGAGCCCCGGGCTCGGGACGGCTGCCGGGCGGCGTGGGGGGTGCCCCTGGTCGACATGTACTCCAGCCAGGAGGTGGGCTACATCGCCCTCCAGTGTCCCGAGCACGAGACCTACCACTTGCAGTCGGAGAACCTGCTGGTGGAGATCATCGACGACGACGGGCGGCCGTGCCGGCCGGGTGAGGTCGGGCGGGTGGTGGTGACGACGCTCCACAACTTCGCCACCCCGCTCCTGCGCTACGAGCTGGGCGACTTCGCCGAGGTGGGCGAGGCGTGCCCCTGCGGGCGGGGGCTGCCCGTGCTCACCAGGGTCCTCGGCCGCCAGCGCAACATGCTCACCCTGCCCGACGGGGACCAGCGCTGGCCCAACATCCGCGACCCATCCGAGTTCGCCTCCGCCGGCGGGCCCGCCCTGCCCCCGCTCCAGCAGTTCCAGGTGATCCAGAGGAGCCTCACCGCGCTGGAGGTACTGCTCGTGTGCCCCCGGGCCCTGGGGGCCGACGAGGAGGACGTCATGCGGGGCTACCTGGCCGCCACCCTCGGCCACGTCTTCGACGTGACGTTCACCTACGTGGCCGAGGTCCCCCGGAGCAGGGGCGGCAAGTTCGAGGACTTCCGGTCGGAGATCCACTCGTGAGCGAGTACGAGATCGTGGCCGCCGGTCCGGCCGACATCGGCCCGATCATGGACCTGGAGGCGAAGGCCTTCGACCCCGAGCTGCGGGCCAGCCGGGAGACGGTGCTCAAGCGGTTCGCCCTCGGCCACCACATGCTCGTCGCCCGCCTCACCGACCCGGACGCGGGCGGGCGCCTGGTCGGCCAGATCGGGTTCTCCTTCATCCGCTTCTCGCCCGACGACCCGTCGGCCTACCCGGCCACGTTCAAGGCCCACTCCAGCCAGCCGGTGCCACCGGACGCCAACACCGTCTGCCTCTACAGCCTGGGCGTCGACCCCACCGCCCGCCAGGTGGTGCTGTTCCGCGACCTGCTCGAGTCGGCCCTCGTCCTGGGGCGACAGGCGGGCCTGGTGCACGCGGTGGCCGACGGCCAGCTGCCCTCGTTCAACGGAAACGACCAGGTCAAGGCCCGTCCCGAGATCCGGCGCATGGTCGAGCGGTTCCTGGACACGGGCACCATGCCGGCCGACGAGGAGTTCCTCAACGACCCCGCCCTGGGCATGTACCGGCGGCTCACCGGGTGCCGCTTCTACAAGCTCCTCCCCGACTTCATCCCCGAGGACACGGCCAGCGGCGGCTGGCGGGTGCTGCTCTACCGGTTGCTGACGCCCGAGCTACCCATCCCCCCCGAGGCCCGCTAAGCCGTCCAGCCGAAGACCGCCTCCCCGAGGGCCACCGCGGCCAGGAGGGCGAAGATCGCCACCACGGGCGTGGCCAGCACCCAGCGGGGGTCGTGGCGGTGCTTGACCGTCAGCACCGCCAACAGCACCCAGAACGCCCAGAAGAGGGGGATGACCGCGCCCGGCACCACCAGCCCGACGGCCAGGTAGAAGATGCCCACCACCAGGTGCCCGGCGAAACCCACCACCTGCGCCGCCGTCCGCCCGCCCCGAATTCCCAAGATTTTCTCCCCTGAAAGTGTCAGTGTGGCGACGACCCGTATCCGGGGCAACCGCCGAGGGGTCACCGAGTACGATCGTGGCCAGCCGGGCGGAAAAGCCCAGGTCAGCGGCACAGAGGTCGACCGGGGAGTGGCGCAGTGGTAGCGCACCTGCTTTGGGGGCAGGCGGTCGGGGGTTCAAATCCCCCCTCCCCGACCACACCATCACGCGGGTGTAGCTCAATGGTAGAGCTCCAGCCTTCCAAGCTGGCCATGCCGGTTCGATCCCGGTCACCCGCTCCATCACGGCCCCGGCGGCGACCGGGCGGCACCCGGCCCCTGACTAGCCTCCGCCTTCGATGACCGACGAGCCCCCCGGGCCCCCCGCGGCCGGGCCGGAGGAGGACGACACCCCCGTCCTGCCCGCCGGCCTGGGCCGGTCGGCGGCGGTCATGGCGGTGGGGACGGCGCTGTCCCGCATCACCGGCCTGGGCCGGCTGGCCGCCCTCGTCTACGCCCTGGGGGTCACCGAGTCCCGCCTGGCCGACTCCTACAACATCGCCAACACCATGCCCAACATCCTCTACGAGCTGGTGCTCGGGGGGGTGCTCTCGTCGGTCTTCGTCCCGGTGGTGGTCGAGCAGCTGCGCACCCGCAAGCCCCGGGAGGCCGACGACGCCATCTCGGCCATGGCCACCACCGCCATGGTGCTGCTGGTCGTCCTCAGCGCCGCCACTGTGGTCGCCGCCCCGTGGGTGATCAAGCTCTTCACCCTCCGGGTGTCGGGGCCGGAGGCGGCCCAGCAGCAGGAGCTGGCCACGTTCTTCCTGCGCTTCTTCGCCCCCCAGATCGCCTTCTACGGCTACGCCGCCATCGCCGGGGGCGTGCTCAACGCCCACCACCGGTTCGCGGTGCCGATGTTCGCCCCCATCCTCAACAACGTGGTGGTGATCGCCACGTTCCTCGCCTTCGCCGCCACCTTCGGGTCCTCGGCCAGCGACGCGGCCGTCGCCAACGACGCCGGGGCCAAGCTCCTCCTCGCCCTGGGCACCACCGGGGGCGTGGCCGCCATGGCCCTGGCCCACTGGCCGTACGTCCGCAGACTCCCCACCCGCCTGCGGTTCCGGCCCAACTTCCGCCACCCGGCGGTGCGCAAGCTGGCCGGCCTGTCCACGTGGACCCTCGGCTACGTGGTCGCCAACCAGATCGGCCTCGGCCTCGGCCTGGTCCTGGCCAACGGCGTCCAGGGCGGGCCCACCGCCTTCTTCACCGCCTTCGCCTTCTTCCAGCTCCCCTACGGCATCGCCGCGGTGTCGATCATGACGGCCCTCAGTCCCCGGATGGCGGCCCAGGCGGTCGACGGCGACGACGGCGCCTTCGCCGCCTCGGTGGCGGGCGGGATCCGCGCCCTGGGTCTGGTCATGCTCCCCGCCACCGCCGCCTACCTGGCCCTGGCCCACCCCCTGATCTCGACCCTGCTCGAGCACGGCGTCGTCAGCTCCGGCAGCAGTGAGCTGTTGGCCCGGATGCTGCAGATGTTCGCCCTCGGGCTGCTGCCCTTCTCCCTGTTCCTCCTGTTCCTGCGGGCCTTCTACGCCCGCCAGGACGCCCGCACCCCGATGCTGGTGAACCTGGTGCTCAACGCGGTGTTCATCGCGGCCACCCTGGCCCTGTTCCCGGCCCTCGACGTCCGGGGCCTGGCCCTGGCCCACAGCCTCTGCTACCTGGCGGGGGCGGTGGTGGCCGGTCGACTGCTGTCCCGGCGGGTGGGAGGCCTGCGGCTGGCCCCGGTGACACCGGTGCTGGCCCGGGTGGCGGTCGCCGCCGCCCTCGCGGGGGTGGCCATGGCCCTCGTCGTCGGCCAACTCGACCGCGACCTGCTGCAGCTGGTGGCCGGCGGCCTGGCCGGGGCGGTGGTGTTCGTCGGCACCTGCCGTCTCCTCGGCGTCGACGACCTGGGCGAGATGGGCCGCATCCTCCTCCGCCGGGGGCCCGTTTCCGGCGCCCCGGGTTCCTGACCAGCCACGACGCCGGAAACTGCTTCGGCGTTGAACTAGATTCAACGCTCACCATGGCTGGGAAATCGTTCTGGAAGTCACCGAAGCTCGTCCTCGGGCTCTCCCTCGGGCTGGCCGTCGCCGGCCTCGGCGGCGTGCTCGTCGTCGCCATCGACCGCCACGCCACCGCCCGGCTCCCGTCGGGAACGATCATCGGCGACGTGCCGGTGGGGGGCCTCGACTTCGAGGCGGCGGTGGTGCGGGTCCGCCGGGCCGTCGAGGAGCCCCTCCGCCAGCCGGTCGTGCTCAAGACCGAGCGCTTCGAGATCACCACCACCCCGTGGGACCTCGGCTATCGGGTCGACGTGGCCAGCACCGTGCGCTCCGCCATGCGCGCCGACGGCAACGTCCTCACCCGGCTGGGATCGAAGGTGCTCTCCCCCACCGAGCCCGTCTTCGTCGACGCGCCTGCGGAGTGGGGCGACGGCGACCTCGACGCGGTCCTGGCCAAGGCCGCCGAGCAGGTGAAGGAAGCGCCCCAGAACGCCGACATCGACATCTCCACCGGCTTCCTCAAGTTCACGCCCGAGAAGGCGGGGCGGATACTCGACGTCGACGCCTCCAAGAAGGCGGTCATGGACGGCGTCCGCATGGGCGACGGCTCCGTCCGGCTGGTCACCACGCCGGTCGCGCCGGGGGCGGGCGACGAGGCCATGACCAAGGTCATCCTCGTCCGCACCGGCGAGAACAAGCTCTACCTCTACGACAAGGGCGTGATGGTGAAGTCGTGGTCGGTCGCCACCGGCAGCGGGTCCTATCCCACCCCCACCGGCATCTTCAAGATCGTCGACAAGATCGAGAACCCCTCCTGGTACAACCCCGGCAGCGACTGGGCGCGGGGCCTGCCCAAGGTCATCGGTCCGGGGCCGTACAACCCCCTCGGCACCAAGGCCCTCGAGCTCGACGCCCCCGGCATCCTCATCCACGCCACGTCCGACCGGGGATCGATCGGCTACAGCGCGTCCCACGGGTGCATCCGCATGCTCGAGGAGACCGAGGCCGAGCTGTTCTCGATGGTGCCCGTCGGCACCCGGGTGGCCATCGTCTCGGCCGAGCAGGCCAAGGCCCGCACGGTGACGACGCCCGCCGCCACCCCCGAAGCGACCGCGGCGGTCGTCTTCTAGGCGACGCCGAAATGGGGACGGGAGCGAATGCCCACTATCGGGGCCGGTCGGGCAGTAGCGTTCCATGCACGAAGATGCTGGTCACGACCCGGGAAACGACGCGGCCATGGTCGTCCGCGGAGTCACACCAGGCATCGTCCAGGCCTGGCGCCGGAAATTGGCCCTTGAGTCGGATGGCCTATCTGCCGACAACTGCTAGTGGCGCAGCGGCAACTGTGTGCGCGATCGTGGAGGACCCAGTTCCATCATTGGTCCCGTTTCGGGTTGCCGGCCGAACGGGCACGGAACATCCGGGAGTACATCGGTGATTTGGATCATTGCCTTCGTCGTCATGTTCCTGATCGTGGGGATCGCGATCAGCAGCCTCCGCCTGACCCGTCCGGGCGCCCGCTTCGGGCAGTTCCGCCCCAAGCGCCGGGGTGAGCGGGCCACTGCCGGCGGCCAGGGCGAGCAGCCCTTCCGCATCGGCAAGGCCGACCGGGGCAGCGACATCAACCCCGAGGTCGAGACGGTCACGTTCAAGGACGTGGCCGGGCTCAAGGAGGCCATCACTGAGCTGCAGGAAGTCGTCGACTACCTGAAGGCGCCCGAGCGCTACCAGGCCCTGGGTGCGGAAATGCCCCGCGGCGTGCTCCTCTACGGGCTCCCCGGCTGCGGCAAGACCCTCCTCGCCCGGGCCGTCGCCGGCGAGACCGGCGTCCCCTTCTTCTTCGTCTCCGCCACCGCCTTCGTCGAGAAGTTCGTCGGCCTGGGCGCAGCCCGTGTCCGCCAGCTCTTCGAGCAGGCCAAGGCTCAGGCCCCCTGCATCATCTTCATCGACGAGCTCGACGCCATCGGCCGCCACCGCAACGCCGACACCTCCGGCGAGCGGGAGTTCGACAACACCCTCAACCAGCTGCTGGTCGAGCTCGACGGGTTCCAGGGCAACACCGGCGTCATGATCATGGGCGCCACCAACCGGCCCGAGCTGATCGACACCGCCCTCCTCCGCCCCGGCCGCTTCGACCGCCGCATCCAGGTCGACCGCCCCGACCGCGAGGGCCGGGAGCAGATCCTCCTGCTCCACGCCGGCCGCCGGCCCATCTCCCGTCGGGTCGACTGGTCCGACATCGCGGCCAGCACCGCCGGCCTCAACGCGGCCGAGCTGGCCAACATCGTCAACGAGTCGTGCCTGCTGGCCGCCCGCCGCCACCGCGACCGCGTCACCCCCGAGGACGTCGACGAGGCGTGCTCGCGGGTCCTGGCCGGCGCCCGCAGCGCCCGCCTGATGACCGACGAGGAGAAGGAGCTGATCTCGGTCCACGAGGCCGGTCACGCTCTCCTCTCCCTGCTCCTGCGGGGCGTCAAGCCCCCGTCCCGGGTCTCGATCGTCAGCCGGGGCAGCGCCTTCGGACGCTCGCCGTGGCAGGGAGGCGACGACCGCGACGTCCTCACCAAGCGCGAGCTGATGGCGCAGCTGATCGTCCTCCTCGGGGGCCGGGCGGCGGAGATGAACACGTTCGGCCAGCCCAGCACCCGGTCGGAGGACGACCTCGAGCACGCCGCCGCCCTCGCCCGGCGCATGGTCGAGCGCCTGGCCATGACCGGCCGCTTCGACCTGGCCGACAAGGGCGCCAAGGACGAGGACGGCGACGGGGCCAAGGAGGTCCGCGAGCTGCTGCTGCGGGCCGAGCAGGCCGCCCGCACCATCCTGGGCGACAACGCCGAGGACCTGCGTCGCATCGCCGAGGCTCTCACCGAGAAGGAGACGCTCAGCTCGGCCGAGATCTCCATGCTCACCACCACCCGCCGCCGGGGCCCGCTGCTGGCCCAGGCCCGCGACGCCATCCCCGGCACCGGGGGCTAGCGACACCCTCCGGGTTCAGCCCCCCCCCGTCGTCGTCGATGACGTAGCGGGGACCAGGTCCCCGCTGGGCCACCTGGTCGCCCGGGTTCAGCAGTCGGCACGCCTTCAGCGACAGGCAGCCGCACCCGATGCAGCCGGTGAGCCGGTCCCGCAGGCGTTCGAGCATGGCGATCTGGGCGTCGAGCCGGGGCTGCCACGACTCCGACAGCCGCTCCCAGTCGTGCTTGGTGGGCGTGCGGTTGTCGGGCAGGGAGGCCATGGCCGACCGGATCTCGTCCAGGCTGAGCCCGATCTGCTGGGCGATGCGGATGAACGAGATCCGCCGGAGGACGTCACGGTGGTAGCGGCGGTGGCCGCTGTCAGCGCGGGTCGAGTGGATCAGGCCCTCGGCCTCGTAGAAGCGCAGGGCCGACGTGGCCACGCCGGTGCGGTCGCTCACCGCCCCGATGGTCATCAGCTCCGTCATGCGCCACACTCCTGGACTTCAAGTGAGGTTCACATCCTACGGGTGGCCCCCTACGCCGCCTGAGGGGGGAAGGCCGGGGGCCCGGGCTTTACGAGCCGCAGACCACCGGCTCCAGCACCGAGAACACCAACCCGAGGAGCGGCACCGACGCCAACCCTTGAGCCAACGAACACAACGGACTGGACGGGACCGAGGTGGTGGGTGGCGCCATGGATGTCGTCGTCGTCGGCTCGGTGGTGGTGGTGGTGGGCGGCTCGGTGGTGGTCGTCGTCGTACTCGTCGACGTGGTCGGTCCGAAGGCGCTGAACGAGATGGGGGCCACCACCGACAGGTCGAGCGAGGTCGCCACCACGCAGTTGTCGTCGGGCAGGCAGTCGACCGGGGTGCCATCGCTCGCCAGGTACGACTGCTCGACCGTGACCGGCACCGGCCCGAAGTTGCCGTCACCGTCGGTTTCGAACGAGCCGATGGGGACGCAAGCCCCCACGGTGCCGGCCGCGTCGACGCACTCCAACACGTCGCCCGACTGGCCGGCGGCGAAGCCGGCCCCGCTGACCTCCACGTCGGCGCCGCTGGGAAGGCCGGCGTTGGGGGTGACGGTGAGCCCGCCGGCGCTGGCCGTGAGCTGCATGTACCCGACCACCAGGGCCACCGCCACCACCACGGCCACGCCCGCCCGGCGCGCCATCATGGGTCGCGCCTGTCGACACTCCTCGACATCCCGCCGGCCAACGTCGTCATAGTTCCCCCCAGAGAACTTGATCCGACCGGATCTTGCGGCTGCGGGCGGATCGTACCGGAGCCGGACCGCGCGTCAGGGGGATGGCCGGTGCCCGGCCGGCGAAGGCGGGTCGACTAGATGGGGAAGCAGAAGATGAGGAAGCAGGCCATCTTCGGCGCCGCGGCGACGGTGGCGGCCACGGGCACCGGGAAGGGGTCGTCGAGGAACAGCTCCGTGCCGTCGCCGCCGGCGATGTAGGGGTGCTGCGGCCCGAACTCCTGGCCGGCGGTGAACACCGGCGCCTTCTCCGCGGCCAGACGGAAGCCCTCCTGCACCGACACCCGCCCGTCCCGGTTGAAGTCGGCCTCGCCCGTGAGCATCCCCTTGCGCACCACGTACATGGAGAACACCGACACCCTGCCCGCGGGCCACTCGTAGCCCTTCTCGTTGGCCTGGGATGCGGCGGTGAACAGGCGGGTGGGCCCGGAGATCCCCTCGTCGAACCCGGCCGACTCGCAGCCGGAGATGTTGACCCACGCCCGGCCCTTCAGGGCCTTCATCGACGCCGCCAGCTCGGTGTCGGGGATGTGGGCGTTGTCGTGGGGCCACAGGTACTCGGTGCTGCCCCGCTGCAGGACGTGGCCGGAGTAGGAGAACACGGAGAACGTGGTGGGGCTGCTGTTGGCCACCAGCCAGGCCATGCCGGCCCGGATGTCGGCCGCGGTGGCGCCCGAGTCGGTGAGGACCCGGATGTGGTCGGCGGGGAAGCCGTTGCGGACGAGCGCCTCCCGCATGTCGGCGGCATCGGCCGCACCGCCGAAGTTGGGCCGGGTGCCGCCCTGGAACTGGTCGATGCCGATGAGCAGGGCCCACCGGTTGGCCGGCGGCGTCACCGCCCCCGCTCCCGTGGGAGCCAGCAGCAGCACGGACAGGACGAGGGCCCCCGCAAGGCCGATAACACCGATCGATCGCCTCACGCCTTCGTGCTTACCACTTCGCGTGAGGACGTAACCAGTCGAATGGCACGTCCAGTGGTCGTCGCCCGCTACACTGGGAGTCGGATGTGGCCTAGTGGGCCACATCCGGGGTCATCCTTCCTCCTGCTGGCCGCCGCCTGCGGTCCCCAGCGATGCCGGGACGACCCACCGTCCTACGACATCGAACAGGAGCACCACCCCATCTTGGAAACCTTCGACGCGCCCAGCCCCGAATCACATGAATCACAAGTGGTCGAAACCCGTACGGTCGAACCACACACGATCGACACACTGACGTTCGAGGACCTGGGCGTCGCCCCCCGGCTGGTCACCGCCCTCCAGGCGGGCGGGATCACCCACCCCCTCCCCATCCAGGCCCTCACCATCGCCGACGGCCTCGCCGGCCGCGACGTGTGCGGCAAGGCCAAGACGGGCTCGGGCAAGACCCTCGCCTTCGGCCTCCCCCTCCTCATGAAGGTCCCCAAGGCCAAGCCCGGCCGTCCCACCGGCCTCATCCTCGTCCCCACCCGCGAGCTGGCGGTGCAGGTGCGCGACGTCCTCGTCCCCCTGGGCCAGGCCGCCGACCGCTCGGTGACGGCCGTCTTCGGCGGTACGGCCATGGAGCGCCAGATCAAGGCCGTCCGCAAGGGCCACGACGTGGTGGTGGCCACGCCCGGCCGCCTCATCGACCTCTGCCAGCGGGGCGACGTGACGGTGGCCGACATCGCCGTCCTCGTCCTCGACGAGGCCGACCGCATGGCCGACATGGGCTTCATGCCCCAGGTCGTGTGGCTGCTCGACCGCATCGCGGCCGACCACCAGACCATGCTCTTCTCCGCCACCCTCGACTCCGAGATCGACCGCCTGGTGCGCAACTACACGTCCGACCCCGTGCGCCACGAGGTCGAGTCGGTGCAGCCGACGGTGGAGCAGATGGAGCACCGCTTCCTCAAGGTCCACGAGCTCGACAAGGTGAAGGTGGCGGCGGCCATCGCCAACGGGGCGGGGCGCTCGCTGTTCTTCTGCCGCACCAAGCGGGGCGCCGACCGGCTGGAGATGCAGCTCCGCCGGGAGGGCGTGAAGGCCGGCGTGCTCCACGGCGACCTGGCCCAGAACGCCCGCCTGCGGGCCCTCCGGGACTTCCGGGAGGACGGGCTGGGCGTGCTCGTCGCCACCGACGTGGCCGCCCGCGGCCTCGACGTCGACGGCATCGAGGTGGTCGTGCACTACGACCCGCCCGAGGACCACACCGCCTACATCCACCGCTCGGGCCGCACCGCCCGGGCCGGCGCCACCGGCGTCGCGGTCAGCCTCCTGCTCTGGGACCAGCTACAGGAGAGCGAGCGCATGCGCCGCCGCCTCGGCATCCGCCAGCCGGTGGTGGAGCTGTTCTCCAACGACGCCCGCCTCACCGACCTGGTCTCGGCCGAGTGGTCGTCGATGCCCAACGAGGCCACCGGCACCGACGGGGGCGACGGGGGCGACGTCGCCGTCTCGACCACCACCGCCACCCAGGCCCGCACCCGGAACCTGAAGTCGATGGGCGCCCGCCGCCGCAGACGCTGACTCAGGCGGGGCGGTCGCGGCGCTGGATGCGGCGGCGGTCGGCCATGGGCAGGACCGCCTTGCGCAGGCGCACCGACTTGGGCGTGACTTCCACGCACTCGTCCTCGGCGATGAACTCGAGCGCCTGCTCCAGCGAGAGCGGCCGGGGCGGGGTGAGGCGCACCAGCTCATCGGACGACGACGCCCGCATGTTGGTGAGCTTCTTCTCCTTCACCGGGTTGACGTCCATGTCGTCGGACCGGGAGCTCTCGCCCACGATCATGCCCTCGTAGACCTCGACGCCGGGGCCGACCACCATCTCGCCCCGCTCCTGGAGGTTGGCCAGGGCGAAGCCCGTCGTCGCCCCCCGCCGGTCGGCGACGATGCTGCCCAGCATCCGGGTGCGCAGCGATCCGTGCCACGGCTCGTAGGCCTCGAACACGTGGTGGAGGATGCCCGTGCCCCGGGTCTCGGTCATGAACTCGGTGCGGAAGCCGATGAGGGCCCGGGCCGGCACCAGGTACTCCATCCGGACCCAGCCGGTGCCGTGGTTCACCATGTCCTGCAGCCGGCCCTTGCGGGTGGCCAGGAGCTGGGTGACCGTGCCCAGGTGCTCGGCGGGGACGTGCACCGACATGCGCTCGACCGGCTCGCACAGCTTGCCGTCGATCTCCTTGGTGACGACCTGGGGCTTGCCCACGACGATCTCGAAGCCCTCCCGGCGCATGGTCTCGACCAGGACGGCCAGCTGCAGCTCGCCCCGGCCCAGGACCTCCCAGGTGTCGGGCCGCTCGGTGTTGAGGACGCGCAGGGACACGTTGCCGACCAGCTCGGTGTCGAGCCGGGTCTTGATCTGGCGGGCGGTGAGCTTGGTGCCCTCGGTGCCGGCCAGGGGCCCGGTGTTGACCCCGATGGTGACCGAGAGGCTGGGCTCGTCGATGGTCATGACCGGCAGCGGCCGGGGGTCGTCGGCGTCGGCCAGGGTCTCGCCGATGGTGACGTCGGCCAGGCCGGCCACGGAGATGATCTCGCCCGGGCCCACGTCGTCGGCCGCCACCCGGTCGAGGCCCTCGGTGATCGACAGGTCGGTGATCTTGACCCGCTCGATGGTGCCGTCGGCCTTGCACCAGGCCATGGGCTGGTTCTTGGAGATGCGGCCGTGGCGGATGCGGCACAGGGCCAGGCGGCCGAGGTAGGGCGAGCGGTCGAGGTTGGTGACCATCGCCTGGAAGGGGTGGCCCTCCTCGTACGTCGGCGCCGGGATGTGGGAGAGGAGGAGCTCGAAGAGGGGCTTGAGGCTGGTGCCGGCCTCGGCCACGTCGAGCGACGCGGTGCCGGCCCGCCCGTTGGCGTAGACGATGGGGAACTCGATCTGGTCGTGGTCGGCGTCGAGGTCGAGGAACAGCTCGTAGACCTCGTCGATGACCTCGGCGATGCGGGCGTCGGGCCGGTCGACCTTGTTGATCACGAGGATGACGGGCAGCCGGGCCTCGAGCGTCTTGCGCAGCACGAACCGGGTCTGGGGCTGGGGGCCCTCCGACGCGTCGACCAGGAGGAGCACCCCGTCGACCATGGCCAGGGCCCGCTCCACCTCGCCGCCGAAGTCGGCGTGGCCGGGCGTGTCGACGATGTTCAGCTTCACGTCGCCGTAGTGGACCGACGTGTTCTTGGCCAGGATGGTGATGCCCTTCTCCCGCTCCAGGTCGTTGGAGTCGAGGATGCGCTCGCCCATGTCCTGGTTCTCTCGGAAGACGCCGGACTGCCAGAGCATGGCGTCGACCAGCGTTGTCTTGCCGTGGTCGACGTGGGCGATGATGGCGATGTTCCGGAGATCTTGCCGCGCGGGCATGAGGGAAAGGCCTTTCGAAAGCTGGGGTGGTGCCGCCTGGCCGCGTACACGGGGCGGACCGCCAACCATTCTACGACATTGGCAACTCCGAGATGGACCGACGTATTTCAGCCGAACCCTCGTCAGTCCCCCAGTCGGACGGTGATCCCTTCGGCGCCCTCGTCCGGCACGACCACGGTGTAGCCCGACGTGTCCGGCGGATACTCCTTGGTGAAGGCCTTAAAGCGGTCGCTGCGGTAGTTCCACACCAGCTTGGGGGGCGGGTCGGTCCGGCCGCGGACGACCCGGGCCAGGGCCTCGTCGTCGGGGTGGTGGAAGCGGCGGCCGTTGGTGGAGATCATCCACAGCGGGCAGTCGATGAGGTCGACCAGGGCCCGGGTGCAGTTGCCCTTGCTCCCGTGGTGGGGCAGCTTGCAGGCGTCGAGGTGGACCTTGCCGTCGGGGCCGGCCAGGGTCGTGAGCCCCGCGACCAGGGCGTCGGCGTGAGCGTCGGCGCCGAAGAGGACCCGCACGCCTTCGAACTCGAACACGAAGGCGATGCTCGACCCGTTGGCCTCGGCCGCGTCGTCGTCGGTGTGGAGGCCGGCCAGGTCCTCCAGGCTGACGCCGCCGAGGAGGCCGGGCGCCACCAGCGGGATTTCGTCGTCCTCGGTGGCCTTGACGTCGGGGCGGAGGCCGGCCTTCTCCACCACCGCCTCCCACACCGGCAGCAGCTTGACCAGCTTCGTCGGCGTGGGCGACAGGACGGTGGCGGTGGCGCCGCCGGGCAGGTCGATCACCGGCAGTTCGTCCCCGACGACCACCGGGCCGCCGATACCGGCCGGGACCCCATCGGGCACCCCGTCCGGCCAGGGCCAGCCTTCGTTCCACGGCAGGTCGGACTTGACGATGAGGGCCGTCAACCGCTCCCCGTGGATGGGCCCGAGCATGCCCCGGGCCGCGCCCAGGTGGACGAAGCCGTTGAACCAGATCCCCTTGAACCGGGCCGGCAGCGCCTTCGAGGCCAGGAGCCGGACCGCGCCGCCGATGTGGTCGGTGTCGACGTGGGTCACGACCAGCAGGTCGATGGGCCCCTTGAAGGAGCGCAGGCGATCGGCCACGGCGGGGAAACTCCGGGCTTGGCCGCCGTCGATGAGGATGCGGTGGGACTCGCCGTCGGCCGGGCCGTAGGTGACGAGGATGGCGTCGCCGTAGCCGGCGGGGAGCAGTTCGACGGTGAGCACGCCGGTCAGACGCCCACGAGGGCGACGTCGGCGTCGCCGGTGGCGGTGAGGGCGAGGGCGAGCACGTCGCCGGTGGCCACTGTTCGGCGGCGGATAGCGGTAAGGACCTCGCCGAAGCGGTGGATGCCGGGGGTGGCCAGATAGGCGGGGAGGACGTCGAAGAAGCGGACGACGAAGTCGGCCACGTTCTTGCCCGGCACCGGCGAGATGGCCGACACCACCAGCTCGGCCCCGGCGCCGAACAGGAGCCCCACGTAGTCGCTGAACGACGCCTCCAACTCGCCCGTGTCGCAGCCGATGGCCAGGACGACCGGCCCCGGCTCCAGGTCGGCCGGGTTGACGTAGGGCCGGCCGATGCGGTGGAGCGACAGGTCGTCGGTGCCGAGCTGCAACTTGGTCCCGAGGACGTCGCCGGCGGCGCCCTCGATGGTGTGGGTGATGAGGACGAGCACCCGGGCGGGCAGGACGGCCACCGACTTGAGGTCGGACCACGACGCCAACGGGTGGAAGGCGCCCGCGGCCACCGCCTTGCGCACCGCGTCCACGATCCGGGCGGTCGAGGTGGCGTCGACCTCGTCCGCCTTCTTGGACACGCCCGCCGCCCCCACGGCCAGCACGTTGATCGAGCGCTCGACGCCCGGGAGGATGGTGGTGCGGTCGTCGGTGTGGGCCCGCCGCTCGACCACCTTGCTGGTGGCCCAGAAGCCGTAGGGGCAGACGACGTCGGACCGGTTGCGGTCGGGACAGTCGGCCGCGCACCGGTCGGCGCCGGCGAGGGCGGTGGGGCACACCGGCACCAGGTCGTCGGAGTCGGGCATGGGGTGGGTGTAGACGAGCTCGACGGGCAGGTCGGCGGCGCCGAAGGTCGACACGTGGATCCAGTCGACGTCGTCGTAGGCGTCGGCCTCCAGCTGCTGGTGGAGGAGGCTGCCGTGGACGGCCAGCCGGGTGAGGACCCCGGCCGCCGCCTCCAGGTTCGCCGGCGGTGAGCGGAACGCGCCCAGCAGCGTCTGGCGGATGGCCTTGCCCGCGGCGACCAGTTGGTCGGGATCGACCGGGCGCTTTTCGCCCAGGCGCAGGAGCCGGGGCTCGCCGGACAGACCGGGGACGATCGTGAGGGAGGCGCCGGCGGGCGTCATGCGGTGGACGGCGGAAGGCGGGGTGGAGGCGTCGACGGCCAGGCGCGACCCCTGGTCGCCGGCCGGCGCCGGCGCCGGCGCGTCGGCCTTGAGGACGGGGCGGTCAAGGGATGCGGACTGCACGACCCGGTCCTGGAAGAGGACCTGGATGAACAGTCGGAAGCGGTCGACCCCGGCGGGGATCTCGATCGTCATCGCCTTCGTCCACTTGGAATCGGCGACCGCGGGGAGCGGGAGCGACTTCGACTGGAGGGTGTCGCCGGCGATGATCTGGACGGTGAGGTCGGCCTCCCGGCCCGGTGTCGGGCTGGCGAAGGCGACGTCGGCGACGGCCGCGCCCTTGGCCACCGCCGCCGCGATGCGGACCTTCACCTGGTTCCGGCCGGGGACGAACCGGTCGGGAAGCACCTTCTTGGTGGCGGGATCGACGACCTGAGCCTGGAGCCGCCGCTGGTCGGGGGCCGATTCCACCGCCGCCCCCTCGTCTCCGCCGCGGTCGACATCGCCCTGGTCGTCGATCTCGTCCGCCCCGACGCCCACCGCATCGTCGCCGGCGCCGCCGCCACCAGACGAGGGCTCCGTCGACTCCGGGATCGAGCCCGTCGGGGGCGGTGGCTTGGGCCGTCCGCCACCACCGCCGCCGCCGTTGGCCATGGCGCCCTGGAGGTGGCGCTCGACGGTGGTCAGGTCACCCAACCCGGCCGCGGCCGCCGACGTCACCACCGCCGCCAGCTCCGCTCCGGCCCGGCCGTCGGCGTCGAAGGACGACTCGAGCAGCCGCTCCAGGTGGGCCACGGCGTCGGCCGCAGCCGGGGTGTCCGCCCCTCGGAGCTGTCCCAGCAACTCGTGGCCGTACTCCCGGGCCGCGGTCAGCTCCAGGAACCCGTCGTCGGCCACGATCACCGCCCCGGGCACGGCCAAGGCGACGGCCACGTCGAGCGGCCGCCCGCAGGCGAGGTGGCGGACGGCCGCCTCCAGCCACGATCCGTCGGTGCCGGGCGCGACCACCAGCGCAGCCGCGTCGAGCCGGTCGACGACGGAAGGGTCGACGTCGGCGAAATCCGCGCCCAGGACCACAACGCACGCGGCCCGGACGCCGCCCGGCACGTCGATGATTGGAGCGGCACCGTCGAGGACCAGGATCTCGAACGAGGCGTCCGCCCCATCCGCCGCCACCTGAACCTCGGCCAGGCGGCCCACCCGCGCCGGCCACCGCCACGCGTGGCGGTGGGCATTGAGCCGGGCGTGGGCCACGACGGCGGGCCCGGGTGGCGCCACCGGGCCCAGTTCGGCCAGCGTCTCCACGTCGGAGACCCGCAGGCGGACCACGGCCTCGTCCCAACCGGCGCCGGCCGCCAGCGTGGCCGCGACCGCGGCCCACGCCGCCTCCAGTGTCGCCTCCGAGCGGGAGACCTCGGCCAGGTCGGGCGGTGTCCAGGAGGCGGCCCGACCCCCACTGTCGAGCGCCGCCGTCAGCCGGTCGGTGGCCGACTCGACGGTGAGGGCGGCGGCCACGAGGTCGCCGGCGGCGGCCAGGACGCCACCCGCGACCCAGGCGGCATCGACGACCGGCGGGGTCACACCACCAGTTTCTCGAACTCGGCGACGGTCGGGATGGGCAGCAGCGGGTAGTCGCGCAGCACGTGCATGTTCACCATGGTCAGCACGTAGGCGTGGCGCATGACCCGGGCCGCCCGCTCGGAGGGAATCTTGGAGAGGGCGGTCTTGACCCCCTGGTTGGCGGCCGCGTCGGCGACCCACGCCGCCTCCTCACCCGGGGTGAGCAGGTCGAGCGCGGCCCGGGCCCGGCGGGCGAGGTCGTCGTTGCCGGGGGCGAACGTCCGGGGCAGCTCGTAGGGCGTCCGGTCGATTTGCACCGTGCCCCCGTCGAGGCGGACGTTGTCGTCGCGGATGCCGGCCCGGGTGGCCCGGTAGCGGACGTCGAGCAGCCGCCGGCGGACGGCCGTGGTCTGGTCGTAAAGGACGTCCTTCACCGCCAGCAGCGCCGTGATCTCGCCCAGCACCGGCTTCGTCACCGACTTCCGCGGGTTCACCCGCTCGCCGACGCCAGCCGAGCCGTTCACGACCACGACCTCGTCGACCTCGTGGGGCGGCGGTTCGGGCGCCGCCCCCGACCGGGCCCGGGCCCGGAGGTTGAGGGGCCACTCGGTGCCCATGTTGTCGTAGACGCCGCCGTCGGTGAGGAGCATGCGGGTGAGGGGCTCGTCGCCCGCCCCGGCCAGGGAGAAGCGGTGACGCTCGATGGGCAGCACCACCGGGGCGAAGGCCCCCGGCAGGCAGGCCGAGGCCTGCACGGCGCGGGCCAGGGGCAGGTCGGCCGGCTCCCCCCACCCGAGCGGGTTCGAGTAGATGAAACGGCCGGAGAAGAAGACGGCCTTGGCCGACTGCAGGTCGCAGGCACAGATGACGTGGTCGGTGTTGGGGTTGAGCTTGCTCAGCGGGGCCCCGTGGAAGAGCGCCCGGTCCAACGACCGCGCCGCCACCCACCCCCGCTGGCGGGCCAGCCAGCCCACCACCGCCAGGGTCACGGCCCACACCGCCAGCGCGGCGATGCCCCCGAGCGGGAAGCAGAGGACGGTGGCCACCAGCAGCAGGGCCACCATCAGGGCCAGGTAGGCGTAGGTCAGGGGGGCGCTCCACACGGTGCCCCCGGTGGAGACGGCCGCGGCCAGGGGGGCGATGTCGGTGCGGAAATCGCCCGACGCGGCCACGTAGAGGTCGGTCTTCAGCCCGACCCAGCCGTTGGTGATCGAGCCGCCCGACACCGACGAGACGCACGAGATCTCCGGTCCCTTGCCCGCGTCGACCAGGTAGATGAGGGCGCCCAGCCCGAACAGGCTGGCCCGGTGCCCACCCCCCGAAAGGGAAACGCCAATGTGCCGGCTGGCCGTGGTGTGCCTCCCCGTTTGCGTGCCCGGCGAACAGTAGACGGCCGGGGCCGGGGCGGGGGCGGTTGCGACCCGTGGGGCGCCTAGACCAGGGCCCGGGCCTCGGCGTAGTGGCAGGCACTCGGGTGGCCGGCGCTGCCCTCCCGTACCACCAGGGCCGGCGGCTCCTCGACGCACTTCCGGCGCTCGTCCTCCGACAGCTCGTTGGCGAACTTGGGGCAGCGGGTCCGGAACCGGCACCCGCTGGGCGGGTTGACCGGGCTGGGCGGGTCACCGGTGACGAGGATGCGCTTGCGGCTGCGCTCCTTGATCGGGTCGGGCACGGGCACCGACGAGATGAGGGCCTGGGTGTAGGGGTGCGACGCCTGCTCGAACAGCTCGTCCCGGTCGGCCACCTCCACGATCGAGCCCAGGTACATCACCGCCACCTCGTCGGCGATGTGGCGGACGACGCTCAGGTCGTGGGCGATGAACAGGTACGTCAGCCCGAGCTTGTCCTGGAGGTCCTCCAGCAGGTTGAGGACCTGGGCCCGGATGGACACGTCGAGGGCCGACACCGGCTCGTCGCAGATCACCAGCTTGGGCCCGAGGGCCAGGGCCCGGGCGATGCCCACCCGCTGCCGCTGGCCGCCGGAGAACTCGTGCGGGTAGCGGTTGGCGTGCTCGGGCGACAGGCCCACCAGCTCGAGCAGCTCGTCGACCCGGCCGTCCTCCGGTAGGCCGTGGATCTTGAACGGCTCGGTCAGGATGGTGCGGACCGTCATCCGGGGGTTCAGGCTGGCGTAGGGGTCCTGGAAGATCATCTGCATCTGCCGCCGCAGCTGGCGCAGCGGGGTCTGGTCGGCGGTGGTGACGTCCTGGCCCTCGAACCGCACCGAGCCGGAGGTGGCCTCGATGAGGCGGAGGACGGCCCGGGCGGTGGTGGACTTGCCGCAGCCGCTCTCCCCCACCAGGGCGAAGGTGCGCCCGGCGTTGATCGAGAAGGAGACGCCGTCGACCGCCTTCACCGCCCCCACCGTGTGCTTGAACAGAATGCCGGTCCGGACCGGATAGTGCTTGACCAGGTCGGTGACCTCGAGCAACGGCGTGGACGTGGCCGTCGTGGCCGTCGTGGCCGTCGTGGCTTCGGGCGTCACGGCCCAGTCACCGGAGATTCAGTCACCGGCGACCCGACCTTGGCCACCTCGTCGGCGTGGTGGCAGGCGTGCAGGTGCCCGACCCCGCCCGCGGCGTCGGACGGGACCAGCTCCGGACGCTCGCGGCGGCAGATGTCGGTGGCGAAGGGGCAGCGGGGGTTGAACGCGCACCCCGCCGGCACCCGGATCATGCTCGGGGGCTGGCCCACGATGGGCTTGAGCCGCTCCGTCCGCCGGCGGTCGAGGCGGGCCAGGCTCGACAGCAGCCCGAGCGTGTAGGCGTGGCGGGGCCGGTAGTAGAGGTCGTCGACGCCGGCCGTCTCCGCCACCCGCCCCGCGTACATCACGACCACCCGGTCGGCGTGCCCCGCCACCAGCCCGAGGTTGTGGGTGATGAGCACCACCGCCGTGCCCCGGTCGGCCTGCAGCCGCAGCAGCAGCTCCATGATCTGGGCCTGGACGGTGACGTCGAGGGCGGTCGTGGGCTCGTCGGCCAGCAGCACCGCCGGGTCGAGGGCCAGGGCCATGGCGATCATGGCCCGCTGCCGCATCCCCCCCGAGAACTGGTGGGGGTACTCCCGCGCCCGCTGGGCGGGGTTGGGGATGCCGACCTCGGCCAGCAGGTCGACGGCCCGCTTGCGGGCCGCGATCCGGCCCACCTTCTCGTGGACCTGGATGACCTCCGCGATCTGATGGCCGACGCGGAACACGGGGTTCAGCGAGGTCAGCGGGTCCTGGAAGATCATCGAGATCTCCTTGCCCCGGATGGCCCGCAGCTCCTTGTCGTCCGCTTTGAGCAGGTCGCGGCCCTGAAAGAGGATGCGGCCGGACTCGAACCGGCCCGGCGGCACCGGCACCAGCCCCATCACCGCCAGCGCCGACACCGACTTCCCCGACCCCGACTCCCCCACGATGCCGAGCGTCTCGCCCCGCCCGACCGACCAGCTGACCCCGTCGACCGCCTTCACGACCCCGGCGTCGGTGTGGAAGTGGACCCGCAGGTCCTCCACGCTCAGCAGCGGACCACTCTCGACCGCATCCGGCGCCGGCGAGGCGACGCCGGGAGCCTCCTCCACCGTGGTCATCGCAGGCGGGGGTCCAACGCGTCCCGGAGGCCGTCGCCCACGAACACGAAGCCGAGGACGGTGAAGACCACGGCCATGCTCGGGAAGAACCAGAGGAAGTCCTTGTACCCGAAGAACTTCTGGCCGGCGGAGATCATGTTCCCCCAGTCGGGGACGTCGGGGGGCAGTCCCACCCCGAGATAGCTCAGGGACGCCTCAGCCACGATGGCGGTGGCCACGCTCACCATGGCGAACACCAGCACCGGGGCCATGCTGTTGGGCAGCACGTGGCGGGTGACGATCCGCCACTTGCCCGCGCCGAGGGAGCGGGCCGCCTCCACGTACTCGCTCTCCCGCACCGAGAGGATCGAGCTGCGCAAAAGGCGGGCGACGGTGGCCCAGCTGAAGATGCCCAGCGCCAGCACGACCGGCGTCAGCCCGCGCCCCACCACCAGCACGATCACGATGGCCCCGATGATGAGGGGGAAGGCGAAGAAGATGTCGGCGATGCGCATGATGACGGCGTCCCAGGCGCCCCCGAGGTAGCCCGACAGCGAACCCAGCACCACGCCGATGACGAGCGCCAGCAGGATGGCCGACAGCCCGACCACCACTGCGATGCGGCTGCCGTAGATGATCCGGCTGAGCTGGTCGCGCCCGTTCTCGTCGGTGCCCAGCCAGTGGGCCGACGACGGCCCGTCGAGGGTGTTGGACAGGTCCTGGACCTGGGGGTCGTGGGGGGTGATGACGGGGGCGGTGAGGGCGGTGAGGAACACGATGGCCACCATGGCCAGCCCGACCACCGCCAGCTTGTTGCGCAGGAACCGCCGGCGCAGGTCGCCGAACTGGGTCTGGACCCGGATGCCGAGGGCGGTGGCCTGGGACTCGGCCGCGCCGAACCCCTCGGCTCCCGACTCGAGGGTGATCTCACCCGACCCCGGGGGGCCGACGTGGGGCGGGGCGGTGTCGGTCATCCGCTACTCCAACCGGATCCGGGGATCGAGCACGGCGTAGGACAGGTCGACCAGCAGGTTGACCAGCACGAACACGGCCACCCCGTACGTGACCACGCCCAGCACGACCGGGTTGTCCTGGGACCGGACCGCGCTCACCAGGGCCAGCCCGATACCGTCCCAGTTGAAGATGGTCTCGGTGATGAGAGCCCCGCCGAGCATGGTGCCGAAGGTGATGCCCAGGTAGGTGAGGACGGGGATGATCGAGTTGCGCAGGGCGTGCTTGAAGATCACGACCCGCCTCGACAGGCCCTTGGCGGTGGCGGTTCGGATGTAGTCGGCCCGCAGCACCTCCAACATGGTGCCCCGCATGAGGCGGGCGACCAGGGCGGTGTCGACCGACGCCAGCGTGACCGCCGGCAGGATGAGCGCCTTCCACCCGCCCCGTGTGCCCTGGAGCGGCAACAGGTCGAGGTTGATGGCGAAGACCTGTTGGAAGGCGAGGCCGATCACGAAGGTGGGGATCCCGATGGCGATGGTGGTCGACAGGGTGACCAGGACGTCGAGGAACGAATAGCGGGAGACGGCGGCCACGATGCCAGCTATCAGACCGAGGCCGACCTGGACCGCGATGGCGGCCAGGCCCAGCTTGAGCGTGTTCCCCAGCTTTTCGCCCAGGATGTCGTTCACCGGCCGGCGGAAGGTGAACGACTCGCCCATGTCTCCGTGGGCCAGGCGCCCCACGTAGCTGGCGTACTGGTTCGGCAACGCCTTGTCGAGCCCGTACCGCTTCTCCAGCAGCTGGCGGGTGGCGGCGTCGAGCTGGCGCCCCTCCCCCTGCTGCGTCTGGATCGGGTCGCCGGGAACGATGTAGAGGCAGGCGAAGAGGATCACGCTGGCCCCGAACAGCACCAGCAGCATCTGCAGGAGACGTCGGACGACGTACCTGGCCATCGGCTTCTAGGAGATCGCGACCGGGATCGGAATCAGTCCTTGAGGCTGATGGCGGCCAGGGTGGGGTTTTCGAAGAAGTCGAGCTGGACGCCGGTCCACTTGCTTGAATCGAAGACCCGGTACTGGGTCCGGTAGAAGGTGGGGATGACGGCCTGGTCCTGGCCGATGGCGATCGTCTCCGCCTCCTGGGCCGCCTTCAACCGGTCGGCGTCGGTCTTGGCCGCCCGCAGCTGCAGGATCAGGGCGTCGACCCGGGGGTTGTTGTAGCGGCTGTCGTTGTCGGCCGACTGGCTGCCCAGGATGGGGAACAGGAAGTTCTCTATCGTCGGGTAGTCGGAGCCCCAGCTGGCCCGGGCGATGTCGAAGTCGCCCGCGTCCCGCTTGAGCAGGCTCTCGGCGAAGGGAACGCCGTCGAGGGTGACGACGACGCCCAGGTTCCGCTCCAGCTGGTCCTTCCACGCCTGGACCAGGGCCTCGTGGCCCCCGTCGTTGTTGTACAGCAGGCGCAGCGGGGTGCCGGGCGTGAGCCCGCCCTTGGCCGCCAGGTCCTTGGCCTTGGTCACGTCATATTTGCAGTCGCCGCAGACGCCGTCCTGGTGGACGTCGCCGAAGGGCGGCGGCAGCAGGGCCGAGGCCGGTGTCAGCGAGCCCTGGAAGACGCCTTCGTTGATCGCCTTCCGGTCGATGGCCAGCGACACCGCCCGGCGGGCGTCGGGGTTGGCCATGGGCCCGGTGACGTCGTTGGTCAGGATGTAGTTGATGCCGAAGCGCTCGAACTTGAGGAAGCTGCCCTGGGGCTCGTACGTGTTCTTGGCCTGGGTGAACAGGCTGGGCGGGACCCGGGCGAAGTCGGCGTCGCCTGCGGTGAAGGCCCGGTACTCGGCCTCCAGCCGGCCCTGGGCCGGGAAGATCAGGAACTCGACGCCGTCGAGGCTGGCCTTGGTGCCGAAGTAGGTGTCGTTGCGCACCAGGGAGATGCCCTGGTTGTGCTCCCACTTGGTGCCCGGCTTGATCATGAAGGGGCCGTTGCCGATGGGGGCCTCGTTGAACGCCTGGTTGTCGAACGCACCCGCCACTTCGGGGATCGGGGCGAACGCCGACAGCACGGTGCGCTTGTCGAACTCGCAGTCGCCGGCACTGAGGTTCACCACCAGCGTCTGAGGGTCGGGGGCCGACAGCCCGGAGAAGGTGGTGGCCGTCTGGGGGCTGCCGTGGAGCTCGTTGTAGCCCTGGACGCCCGACAGGTGGTAGGCGACCTGGGACGCCGACGCCGCACTCGCGGTGCGGGTCCAGCCCCTGATGAACGACTCCGCGGTGACCGCCTCGCCGTTGCTGAACTGGCTCTGGCGAAGCTTGAAGTTCCACTGGGTGCAGTCGTCGTTGGGCGACCATTCGGTGGCCACGCCCGGCTGCAGGGCCAGGCCCTTGGACTCGTCCAGGCTGACGAGGCCCACGAACAGGGCCTTGGCCACGTTCGTCCCCTCCGACTCCCGGACGTTGTAGGGGTCGATGGCTGCGGGTTCGCCGATGGGGACGCGGAAGACGCCGCCGGCGACACCGGTCCCCGACGACGAGGAGCCGGTGGACGTGTCGTCGCTGTTGGAGCCGCAGGCGGCGGCGAGGACGGCGACGCAGGCGAGCGCGGCGACCATCCGGATACGACGCCCGATTGTCGTTCGCCTGTCTGTCCCCAGCGCGGTCATTCGTGGACCTCCTTGGACCATCACGAACCGGCACGGGACGAGACGACCCCGTCGTGCCTTGGTGCAGCACCTGCGCGATACCCACCCTTCGCCTCGCTCATCCCCGGCGTCGGGCAGGCGCATTCTCGCAGACTCTCGTCGCACCTCGCCCGGGCCCCGGTAATTGCACCGGGGAGAGCAGGAGTAGGCTTGGGTTCTTCGAACAAGGGCCGCCGCATGGCTCGACCGCAGGACAGCAACGCCCCCCGAGTCGTGCTCCTCGGCGCCTCCGCGGGCGGAGTCGAAGCCCTGTCCACCGTCGTCAGCGGCCTTCCCCCCGATCTGCCGGCGGCCGTGCTCGTCGTCCTCCACATCTCGGCGTGGGGCACGAGCGTGCTGCCCGACATCCTGGCCCGGAAGGGGCCGCTTCCCGCCCACCACGCCGTCGACGGAGAACCGGTGCTGGCGGGTCAGGTGTACGTGGCCCCGCCCGACCGCCACCTCACGGTCGACGGCGGCCGGCTGCGGCTCGACGCCGGCCCCAAGGAGAACGGGGTCCGCCCCGCGATCGACACGCTCTTCCGGTCGGCGGCCACTGCCTACGGTCGGGACGTGGTGGCGGTGGTGTTGTCGGGCACCCTCGACGACGGCACCGCCGGGCTGGTGGCGGTGAGCGAGCGGGGGGGCGTCACCATCGCCCAGGACCCGGCCGACGCCCTGTTCTCGAGCATGCCCGCCAGCGCGGTGCGCTTCGCCCGTCCCGACCACGTGCTGGCCGCGGCCGACATCGCGGCCGTCGTCACCTCGTGCGTCAACGGCCCCGACGCCGGCGCCCACGCAGGAGCCAAGACGGCTGACGCATGGCAGTGAGGACGGGGGTGGAGGCGGCCCCGGCCCACGCCGACGCCGGTCTCGACGGCCTCCTCGACTACGTCCGCCAGGTCCGGGGCTTCGACTTCACCGCCTACAAGCGGCCCAGCCTGACCCGGCGCATCCAGAAGCGGATGGTGGCCGCTCACGCCGACGGCTACCCCGCCTATCAGGCGCTCCTCGAAGCCGAGCCGGACGAGTTCGCCCGGTTGTTCGACACGATCCTCATCAACGTCACCGGCTTCCTCCGCGACCGCGACGCCTGGGACCACCTGGGCGCGGTGGTGATCCCCCGCATGCTCGACGACCGACCCCACGACGCTCCCATCCGGGTGTGGTCGGCCGGCTGCGCGTCGGGCCAGGAGGTCTATTCGCTGGCGATGCTGCTGTGCGACGCCCTCGGCGAGGGTCACTTCCGGGAACGGGTCAAGCTCTACGGCACCGATGCCGACGACGGCGCCCTCACCCAGGCCCGCCAGGGCCGCTACTCGCGCAAGGTGGCGTCGGAGAGCCTGGGCGAGATCCTCGTCGAGCAGTACTTCGAGACCGTCGACGACGACATCGTGTTCCGCAAGGATCTGCGCCGGTCGATGATCTTCGGCCGCCACGACCTGCTGCGCGACCCGCCGATCTCGCGCGTCGACCTTCTCGTCTGCCGGAACACGCTGATGTACTTCAACGCCGACGCCCAGCGCCGCATCCTGGACCACTTCCACTTCGCCCTCAACGAGGGTGGGTTCCTCTTTCTCGGCACGTCCGAGGCGCTCGTCACCCGCACCAACCTGTTCGCCTCGGAGGGTTCCAAGCACCATGTCTTCCAGAAGCGGCCCAGCCTCGGCGCCGAGCGGCCGCCCGGGCCCCGGCCCTCGCTCCCGGTCCTCGCGCCCCGCCTGATGGCCTCCGACCTGGCCGCCGACGCGTTCGAGTGCAGCCCCGTGGCCCAACTGGTCGTCAACCGCGACGGCGAGGTGGAGATGGCGAACCGCCACGCCCGGGCCCTGTTCGCCATCGGTTCGGGTGACGTCGGGCGCCCGTTCAAGGACCTCGACGTCTCCTTCCGTCCCTTCGAGCTCCGGTCCCGGATCGAGCAGGTGTTGGCCGACCGCCGCCCGCTCACGATCGGCGACGTGGTGTACGAGCTGCCGGGAGGGGCGGCCGAGGTGCTCGAGATCCGGATCCTCCCCATCGGCGTCGACCAGGCCGGGGGCGTGAGCCTGACGTTCGCCCAGGTCGGCCGACACAAGGTGCTGCGGGAGGAGCTGGAGCGGGCCCAGCGGGAGCTGGAGACGGCCTACGAGGAGCTCCAGTCCACCGTCGAGGAGCTGGAGACGACCAACGAGGAGCTCCAGTCGACGAACGAGGAGCTGGAGACCACCAACGAGGAGCTCCAGTCCGCCAACGAGGAGCTCGAGACGATGAACGAGGAGCTCCAGTCGACCAACGAGGAGCTCGAGACGATCAACGACGAGCTGCGCCAGCGCTCGCTCGAGCTCAACGAGGTGAACAGCTACCTCGAGACGATCCTCAGCAGCATCGGCGTGGCCGTCATCGTGGTCGATCGCGACCAGACGGTGCAGGTCTGGAACTCCGAGAGCACCGAGCTCTGGGGCGTGCGTGCCGACGAGGCATCGGGACAGCACCTCTTCGGCCTGGACATCGGGCTGCCCATGGACGGGCTGCGGACCTCGTTGCGGAGGGTGCTGGCCGGTGATCAGGAGCGTGCGGATCTGGCCATCGAGGCCGTCAACCGCCGCGGGCGCAGGCTGAGCATCAACGTCACGTGCGTTCCGCTCACGCTCGGGCCCGACCAGGTCACGGGCGCGATCCTGCTCACCGCCGCGGACGGCGCGAGCGCCGACGGCGCCCGAGCCGCCGGCCGCCGAGCCGACGGGGCCGGCGCCGACGGAGACAGGT
>JAXDOC010000016.1:0-10496 GCA_034669165.1 Actinomycetota bacterium
CCCGGCCGCCGCCCTACCGGTCGCCGCCCGCGACCCGCCCGACGCCGTGGCCCGCCACGAGCCACCCGCCATCCGCCACCGACCGCGCCGACGCCGTGGCCCGCCACGAGCCACCCGCCATCCGCCATCCACAGCGGGGACTTACCCGAGCGTTGAGGAGGCGTGATGGCTCAGGGGGACTGCGGTTGCGGGGGCGGGGGGGAGCTTTTCGACGAGGTCGCCGACGCGCACGGTGCCGGCGACGACGACGCGGGAGTTGATGCCTCGCAGGCGGAGGGTCTGGCCGGCCTCGGAGTTCACGAAGCGGAGGGCCTCGAGGCCGAAGCGGGCGGAGAACTTGGCGCAGCCCCGGTGGGGTTGGTCGGTGATCTCGATGACGGCGGAGCCGAGGGCCAGGCGAGTGCCGGGCGGGAGGTTGCGCTGGCTCAGGTCGAGGTCGACGTACAGCTGGTCGCCGGCGAGGCCCCGCCGGTCGGGGTCGACCGCGACCAGGGCCGCCACCCGGGCGTTCATCAGGTTCAGCTGCATGTCGGGATGGGGGCCGCCGTCGGCGCTGCGGGTGCTGCCCCGGACCCGCCAGCCGTCGCCCACCAGGCCGTGGTCGAGGTGGAGGATGCCCTCGGCCAACACCTCTCGCTCGCCTGGCAGGGGCCGGCGGACGATGAGCTCGACCCGTCCCCCGTCGGCGGGCGACCGGGCGATGTGGTCGAGCCCCGCCGCCAGCTCGTCGCGTGTCAGGTGTCGCACGGTCCGAAGCTTGGCCGCTGCGGGCCCTGGGGCGCCAACCAGTTTTCCGGACGCCGGTAGGATGGCGGGCGTGCCCGTCCAGGCGCCGGAAGGCAGCATCGTCGGCGCCCCGCTCCTTGCCCGCCTCGTCGGCGACGATCTCACCGCGCCCTGTATCGACGGTTGCGAGCGGACCTACCTCTCTCTCGACGCAGCCGCGTCCACCAGTGCCCTGCCCGCGGTGGCCGAGCGCATCGCCGAGTTCCTCCCCCGCTACTCGAGCGTGCACCGGGGGGCGGGCTGGAAGTCGCAGCTGGCCACGGCCGAGTACGAGGAGGCCCGGGACGCGGCCCTGGCCTTCGCCGGCAAGGGCGGCACCGGCCCCAGAGGAAACAATGACGTCGCCGTCTTCGGCCGGAACACCACCGAGGCCGTCAACCACCTCGCCTACCGGCTGCGGCTGGCGCCCGACGACGTGGTGGTCACCACCGTGGTCGAGCACCACGCCAACCTCCTCCCCTGGGCCCGCCTGGCCCGCCGCCGGTACGTCGAGTGTGGTCCCGACGGCACTTTCGCCACAGACGACGTGGCCGCCGTCCTCGACGACGGGCCCCGGCCCCGGCTGCTCACGATCACCGGCGCGTCCAACGTCACCGGGTGGATGCCGCCCATCGACGAGATCGTGGCCGCCGCCCACGAGCGGGACGTGCCCGTGCTGGTCGACGCCGCCCAACTGGCCGCCCACCGGCCCCTGCCCGGGTCCGCCGACTTCCTGGCCTGGAGCGGCCACAAGATGTACGCCCCCTACGGCGGCGGCGTGCTCGTGGGGCCCCGGTCGACCTTCGAGACCGGCGACCCGTTCCTGGCCGGCGGCGGCGCCGTCGACTTGGTCGACCTGGACGAGGTGGTGTGGACCGACCCCCCGGAGCGGGAGGAGGCGGGCTCGCCCAACGTCATCGGCGCCGTCGCCCTCCACGCCGCCATCGACGAGTTGGCCCGCATCGGGTGGCCGGCGATCGTCGCCCACGACGACGCCATGGCCGCCCGGCTCCGGACCGGGCTGGCCGCCATCGACGGCGTGCGCCTCCTTGGCCCCGCCAGCGGGACCCCCACCCTCCCCCTGGCCACCTTCGTGGTCGACGGCGTCCACCACGCCCTGGTCGCGGCCCGGCTCAGCGCGGAGCACGCCATCGGCGTCCGCCACGGGTGCTTCTGCGCCCACCCCTACCTCCTCCGCCTCCTCGGCCTCGACCCCGACGAGGTCGCGTCCTACCGGTCGGCCGTGCTCCGGGGCGACCGCCGCGACATCCCGGGCGCGGTCCGGGCCAGCGCCGGGATCTCGACCACCGGGGCCGATATCGACCGCTTCCTGGCCGCGGTCGCCGACATCGCCGGCGGCGGCGATCCACCCGTCCCCTACGACCAGGATCCGCAGACCGGCGACTATTGGCCCCGCACCGCCGACCCCGACTGGGCCGGCGCCGCCCGCCGCCCCGGCACCTCTTGCGCCCGCGGGTAGAACAAGACCATGCCTGACACCTGCACCCACCTCGACCAGGCGGCCGACGTCGAGCCCGACAACGAAGGCTGCGGCGACTGCCTGGCCATTGGTGGACGGTGGCTCCACCTGCGGGTCTGCATGTCGTGCGGCCACGTCGGCTGTTGCGACAGCTCGCCCAACCGCCACGCCACCGCCCACTTCCGGGCTACCGCCCACCCCCTCGTCCAGAGCTACGAGCCGGGCGAGGACTGGTGGTGGTGCTACGTCGACCAAACCGCCTTCCTCGTCGACGGGGCTCCCTCGTTCGAGCACCCGTGACCACCACGCCACCCCCGGCCGCACGGGTCGTCGTCACCGGCGGGGTCGCGGCCTACGACATCCGCGACTTCCTCACCCGGGCCGCGGTGCCCTTCACCTACCTCGACGACGAGGGGCCGGCCGAGGTGGCGGTGTGCACGTTCGACGACGGCCAGTGCCTCACCAACCCGACCATCCAGGACGTGGGCCGGGCCCTTGGCCTGGTGACGGCGCCCTCTCGTGACTCGTACGACTTCGCCGTCATCGGGGCCGGGCCGGCCGGGTTGGCGGCGGCCGTGTACGCCTCCTGCGAGGGGCTGTCGACGGTGGTGGTCGAGGAGTGGGCGCCGGGAGGCCAGGCCGGCACCAGCTGGCGGATCGAGAACTACCTCGGATTCCCGGAGGGCATCAGCGGGTTCGAGCTGGCCGAGCGGGCGCGCCACCAGGCCCAGAAGTTCGGAGCCGAGATCCTCATGCTCCAGTCCCTGACCGAGGGCCACTCCGAGGACGGGCAGTTCGTGGGCACCCTGGGCGACGGCAAGCTGCTCCGGGCTCGGGCGGTCCTGGTCGCCACCGGAGTCGACTGGCGCCGGCTGGAGGTCGACGGGATCGACCGGCTCCTGCACCGGGGCGTCTACTACGGGGCCGCGGCCAGCGAGGCGCCCGGGGTGGCGGGCAAGGACGTGTTCATCATCGGGGCCGGCAACTCGGCCGGCCAGGCGGCGCTGAACTTCGCCGAGCACGCCCGCTCGGTGACGATCCTGTGCCGGGGCGAGGCCCTCGGCGAGACCATGGCCAGCTACCTGTGCCAGCGGATCCAGGACGTACCGGTCATCGGCGTCCGCGTGTGCACCGAGGTGGTCGCCATCGAGGGTGATACCTGGTTGCGCACCCTCACCATCCGCGACAACCCCACCGGCGAGCACGAGACGGTGCCTGCCCACGCGCTGTTCATCTGTATCGGCGGCCAGCCCCGCACCCGATGGGCGGAGCAGGACGGCGTGCTCACCGACAAGAGCGGCTACCTCCTCACCGGCCGGGACCTCTTCGACGATGAGCTCACCGGCGGCCGGAGCCTGTGGGACCGGCCGCGCGACCCCTACCCGCTGGAGACGAGCCTGCCGGGGTTGTTCGCCGCCGGCGACGTGCGCTTCGGCTCGACCAAACGGGTGGCGGCGGCGGTCGGGGAAGGGGCCCAGGCGATCCCCCTCGTGCACCGATTCCTCGCCGAGCGCTGACCGCCCGGGAAAGGACAACGAAAGAAAACCGGGGCGACCGACCGGTCTGTCTTGCATAACCGGTCCGGACCCGCCAACATGGTGCTCGGCGCCCTTCTCGGCTGGTCCGCCGTCAGCCGAGTGGGCGCCCTTTTCGCGTCCCAAGACCAATGGGGCGAGAACAATGGGGCTGGCCGGTCAACCCGCCTTGGTCATCGTGTTGCTGGTGATGAACTGAGCCGTGCCCGGCTTGACCGCCACCGGGTCGGGGTCGCCGAGCACGGGATTGACGGCCGGAGAGGCCACCGTGAAGATGGCCTGGAACGTCGCCCCTTTGATGATGATGGGCTTGCCGCCGGTGTTGGTGGGGACCGTCAGGTTGGTGGGCGGCAGAACGATGATCTTCAGCGTCCCGGTGCCCGGTGTGACGTAGGGCGGGGAGGTGTAGGCCAGCGGGCCCTGGATCGTGGGCGGTAGCTCGTCGCCGAGCACGCACGTCGCCATGCCGCTGGTGAGGACGGTGGCGGCGCTGCCCACCATCGGCACCGGCGCCAGCAGCTGCGGCACGACCGTCGGCGGCGGGATCGTGATCTGGATCATATCGCCGGTCTTGATGATGAAGTCGGCGGGCACGGCGAAACTCTAACGGCCTGTCACCTACTCCGGCTCGGGCGCCTTGACCTCGGCCGCGCCGGCGCCGTGGACGGGAAGGCGGACGGTGACCTCGGTGCCGACGCCGGCCGTCGACTGCAGCGAGACCGTCCCCCCGTGCAGCTCGACGATGCCCTTCACGATGACCAGGCCCAGGCCGGTGCCCGACACGGCCATCTGCTGGGCGTTGGAGGACCGGAAGAAGCGCTCGAACACCCGGGGCAGCTCGTCGGCCGGGATGCCGAAACCGGTGTCGGCGACGACCAGCTCCACGTGGTCGGCCTGCCGGCTCACGGTGAGCGAGATCCGGCCGCCGTCGGGCGTGAACTTGACCGCGTTGCTGAGCAGGTTGATCAGGACCCGGTCGAGGTGCTCAGCGTCGGCGGTGAGGGTGCTGGCGTCGTCGGCCACGTCGACCGCGACCTCGAGCCGGCGGTCGGCCAGCGCCGGCGCCATGGCCGCGATGGCCCCCTCGACCAGGGGCGGCACCGCCACCGGGCTCAGGTTGAGGCGCATCTTGCCCGCTTCCAGACCCGACACCGTGAGCAGGTCCTCGATCCGGCGCAGCAGGCGCCAGCTGTTGCGGCTGATGACCTCCAACACCTGGTGCTGCTGGTCGTTGAGGGCTCCGGCGGAGCCGTCGCCGAGCATCTCCAGGTAGCCGAGCATGCTGGTGACCGGCGTCCGCAGCTCGTGGCTGACGCTGGACACGAAGTCGTTCTTGTCCGCGTCGAGGCGGGTCAGGCGGTCGACCACCTCCCGCTCCCGGGCCAGGAGCAGTCGTTGCCGGGCCTCGGCCGACTCCGCCTGCTCGACGGCGACGCGCAGCTGCTCGTTGAGCTCGGCCAGCTCCACGTTGCGGGCGACGTAGAGCTCGGTCCGCAGCTGGGCCGACTCCACCCGAACGCGCTCCGCCTCCGCCATCATGGCCTGGGCCCGCTTGGAGGGCGTGATGTCGAACCCGACGCCCTGGAAGTAGGCCAGCCGTCCGGCGTCGTCGCGGATGAGGCGGGCCTCGCCGAGTATCCAGACCTCCTCGCCGTCCCGGGAGATGAAGCGGACCTCGGCTCGGAACGGTTGCCCGGTCTGCACCCCCCGGGTGAAGGCGTCGATGACGACGGCGTGGTCGTCGGGGTGGAGCTGGGAGTACCAGAGGAGGGGGTTCTCGATCCACTCCTTCTGGGTGAAGCCGAGAACGATCTCGATGTGGGGGCTGACGTAGATCTCGTTGTCGGCATCGCCCAGGGCGGCGGAGAACACGACCGCCGGCACCTGCTCGACCAGGGACTGGAACCGGACCTCCGACCGGCGGGCGTCGGCCGCCAGCTGGTCGCGCTCGCTGAGGGTGGCCGTCGGGGCCGCGGGACCGGCTGACCGCGCTTCGGGCCACACCAGCCGCTCCCGGGCGCCCATGCCGACGCCATCGGGGAAGACCACCTCGGCCAGGCGGAGGATGGCGTCGAGGGCCTCGCCGTCGGTCACCGCCATCGCCGCCAGCTCCGCCTCCAGCCGGGCGATCTCGGCGGGACTCGGGACGATCGGCGGCGGGTCGATCACCGGCTTCACCGGACGCCGAGGGTGGGCCCGTGGTGGGCCTGTCGCACCTTCCCCCCGCCGAGATACATGTGCACCCCACAGGGTAGGCACGGGTCGAAGCTGCGGATCGTGCGCATGATGTCGATGCCCTTGAAGCCGTCGGGGCCGTTCTCCTCGAAGACGGGCGACCCTTCGACCGCGTCCTCGTAGGGGCCGGCGGTGCCGAAGGAGTCCCGGGGGCTGGCGTTCCAGCAGGTGGGCGGGTACGGGTGGTAGTTGGCGATGCGGCCCCGGCGGATCACCATGTGGTGGGAGAGCACGCCCCGGACCGCCTCGTGGAACCCGCACGACACCGCTTCGTCGGGCACTTCGAAGGGGGTCCACACGTCGAGCCGGCCCGCGCTCACCTCGGCCATGGCCTGCTCCAGGAAGTGGAAGGCCATCGCCGCGCTGTAGGCCTGGAAGTAGGTCCTCGCCCGGTCGCGCTCGATGGTGTTCGACCACTGCGGCACCCGCCACTCGAACTCGGTCTCCGGCAGGTGGGCGGTGCGGGGCAGGCGGATGCGGACCGAGCCGTCGCCCGGCGCGTCGACGTAGGGCGTGCGCACCCGGCCGGAAAGGGCGGTGACCCACAGCCGGGCCAGGGGGCCGCCGCCGGTGTCGAGGGCGAGGTGCTCGCCGGTGCGGGAGTCGAGCCACCGGGGCGACATGACCCACGTGTAGTGGCCGCCGGGCTCGAGGTTGCGCCGCTGGGGCCGGGGCGACGTGGTCTGGTTCCACGGGTGGCGCTGGTCGACGGGGTTGCCCAGGGGGTCATGGGTGACGAACGTCTCCCCCTCGGCCCAGTCGTCGTAGAACGAGCTGCCGAGGAGGATGCGCATCCCCAGGTTGATCTTGACCAGGTCGGTGGTGACGAGCTCGCCGTCGACCACGATGCCCGGTGTCACGAACATGTCGCGGCCCCACGAGGTCATGTGGTCGTAGCGGAAGTCGCACGTCTCCGGGTTCTGGAACGAGCCCCACGAGCCGAGGAGGATCCGCCGTCGGCCCACCTCCTCGTAGCCGGGGAGGGCCTCGTACATGAAGTCGAAGAGGTCGTCGTGGAGGGGGACGATGCGCTTGAGGTGCTCGACGTACTTCACCAGCCGGACCAGGTAGTCGTCGAAGAGCTGGATGGTGGGCACGGTGCCGACGCCGCCCGGGTAGAGCAGCGACGGGTGGACGTGGCGCCCCTCCATCAGGCAGAACATCTCCCGGGTGAGGCGGCTCATCTTGAGCGCCTCCAGGTAGAGGGCGCCCTCCATGGGGTTGAAGGCCCGCATGATGTCGGCGATGGTGCGGTAGCCGTGGTCGGCGGCGTGGGGCGCCTCGGTGACCTCGGCCCGGGCCAGGACGGCGGGGTTGGTCTCCCCCACCATGCGGGCGCAGAAGTCCACCCCGACCAGGTTCTCCTGGTACAGGTTGTGGTCGAACATGTACTCGGCCGCCTCGGCCAGGTTGACGATCCACTCGGCCAGGTGCGGGGGCTTGATCCCGTAGGCCATCTGCTGGGCGTAGACGGAGGCGGTGGCGTGGTTGTCGCCGCAGATCCCGCAGATGCGGCTGGTGATCTGGTGGGCGTCGCGGGGGTCCTTGCCCTTCATGAACACGCTGTAGCCCCGGAAGATCGACGACGTGCTGTGGCAGCGCACGACCCGACGGTCGCGGAAGTCGATGCGGGCGTGGATGCCGAGGCTGCCGACGATGCGGGTGATCGGGTCCCACGTCTTGTCGACGAGGTGAGGACCGGTGTCGCTCACCCTTCGGGCGGGGCGGGCGGTCGCAGTCCCTTGGGTAGGGGGCCCCGCCACTCCGGCTCCACGTTCATCGACGCCCGGGTGACGTTGCGCAGGGCCCGCACCGAGCGCCCGTAGAGCAACACGGCCGACGACGACATCTTGGCGCCCGGCGGCTCGTCGAGGAATGGTTGGAACTTGTCGGGGAAGCCGGGCATGGTGCAGCCGATGCACGTGCCGCCGACGTTGGCGCAGCCGCCGATGCCGTTCATCCAGCCCCGCTTGCCCACGTTGCAGTCGACCACCGGCCCCCAGCAGCCCAGCTTGACGATGCACTTGCTCGACCCGTACTCGCCGGCGAAGTCGCCCTGCTCGTAGTAGCCGCCCCGGTCGCAGTTCTCGTGCAGGGTCTGGCCGAACAGCCATTTGGGCCGGAGGACGTGGTCGAGGGGGATCGTGGGGGCCGTCCCCACCAGCTGGCGCAGCAGGTAGAGCAGGGTCTCGGTGCAGTTGTCGGGCTGGATGGGGCAGCCGGGCAGGTTGACGATGGGCAGGCCGCTCCGCGACCGCCAGTCCCACCCGAGGTAGTCGCACAGGCCCATGGCGCCGGTGGGGTTGCCGGCCATGCCGTGGATCCCGCCGTAGGCGGCGCACGTGCCCACCGCCATCACCGCCCACGCCTGGGCCGTGAGCCGGTCGACCCAGGTGGTGGTGGGGATGGGCTGGCCGGTGGCGGGATCGGTGCCGAAGCCGGCCCAGCACCCCTCCTCGTTGCCCGTCTCGTCGGGGATGGAGCCCTCGATGACGAGGATGAAGGGGTCGAGCTTGCCCGCGGCGGCGTCCTCGAAGCCGGCCAGGAACTCGTCGCCCACCTCGTAGGCCAGCACCGGGTGGTGGAAGCGGACGCGGGGCACTCCGGGGAAGGCGCCCAGGACGAGATCCTCCAGGCTGGGCTGGGTGGCCGCGGTCATGGCGATGGAGTCGCCGTCACAGCTGAGGCCGGCGGTGAGCCACAGGACCGACACCTGCTCCATGGAGCCAAGGTACCCGTCCGGGCTTCCGCTGCGAACGGGTCCGTTCGGCCTAGTGCGAGGATGCTGCCGGGATCGTCACCTTGTCGGCCCGGTCGAGGGTGTCGGCCACGAGGTGGCGCACCTCGGCCGGGGCCCGCTTGCCGCAGTAGTAGCAGCGGTAGCTGGCCACGTTGCTGTACCGGCACCGGCAGTACCAGAAGATGTTCAGCCAGCGGGCGACCTCACTCCAATCCGCTGCCCGTCTGACGAATCGTCGGTTGGCCATGCCGCACGCGGTCGGCCGGGGGACGCGATCGCTTGAGAGCGGCGGGCGAAAAGGGCCGATCGGACTACTCGGACGGGGGCCGCGTCGAGACGGCGACGCCAGCCGCCAACGCCCTCCGGGGCGCGTGGTCGGCACCGGACGGAAACCGGCAATTAACAAAATCGTCGCCGTGGGTTTTCCGGGCCGTGGGCCGCAGCCCGGGTCCGGTTCCGGGGCCGTCCGAGGGCTCGCGTTTGTGCAGGTCAGAGGGGATAGTCGACCGTCCTGGCGCCGCCGGCGGGGTGTTCGCGGGAGTGCCGGCGGCATTGGCCGGCCAGTCCGGGACCGAGACGAAGGCGTGGAAACATTCTCCGGTAGGACCATTGCATCAATTCGCAGGTGTCACTTAAGTCCCGAACGGGAATTGACGAAGAGGGACCGACGCCCAGGAGAAGGAGCGGCCCGATGGACGAAGCCATCGACCCAGTGGTTGACATCGAGAGCATGTGCCGGGGATTCCTGCAGAACGCCGCCGCCCGCCAGGGAGCGATCGCCCAGGTGGCGCCGGAGGCCCCCACGGTCGAGTACCTCACCGGGTTCGGCGACGGATGGGAGGCGGGCCACGTGGCCGCCCTCGCCCTGGTGGTGTCCATGATCTCGGGCGAGTCGATGACCGACCTCCTCGACGACGCCGGCTCCCGGGCGGCGGTGGAGTCGGCCTTCCCCTTCGACCTGGTCATCGTCGACGCCGAGCCCGAGTCCGGGCAGGCCAAGCCGGCACCCCCCCAGGCAGCATGACCCAGTGAGGAACCCTCCTGCCGGAGGTCGCCGGCCCCACTAAACCCACACATAGTCCAGTCGCCAGGCGGACCCAGTGTCGCACGGAGTCCTAGAGGTGGAACCCCACCGCTCAGTCAGTCGGATTCGGTTATCGCCATTGCGACTTGTAGCCGGTGAGAAGCTTGGTGCCCTTTGCACGCCACTTCGGCTCCTTGTCGACCGTTTGGCCGGTGACCTCACGCATTCCACGGATGACCGAGCCGTAGAGACCAGAAGCAGCGGTGGAAACCTTGCCGCCCGGGGGCTCGTCCATGAAAGGCATGAACTTGTCGGGGAAGCCAGGCATGGTGCAGCCGATGCAGATGCCACCGACGTTCGGGCAACCGCCCACGCCGTTGGTCCAGCCACGCTTGGGGACGTTGCACTTGACGACGGGGCCCCAGCATCCGAGCTTCACGATGCACTTCGGGGAGCCGTACTCAGTGGCGAAGTCGCCCTGCTCGTAGTAGCCGGCCCGGTCACAGCCCTCGTGGACGGTGTTGCCGAACAGCCACGCGGGACGCAGTGCGTCGTCGAGCGGGATAAGCGGAGCCTGGCCTGTGGCCATGTAGAGCAGGTACAGGATCGTCTCGGACAGGTTGTCCGGGTGGATCGGGCAGCCGGGAACGTTGACGACCGGCAGACCGGCCTTCGAACGCCAGCCCCAGCCGAGGTAGTCGGCGACGCCCATGGCGC
>JAXDOC010000017.1:0-2831 GCA_034669165.1 Actinomycetota bacterium
CCAGGGAGACGTGTCGGCGCACCTGCGCTCGCGCCATGAGGTCGGTCAGATCCTGCGTGACGGGGCGGACACCGTGGAGCTGCGAGCGGCGATCGTCCTCGGCCGCGGCGGCGCCAGCTTCGAGATCATGCGCCAACTCGTCGACCGGCTGCCGGCCATGGTGTGCCCGAAGTGGGTCACGACGCGCTGCCAGCCCATCGCCCTCCCCGACATGGTGCGCTACCTGGTTGGGGCGCCCGGCATCGCCGCCGGCTCCTACGACGTCGGTGGTCCGGACATCCTCACCTACGAGCAGATGATGCGCCGTTACGCCACCCTCACCGGCCGGCGCCGGCTCATCGTCAAAGTGCCCATCCTCACGCCCAAGCTGTCGTCACTGTGGCTCGGTCTGGTGACCGACCTGCCCACTTCGGTGGGCCGCCCGCTCGTCGACGGGCTCTCGGTGGAGGTCATCGCCGGCGATGACCGGATCCGGTCACTGATCCCCGTCACCCTGCTCGGCTACGACGACGCCGTTAGGCTTGCGGTTTCGGTAGGCCTTGAAAACCTCGAGGAACACCGGGATGAATGACACCATCACGATCACGCCGATGATCGGCAGCAGATAGCGGTCGACGTTGGGGATGGACTCGCCCAGCACGTACCCGGCCGTCGTCACGCCGGAGCCCCACACGATGCCCCCGACCAGGTTGTAGGTCACGAACTTGCGGTAGTCCATCTGGCCGACGCCGGCCACGACCGGGGTGAACGTGCGGATCACCGGGATGAACCGGGCGAGGATGATCGTCCGCGGACCGTTCTTGTCGAAGTAGGCCTTGGCCCGCTCGACGTTCTTCTTGTGGAAGAACCGCGAGTCCGGCCGCCTGAACAGCGCCGGTCCGGCCTTGCGCCCGATGACGTAGCCGACCTGATCGCCGGCGATCGCCGCCACGGCGCAGCCGACGACGATCAACGGGAAGTTCAGGGCCCCTTGCGAGGCGAGCAGGCCGGCGGTGAACAGCAGGGAGTCGCCGGGCAGGAAGAACCCGAAAAGGAGTCCTGACTCGGCGAAGACGATGGCGAAGAGACCGAGCGTGCCGAAGGCCTCGATCAAGTGCTCGGGATGCATCCCTGCACCGTAGACGCGGCCCGACGTTTGACAGCAGCCGTGCAGCCTGTCAATTGTCGTGTAGCCATGGCCAAACCTCTCGTCATCGTCGAATCGCCAGCCAAGGCCCGGACAATCGCCCGTTTCCTGGGCAGCGAGTTCGTGGTCGAGAGCTCCGTCGGCCACATCCGTGACCTCCCCAAGGACGCCAAAGAGATCCCCGCGGCCCAGAAGGGCGAGAGCTGGGCCCGGCTCGGCGTCGACGTCGACAACGGGTTCAAGCCGCTCTACGTGGTCAACAGCGAGAAGAAGCACGTCGTCACCAAGCTCAAGGGCCTGCTCAAGGAAGCCACCGAGCTCTACCTGGCGACAGACGAGGATCGCGAGGGTGAGTCCATCGCCTGGCACCTGATGGAGGTGCTCAACCCGCCGGCGGGGATGCCCGTGCGGCGCATGGTGTTCCACGAGATCACCCCGGGCGCCATCCGCGACGCTGTGGAGAACTGGCGTGATCTCGACCGCCGGCTGGTCGACGCCCAGGAGGCCCGGCGTATCCTCGACCGCCTCTACGGCTACGAGGTCTCGCCCGTCCTGTGGCGCAAGATCCTGCCCCGGCTGTCGGCCGGCCGGGTCCAGAGCGTGGCCACCCGCATCCTCGTCGAGCGGGAGCGGGCCCGGATGCGCTTCCGCAGCGCCTCCTACTCCGACGTCGAGGGTCGGTTCTCTCGTCCGGCTCCGCCGGCAAACGGCATGGAGAGGCCCCCGTTCGGCGCCACCCTGGTCGCCCTGGACGGCACCCGCCTGGCCACCGGCCGCGACTTCGACGAGACCGGCGCCCGCACCGACCGACTCTCCACCGACATAGTCGTCCTCGACCCCGAGGGCGCCCGGGGCCTGGTCGCCCGCCTCGCCGACTCGACGTTCTCGGTGAAGTCGGTCGAGGAGAAGCCCTACAAGCGCACGCCGTACCCGCCGTTCATGACGTCGACCTTGCAGCAGGAGGCCGGCCGCAAGCTGCGGTTCACCACCCAGCGGGCCATGAGCGTGGCCCAGCGGCTCTACGAGAACGGCTACATCACCTACATGCGCACCGACAGCACGGCGCTGTCGGAGACCGCCCTCAACGCGGCCCGGAGCCAGGCCGCCCAGCTCTACGGGCCGGAATACGTGCCCGACCAGCCCCGCCGCTACGCCAAGAAGGTCAAGAACGCCCAGGAGGCCCACGAGGCCATCCGGCCGGCGGGCGACACCTTCCGCATGCCCGAGCAGGTGGCCCGGGAGGTCAGCCCCGAGGAAGCCGCCCTGTACGAGCTGGTGTGGAAGCGCACCATCGCCTCCCAGATGGCCGACGTCCGGGGCAAGAGCGTGCAGGTGCGCATCACCGGCCGATCCTCCTCAAACGAGGAGGCGGAGTTCTCCGCCGGCGGCAAGGTGATCGAGTTCCCGGGCTTCCTGCGGGCCTACGTCGAGGGCTCCGACGACCCCAACGCCGAGCTCGAGGACCGCGAGGTCAGGCTGCCGGCGCTGGTGGTGGGCGACCCCGTCACCGCCGAGTCCCTGGAGCCGAAGGACCACACCACCCAGCCGCCGGCCCGCTTCACCGAGGCGTCGCTGGTGAAGGCCCTCGAGGAGATGGGCGTGGGCCGCCCGTCGACGTACGCGTCGATCATCGCCACCATCCAGGACCGCGGCTACGTCTGGAAAAAGGGCTCGGCCCTGGTGCCGTCCTTCACCGCCTTCGCCG
>JAXDOC010000018.1:0-92766 GCA_034669165.1 Actinomycetota bacterium
CCGGGCCGAGCGGGTCGGATAGTCGGCGTCGCCGCGTCCCCACTCCGCCTGGAGGCCCAGGAGGGCGGTCAGGCTCGCCTCGGGGGTGACGGGGTCGCCGACGAGCACGTCGTCATCGTCGCCGCCGTGGAGGACGTCGGCCCCGAGGCCGCCGAAGAGCAGGTCGCGGCCGCCGCCGCCGCTGAGGCTGTCATTGCCGGCCCCGCCGAGCACCACCGCCGGGACGCCGCCCTGCACGCGCACCGTGTCGTTGCCGGCTTGGGCGTAGACGATGATCCGGCTGATCCCCGCCGCGGCCGGGTCGAACGTGGCCTGCGACAGCGTCCGCCAGACGGGCAACGACGTCACCTTCACCCTCACGTCGAAGAGCGTCGAAGTGCCGATCGTCCACAAGGGTGACCCGCCCGAGCTGTTCCGGCCGGGCATCCCCGTCGTCCTCGAGGGCCGCTTCCAGGGCGACCACTTCGCCAGCGACCGCATCCTGGTCAAGCACTCCGAGACCTATGTGGCCGAGAACCCGAACCGGGTCACCACCACGCTCAGATGAGTGCGATCCTCGGCACGGCGGCTGTCGCCCTGGGGCTCGCGGCCGCGGTGCTGGGCATGGCGACGCTGGCCCTGGGCCTGCGCCGGAACAACCCCGCCATGCTCCGGGCCGGGCAGCGCTATGTGTGGCTGGTGCTGGCCGGCGCCCTGCTGGCCACCGCCGCCATGCAGTTCGCCCTGCTGAGCCACGACTTCTCGCTGAAGTACGTGGCCGACAACGGCAGCCGCAGCACCCCGCTCCTCTACACCGTAACCACCATGTGGTCGGCGCTGGAGGGCTCGATCCTGTTGTGGGCGCTGGTGCTCGCCGGCTACCTGGCGGTCATGGCCCGGCACTTCCGCAACCGGGCCGCCGACCCGATCGTGGCCTGGGCGACCTTCGTGGCGCTCGGCGTGGCCGCCTTCTTCTTCGCCCTCATGGCCGGACCGGCCAACCCGTTCCGGATCGTGGCCGGCGCCATTCCCCTGGACGGTCCCGGCCCCAACCCGCTCCTGCAGAACCACCCCCTGGTCGCCTTCCACCCGCCGATGCTCTACCTGGGCTACGTCGGCTTCACCATCCCCTTCGCCTTCGCCATCGCCGCCCTGGCCACCGGCCGGCTGGGGGAGGGGTGGCTGGTCGAGACCCGCCGCTGGACCCTGTTCGCCTGGGGCTTCCTCACCCTCGGCGTGGTGCTGGGTGCGTGGTGGTCGTACGAGGTCCTCGGATGGGGCGGGTACTGGGCGTGGGACCCGGTGGAGAACGCGTCGTTCCTGCCGTGGCTGACGGCCACCGCCTACCTGCACTCGGTGATGGTCCAGGAGCGGCGGGGGATGCTGCGGGTCTGGAACCTCTCGTTGCTGGCGGCCACGTTCTCCCTGACCATCCTGGGGACCTTCCTCACCCGGTCGGGGGTCCTCGACTCGGTGCACGCCTTTTCCGAGTCGGCCATCGGACCGATGATCCTGGCCTTCTTCGCGGTGGTGGTGGCGGTGTCGGTGGGGTTGGTGGCGTGGCGGGCCGATCAGTTGCGGTCGCCGGGGACGATCGACTCGCCCGTCTCCCGGGAGGGCGCCTTCCTGGCCAACAACGTGGCCTTCGGCGCCTTCGCCTTCGTGGTCCTGCTGGGGACGGTGTTCCCCCTGATCGCGGAGGCGTTGCGGGGTGACCGGCTGTCGGTGGGGGCGCCCTACTTCGAGCGGATGACGATGCCGATCGGCTTCACCCTGTTGTTCCTCATGGCGGTGGCGCCGGCCCTGCCGTGGCGACGAGCGTCCACCGAGGTGCTGCACCGGCGCCTGTGGTGGCCGGCGTGGGCGGGGACGCTCACCGTGGTGACGTGCGTTGGGTTTGGCCTCCGGGGCTTCGGGCCGTTGGTGGCGTTCGGACTGGCCGCCTTCGCGGGGGCGGCGGCTGTGCGCCAGCTGGTGTTGTCGGTGCGGGCCGCGGTGGCGGCGGGGGCGCCCCTCTGGCGGGGACTGGTGGGGCGGGCCAACGGGGGAATGATCGTCCACCTGGGCGTGGTGCTCGTCGCCGTCGGCTTCGCCGCCAGCTCGTCGTTCGGGCACAGCCACCAGTTCCGGCTGGCGCCGGGGGAGTCGGCCCGCCTGGCCGGCCACACCGTCACCTACCTGGGCTTCGACATCGTCGACCAACCCAACAAGCGCACGTTCCGGGCCCGGGTCCGCATCGACGGGGGGAAGGTCTACGCGCCCGCCCTGCACCAGTTCCCGGGGGCCAGCCTGGCCATCGGGTCGCCGTCGGTGCGCAGCGGGCCCATCGACGACGTGTATTTGACGCTGGTGGCCGCCCCCGACTCGACGGCGGCGAACCCCACGGCTGTCATCGGGGTCAACATCCAGCCCCTGGTCGCCTGGTTGTGGATGGGCGGGGCGGTGATGGGGCTGGGGACGCTGCTGGCGGCGTGGCCCCGTGACCGCCGTCGCCGGCCGGAGATCGGGGCCGAGCCGGAGTCGCCGGCCGCAGCCGTCGGGGGCGGCCCTGACGCCGCCGGGGTGCCTGTCGGGCCGGTCGGGCCGGTCGGGCCGGTCGGGCCGGTCGACCAGCCGGTTCCGGTGCCGGCCGAGGTTCCGGGATGAACCGGCGGGCCACGTGGGTCGTGATGGCCGTCCTCCTGGTCGGTGCGCTGGCCATTGGCTCGCAACGGAACGAGCCGGTGACCGACGAGGCCCGGGTCCGCCGCATCGGTTCCGACCTGCGCTGTCCGACCTGCCAGGGGATGTCGGTGGCCGACTCCGACGCGCCGGCGGCGGTCGGGATCCGGGAGGAGATCGCCCGCCGGGTGGCTGAGGGTCGGGAGACCAACGGTCAGATCAAGGACTTCATTCTCGGGCTCTACCCGAACATCAGCCTCCGACCTGAGACGAGAGGGTTGGGTTTGGTGGTATGGGCCCTGCCGGTCGTGGCCGCGTCGGCGGTGATCGGTGGACTGACCCTGGTCCTGGTCCGTCGCCGGCGTCTACGGGCCGAGCCGGCTGGGCTGTCGGACGAGGACCGGCGCCTGGTCGAGCAGGCGCTGAAGTCGCCATGAGCGAGGAACTGGCCGGGCTCGAGGAGCAGCGCGACGTCCTTCTCAAGTCGCTGCGGGATCTGGAGCAGGAGCGGGCGTCGGGAGAGATCGGCGACGACGACTACACCGTTCTCAAGGACGACTACACGGCCCGGGCCGCGGCCGTGCTGAAGGCCATCGAGACGGGCCGGTCGGCCGTTGTCCGCCGGCCGCGGGGCCGTGCCGCGGGTGGTCGTCCCCGTCAACCGCCGGCCGTCCGGGCCGCCGCGAGCCGGTCCGCCGCTAACCCTGCCGCCGGTACGAGCCGTGCCGGGAGCCGCCGCGCCCGACCGTCCGCCGACGGCCGCGCCGCCGCCACGGCCGCCGAGGACCTGGCCGCCGCCACCGGTGCGGATGCCGATACCCGCCCCGTCGGTGACCGCCCGGCCGCCGCCACCGGCGCCATCGACACGCCCGCCGATACCCGCCCGGTCGGTGACCGCCCGCCGGCCGCCACCGGCGCCATCGACACGACCGCCGATACCCGCCCCGTCGGTGACCGCCCGCCCGGCGCCACCGGCGATAACACCACCGAGGCCGCTACCCGCCCGGTCGGGAAGAGCCGGGCCGCCGCCGGTGCCACCGACAAGGGCTCCGGCACCCGCCCGGGCGGTTCGCGTCAGGCCGCCGCCCGTCGGCGGGCGAATCCCCCCGTTCCTCGTCGCCAGCGGACGGTGGCCGTCAGCCTCATCGTCGTCTTCGCCATCGTCGCCGTGGCCGGGGTGTCGGTCGTCCTCTTCTCCGACGGACGGACCGGGGATGAGCCGATCACCGGGTCCGTGCCCGATGCCCCGACCGCCGACAGCCGGGTCGACGACGCCCTCGCCTTGGAAACGGAGGGCAAGGCGGTCGAAGCCCTCCAGCTCTACGACGAGATCCTCGTCTCCGACCCCGACAACGTCGAGGCCCTCGCCTACCGGGGCTGGCTCCTGAAGCGGGCGGGACTGCCCGACGAGGCCATGGCGTCCCTCGACCGGGCCGTGACCGTCGACCCCGCCTTCGCCGACGCCCACTTCTTCCGGGGCATGGTGCTCTACCAGGACCGGGACGACCCGGCGGGAGCGGTCATCGAGTTTCAAGCCTTCTTGGCCAACAACCCGCCCCCCGACTTCGTCGACGCGGTGGGCGAGGTCCTGGCCCAAGCCCAAGCCGCAGCCGCGGCCAAGGCGACGGCTCCAACGGCCACGACGGCGGTCCCGTAGGGAGCGGCGCGGACCTGAGGCCAACCACCCGCCCGGCCGTCGTCCGGCCACCCCGGAACCCCGGGTCCCCGTGTGTTGGCGCGTGGCGGCATGGCGGCGCGGCGGAGTAGCGGCGTGGCGCGCATACGGCTGACCGCTGACGGCGCGGGCCAGCCCGCGCCCGCGACCTAGCCGCGGGCCGCCGCCAGCTCGGGTTGGCGAGCATTGGGGTTGGGGGGTGGGCCGTGGGGGCCCTCCCAGAGCCAGCGCTTGCCTGCCCGGGAGATTTGCCAGCCGTGGTGGGTCTTGAGGTAGTGGTGGAAACGGCAGAGATGGCAGAGGTTGACCAGCTCGCTGCGCCCGCCGGCGGCGATGGGCCGGATGTGGTCGATCTCCAGCTCGCAGTCGACCGCACAGCCCGGCACCACGCACACGCGGTCGCGCTCGGCCAGGGCGGTGCGGACCTTGGCCGGGATGAAACGACCCAGGTGGGCGACCTTGAGCACCTCGCCATCCTCGACCAGCAGGGCCGCCACCACCGCATCGGGGAGCAGGCTCTGGACCCAGCCCACGGTGACGGGCCCCACTCCCGGCACCTCGCACACCTCGCCCCGCTCGGTGTGGCCCCGCTCCAGGGCCCCGTGGCCCGGTGGCCCCGTGGCCCGGTGGCCCGGTGGCCCGGTGGCCCGGTCGAGACCAGTGGGCCGGAATCGTCTCGTCGGCCCGACACGGTCGCGGGCCAGCTACGCCGAGATCTTCGGCCGCCTCAGGCCTTCCCGTTCGCCAGGGCCGCCGTCGGGCGAGCGCCACCTCTCGAGAGGACAACTCCGCCCAGGCGCGGCGGCTACGGCGTCCAGGCCAGCCCGTCATCCTCGTCCGAGCCGCGTCGAGCGCGATCATTGACATCACAGCCGGCCCCCCGAGCCCAAGCCCCCAGGTAACGCTTCGGCGCCCCGGGACGGTCGGACGGCTGTGCACCCACGCCGGCTGGTTCGTCCTCGCCTGCCCATCGCGACCAGCCTCGTCGCCCTCGTCATCCTCACCGCGGCCACGCCCAGGGCCACCGCCGCCCCGACTTCCCCGTCCCTGCTCGGCAACAGCCCGTCGGGCGCCAGGACGCGACCGTCGAGGGGATCGTCGTCCACGCAGACGGCTCCCCGGCCAACGGCGTGTCGGTGTCGGTGGTCGGCTACGACAACGCCGGCTTCGCGGGGATCGTCACCACCCTGTTCAGCCTCGGGTTGGCCTGCTTCGCCGACCGGGTGGTGTGCCTGGGCGAGTCCACCGAGGGCGGGGCGATGACGACGGGGGCCGATGGCCGCTACCACGGTACGTTGCCCGACTCCTACGTCGCCGGCACCGAAACCGACACCGACTGGGTGGTCACCGCCGGCCTCCCCGCCACCGGCGACCAGGCCGTCGGCCCCCGGTCGACGTTCGAGTTCGAGGTCAACATCCTCATCCAGGCGGCGCCGCCGCTGCCGGTGTGGGAGGCCACCCCGTCAGTCTCCGTCGACGGATGGCAGGCGACCGCCTCGGTCGACAGCGACCTTCCGGCCGGCACCAGCCGGCCGGTGATCACCGTGGGCGGCAGCGCGACCCAGGGGACGGACGGCTCGATCGACCTCCGCCTCCTCGAATCCGAGGGCGCCGACGCCGAGACTCTCCTCGCCTACGCCACCGCCTACGCCGACGTGCGGGTCCCCCACGCCAACGGCCGCACCATCTACCACCAGGCGGTTTCGACCGGGGCCGTGGCCCTGCCCGCCCTCGACCTCGTGCCGCCGTCCCGGGGGGCGCCGTGCACGATGGTGACCGCAGCCGGGTCGCCGCCGTCCGAGGTGAGCGACGGTTGCACGGTCACCGACGGGAACCGCTCGAGCTACGTTCCCGCGGGAGTGGCGTCGCTCACGGTGGACCTGCCGTCGGCGGTGGACGTGTCCGCCGTGTTCCTGGCCGGCGCCCGGGACGGGACCACGGTCGAGATCTCGGGGGACGGCACGTCGTGGTCGTCGCTGGCCACCAACGTCTGGACGCCGGCCTCGGGTGTGCAGGTGGCGTCGTCCGACTCCCCGACGTCGGCCCGGTTCGTCCGGGTCAGCCGGGGCGAAGGCCTCGACGGCCTGACCGAGGTGTCGGTGTGGTCCGGCCCCGACGCCGCCCGAGCGACCCCGCCGCCGACCTCGGGGGCCTCCTCGGGCCCGATGTCGACACCCGGCGGGTCGGCCGCCGGGGAGGCGGCGGCCGCGCCAGGGACCGAGGCGACGGACGGTGGCAACCGCACCGGGACGCTGGTCGTGGCCCTGGTCGTCCTCTGCCTGGTGGGAGCGGCCATCGGTGGCCTCGGGTGGGCCCGGAGCCGTCGCTCCGCCTGAACCAGCGGCGCCCACCCGCGGCGGTGCATGCTGTCGGCATGGAACTCCTCGGCATCATCCTGAGCCTGCTGATCAGTGGCGTGGTCTTCGGTTTCCTGGGCCGCCTGGCCGTCCCCGGACCGAACCCGATGAGCGTCGGCAAGACGATCGTGGTCGGCATCGGCGGTTCGTTCCTGGGCACGATCGTCGGCCTCATCCTGGGCGCCCGGCCGGACAACAACATCTGGCTCTTCTTCGTCCTCCAGGTCCTGGGCGCGGCCGCCATCGTCTGGTTCCTCAGCCGCCGCCGCGGCTGACCCCTAACCCGAGCCCGACCGGAGGGCGCGCAGGCGGCCGACGACCTGGGGGAACGCGGCCGCGAACGCGTCGACGTCGGCGGCGGTGGTGGACCAGCCCACCGACACCCGCAGGGACCGCTCGGCGGGGACGCCCATCGCTTCCAACACCGGCGAGGGCTCCAACGACTCCGACGAGCACGAGCTGCCCGAGTGGACGGCCACCCCGGCCTGGTCGAGGCCGAGGAGGACGGGTTCCGCCTCGACGCCCTCGACGCCGACGCACACCAGGTGGGGCACCCGGCGGACGACGTCGCCGAACGCCTCGACCCCGTCGACGGCGGTGGCCACGGCCAGCACCCGCTCCGTCTGGGCCAGGTTGCGGCCCGCCTCCTCGACCAGCGCCCCCGGCGTCGACAGCACCTCGGCCGCGGCCCCGAAGCCGACGATCCCAGCGACGTTCTCCATCCCCGCCCGCCGAGCCCGCTCCTGCTCGCCCCCCACCAGCAGCGGGCGCAGGCGCAGCCCCCGGCGCACCAATAGGGCCCCGATCCCGGCCGGTCCCCCCAACTTGTGGGCGCCCACCGACAAGAGATCGGCGCCCAGGCCCACGAAGTCGATCGGGACGTGGCCGGCAGCGGCGGCCGCGTCCACGTGCACCAGCACCCCCAGCGATCGGCAAGCGGCAACGATCTCCGCCACCGGTTGCAACGTCCCCACCTCGTGGTTCGCCCACTGGACGTGCACCAACGCCGTCTCCCCCGGGCGGATGGCGGCCACCACCTCGTCCGGATCCACCCGTCCCAGCCGGTCGACGCCGACCGTGGTGACGTCGAATCGGGCCGACGAGTCCCGCACCGCCGAGTGCTCCACCGCCGGCACCACCATGTGGCCACCGCGCTCGCCCGCCCCCCACACCGCGGCGGCGATGGCCTCGGTGGCCCCGCTGGTGAACACGACCTCCCGTGACCGGGCCCCGAACAGGGCCGCCACCCGCTCCCGGGCGTCCTCCACGACCGCCCGGGCGATCCGCCCCTCGGTGTGCACCCGTCCCGGGTCGGCGGTCAGACCCGACAGCCACGGCAGCATCGCCTGCACCACCTCCGGCCGGGCCGGCGAGGTGGAGGCGTGGTCGAGGTAAGCCCGGGTCAGGGTCTCAGGCTCAGACGAACGTGACGCAGACCGAGTCGCCCTGGGGCCGCGACGCCGACGTCTCCGGCACCGTCTCGCCGTAGAGCGTGGAGAGCATGCCCTTGACGATGCCCCGGTCGACGGCGCAGATCACGGGGTGCTGCACCGCGGCCTCGCCGAAGGGGCACTGCTCGGAGATGATGGCCAGGGCGCCCTCGCGGGACTGGGTGTGGGCGGCGAAGCCGTGCGCGGTCAGGGCGTCGGCCACCGTGTGCAGCGCCACCTGCAGCGACCGGTGGCCCTCGGCGGGGGCCATGCTGGCGGCCAGCGAGTGCCCGTAGGCCTGCCCGACCTCCTCGGCCATGGCCTCGGCCGCCTCCAGCGGGATCAACGCCAGGGTGCGGGCCAGCAGCGTGACCAGCAGGTCGTCGCGCCGGGCGGGGAACTCCAGGCGCATGTCCTTGGCCACCGTGCGGTAGTGCTTCGACGGCCGACCGGCCCCCGGGTGCTCCGACCGCTCGACTGCGACCACGAGGTATCCGCCCCCCGCCAGCTTGTCGAGGTGGTGGCGGGCGACGTTGGGGTGGAGCTCGAAGCGCTCGGCGACGTCGGCCGCGGTGACGCCGTTCTCGGAGTCGTGGGCGAACAGGTAGATCTCCCGCCGGGTGGGGTCACCGAAGGCGCTGGTGACCGCACTGACCGCGGCACTGAACTCATCCGCCGTCAGAGCAGGTTGAGCCACCCCGGTATTCTACCTATAGCCATAGGAGAAATTGGAGTCCCCAGCCAGATGCCCCCAATCTGATGCCTACCGAAGCCGACATCATCGAAGTCCTGCGGCCGGTGCAGGACCCCGAGCTGTACCGCAGCATCGTCGACCTGGGCATGGTGAAGGCGATCCGCGTCGACGGCAACCGGGTCGGCGTCACCGTCGCCCTCACCGTCGCCGGCTGCCCCCTGCGGGCCGAGATCACCCAGCGGGTGACGGCCGCGGTCCAGCCTGTCGAGGGCGTCGACCACGTCGACGTCGAGCTCACGGTGATGACCGACGAGGAGCGGGCCGCCGTCCGGGGCCAGCTGCAGGCCAGCCAACCCCCGCCCGGACCCCCCCAGGGCGACCACGGCCACGCCGCGGCCGTCATCCCCTTCGGCGAGGGCTCCAAGACCCGGGTCCTCGGCCTCTCGTCGGGCAAGGGGGGCGTGGGCAAGTCGTCGGTCACCGTCAACCTGGCCGTCGCCCTCAGCCGCCTGGGCCACGAGGTGGCGGTGCTCGACGCCGACGTCTACGGCTTCTCCGTCCCCCGCATGCTCGGCATCACCCAGGAGCCGGTGGTGATCGACGGGATGATCGTCCCGCCCGTGGCCGCCGGCCTCAAGGTCATCTCCACCGGGTTCTTCGTGCCCGACGACCAGGCCGTGATCTGGCGGGGACCGATGCTGCACAAGGCCCTGGAGCAGTTCCTCACCGACGTCCTCTGGGGCGAGCCCGACTACCTGCTGGTCGACATGCCCCCCGGCACCGGCGACGTGGCCCTGTCGATGGCCCAGTTCCTGCCCCGGGCCGAGGTGCTGGTCGTCACCACCCCCCAGCCCGCGGCCCAGCGGGTGGCTCAGCGCTCGGCGCTCATGGCCCGCAAGGTGAAGCTGCCGGTGCGGGGCGTGGTCGAGAACATGAGCTGGTTCACCGGCGACGACGAGAAGCGCTACGAGATCTTCGGCTCCGGCGGCGGCCAGCTGCTCGCCGACGACTTGGGCGTGCCCCTGCTGGCCCGGATCCCCCTGGTCACCGCCCTGCGCGAGGGCGGCGACGTCGGCACCCCCATCACCCTCACCGACCCTGCGTCGGAGGCGGCCCTGGCCTTCGACGCGCTGGCCAAGGCGGTCGAGAGCATGGGCCCGAGCCGGATCTACAAGTCCGAGCTCAAGATCGGCTGACCGGCCGCGTCCGCGCCGTGGCCTGGCCCCGGCGCTGAACTAGACAGGGGGACCGTGCTCGGCTTCCTCACGGTCCTGTCCGTCATCTCCTACGACCCGCTGGTCCGCATCCACATCGGGCCGCTGTCGATATCGCCCCACGGGATCGGCATCGCCGTCGGCTTCCTCATCGGCGCCCGCTTCATGCTGCCCGAGTCCCGGAAGCGGGGGCTCCCCGACGAGGAGGTGTACCCCCTCTTCACCCGGGCCGCCATCGGCGCCATCATCGGCGCCCGGGTGGCCTACGTGGTCAACCACCTGGGCGACTACGGCTCGGTGCTCGACATCCTCAAGGTGTGGGAGGGCGGCATCTCGCTGCTGGGCGGCATCACCGGCGCGGTGCTGCTGGCCGTTCCCCGGATGAAGAACCGGAAGCTGTCGTTCTGGAAGATCATGGACGCGGCCGCCCCCGGCCTGGCCCTGGGCATCGTCGTCGGCCGCATCGGCGACATCATCATCGCCGACCATCTGGGTAAGACCACCAACTTCTTCCTCGGCTACCGCTGCCCGCCGGTGGGCGTCGACGTGGGCTCGCCCTGCATGCCGGGCACGATCGTCCACCAGACGGCCCTCTACGACCAGATCCTGGCCTTCGTACTCCTCCTGGTGCTCCTCCGCCTGCGCAAGAAGGTCCACTACGACGGCTTCCTGGCCATGGTCTTCGTGGCCTGGTACGCCTGCAACCGCATCGTCGAGGACTTCCTGCGGGAGGACCTGCGCCACTTCGGCCTCACCGGCAGCCAGTGGTGGGCCCTCACCATGCTCTGCCTCAGCCTGTACGGCCTCTTCGTCCTCCGGCGCACGCCCAAGTGGGGGCGGTGGGACGGCGACCCGCCCCCTCCGGATTCCCCGCCCCCTCCAGATTCCTCGGCCCGTCTGGGCGACGATCCATTGCCGCCTACCCTGAGCGAAGACGAGCCTGAGATCGTGGACCGACCTGAGCGGTCGGACCAGGAGGACATCGGTGGCGATGACCGCCCCGAGGAAGGAGAAAGCAGTGGAGATCCGGATCGGGGTCATCCAGTCCCCGAGGGAGATCGAGATCGACATGGGTGACGAAGTCGACAGCGACAAGCTGATCGAGGACATCCAGGACGCCATGGGCGCCGACTCCGACGCCAACATGCTGTGGTTCACCGACCGCCGGGGCAAGCGGTTCGGTGTGGTCACCGAACGGCTGGCCTACGTCGAGGTCGGTGCCACCGGCGAGCAGCGCCACGTGGGGTTCTCCGCGGTTTGAGGTAGCGAACCGGTGACGGTGGGCGCCGGTATCCGGCGGTAACCGTCACCGGTTCGAAGGGCGGCCTCCGTACACTTGAGGCTCCGATGGCCACCCTTGCCGAGATCGCCAGCCAGACGACCCTCGAAGGGCCGGCGCTGGCCCACCTCCAGCGGCTGGTGGGCACGTGGGGCCTGCTCTCCGACCTGTGCTTCGCCGACCTCCTCCTGTTCGTGCCGGTCGACGACCCGTCGTCGGGCCGGTTCGTGGTCCTGGGCCAGATCCGGCCCACCACCAGCCAGACCCTCTACCGCGAGGACCAGATCGGCAAGGTCTTCGACTCCTTCGACCGACCCCTGGTGGCCCGCGCCTGGCGGCTGGGCGACATCATCGACGGGGAGGTCGACATCACGCCGGCAGGGGAGGTGGCGGGGGTGCAGTGCATCCCCGTGCGGTGGAAGGACTCCCTGCTGGGCGTGCTCACCCGGGAGTCGGCCCCCTCCGTCGGCCGCCGCCCGGGCGACCTCGAGCGGGTCTACGTCGAGATCTTCGACCGCTTCGCCCGCATGATCATCGCCGGCGAGTTCCCCTTCGGCGCGGAGGAGACCGAGCCCGACGAGGCCCCCCGGGTGGGCGACGGGGTGGCCCGCCTCGACGCCCAGGCGCGGGTCGACTTCGCCTCGCCCAACTTCGTGTCGGTCCTGCACCGCATGGGCATCCACCGCAACACCCACGGCGCCCGGCTGGGCGAGATCGGCTTCGACGAGTCGACGGTGCGGGCCGCCTTCGCCATCGGCCTGCCCATCACCGAGGAGCTCGAGCGGCGCGACGTGGTGGTGCTGGTGCGCTGCATCCCCTTCCTCGAGCACGGGCGGGTGACGGGGGCGGTGATGGTGATGCGCGACGTCTCCGACCTCCGCCGGCGGGACCGCCTGCTCATCTCCAAGGACGCCACCATCCGCGAGATCCACCACCGGGTGAAGAACAACCTGCAGACCATCTCGTCGCTCCTGCGCCTCCACGCCCGCCGGCTCGACAACCCCGAGGCCCGGGCCGCGCTGGAGGAGTCGGTGCGGCGGGTGCGGTCGATCGCCCTGGTCCACGAGACGCTGTCCGAGGGCGCCAGCCAGGAGGTGGAGTTCGACCAGATCGTCCGGCCCCTGGTGCGGATGGTGGAGGAGGGGCTGGGCTCGGAGGAGCGCCCGGTGCGGCTGGAGGTGCAGGGCGACGCCGGCGAGCTGCGGGCCGAGATCGCCACCCCCCTGGCCGTCGTGCTCACCGAGCTGCTCCAGAACGCGGTCCAGCACGGGTTCCCCACCGACGACTCGGCCGTCCACCACACCAACATGTCCGAGCCCCTCGACGGGGAGGCGGCCCCGGCCCGTCAGGTGGGCCGGGTGGTGGTGTCGTTCGCCAACGACGGCAGCGAGCTGCTGGTGCGGGTGCGCGACGACGGCGTGGGCCTGCCCGACGGGTTCACCATGCACGGTCCCCGGCTGGGGCTGCTGATCGTGCGCACCCTCGTCACCACCGACCTGGGGGGCACGATCGACATGTGGAGCGACAACGGCACGGTGGTGGAGCTGCGGGTGCCGGTGAGCGCCGGCACCGCGGTGGAGGCGACTGCCCCCGGCGACTAGCGGCCGAGCCGGGAAGCGGCGGGGAAGGTCAGCGGGGGGTCAGCTGGCCCGGCGGCGCTTGGCCAGCCACGCCTTGCGCAGCTTGCGCCGCTCTTCCTCCGACGTGGCGCCCCAGACGCCCGCCTCCTGGTTGGTGGCCAGGGCGAACTCCAGGCACTCGACCCGGGCCTCGCACGCCCGGCACACGATCTTGGCCGCCTCGATCTGGTCGAGGGCCAGGCCGGTGGTGCCGACCGGGAAGAACAGATCCGGATCGGTGTCTCGACACGACGCTTTCTGCCGCCAGTCGTCGACGTCCCACTCGTAGGGGCGGTTCCACGTCAGTGCCACGAACACTCCTCTTTGTGAAGTAGTTCACAAACCTGGGCGGCAGAGAAGGGAAGAAAATGCATTTCGTCGCCCGGAAGATCGTACGCCGGTCCCCCCTGGGGAACAAGGGGTAGTCGGCATTCAGCCGCCTCCCCCCGACGGGGGAGACGGTGTCGGGGGAGGGGCCACGATGGCCAGGGCGTGGGGCTCGTAGGAGAACTCCAGCTGCTCGGTGAGGCCGAGGAAGTCGCCGTCGATCTGGTAGGGGAAGGGGCCTTCGAGGCCGGTGACGGTGAAAGACAGCAGGTCAGGGCGGTAGTCGACCCGGCGATTCGTCCGCAGCCGCTTGCCGCTGCCGATGGCGGACGTGAGCAGACCGACGACGGCGGGCAGGTGCATGTTGCGGACGGTGATCGCCACCAGCCCCCGCCCGGGGGTAGCGTCGGTGGTCAGGTTGAGCGGGATCCGGCCCATGTACGTGTACGGGTTGGAGTTCATGACGATGGAGTAGGCGCCGAGGACGGTGGTCTCGTCGCCCCCGGTCCCAGGGCCGACGTGCAGGGTGAAGTGGGGCCGGCCCAGGTCGAAGTGGCGGGCGAGGGTGGTGAGGGTGGCGAAGACGAAGGCGGTCTGGCCCAGCTTGTGCTTGAGCGCCGGCCGCCGCTCCACCTGGGCCACCACCGCCGCGTCGAAGCCGAGGCCGGCGTGGAAGAGGAACCGGCGACCGTTGACCACGCCCAGGGGCATGCGCCGGATGGAGCCGGCGGCCAGCGAGGCGTCGAGCTGGGCCGCCGCCTTGACCAACTTCCGGGGCACGCCGATGGTGCGGGCGAAGACGTTGGTCGACCCGCCGGGCAGGGGCGCCATGGCGGTGTCGGTGCCCACCAGGCCGTTGGCCGCCTCGTTGAGGGTGCCGTCGCCCCCGAGGACCACGACGACCTCGGCCCCGCCGGCGGCGGCGTCGGCGGCCAGGGCGGTGGCGTGGTCGCGGCAGGTGGTGCACAGCACCGACAGCTCGTGGGACGCGGCCAGGGTGGCCTCGACCAGCCGCTGCTTCTTGGGCGTGACCGTCGACGCGTAGGGGTTGACCAGCAGGGTCACCTTCACCAGGTCACCTGCACCCGATCACCCGGACGACGGTCAATCGTCCCCTGGTTCCTCGGCCTGGGACCGGAGCTGGGCCAGGCTGCGGGCGAGGAGGCGGGAGACGTGCATCTGGCTGATGCCCAGCCGGCCCGCGATCTCGGACTGGGTGAGGCCCTCGAAGAAGCGCAGGTGCAGGATCATGCGCTCCCGGGGCGGGAACTGGGCGATGAGGGGCGACAGGGTGACCCGGTGCTCGCTGTCGATGAGGTTCTGGTCGTCCGACCCGAGCTGGGACGACAGCGAACCGTCCTCGTCGCCGCCGGCGGGGGCGTCGAGCGAGGTGAAGCGATAGGCGTGGCCGGCTTCGATCGCCTCCAGCACCTCCTCCTCCGAGACCGCCGCCGCCAGCGCGATCTCGCCGATGGTGGGCGAGCGGCCCTTCTCCTGGGACAGCTGGCTCACCACCGAGCCCAGGCGGAGGTGCAGCTCCTGGACCCGGCGGGGGACCCGCACGGCCCAGCCCTTGTCGCGGAAGTGGCGCTTGAGCTCGCCCACGATGGTGGGCGTGGCGTAGGTGGAGAACTCGAGTCCCCGTTCGGGGTCGAAGCGGTCGACGGCCTTGAGCAGGCCGAGGGCGGCCACCTGGACCAGGTCGTCGAGGGGCTCGCCCCGGTTGGTGAAGCGGCGGGCCAGGTACTCGGCCAGGCCCATATGCGCCGTCACCAGCTGGTCGCGCAGGCCCCGGTCACGGCTCTGGGCGTACTCGTGGAACTTGCGTCGGAGCTCATCGCGCTCGCGGGCGTCGAAGGGCATTTCGTCAGGCCGGCCGGAGCCGCTTGACCATGCGGAAGGTGGGACCTTCGGGCCCGGCGCCCAGAGAGACCTCGTCGACCATGGCCCCGAGGATCTGGGTCGACATGGGCGACAACTTGGGCTCCGTCGGGCCATCGTCGGAGAAGTGCCCCTCGCCCTCCACGGCCAGCCCGTCGTCGAGCATCTCGTAGCGGAGGGCGACGGTGCCGGTGCGGCCCTTCCCGACCAGCGCGAAGCACAGCTCGTCGATGGCGATGCGGAGGTCTTCGACGTCGTCGAGGGTGAATCCGAGACGGCTGGCCACCCCCGCCACCATGATCCGGGTGATGCGGAGGAACTCCGGCGACGCCGGCACTTCCAAGCGCACCTCTCCAGTGGCCAAGCTTGTTCCCCTCCAGTTACGGTGCTTTGGCGACGGCGGCGGTGGTTCCACGGCTGGTCGCTGGGGGGCAGCCTAAGCTGCCGCCCACCTGAATACGGAAACTGGAGGAAATCATCGTGCGGAGATTCCCCGTCCTGCTCGCTTCTGCCACCTGCTCACTTCTGGTCCTCACGGCCGCCACCGCGTCGGGCACGGTGTCCAACTCGGGCCCGCTCACCGGCTCGTTCACGATCGGGCTCTCGGGGGCCCAGGAAGTGCCGCCCGCCGACCGCGACGGCAGCGGGACGGCCCAGGTCCGCCTCGTCGTCCAGGACAACAAGGTGTGTTACGCCCTCCGGGTCGACGACATCGCCCCCGCCACGGCCGCCCACATCCACCAGGCGGTAGCGGGGTCCAACGGGCCGATCGTGGTCGACTTCATTGCGCCCAACCCCCGCACGTCTGCCGCCTGCACGTCTCCCCGCCCGACCGCCCCCTCGGACACGGTGCAGAACATCATCAACCACCCGGAGCAGTACTACGTGAACGTCCACAACGCCCAGTTCCCGGGTGGGGCCATCCGGGGCCAGCTCGGCTGACGACGGCTGGGGTCTGATCGAGACTGGAACTCAGGCGTGGTCGGTGGCTCGCACCGCCCACGCCTGACCCCGGCGCTCGTCCGCCACCGCCAGCAGCAGCGACCAGCCGGTGGCCGAGTCGCCTTCGCCGTCGGCCCACCGGTACCAGCGCAGCCCTTCGGCGGCCGCGCCCAGGTCGTCGGGACGGAACGGCCAGTCGTCGAGGCGGCCGGCGACGGCGGCCACCGCCCACCACGCCGAGAACCGCCCGTAGGCCATCCCCCGGCGGCGGCCGTGGGCGCCGCCGCTGGCCGCGGCCCAGGCCATGGCGGCCAGGGCGTCGGCGGCTGACACCTCGCCCAGGCGCAGGCCGGCCACCGGCCGGAGGGCGGCGATGGCGGCCGCCGCGTCGCCGGTGACCGCGATCGCCTCCACGGCGCCGTTCGACTCCTGCTTCCAGGCCATGGCCAGCTCCTCGAGGGCCCGGGTGGCCTCGGGGTCGTCGACCGTCGGCGGGGGGACGGCCTCTAGTGCCACGGGGTCGAGCTCGGGCGGGGGCACGTCGGCCACTTCGAGCTTGTGGGCCCGGTAGGTGACGAGGGGGTAGTCGGGCTCCCACGGCTGGAGGCGGAGGGGCAGTTCGAGCACGGTGCGGTCGACGTGGTCGTCGCCGGTGAGGTCCTCGCCCCGGACCACCCGCTCGTGGGCGACCATGCCCGCCTCCGGGGTCGGTCCGAGGTGGGGTCGCAGCTCGGCCCACGTGTGGGTCGACGCCGCCACCTCGGCCAGGGGGCCGAGGGCGAAGCGGCCGGTGCCGGCCACCAGCATCGCCGCCGCCTGGCGGGCCGGCGCCTCCAGGGCCAGCCGGTACTCGGCGTGGCTGGCCGCCGGCCACAGCTGCCGGCCCCGCTCGATGGCCCGCCGGCAGCGGTCGCGCAGGTCGACGACGTCGTCCCAACCGCGGTCGGCGCACAGGTGGTCGATGCGGATGAGGAGGGCGTCGAGGTCGCCCATGTCGACCAGGTCGGCCGTGGTGAGGGGTCCCGCCATCAGATGAGGGGCCACGGGTAGGCCCAGTGGGACCGGGCGCCGGGGAAGTACGGCCGCCGCACCAGGCCCGTGGCCCGGCCGACCAGGGCGTCGACCTCGTCTGCGCTCAGGAGCTGGCCGAGCTCGGCGGGCGGGGCCAGGGCCAGCCGGCGCACGTCGTCGACCCGCTCGGTCGGGAACGCCTGGCCGGCGAAGTCCCAGATCACGGTGCGCAGCTTGGGCTCGTCGTGCAGGCACAGGCCGTGGTCGATGGCCCACAGGCGGCCGTCCTCGCCCAGCAGGCAGTGCCCCGCCTTGCGGTCGCCGTTGTTGACCAGCAGGTCCAACAGGGCGATGGCGCGCAGGGCGTCATGGTGCTCGGGACGCTCCAGGAGGCTGAAGTAGTGCTCCCTGAAGTCGGCGGCCACGAAGCGCTGCACCGACCCGGGGCCGAGGGGGCCGTCGCGGAGCACCGTCTCCGGCACCAGGCCCCAGCCCAGGGCCTCGCTCACCACGTAGACGGCCCGCTCCCGCCGGAACAAGCCCGTGGGGTAGTCCCAGAGGGCCCGCTCGCCCGCGGCCGGCTTGTACACGGCCCGCTCCGTGTCGACCGTCCCGTCGGGGCCGGGGAGGCGCAGGTCGACCAGGAAGGTGCCGTTGGAGCTCCACGGCAGGCGGCCCTTGACCTCGATGTCGCCGGCCCGGAGCAGGGCTAGCGGCTCTGGCTCCGGTGGCCGTTCAGGCGCACGCACACGTGTCCTTCGGGATCGAGGGGTTGACCGCACAGGGGACACGGCGGGCGCCCGGCGGAGACGACCTCGGCCCCCCGGGCGGCGAGGGCCGCCACCTGCTCGCGGGTGGTCAGGAACCGGGCCGTGGCTCCCTCGTCGGTCTCCTCCTCCATCAGCTCCTCGGCCTGGACGAGGACGCGGTCGGTGGCCTCGTCGTAGGAGACGCCGAGGGCGCCCACCGCCCACTCGGGGAGGACGGGCTCCACCAGGTCGAGATCGGTGGGGAGGGGGCCGGGGCTCGGCAGGTCGGACAGGAGGGTGGCCAGGTAGGTGACCAGGGCCGCCACCTGCTGCTTCTCCAGCTTGAGCGACACCACCTGGGTGCCGGACACGGCTTGGAGGTAGAAGACCCGCCGTCCGGGCTCGCCCACCGTGCCCACGGTGATGGCGTCGACGTCGCCCAGGTCGAACGAGGAGCTCACGACGGCTTCACCGCCCGCAGGTCGCCCACGGAGTTCACCGACAGCACGGTGGGGCCGGAGTCGCCGTAGGAGATGGCGGTCACCGAGCAGGGGGAGATCACGATGCGCTGGAACAGGTCGAGGTGGGTGCCGAGGGCGTGGGCGACGGCCGCCTTGATGGGGTCGGCGTGGGACACGAGGACGATGACCTGGCCCCGGTGGGCCGACCGCAGCCGCTCGACGGCGCCGACGATCCGCTGCTGCATCTCGGGGAAGGACTCGCCGCCCGGAAACCGGAAGCCACTCGGGTAGGAGTGCACCGCCTTCCACTCGGGCGTCTTGGCCGCCACCTTCAGCTCCATGCCGGTCCAGTCGCCGATGTCGGCCTCGAGCAGCCCCTTGTCGACCGTGACCGGCAGTTGGCGGGCGGCGGCAATGGGCTTGGCCGTCTCCCGGGTGCGCTCGAGGGGCGAGGCGTAGACGGCGTCGATCTTCGGGAGCACCGCCAACCGCTCGGCCACCGCCTCCGCCTGGGACCGGCCGACGTCGGAGAGGTGCAGTCCCCTGGCCCGGCCGGGCAGGAGCCGGCCCGTCGTGGGTGTCTCGCCGTGGCGGACGAGCAGGACGAGGGTGCCGGGGGGCGTCGGGGGCTTTCGGGGGGCCATGGCTCAGGGCCACCGTACCGTCCCTCGCGTCGTCGAATCGCGGGGCGGGCAGCGGTCTGTGATTGGTATATGCGCTGGCGCGGTAGGGAGCGGGCGAGCTCAGGAGAGCCTCGACAAAGGAGAAACCACAGTGAGTGACATGCGGGAAGGAATCAAGGACGAGGTCCAAGGCGCGACCCCCGACGACGACGACATCACCTCCGACGTTGCCAACAACCCCGGCGCCGATGGTGGCGACGACCTCAACAAGGCCGGCTCCGAGCCCGCCGGTCGGGGCGAGTAGTCCGACTGTCCGACTGTCGGGCCGGGTCGGAGCCCAGAACGCTCCGACCCGGCCCGATGTCGCATTCTTGGGGCCGGGGTCGGAGCCCAGAACGCTCGACCCGGCCCGCTTCGCGTCTGCTGTCGGGCCCGGTCGCGGCCACAGTGGGGGCCGTGGATTCCCTCGACCGGGTGACCGCCGAGGTGGTGGCGTGCGACGCCTGTCCTCGGCTGGTGGCGTGGCGGGAGCAGGTGGCCGTTGAGAAGCGGGCGTCGTTCCGGGACGAGACCTACTGGGGGCGGCCCGTTCCCGGCTTCGGCGACCCGGCGGCCCGTGTGCTCGTCGTCGGCCTCGCCCCCGCGGCCCACGGCGGCAACCGCACGGGACGGGTCTTCACCGGCGACCGCTCGGGTGACTGGGTCTTCCGGGCCCTGTGGAAGGCGGGCTACGCCAACCAGCCCACCAGCGTCGACGCTGACGACGGGTTGCTGCTCACCGGCGCCTACGTGGCCGCGGTCGTCCGCTGCGCACCGCCGGCGAACAAGCCAACGCCCGCCGAGCGCGACCAGTGCCTCGGCTACCTCCGACGGGAGCTGGCCGTGCTCGACCAGGTCAAAGTGATCGTGGTCCTCGGCCAGTTCGCCCTCGACGGGGTGAGCCGGCTGTACCGCCTCCGCCCCCGGCCGAAGTTCGGGCACCTGGCGGAGCACGTCCTCCCCGACGGGCGGACGCTGCTGTGCTCGTACCACCCGAGCCAGCAGAACACCTTCACGGGCGTCCTCACCGAGCCCGCCTTCGACGCCGTCTTCACCCGCGCCCGGGACCTGGCCGGCTGACTGGGTACCCATCCCGGACGTTGTCACTAGCTGTCCAGGGGTGGGGGCAGTTGGGGTGGCCCGTCTCCGGCTGACCCACGGGTGTCGGCTGATCGAGTCGCCCCGCGTACCGGACCCTGCCGGCTCGTGGACCTTTGGCGCAGGCGGATTTGTTCTGTATGAAACTCTCTGGCCAGAAGCATCGGAATGCATCGATACTGTCTCAGGGGGATGATAATATCGAACGTATGATCGGTTGTGCGGTCGGCGAGCTGCTGTCGGGTCTGGAGAAGGTGCTCAAGGTCCTCGACCCCGAGGCGTTGGGCGGGCCGGAGTCGTTGGAGCTGTTCTCCGCCTTTCACCGCATCGAGCCGCTGGGGGCGGCGGGCAAGGCCCTGTGCGCCCGCCGGGTGGCGGCCTCGCAGGCGTGGTTCTCGGGCGGGCACCGCTCGCCCTGCCATCTCATGGCCGAGGTCACCGGCTCCTCGGTCCGCCAAGCCGTCGACCTGCTGGATGCGGCCGAGGCCATGCGCTCACTGCCCGCCACCGAAGAGCGCTTTCGCTCGGGAGCCCTCACCGAGCGCCAGGCCATCGAGGTGACCAGTGCGGCGGTGGTCGATCCCGAGGCGGAGGCGGAGCTGCTGGATCTAACCGAGCGCGATTCGTTCCTCGAGCTGCAACAGGCCGCGGCCCGGGTCCGGGCCGCGGCCACCGACGAGGACGAACGTCACCGTAAAGCCCATCGCCGGCGCCACTTCCGGTACTGGGTCGACGTGGAGGGCTCGTTCCGCTTCTCCGGCAGTCTCACCCCCGAGGCGGGAGCGGTACTCATGGCCGGCATGGAGCCCCACCGCCAGGCCCTGTCCCGGCGGGCGGCCGAGTCCGACAAGGCAAGCGCCGGCGGCGGGACTGCGACGCGGCGGTGGCGGCCGACGCCCTGGTGGAGATGGCCCGCCACGCCTCGGCTGTATCGCCAGGCGACCCGTTGCGGCCGACCCCGTCGGCGATGATCCACCTTCGGGTCGATCTCGCCGCCTGGGAGCGGGGCCACACCGAGCGGGGCGAGGTGTGCGAGGTGCCGGGAGTGGGTCCGGTCACCGTCGCCGGGGCCCAGAGCCTGCTCCCCGACGCGGTGGTGGCCGCGCTGGCGATCGAAGACGGCGAGGTGCTCAAGGTCGCCCACCTGGGTCGGGTCATCCCGGCCAAGGTGCGCACGGCCCTGGCCGAGCGAGACCGGGGCTGCGTGGTGCCGGGCTGTGCCGTCGACTGCGACCTGGAGATCGACCACATCCGGCCCATGGCCGCCGGTGGGCGCAGCGAGTTGGCCAACCTCTGTCGCCTGTGCCGGTTCCACCACTACCTCAAGACCCACCACGGCTGGCGAATCTCCCGAGCGGGCAAACGCTGGCTGTGGGAAGGGCCCCACGGACCCCCGCCCGACCCCAACGCCCGCCAACCCGAGTTGGCCTCGGCCCGCTGCTAGGGCGGGGGATGGTTCACGGCCGTGCCGCCACCCGCACGGACCTTCGCCGGCCACCACGACAACCTGACCTGACTGGGCCGGGCCGCTAGGTCGCGGGCGCAGGCGGATGCACGCCGCCGCGCCGTCACGCGGTCCCGGGCGGGAGTCGCGGGGACGAAGGCTCATCCGGGCTCACCCGGCGCAACCAAGACGAGGGGGGCCGCCGCACGAACGCCTGCCCAGCCCCTGTGGTGGAAGGTCTGGCGTCGACCTATTACCGACGGATGGAGGTGTGCTTGAACTCGTTGAGCTCGGGCCAGTCGTCGAGGAGTGCCACTGCCCGCTCGACCGTCGACCGGGCGCCGTCGGCGTCGCCGCCGGGACGGTTCATGACCCGCACGAACACGGCGTTGTCGCCCACGATCACGGTGGGGACCCCGAAGACGGAGTAGCGGGCCACCACGTCGAGGTGCTCGCGGCGGAAGGTCTCCCGGGGCTCGCCGGTGGCCACGATGGCGAAGACCTCGTCGGGGTCGACCGAGTTGGCCGCCAGCACCCGGCGGAGGACGTCCTCCTCCCGGATGTCGAGGGCATCGTCGTGGCGGGCCGCGAACAGGGCCTGGTGGAGCTGGGGGAAGGCGTCGGGGAAGGCGTCGCGCACGGCCACGCCCACTTCCACCGCCAGCCGGGCCTCGGCCATCTCGGGGTCGTCCCACACGTCGGGCTGACCCTCCTCGACCTTGGTCTGGTTGAGCGAGAACGGGACCCAGCGGACGTTCCAGCCCGGTTCCTTCTGCAACGCGACCAGCACGTGCTCGGAGAAGTTGCGGGCGAAGGGGCAGCGGTAGTCCCAGGTGACGGCGAAGTCGAGCGTGTTGTTCATGAGATTGGGCTCATGGGAGAGGTCTACCCGACAGGGGCAGCCGGCGATCCTTCCTCTGCGGACGGTGCAGCCGAGGCCGCGGCCGTGGCGGCCGCGGCCGTGTCGGGCTTGGGGGCCGCCTTCTTCTTCTTGGGCGGGTCGGGCGGGCGCAGGCGGGGGGCGTCGACCGCCACCTCCGGCCACCGCTTGCGCTGGTTGTGGGAGAGCCGGCGCAGCAGTTCGATGGCGCCGGGGTCGTCGTCGCCGGCGCGGCCCTCGATGGTGCCGTCGGCCAGCATGCGCATGATCAGGTCGCGGCCGAGGTCGGTGCGGACGATGGTGAGCGTCCAGTCGCCGAAGGCCCCGATGCCGCCGGTGGAGATGTCGGCGTGCTCGGCGGCGAAGTCGGGGCACATCTTGCAGCCCTCACGGGTCCAGGCGTGGCACTCCTTGAGGGGGACCTCGTGGTAGCCCCCGTCCCGCATCCAGATCTGGAGGACGCCCTTGATGTTCATCTTCACCATGTCCTGGCGGCGGAGGCCGTACTTGGCCTCCAGCAGCTCCTCGAAGATGGCGTCGTCGAACGTCTTCGAGCACAACAGGCCGATGTTGAGGACGAAGCGGCGGGCCGGCTTCCCCGCCTTGCGCACCGTCATCACGGGTGGCACCGACGACTGGCAGCTCATCCCGACGAGCGCCAGCTTCTCCGCGCCACCGTTGACCGCCTCCTCGTAGGCCATGGTGTTGGCCGAGTAGGTGTAGCGGCTGCCGGCCGCGGCCAGGACCTCCTCCCGGGTGCGGGCCACGCCCGGGATGGCCTTCCACGTGGTGCCGTCGCCCTCCAGGTAGGAGACGAGGGCGGCGTCGATGATGTCGTGCTCGAGGGCCCAGATGAGCATGGCCGACACCAGCCCGCCGTCCTGGCCGATCTCGCAGATCTTGGGATCGGCGGCCCGGGCCAGGATGATGTCCTTGGAGATGCCGGACACCTCCTCCTTGGCCCGGGTGCGGCCGAAGACGGCGGTGTCGATCTCCGGCTCCCAGTCGCGGAAGCGGGGGCAGGCCCGGGTGCACGACGTGCAGCCCCGGTCGCCGTGGCCGCAGCCGCCGGGGCCGCCCTCCTCCTCGAGGTGGAAGGGCTTGTAGACGCCCTCGCCGTCGTCGTAGCCGAGGACGTCGTGGGGGCACGCGACCACGCAGCCGGCGCAGCCGGTGCACAGGCCCGAGGTGACGACCTCGGAGTACAGGTGTTTCCAATGCAGGACCTCGCGCGCCACGGGTCCCACTGTACGGCCGCGGTATCGGCACCGAATCCCGAGCGGGGGCGGGGCCGGGAGGCAGACGACGTTTCCGGCGCGTGAAGCGTCTCCGGGCCAATTGACAATCAGACCACCCGGGCATACTTTGCAATTGTGGGATGAGTGCCTCATTTCGGCTCATCCGGTACGACGTGCAGACGTCTTACCTGCCCCAGACCCCGGCCGCGTCAGCACTTTTTCTCGACGTGGAGGGAGGTCGGCAGTGACTGCCAGCGGGCAACTTCGCTATCTGGTGCCGCGCCACGAGGATGGCACCTGGCGTGAGTCGGCCGCGTGCCGTTTCGCGGAGCCGAAGACCTTCTTCCCGGCGGGCGACTCGGACGCCGACCTGGAGACTGTCAAGCAGGCCAAGGCCATGTGCCGGACGTGTCCCGTCCGGGAGGACTGTCTGCTCTTCGCCCTTGAAACAAAGCAGGTGGACGGCATCTGGGGCGGTACCACCGAGGAGGAGCGGCGTCGGCTGCGACGGGCCTGGGTGACAGCCCGCCGGCTGCGCGCCGGATGAAGCTTTCAGGCGGCGCGGAGCTGGGGCACGCACCGCCGAAGTCCCGTGACGACCTTCCCCCTGGGAGGCGCGCGGTGCCGCCGATCCCCCGCCCGAACCCCCCCTGGGCGGGCGATCGGCGGCCTCATACCTGCTACGAACTTCGGACGACACCCTCGAAAGGAAGGAGACCGACTCATGAGTTTTCTCATAACGCTGCTGATAATTTTCGCCATATTCGCCGTTGCCGGCTGGGGCTGGAGGTTCACCAAGCGGCGGTAGCCACCACCTGACCACCGGGGCGCGGGCGGCTACGGGAGGAGAGCCGCCACCAGGGCGTCGCTCAGCCAGCGCCCGAAGCGCCCAGGGGACCAGCCCTGCCGTTCCACGAGCAGCTGGTAGAGGTCGGGTGACATGTAGGCGGTCAGCATGTCGCGGGCGTCGTCGGCGGAGACACCCGGACCGAGGTGCCCGCCCTGGTGGAGGTGGGCGGCGAACATCGCCATGCCTGTGAGCTTCTCGGTGACCATCTGCTCCCAGACGCCGGCTGCGGCCGGGTCGCTGGCGGCCGCGTCCCGCACCAGGAGCTCGACGGCCACGGTGCGACCGGCGACGTCGATGATGTGGTCGCTCCACAGCCGCAGCTTGCGGACGGCGTCGTGCTCCTCCTGGATACCGCGCACGAAGTCGCGGTCGGCCATGGCGACCGGTTCGTCGTCGCCTGCGACCGAGGCATCGACGACCGCCTTGAGCAGACCGGCCTTGTTGCCGAACGTCTTGTAGACGGTTTCGACCGATACCCCCACCTCATCCGCCACCTCGGCGAGGGTGGTGCCGGCGTAGCCCTGGCCGAGGAACCGCCGCCGGGCGGTCTGGACGACGGCCCACCGGTTGCGACGGGCCTGCTCCTGCCGTCCGCTCGAGTCGTAGCGCCGCCTGACGTCGTCCGACATTTGGATACATACTCCTGTATCAGTTACAGGTCACTGTATCAGAATCGGCCGAAAGGAAGCCGCCATGTACGCCTTCACGTTCGAAGCCCCCGCCAACCAGGCCCTGTATGAGGAGATCAGGTCCGGCATCTCCGAGCTGCACCCCAAGGGCCGGGTCGTCCACCTGGTCGTCAAGACGGAGTCCGGGCTACGCCACACCGACGTGTGGGAGTCGCAGGCGGACTGGGAGCGCTTCAACGAGGAGCAGGTGATGCCGTCTGTCGTGCGGGCCCTGACCGCGGCCGGGATCGACCCGTCGTTGGTGCCCCCGAGTCAGGACCTCGAGGTCGTCGACGTCGTGGTCGGGGCCTGAAGCAGGCGGGCGATAGGGGATCGGTCGAGGTCGTGGAGGAGTTGGGCGACGTCGTCGTACACGGCGATGGCGCCCGCCTCCTGCAGCTCCTGGCGGCAGATCCCGCCGGAGACCACGGCCACCACCTTCAGGCCGAGCTTCGCTGCCGCCTGGATGTCCCAGACGGTGTCGCCCACGACCAGCGTGTCGGCCGGGTCGAGGCCGGTGGCGTCGAGGGCGGCTTCGAACACGTCGGGCGCGGGCTTGCTCTGCTCGACGTCGTCGGCGCCCACGATGTGGTCGATGGTGCCGTCGGGGGCGGCGATGGCCTCGAGCATGGCGTCGAGCTGCTCGCCGTTGGCCGACGAGGCCAGGGCGACCGTCGCCCCTCGTCGGTGGACCTCGCCCAGCAGGTCGCCGGCCTTCGGGAAGGCGCGGACCTCGGACATCAGGTCCTCGAAGTGCCGGCTGTGGCCGTCGACCGCCTCGTCGTCGGGGTGGCCGAGCAACTCCTCCACCAGGAGGCCGCTGCCCATGCCGATCAGGCGGTGGATGTCGGCCATGGCCACGTCCTCGCCCGCGTCCCGGAAGGCCCGGGCCCAGGCCACCACGTGCAGGTAGTTGGTGTCGGCGAGGGTGCCGTCGACGTCGAAGATCACACCGGTCTGTGCCATTCGGCACCGGCCTACCCTCCCGTGGGGGCCTCACACCTGCCGAGTGGGTAAATAGGGGGCGTGAACGAGGTCAGCCGCCGCCTGCTGGACGCCATGAACGCCCACGACCTCGACGCCTTCGCGGCCTGCTTCGCCCCTGACTATCGCAGCGAGCAGCCGGCCCACCCCGGCCGCGCCTTCCGGGGCGCCGACCAGGCCCGCCGCAACTGGGAGGGCGTCTTCGCCGGCGTCCCCGACTTCGCGGCCGAGCTGTTGGCGGTGGCGGTGGCCGACGGCGGCGTCGAGCTGGCCGAGTGGCGCTGGACGGGTACGCACGTCGACGGCTCCTCCTTCGCCATGCGAGGCGCAGCCGTGTTCGGCGTGGCCGATGGCCGCCTGGCGTGGGGCCGGCTGTACATGGAGCCCGTCGAGCAGGGAGGCTCCGACATCGACGAGATGGTGCAGGAGACGTACCGGCCGCCGTCCGGGGACGAGGGCTAGCCGGTCCGATGCCGACCTACGCCGCCCTCCTGCGGGCGATCAACCTCGGGAGCCGCAACAAGATCTCCATGCCCGACCTGCGCCGGCTGTTCGAGGAGGGACTGGGCGCGGACGACGTCCAGACCCACGTGCAGAGCGGCAACGTCGTCTTCCGGGTGCCGGAGCGGTCGGCGGCCAAGGTGGAGGCGGCCGTCGAGAAGCGGATCGCCGACGACCTCGGGCTCGAGATCACGGTGCTCGTGCGGACGAAAGCGCAGCTGGAGAAGGTGGTGGCGGCCAGCCCGTTCGCGGCCCGCGCCGACAGGTCCAAGGTCCATGTCACGTTCCTGGTCGACAAGCCGGCGGCGGCCAAGGTGGCCGAGATCGACGCCTCGACGTTCGCCCCCGACGAGTTCGAGGTGGTCGGGCGGGAGGTCCACCTCCACTGTCCCAACGGCTACGGGCGGTCGAAGCTGAACAACGCCTTCTTCGAGAAGAAGCTGGCCCAGCGGGGGACCACCCGGAACTGGAGGACGGTCACCACCCTGGCCGAGATGACCGCCGGGTAGGGTCGGCCGGCGATGCCCGAGCTGGTCGAGGTGGAGGCCTACCGGCGGCTGGCCGAGGGTGTCGTCGGGCGGACGGTGGCCGAGGTGAGGGCCCCCGACGCCTGGTACCTCAAGCGGGGGCTCGACGCGGCCACGGCGGAGGCGGTGCTCACCGGGGCGACCGTCGCCGGGACCCGGCGGATCGGCAAGCTGCTCCTGCTCGACCTCGCCAATCGGACGGATGGTACGGAGCGTCCGGTGCTCGGCCTCCGCTTCGGGATGAGCGGGCGGCTGGTGGTCGACGGCCACGCCGGGGTCGACGAGCTGATCTACGCCCCCCGGTTGGCGCTCGACAAGTGGGACCGCTTCGGGCTGCGCTTCGACGACGGCGGCGAGCTGCGCATGCAGGACCCCCGCCGGCTGGGTGGCGTCGAGCTCGACCCGCCCGAGGCCCGGTTGGGGCCGGACGCCTTGGCGGTGACGCCGAGGGGCTTGGCCGCCGCCATCGGCCACGGGCGGAGCACGGCGCCGCTCAAGGCCCGGCTCATGGACCAGTCCCGCATCGCCGGGGTGGGCAACCTGGCCGCCGACGAGCTGCTGTGGCGGGCCGGCCTCGACCCCGCCCGTCCCGCCGGCGGGCTGAGCGCCAACGAGCTGCGCCGCCTCCACCGCCACCTGCGGGCGACGATGGCCGACCTCATGGCCCGGGGCGGCTCCCACGCCGGCGACCTCATGACCGAGCGCCGAGTGGGCGGCGTCTGCCCCAAGGACGGCACCCCCCTGATCCGCCGCACCGTCGGTGGCCGCACCACCTTCTCCTGCCCCAAACACCAGGTCTGAGGGCGCGCCACCGCCGCCCGCCCGCGCCCAAACCCGCCAACTGGTGACGGTTGACCGCCCTCTGGGCGGTCAAGTGTCACCGGTTCGGACCGGCGGGGGCGGTTGTCGGCGCAGGGGGTCGGTACCATCCGGGACGTGCGTGAGCGTCAACACCTGTACGTCGGTGGGGGGTGGGTCACGCCCGCTTCCGCCGACGTGATCGAGCTCGTGAACCCGGCCACCGAGGCGGTGATGGGCCACGTCCCCGACGGGTCGGGGGCCGACGTCGACCGGGCGGTCGTGTCCGCCCGGGCCGCCTTCGAGGGGTGGGCCGCGACCCCGGTCCAGGAGCGGGCCCGGCTGGTCCAGGCCCTACACGACGTCCTCGTCGGACGGCTGCCCGAGATCGGCCTCCTGGTGGCGGAGGAGATCGGCTGTCCCCTCCCCTTCGCCACGTTGGTGCAGGTGGGAGGGCCCCTCATGGTGATGGGGTCGTTCGCCGAGATGGTGCGCACCTTCCCCTTCGAGGAGGAGGTCGGGCTGTCGCTGGTGGTCCGCGAGCCGGCCGGCGTGGTCGCCGCCATCACCCCCTGGAACTATCCCCTGCTGCAGGTGGTGCAAAAGGTGGCGGCCGCCCTCGCCGCCGGGTGCACCGTCGTCCTCAAGCCGTCGGAGCTGGCCCCCCTCACCGCCTTCGTGCTGGCCGACGCGGCCGACGAGGTCGGGCTGCCGGCGGGCGTGCTCAACGTCGTCACCGGCCGGGGCCCGGCGGGGGAGGCGCTCGTCACCCACCCCGACGTCGACCTGGTGTCGTTCACCGGCTCCTCGGCCGTCGGCGGACGGGCGGCGGCGCTGGCCGCGGGCGCCCTCAAGCGGGTGGTGCTCGAGTTGGGGGGGAAGTCGGCCAACGTGGTCCTCGACGACGCCGACCTCGACGAGGCGGTGCGGGCCGGCGTCCGCCAGTGCTTCATGAACGCGGGCCAGACGTGCGTGGCGTGGAGCCGGATGGTCGTCCCCCGTCACCTGGAGAAGGAGGCGGCCGAGCTGGCCGCCGACGTGGCCGCCACCTACGTCCTGGGCGACCCCCTCGCCGCCGACACCACCATGGGGCCGGTGATCACCGCCGCCCAGCGGGCCCGGGTCCGGGCCGCCGTCGACATCGGCGTGGGCGAGGGCGCGGCCCTGGTGGCGGGCGGGGCCCAGGCGCCCGACGGCCTGCCCACGGGTTTCTTCGTGCGGCCGACGGTGTTCGCCGGCGCCACCAACCAGATGGCGATCGCCCGGGAAGAGGTCTTCGGGCCGGTGGTGGCCATCATCCCCCACGACGGCGACGACGACGCCGTCGCCATTGCCAACGACAGCCCCTACGGCCTCCACGGGGCGGTGTTCTCCCGCGACCGGGAGCGGGCCCTCGCCGTCGGCCGCCGGCTGCGCACGGGCATGGTCGGCATCAACGGCGGCGGCTTCGACGCCCTCGCCCCGTGGGGCGGCTACAAGCGGTCGGGCCTGGGTCGGGAGCAGGGCCGGTTCGGGCTGGAGGAGTTCCTGGAGGTCAAGGCGGTGCAGCGCTGACCGCCGAGCGCACCCTCCACACCACCCGGCCCATCAGCCTGCGCCACACCCTCGGGCCGTTGCGGCGGGGTGGCGGCGACCCGACGATGCGGATCGGTGGCGACGGGGTGTGGCGGGCCACCCGCACTCCCCAGGGGACCGTCACCACCCACATCACGTCCGACGGGATCGGCGGCCTCACCATGCGGGCGTGGGGCGACGGGGCGGCGTGGGCCCTCGACGCCTTCCCCGCCCTCGTCGGGGCCGACGACGCCGACGACCCCCTCGACGCCATGGCCCTCCACCCCCTGGTCGCCGACTGCCGCCGGCGCCTGCCCGGGCTGCGCGTCGGACGCTCGCAGGCGGTGGTGGAGGCGCTCGTCCCCACCATCCTGGAGCAGAAGGTGGTCGGCATCGAGGCCCGCCGCTCGTACGCCCACCTGGTGCGATCGCTCGGGGAGCCCGCCCCCGGCCCCGTCGCGGGACTCCGTGTCCCCCCGTCGCCGATCACCCTGGCCGCCACCCCGTCCTACGTCTTCCACCGCTTCGGCGTCGAGCGCAAGCGGGCCGACACCATCCGCATGGCGTGCACCTACGCCGCCCGGCTGGAGGAGACCGCGGCCATGACCCCCGACGACGCCCGCCGCCGCCTCACCGCCCTCCCCGGCATCGGCCCGTGGAGCGCGGCCGAGGTGGGCATGGTGGCCCTGGGCGACGCCGACGCGGTGAGCGTGGGCGACTACCACCTGCCCAACCAGGTGGCGTGGGCCCTCGCCGGCGAGCCCCGGGCCGACGACGCCCGCATGCTCGAACTGCTCGAGCCCTACCGGGGTCAGCGGGGCCGGGTGATCCGCCTCCTCCTGAACGGCTCGCCCGTCGGCGTCCCGCCCCGCCGCGGGCCCCGGATGACTTTGCGGTCGATCGCCAACATCTGACGCCGGGGGGATGTCCACCGCGGCCACGCCCGACCCCTGCGCCCCTGGTGACGGTGGAGGAGGTGTCCGCCGCCCTCGGCTCGCCCATCGAAGCGCCGGAGGGCTCCGACATGTCCCCGCCCATCGGCGGTCGCACCTGCCTGTTGATCAACACCGACGCCCCGCCGGTGAAGACGTTCCGGGTCGTTGTCCGCACCGACGGCGACTTCGCCCAGAACCTCCGTGACAACGGCCAGACCGTCGAGAAGCTCTTCGACGACACCAGGGCCCTCACCGAGGGGACCGAGGACGTGAACGGGCTCGGCGACCGGGCCTACAAGACGGCTCGGGGCTACTTCGTGCTGAAGGACGGTGTGGCGTTGGAGACCAACCTCGGCCTCAACGCCGACCCGAGCCCGGAGGCGGTCACCGCCCTCCAGACCCTCACCGACAAGGCCGTCGCCCGCCTGTAGGACACCCGCGTCATTCGAGCAACGCGGCCTCGATTGCGCTGCGGACGTGGAGCGCGGTCGACGGGAAGACGGGAACCCGGGTGTCACCGGGGCCGACGAGCAGCTCGATCTCGGTGCAGCCGAGGACGACGCCTTGGGCACCCGCCGCGGCCAACCGCTCGATGATCTCGACGTAGGTCGTACGAGACGCGTCGCGGAAGTCGCCGAGGAAGAGCTCCTCGTAGATGATGCGGTGGACGGTGTCGCGGTCGTCTGGTCCCGGGACTATGACCTTGATGCCGTGACGGCTCATCCGTTCCGCCCAGAACGGCTCATCCATGGTGAACCGGGTCCCGAGCAGCCCGACCCGCCGCATCCCCGCGGCCGAGACCGCCGCGGCCACGCTGTCGACGATGTGGACGAAGGGGATGGTGACCGCGGCCTCGATCGTGTCCGCCACCTTGTGCATGGTGTTCGTGCACAGCACGAGGACCTCGGCCCCCGCCTGCTCCAGTGACCGGGCCGCCGACGCCAGCCGGGCGCCGGCCTCGTCCCAGGACCCCGACGCCTGCAGTTCCTCGATCTCGGCGAAGTCGGCAGACCACAACAACAACGGCGCCGAATGCAGCCCCCCCAAGCGGGCGCGGGTCTCCTCGTTGGCCAGCCGGTAGTACTCGACGGTGGACTCCCAGCTCATCCCCCCGAGCAGGCCGAGGACCTTCACCGGTCCATCATGGCGGACGGGTCGTCACGCCAGAGTGGCGGCGTCGGCCGCATGGGGAACATCGTCGGCACCGCAGCGATGAGGGCTGCCGTCGCAAGAACCAGGTAGGCCACGATCGGTCCGTCCCAGATGGCGACGCCCGCAGACCAGGCGCCGGCGGCGAGGAGGAGCAGCCCGACGCCGGACCTCACCGTTCGACGCCGGAGACACCTCGCAAGGGCACTCAGGGCGACGACTCCGAAGGTCACTCCCAGGCTGCCGAGATGCAGCCGTCGGGCCTGGCGGCAGTCCGGTTCGTTCCGATAGAGGTGGAACAGCCGGTTGCTCGCGGTTGACCCGTCGACCGACGAGCCGCTGATTGTCCACGAGAAGGGGCGCGTCGCCAGCGAGCCGCAGGACTCGATGACGTGTGACCCGCGCTGCTCGGGAACCGCGTATTCCATCGAGTAGATGAGGGTCATGAACAAGGCCGCCAACGTCGTGGCGAAGTAGGAGCGTTGGGCCAGGTAGATCATCGGTCGGGCCGATGATCGAGGTCGAGAGCCTCGGCGAAGGCGGCGGCCCAGTCGGCGTAACCCAGGGCGCCGGGGTGGAAACGGTCCTCGGCGTACTTGCCCTCCCATGGGGGACCGGTGCGGGCGCCCACGTCGGCCACATGCAGGCCGCCGGCGGCCGCGGCCGACCGGATGATGGCGTCGATGGCCACGACCCGTTCCCGCCACAGGCCGGCCGGCATCGTCGCCACGACAGACCCCGGTGGCAGACGGCCGAGGATCTCCCGCAGGTCCCGCTCGAGCTGGGGCAGGGGCGTGCGCCGGATGATGTCGTTCGACCCGATGGCGCACGTGACCAGGTCCGGCACCACGTCGAGCGCCTCCAGCCGCGGCACCTGGGTGGCCAGGAGACCGGCCGCCCGCTCCCCCGACTTCGACAGGTTGAGCACCCGCCACGTCTGCCCCGTCGTCGCCTCCAGCATCCGGTGGACCTGGCCCACGTAGCCCTCGTCGGGACTGGGGGCGCCGATCCCCTGGGCGGTCGAGTCCCCGAGCACCACCCACAGCGGCCCGGTGGCGGCCAGGGCCAGGGCGTTGGCCCCGTCCCACGCCTTGGCGTAGACGGCCACTTGGGCGTGCACCCGCCGCAACCCCGGGATCGCCCCGCGCACGAGCAGGCCGACGACCTTGGGCGGGCTCCACCGCATCGGCGCGCTACAGGCTCCGGAAGCGGCGGACCGACAGCGGGACGAAGACGGCGAGGATGGCCGCGATCCAGAGGAGCGACATGACCACGTGGTGGGCGGCCGGCCCGCCCAGGAACAACGCCCGCAGGGCGTCGACCACGTGGGTCACCGGGTTGCGCTCGGCGAACTCCCGCAGCCACCACGGCATGGTCGCCACCGGGACGAAGATGGAGCTGGCGAAGGTCATCGGGAACACCCACACCAGGCCCGACGACTGGGCCGACTCCACGCTGCCCAGCGACAGCCCGATGGTGGCCGAGATCCACGAGAAGGCGAGGGCGAAGAGGACCACCAGCCCCAGCCCGGCCACCGCCGGCACCAAGCCGTTGTGGAAGCGAAACCCGATGAGCAGCCCCACGCCGGCCATGAGCCCCACCACCAGGAAGTTGCGGATGGTGTCGGCCGCGGTCCGGCCCACGAGCACGGCCGAGCGGGCCATGGGCAGCGACCGCAGCCGGTCGACCATCCCCTTCGACATGTCCTCCGCCAGCCCGATCCCGGTCTGCATGGCCCCGAAGGCGACCGTCTGCACGAAGATCCCCGGCATCAGGAAGTCGATGTAGCTCAGGCCCGGTATCTGGATGGCCCCCCCGAACACGTAGCCGAAGAGGATCACGAACATCACCGGGGTGATCGTCGAGAACACGATCAGGCTGGGGATGCGGACGTAGTGGAGCAGGTTGCGGCGGGTGAGGATGACGGCGTCGGCCACCGCGGTGCCGGTCACGTGCGGGACTCGACCGCCTCGTCGACCGGCGCCGCCGCGTGGCCGGTGAGGGTGAGGAAGACGTCGTCGAGGGTCGGTCGGCGCAGGGTGATGTCGGCGATGCCGATTCCGGCCGCGTCGAGCAGGCGGACGGCGTCGGCCACCATCGACCCGCCGGCGGCGACGGGCACCGACACCCGGCCCGCCTGGGGATCGATGTGGGCCTCGCCGGTGGCCAGGGCCGACAGGGCGGTGACCGCGGCCCGGGCGGCCGCGACCGGCGTGACCGTCACCTCCACCACCTCGCCCCCCACCTTGGCCTTGAGGTCGTCGGGGGTGCCGTGGGCGATCACCCGGCCGTTGTCGATGACGGCGATGGCGTCGGCCAGGCGGTCGGCCTCCTCCAGGTACTGGGTGGTGAGGAGGAGGGTGGTGCCGGCGCCGACCAGCTCGGCCATGATCTCCCACAGCCCGATGCGGCTGCGGGGGTCGAGACCCGACGTGGGCTCGTCGAGGAAGAGCACCTGGGGCCGGCCCACCAGGCTGGCGCCCAGGTCGAGGCGGCGGCGCATGCCGCCGGAGTAGGTGCCCACCCGGCGGTCGGCGGCTGCCACCAGGTCGAAGCGCTCGAGCACGTCGGCGGCGCGGCGGGCGGCCTCGGCCTTGCCCAGGTGGTAGAGCCGCCCCACCAGGACCAGGTTCTCCCGACCGGTGAGCGTCTCGTCGACCGCCGCGAACTGGCCGGCCAGGCCGATCACCGACCGCACCTTCCCCGGCTCCTTGACCACGTCGAAGCCGGCGACCAGGGCCCGTCCGCCGTCCGGGGGCAGGAGGGTGGTGAGGATGCGCACGGCCGTCGTCTTGCCCGCGCCGTTGGGGCCGAGCAGGCCGAGGACGGAGCCGGCGGGCACGTGGAGGTCGATGCCGTCGAGGGCCCGGATCGCCCCGTAGGACTTGCACAGGCCCTCGACGACGATGGCGAGACCGGAGGTCGACTCAGCGGCAGGCATCCCGTCGCAAGGTATCCGGGGCCGGCCGAGTACTTGGACGCCGTTTGGCGGCAGAATGATCTTCGAGTGAAAACGGCCGCCGATGTCCCCCAGATCGATGTCCGCCGGGCTGACGGCCGCTTCCACACCAAGCTGGCCTGGCTCGACTCCCGCCACTCGTTCAGCTTCTCCCGCCACTACGACCCGCGGAACGTCGGCCACGGCCTGCTCCTCGTCAACAACGACGACCTCGTGCGGGCCGGCACCGGGTTCAGCACCCATCCCCACCAGGACATGGAGATCGTCACCTGGGTGCTGTCGGGCGAGCTCGAGCACAAGGACTCGGTGGGCAACGCCGGCGTCATCTACCCCGGCCTGGCCCAACGCATGAGCGCCGGTACCGGCATCTGGCACTCGGAGATGAACCCGGCGAAGGGGGAGGACGTCCACTTCGTGCAGATGTGGGTCCGGCCCGACACCGAGCGGCTCGATCCCGGCTACGAGCAGCTCGACGTCAACGCCGAGCTCGACCGGGGCGGCCTCGTCCCTATCGCCTCCGGGCGGGGCCACGACGCGGCCATCGCCATCCGCCAGCGGGGCGCCGTGCTGTGGGGCGGACGGCTGAAGCCGGGGGAGACGGTGACCGTCCCCGACGCCCGCCACGCCCATGTGTTCGTCGCCGCCGGCCGGGTAGTCATGGAGGGCGCCGAGTCGGTGGAGCTGACGGCCGGTGACGCGGTGCGACTCACCGAGGCGGGTGCCCCGCGGCTGGTGGTCGACGACAGTCCGGCAGGTGCCGAAGTGCTCATCTGGGAGATGGGAGGGACGGTATGACCACCATCCTCGTGGCCACCTCGGCCGGGCTGTACCGCCTGGTCCAGTGGCCCGAGCTCCTCCACATCGAGCCCATCCTCGACGTGGCCGGCGACTACGTGCTGGTGGCGGGCTACGGCGTGCAGACCGGGTTCGATTACACGGGTGAGTACGTGGAGGTGCCGGGCGCCAGCTGCCTGCTGTGGACAGGGAGCGAGCTGTTCGCCGGCACCCACGGGGCGCACCTGGTGCGGGTCGGCCTCGACGGGCGGGGCAACCAACCGGTGCCCTCGTTCGAGGCGGTCGCGGGCCGGGATCGGTGGTATCAACCCCACGGCGGGCCGCCCTCGGCCCGCACCACCGCCGTCGACGACGAGGGGCGGATGTACGTCAACGTCCACGTCGGCGGCATCGTGCGGTCCGACGACGGCGGGCAGACGTGGGAGCCCACCATCGACATCGACGCCGACGTCCACCAGGTGGCGACGGTTCCTGGCCACCCGGGCCACGTGGTCGCCGCCACCGCCCGGGGGATGGCGTTCTCCGACGACTACGGGCACACGTGGAAGATCATCGACGACGGGCTGTTCGCCAAGTACGCCCGGGCCGTGGCGGTGGGCGACGACATGGTGTTCCTGTCGGCGTCGGAGGGGCCCGGGGGCACCAAGGCCGCCGTCTACCGGCGGGCGCTGTACGGCACCCGCCGTTTCGGCAAGTGCCGGGGCGGGTTCCCCGAGCACCTCACCGGCAACATCGACTCGGGTTGCATCGCCGCCTCCGGCAAGTTCGTGGTGGTGGGCACCCCCGACGGCCGCATCCTCCGGTCGGAGGACGGTGGCCTCAAGTGGCAACAGATCACCACCGGCCTCCCCCCGGTGACGAGGATCCGCATCGTCGACTGACGACGCCCAGGCGCGGCCACGAGGCCGTTTCGCGGCGGCTGTGGGCGGTATGGCGTACTCTGGTTGCGTACGACCGGACAGACCGGACGACATACGCCAGCGTCCGCAGGTCGTTGCCTCACCGCTTCCTCCGCAGATCGCCAGGCCAGCACACGGAGGAACAACATCATGGCAACCGGCACCGTCAAGTGGTTCAGCGACGAGAAGGGCTTCGGCTTCATCTCGCCCGACGACCAGGGCAAGGACCTCTTCGTCCACCACTCGGGCATCACGGGCGGCGGCTTCCGCTCGCTCGCCGAGGGTGAGAAGGTCAACTACGACAGCGAGCCCGGCGACAAGGGCCCCAAGGCCGTCAACGTCTCGCGCATCTGACACACGCGTCAACGGCCCGGGTCACCGATTCTGTCGGGGACCCGGGCCGTTTCGCGTCCGATGACGGATCGAGTGTGCAGACGCGTGGGCTAGAGCCACGTAACTGCACAGTCGGCGTGGGCGCCGGGCGGTCGGCGCGGCGGCCGGCCGGCGGCGGGCGACTACTCGGTCAGCTCCGTCGGCGTCACCCGGACGGACTGGACCTGGCCCCGGCGGAAGACGCCGACGGGGACCGGGCGGCCGATGCGGTCGCCGGTCATCAGCCGCTGGAGGCCGCCGACGTCGGCCACCGGCACGTCGTCGATCGACAGGATGATGTCCTCCGGACGTAGCCCGGCGGTGGCCGCGGGGCTGCCGGCGACGACCGTCAGCACCTCGATGCCCTTGTCCTGACCGGTGGCCCGGGCGGCCCGGGGCGGCAGGGGACGGGAGCCGCCGGCGATGCCGAGGTAGGCCCGCCGCACCCGGCCCTCGGCCATGAGGGCGGCCATGATGGCCCGGGTGGTGGCGTTGATGGGGATGGCGAGCCCCAGCCCCTGACCGATGCCCGGTCCGACGACGGCTGTGTTCACCCCCACCACGTGACCGCGGCCGTCGGCCAGGGCCCCGCCCGAGTTGCCCGGGTGGAGGGCGGCGTCGGTCTGGATGACGTTCTCCACCAGCCGGCCCCGGGGACCGCCGACGGGGAACGAACGCCCCAGGGCGCTCACCACGCCGGCGCTCACCGAGCCGGCGAAGCCGAGGGGGTTGCCGATGGCCACCACCAACTGGCCGACGCGCAGGCGGTCGGCGTCGCCCAGGGTGGCGGGCACGACCGCCAGCCCGCCCAGGGGAGTGGCGGAGCGGATGACGGCCAGGTCGGACAGCCGGTCGGTGCCGATGACCTCGAACTCGGCCTCGCCGCCGTCGGCGAACACGGCCACCCCGCCGTCGGCCCGCTCCACCACGTGGGCGGACGTGAGGAGGAAGCCGTCGCCGGTGACGACGACGGCCGATCCCGAGCCCTGCATCTGGCGGCCGCCCGGCACCCGGCCCATCACCCGCAGGCTGGCCACCGACGGGAGGAGCCGCTCGGCCACCGTGGTGACCACGGTGGAGTAGGCGTCGAGGGCTTCGGCGTCGGACGGGAGCCCCTGATCCAGGTGAGCCATGGCCACGGCCTACGCCGAGCCCTCTTCACGGGCCGCGTCGCGACCGAAGCTCACCGTGACCGACAGCTCGTCGGCGCCCCGGACCACGCCCAGGGCGAGGGACGAGCCCTCGTCGAGGCCGTCGAGGAGCGAGTGCAGGTCATCGACGGTGGCGATGGCCGTGCCGTCGGCCTCGACGATCAGGTCGCCGCCGCGCAGGCCGGCCCGGCCCGCGGGGGAGTCCTCCTGCACTTCACGGACGAGGAGGCCATCGCGGTCGGGCAGCCCCACCGACCGCCGCAGCTGGCGGGCGGCCCGTCCCGGCACCAGGCCCACGCCCAGGAAGAGACGGGACGTGGACTCGCCCCGGGAGAGGCCCTCAACTCGGGCCCGCAGGTCGGCGTCGGCGGGCAGGGCCAGGTAGAAGCCTTCGCCCAGGCGGTTGGTGTTGATGCCGAGGAAGCGACCGCCGGCGTCGACCACCGGTCCGCCCGACGAGCCCTTGGCCATGGGCGCGGTGTGCTCGACGCTGCCCGTCACCCGCCGGCCCCTCGGACCGCGGAACGACCGTCCGACCGACGACACCTGGCCCAGGGTGACCCGGAGCCCGCGCCCGCCGGGGTAGGCCAGGGCGAAGACCACCGCCCCGACCGCGGGGTCGCCGTCGCCCCACTCGATGGGCGGCGCGCCGGCGGTGTCGACCGCCAGGACCGCCAGGTCGCCGTCGACGTCGACCCCGGCCACGGTGGCGGTGACGGTGCGGCCGTCGGCGAAGCTCAGCGGCACCTCGTGGTCGTGGACGTTGTGGGCGTTGGTCAGGACCAGGCCGTCCCCGATGACGACGCCCGATCCCCGTCCCCACCCGTGGCCGATGCCGACCACCGACCCGCCGGCCGTTCCGGCCACTGCCTCCGTCGCTGCTTGCAGTTCCTCAATGACGCTCATCACCGGCTCCTTCGTTGTCACTAGTCACTTGCAAGTTACTATCGGCAAGTGAGTTTGGCAAGATGTGTGGCGATGAGCGAGCGGACGACCTCGGATGCGCTCGAGCAGGCGGTGGCCCGGGTGGGCGACCGCTGGACCCTCCTGTTGGTGTCGGCCCTCCTCGACGGCCCCCGCCGGTTCAACGACCTCATCGACGACGTGGGCGGCATCGCCCCCAACGTCCTCAGCCAACGCCTGCGCCAACTGGAACAGCACGGGATCCTCGTGGCCACGCCCTACTCCACCCGCCCGCCCCGGTTCGTCTACCAGCTCACCGGCTCTGGCCTGGAGCTGGCCGGGGTCCTCCGCCTGCTGGCCCAATGGGGCGCGGGCCAGGGCCCGAGCGGTGCACCGGCCGGTGCCGGCATCGGCGACGGCGAGCCCCTGCGCCACGCCGCCTGCGGCACGCCCATGGACGCCCGCTGGTACTGCCCCACCTGCGCCGCCGTGGTCGACGACGACACGGCCGGTGACGACGTCGTGCGTTTCCTGTAAGAAGGGGGCAGGCGAGGAAAGGGGCGGTCATGGGCATGACGGGACCGGGTCCGTCGAAGAAGGGGTACTGGCTGGGCGCGGCCATCATCGTGGTGGCCGGGGTGGGCGCGATCGTGTGGTTCGGCCTCGGCTTCACCCGGTTCTCGGACCGGATCGACGGCTTCCAACGGGTTCCCACCAACAGCCAGGGGGAGGTCACCTTCGACGACACCGGCGGCTTCGTCATCTACTTCGAGGGACCCGGGGCGAGCGAGGGCGAGATCCCGACGGGGCAGGCGCAGCTGACCCCCGTCGGGGGCGGCGACCCGGTGGCGCTCGACGACTACAAGTCCGACTTCACCTACGACCTCAACGGGCACGAGGGCGTGGCCGTGCTCACCTTCGACATCGACCAGCCGGGGCCGTACCTGCTCGAGTCGGAGTCGGAGGGCGAGGGCGAGCTGGCCGTCGGTCGCAGCGTGGCCGGCACCCTGGTCACCAGCGTCGTCGGCGGCCTCGCCCTCGGTGGACTGGGCCTGGTGGCGGGTGTCGTGGTGCTCATTGTCACCGCCGTCCGCCGGCGGGGCGCCCGGCCCAAGAACGCCCCGTGGATCCCGCCCCCGCCCGGGTCCCAGCCCCAGCCGCCCCCGCCCCCGCCGTACGGGTCCCCGCCACCCCCGCCACCCCCGCTGCAGTCGCCCGGGTCCCAGCCGCCGCCCGGGTCGACCGAACCTCCGTCCTGGCTCCCGCCTCCTTCCTGACGCGGCGCGCGCCAGCGGCGGTGGTCAGGTCCCGATCTGGAACGTGGTCTGGGCGGTGAACGAGCCGCCCTCGGTCCACCGGCCGATAAGCACGTAGGTGCCGGCGGGGACAGGGGTGCACGCCGGTCCGCCGCAGTTGTTCTGGTTCCAGCTGAAGGTGCCGGGGAACGACTGGCCGGGCTCGGCCCTGACCGGCAACGCGTAGTCGGCCGTGTAGGCGAAGCCGCTCACGTCGTTGCCGGCCAGGTCCTGGACCGCCCAGCGGACCCGGGCCGGCACCAGGCAGGCGGCTCTCGATCGGTTCTCGAGGACGGACGAGCCGGTCACTCTCTCCCCCAGGGCGTAGGCCGCCTTGCCGGTGGCGACCGTGAGCGCCACCTCCGCCGGCGGGCACGCGCTCAGCGACGGGTCGGTGCCGGGGGGGACGAACGGGTCCGACGGCGCGGGCTGGATCGGGCTGCTCACGCTGCCGTCGGGGTCGTAGGCGGTGGTCGGCGGGATTCGAGTCTCGGGTTCGACGGACGGGCCGGGGGCGGTGGGAGCGACGACCTCGTCGGCGAGAGTCGTGTCGGGGGCGGGGGCGATGGATGTCGTCGGACTGACCCCGCCCCGGGTAGCCGGGATATCGCCCCTGGAAGCCGGGTTTCGAGCGGTGTCGACCACGCGCCCCTGGTCGGAGGGGAGGGCGCTCAGGGCGACGGCCAGGGCCACCACGCCGACGACGGAGGCCGCGCCCCGTCCCTGCCACCGCCGACGGCGGCGGCGCTCGGCCCGGGCCTCGATGGCGGCGAAGGGCTCGGGAGCGAAGGCGGTGTCCTCCGGGAGGCGTCCCAGTGCCTGCTCAAGCTCGGTCATGCAGCTTCGCCTCCTCCGATTCGGGGTCGTCCAGGACCGACCGCAGCTGACGGCGGGCGGTGGTCAGGGTGGCCGCCGCGGTCCCCGGAGCCACGCCCATGGCCGCCGCGACCTGCTCCTGGGTCAGGTCGAGGACGTAGCGCAGGGCGACCGCCTGGCGCTGGCGGAGAGGCAGGCCTCGAACCGCCACCCACAGCTCCGGGTCGAGTGACGGAGGGGCCGGCGTCAACGGCCCCGCACCGCTCGCCAGCCGCCGTTCCAGCGCCGCCCGCCGCCAGCGCCGGCGGATGAGGTTGACGCCCACGGTGTGGGCCCACGCCTCGGGCGAGCTCATGGCGCCCACCCGGCTCCAACGCTCCAGGGCCCGGGTGCACGCCTCGGCCGCCGCCTCCCGGCCGATGTCGGCGTCGCCGGCGACGACGGCCAGCGACGCCGCCAGCCGGGGGGCCGACCCCCGGTACCACGCCTCGAAGCTGTCCACCTCCCCTAGATCCCGGGGACCGCGGGTTTGTTTAGTCGGCGTCTGTCCCGTCGGCTGCGTCGGAGAATCCTCGATGGCCCATTCTTTCCGCCGCTCGGCTCAGACGCCGAACGAGGTCGGGCCGGCGAGCGACGAGAGCAGACCGTCGTAGGCGAAGGCGTAGATGTGGTGCGTACCGCCGGCGAGGGCGGGCAGGGTGTACGAGGCGGTGCACCCGGAGCACACACGAGCCGTCCAACCCTGGGCGACGACGGCGCCTTTGGCGTCGAACACGTACACGTAGAGCCACCCGGCCACCCCGTCGGGATCGCTGTAGGTCCCGGTGACGGTGCTGCCCGACCGCTTCAGGCCCGCCGGCGGCGTGGGCGCCGAACGGTCGACGATGAACAGCGGTGGGGCGGGCACGGCGGAGAAGGCGGCTCCGTCGTGGGCGACGGTGCTGAGCCAGTAGAAACCGTCGGTCAAAGCGGCGAAGGTGACCGCCGCCACACAGCCGGAGCACACCGTGGGGCTCCAGACCTCGCGGACCACCTTGCCCTTCTCGTCGACGACGGCGAAGTAGATCCGGCCCGGGTTGCCGTCGGGGTCGGAGTAGACGGCCTGGGCGTTGGTCGTCGCGGTCCGCAGAACTGCGTCTTTCGCCGGCGAGAGCTGGGTCGGGACCGCCGGAGGACGGTTGGCGGGCGGCGGCGGGGTGCCGTTGAGCTTGGCGTAGTCCTGGACGACGTAGACCGTCCCGTTGGCCCACGCGACACCCACGCCCACCGCGTTGACCCCGGTGTCGACCATGTTGGCCCGGTGTCCGGAACTGTTGAGGAAGCCCTGGTGGACCACGTCGATGCTCGGGCCCATCCCGACGTTCTCCGACAGCTTCGAAGCGGAGACCCGCGATCCGACGCCGACGTTGTGGGAGATGGTGCCGTCCCGGGCCATCTTGGCCGCCCAGTCGCGGGCCACCGACGTCAGCGTGGCGTCGACCGGCAAGGCCGGCGCTCCGACAGACGTCCGGACCTGCTGGATCAGGGACAACACGCGGGCCTCGTCGGATGCCGAATCAGCCCCAGCGGGCGGGGCCAGGGCCAGGAGGACCATGGTGGCCAGAACGGCAGCCGCGGCGCGCCAAAGACACGTTCGGGACATCGAATCTCCTCTCCGGTCCGGGCGGTCCAGCGGCGATGCCTCTCACGGCAGTGCTGGTGCCCGGTGCCGGTGGCTCAGCGTTCGGGGCTCGGGCCTGCTTCGTCGGCAAGAGTTGTGAAAAACTTGAGATGTCGCTGACATCGTCGGGCCGGCGCCAGGCGGCGCCGTCGGGCACCCGGGGCTGCGGGCAGCGGTGGGGTGGTTCCTCGGCGACGACTACAAGGTCGGCGGTGTCGCGTTCCGCAGCGCCGAGCCCGGCTTCGGCGGGCAACGCTTCCACGCCGACGCGCCGCCCCTCCTCCGGCCCGCGCTCCAGATCTCGTGGGGAAGGGCGTAGGCGGCGGTCAGGCCCCGCCGCCGGTGGCTTCGGCCCGGCTCAGACGCCGAACGAGGTCGGGCCCGCGAGCGGGGAGAGCAGACCGTCGTAGGCGTAGGCGTAGGCGTGGTACGTCCCGTGGCCCAGGGCGGGCAGGGCGTAGGAGGCGGTGCAGCCGGAGCACACGCGGGCCGTCCAACTCTGGCTGACGACGGTGCCTCCGGCGTCGAACACGACCACGTACAGCCACCCGGCAACCCCGTCGGGATCGCTGTAGACCCCGGTGACGTTGGTGCCCGAGCGGGTGAGGCTCGCCGGCGCCAAGGGCTGGGAGTGGTCGACGGTGAACAGCGGCGCCGTCGGGACCGCGGAGTACAGGCCCCCGTCGTGGGCCACGGTGCTGAGCCAGTAGAAGCCGTCGGAGAGGCCGGCGAAGGTGACCGCGGCCACGCAGCCGGAGCACACCGTGGGGCTCCACACGGCACGGATCACCTTGCCCGTCTCGTCGATGACGGCGAAGTAGATCCGGCCGGGATTGCCATCGGGGTCGGAGTAGACGGCCGACGCCTGCGTCGCCGTGGTCCGCAGGACGGCGTTGTTCGCCGGCGAGAACTGGCCCGGGTCCGCCGGAGGCCGGTTCGCGGCAGGGGGCGCGGTGCCGGCGAGCTTGGCGAAGTCCTGGACGATGTAGGCCGTTCCGTTGGCCCAGGCGATGCCCACGCCCACCGCGTTGACCCCGGCGTCGACCATGATGGACCGGTGCGGCGCACTGTTGAGGAAGGTCTGGTGGACGATGTCGATGGTCTGGCCCATCCCGACGTTCTCCGACACCTTCAAGGCGGTGACCCGCGATCCCACGCCGTCGTCGTGGGAGAGCGTGCCCTCACGGGCCATCTTGGCCGCCCAGTCGCGCGCCGACGACGCCAGCGATGCGTCGACCCACAGGGCCGGCGCACCCGCCGACGTTCGAGCCTGCTGGATCAGCGACAACACCCGGGCCTCGTCGGATGCCGAATCGGCTCGGGCCGGAGCGGCCAGGGCCAGGAACAGGGTGGTTACCAGAACGGCAGCGGCGGCGCGCCAAGGACTCGGAAGGGACATGGTTCTCCTCTCCGGTCCGGGCCCTCCAACGCCGGTGCCGCTCGAGGCGGGTGTTGGTGGCCGATCCCGGTGGTGCAGCGCTTCTGGCTTCGAGTCTGCTTCTTCGGCAGAAGTTGTCAGAAACTTGAGACTTTGTTGTCACCACGTTGTGCGGGCCTCTGGGCGGCCGCGCCTGACCCCGGACGCGGCCGTGCCCCCCGGGGGGAGGGGGGCACGGTCCAGCGGCTGCGACGTAGTGGTGCGACGAATGGGCGCCTCGCCTAGGCGGCGGCCACTTCGGCCGGGACCGGCTCGAGAGCCAGCTCCAGCACTTCCTTGACGTCTTCCACCAGGTGGAAGGTCATGACGTCCTTGACCGCCTGGGGGACGTCGTCGAGGTCGGGCCCGTTGCGCATCGGGAGGATGACCTCCTTGAGCCCGGCCCTCGATGCGGCCAGCACCTTCTGCTTGACCCCGCCGATGGGCAGGACCCGTCCCTGCAGGGTGACCTCGCCCGTCATCCCCACGCTCGACTTCAGCGGCCGGCCCGACATGAGGCTGACCAGGGCCGAGACCATGGTGACGCCGGCCGACGGGCCGTCCTTGGGGATGGCGCCGGCGGGCACGTGGAGGTGCACCCGGTCGGCCAGCGGGATTCCGAGGTCGGCGGCGTGCGACCGCACGTAGGAGAGGGCGATCTGGGCCGACTCCTTCATGACGTCGCCCAGCTGGCCCGTGATGGTGAGGGCGCCACCGCCGTGGTTGTCCTCGGCCGAGGGCAGGGCGCTGGCCTCGATGAAGAGGACGTCGCCACCCATGCCGGTGACAGCCAGTCCGGTGGCCACACCCGGGACCGCGGTGCGGTCGGCGGCCTCGAAGAAGAACTTCTGCCGGCCGAGCCACGTCTTGACGTCGGCCTCGTCGATGGCGACCGGGGGCTGGATGTCGCCGCCGGCCACCTTGGTGGCCACCTTGCGCAGCGTCTTGCCCAGCTCCCGCTCCAGGTTCCGGACCCCGGCCTCCCGGGTGTAGCCGGACACGATCGACCGCAGGGCGTCGTCGGTGACGGAAACCTCGTCACCGGGCTTCCCGGTACCAGCCAGGCCGTTGCGCTCCAGCTGGCGGGCCAGCAGGTGGTCGCGGGCGATGGTGACCTTCTCGTCGTCGGTGTAGCCGTCGAGGGAAATGATCTCCATCCGGTCGAGCAGGGGCCCGGGGATGGTGTCGAGCTGGTTGGCGGTGGCGACGAAGAGCACGTCGGACAGGTCGAGGTCGATCTCGAGGTAGTGGTCGCGGAAGGTGTGGTTCTGGGCCGGGTCGAGCACCTCGAGCAGGGCCGAGGAGGGGTTGCCCCGCCAGTCGCTGCCCAGCTTGTCGACCTCGTCGAGCAGGAAGACGGGGTTCATGGTGCCGGCCTCCCGCAGGGCGCGGACGATGCGGCCGGGCTGAGCCCCGACGTAGGTGCGCCGGTGGCCACGGATCTCGGCCTCGTCGGACACGCCACCCAGGGACACCCGGACGAACTTGCGTCCGAGGGCGCGGGCCACCGACTCGCCGAGCGAGGTCTTGCCCACGCCCGGAGGACCGACGAGGGCGATGATGGCCCCCGAGCTACGCCCGACGACGGCGCCCAGGCCCCGGTCGGCCCGCAGCTTGCGGACGGCCAGGTACTCGACGATGCGGTCCTTGACGTCGTTCAGGCCGGTGTGGTCCTCGTCAAGGATTACCCGGGCGTCGGCCACGTCGAGGTGGTCGTCGGACTTGGTGCCCCACGGCAGCTCGGTGACGGTGTCGAGCCAGCCCCGGATCCAGCCGTGCTCCGGGTTCTGCTCGCTGGTGCGCTCGAGGCGGCCCAGCTCCTTGTCGACCGCCTTGCGCACGTGCTCGGGCACGTTCTCGCCGGCGACCTTGGCCCGGTACTCCTCGATGACGTCCTCGCCGTCGCCCGACTCGCCCAGCTCCTTGCGGATGGCGGCCATCTGCTGGCGGAGGATGAACTCCCGTTGGGTCTTCTCCATGCCCTCGTTGACGTCGTTGTGGATGCGCTCCTTCAGGGTGATGTCGGCCAGGACGTCGTGCATCCAGGCCAGCACCTTCTCCAGGCGCTGCTCCACGTCGACGGTCTCCAGGACCTCGACCTTCTGCTCGAGGGTGAGCTCGGGGGCGTAGCCCGACGTGTCGGCCATCTGGCCGGGGTCGGAGATGCCCCGCAGGTGCTCGTTGAGGTGGCTGACGCCCTTCTTGTCGAAGATCGTCTCCACGATGGCCCGGTACTCACGAGCCAGCTCGTGGGCGCGGGGGCCGTAGGGGGGGACGGCGATGGGGTCGGCCTGCACCAGCAGGGCCGTTCCACCCGTGGCCACGCCGGCGCCGACCGTGGCCCGCTCGATGCCGCGGATGATGAGGCCCCGGATGCCGCCGGGCAGGTCGCCCGCGTTCTCGATCTTGCCGATGGTGCCCGTGCGGGCGTACCGGCCGTCGATGAACGGCACCAGCAGGAGCCGGCCGTCGCCCCGCTCGGCTGCGGCCACCGCGGCCTTGGCCTCATCGGTGTCGGCCGTCAGGGTGACGACCATCCCCGGCAGGATCACGCCGGTGGTGAGGGGCATCAGGGGGAGAGTGGTGGTCTGCAGCTCAGGCATTGGCTGACCTCAGGTTCAGGAGGAGCGAGTTAAGCAACATGTGAGTAGAACAACCCACCCGGGGGCCCGCCTGTTCCCCGCCTGCCCCGAGGCGGGCTGAAATCTGACCGGATTCATCGGAAATCCACAGGTTTGGCCCCTTCCATTCCCCAGCCCGCTTCCGTATAGTGGCGTTTGTCCGGTGCCGAGCACGCCGGGGGAGAGCGAAGCGGAAGGCGCAAGCCGGAAGCGGAGCAGGAACCCGGTGGCGCAGCAGTGGACGCCAGGCGAACCGGAAGCAGGCCTGCCCGCCAGGGCGGCAGGCGGAAGGGGAGCCCGCGAAACTAGGTCCCGAGAAGCGCAAAGGGTCTCGGCCCGGAGAGCTACTCGGGGCCGTTTCGCGTCCGGGCCCAATTCGATCGGCGGCTGCGCCAGACTTCGGGTTCCCCATAGCCTGGGTTGATGGACCGCTGGGCCAGCTTCGACTGCTACGGGACCCTCATCGACTGGAACGGCGGGATCGCAGCCGTCCTCACCCGGCTGTGGCCGCCTTCCGAGTTTGGGCAGAACGCGGACGAGCTGCTCGCCTACTACCACGCGGTCGAGCCGGTGGTGCAGTTCGACGGGACGCTCACCTACCGGCAGGTGCTCGAACGGTCGCTGCGGGCCCTGGCCGCGGTGCGGGGCCTGCCCCTGGCCGACCGCGACGCCGGCGCCCTGGCCGAATCCCTGCCCGAGTGGCCGCCGTTCCCCGAGGTGGCCGAGGCCCTGACCCGGCTGCGGGCCGACGGCTGGAAGTTGGCCATCCTGTCCAACACCGACGCCGACTACCTCGACGCGTCCATCGCCCGGCTGGGCGTGGAGATCGACGAGCGGGTGGTGGCGTCGGAGATCGGGTCCTACAAGCCCGGCCACCGTCACTGGGACGAGCTCGAGCGGCGGACGGACTACCCCGAAGCCCACGTCCACGTGGCCGCCAGCCTGTTCCACGACATCGAGCCGTGCGCCGAGCTCGAGATCACCAGCGTCTGGATCAACCGGCTCGGCGAGCGCAGCCGCCGGGGCGAGATCTGGGCCGCCGAGCTGCCCGACCTGCGCGACCTCCCCGCCACCCTGGCCCGGCTCGCGTAACGTCGCCCGCCCGTCAGAGACGGCACCCATGTCCGAGACGAGGAGGATCTCCGTGGAGCTGACCCCCAAGCAGGAAGAGCTGTGCCGCCAGACCCAGTGGGACTTCTCCGACCTGCGGGCGCTCTTCATCAACTGCACCCTCAAGCGGTCGCCCGAGGTCTCCCACACCCAGGGCCTGGCCGACATCTCCATGGAGATCATGCGCCGCCAAGGGGTGACGGTCGAGCTGGTGCGGGCGGTCGACCACGAGATCCCGGTCGGGGTCTACCCGGACATGACCGAGCACGGCTTCGACGTCGACGAGTGGCCCGCCATCTTCGAGCAGGTCAAGGCGGCGAACATCCTGGTCCTGTGCAGCTCCATCTGGCTGGGCGAGAAGTCGTCGGTGTGCACCAAGGTGGTCGAGCGCCTGTACGGCAACTCCCACCTCCTCAACCCGGCCGGCCAGTACGCCTACTACGGCGGGGTCGGCGGCTGCCTCATCACCGGCAACGAGGACGGGGTGAAGCACTGCGCCATGAACATCCTCTACTCCCTGCAGCACCTCGGCTACGTGATCCCGCCCCAGGCCGACGCGGGCTGGATCGGCGAGGCGGGGCCGGGCCCGTCGTACCTCGATCCGGGCTCGGGCGGACCGGAGAACGACTTCACCAATCGCAACACCACGTTCATGACCTGGAACCTGCTCCACCTGGCCCGGATGCTCACCGACGCTGGCGGGATCCCCGCCCACGGCAACCAGCGCTCGGAATGGGACGCCGGCTGCCGGTTCGATTTTCCCAACCCGGAGCACCGTTAGCGGCCGCCGGCGGCCAGAAATGGGCCCGACACGTAAAAAAATAGTGTGTTTGGCCTACGAACCTATCAAGATTTCCTCAACTCTTGCCGACCCCAACCGGCATGAGCACACTCCACACCCAAGTCAAGCGCTGCCTGCTCCTGGCAGTCTCCGTCGCCTTTCTTCTCGGCGTCACGGGACAGGGGGTGGCCCATGCCGCGGCCAACGCGATGGTCTCGAACCAAGCCTCAGGGTCGGGCTTTCCCGCCGGCAGCCAGATCTACGACTCGGCCATGCTCGGCAACGGTGTGAACCCCACCGGCCTGCTGACCTTCAAGCTCTTCGCCCCCAGCGACGTCTCGTGCACCGGTGCTCCCCTGCTCACCACGACCACCGCGGTCAACGGGAACGGCTACTACGAGTCGAGCCGCTTCGTCACCAACGCCGCCGGCGCCTACCAGTGGACCGTGGCCTACGGGGGCGACGCCAACAACAACCCGACGCCGGCCACCCTGTGTAGCGACCCCGCCGGTGAGGTGCAGGTGGCCAAGCGGGTTCCGAACCTCAATGCCTCCCCGTCGTGGCAGTCGCCCTCGGCCACCGACACCGCCTCGCTGACGTCGGGCTCCGGGCCCACCGGCCCCACCGGCACGATCACGTTCGCCCTGTACGGCCCCAACAACATGAACTGCGCCGGAGCGCCGATCTTCACCTCCACCCGTACCGTTGCCGGCAACGGCACCTACAAGTCGGCCTCCTTCAACCCGACCGTGTCCGGCACCTACCAGTGGGTCGTCAACTACAGCGGCGACGCCAACAACAACGCCCGCCCCATGATCTGCTCCGACACGGCCAACGGGTTCACGGCGACGGTGGCCGCGGCCAAGCCGGCGGTCGTGTCCGGTAGCCCCAAGACGGTGGTCCGGGGCGGCACGATCACCGTCACCTGGGCCGACATCGACGCTCCCACGACCGGCGACTGGGTCGCCCTCTACGCCGCCGGTACCGCTGACGGTGGCGCCGTGAGCGCCTGGAAGTACACCGGTGGCGGGGCCAGCGGGTCGGTCGCCCTGAAGTTCCCGTGGGGGGCGACCGCCGGCACCTACGAGCTCCGCCTCCTGGCCGACAACAACATCCAGCGCCTGGCGACGAGCGCTCCCATCACCCTGGTCTGGTAGCTCGGCCGAACGGTCGCCGGCGCTCGAACGGGTGCCCGACTGGCGAACCATTGTCCGCCAGCCGGGCATTCCTTACCCCCGGCATTGGCGAATGAAGCGTACGCACTAGGTCCCGGTATTTCGGGGTGGGGCGTCTGAATCAAAAGTCGCCAGGCGCACCAAATTCGATCAAGCGTTTGACAAACGGAGCCGAGCCGGGGGGCATGAAAACCTGCCTGACAGCTCACCGCCCCACCCGCCTCCTCACCGCCCTTTCCGTTTCCGTCGTCGTCGCCATCGTCGGTGCCAGCGGCGGAGGAGTCGCCCGGGCCGCGGCCAACCCCCTCGTCACCAACCAGGCCTCGGCATCGGGATTCCCCGCCGGGAGCCAGATCTACGACTCGGCGACCCTCGGCAACGCGGTGAACCCCACCGGCTCGCTGACCTTCAAGGTGTTCGGCCCCGAAGACGCCACCTGTGCCGGGACGCCGCTGCTCACCACCACGACGGCCGTCGTCGCCAACGGCTACCACGAGTCGAGCCGGTTCACCACCAACGCCGCCGGCACCTACCGTTGGACCGTCTTCTACGGGGGCGACGCCGACAACAACGCCACCCCACCGACCCTCTGCGGCGACCCCGCCGGTCAGGTGATGGTGGCCCGGCGGGTGCCCGTGCTCAACGCCTCTCCGACGTGGGCCCCCCCTTCGGCCACCGACACCGCGGTCCTTACGGGCGGGTCCGGCCCCAACGGCCCCACCGGCACCATGACCTTCAAGCTCTACGGGCCGCTGAACATGACCTGCGCCGGCCTGCCGATCTTCACGTCCGTCCGCAACGTGGCCGGCAACGGGTCGTACCCGTCGGAGTCGTTCAGCCCCACCGTCGCCGGGACGTACCAGTGGGTCGTCGCCTACGGCGGCGACACCAACAACGTCGCCCGCTCGACCATCTGCTCCGACACGGCCAACGGCTTCACCGTCGTGGTGGCCCCGCCGGCGGTCCTCCTCGCCGTCCCCGTGGCGGTGCTCCGCGGGGGCACGGTCACCGCCTCGTGGTCCGCCATCGCCGCGCCCACCACCGGCGACTGGCTCGCCGTCTACAAGGTCGGCACTCCTGACGGCGGGCCGGTGGTGGCCTGGAAGTACACGGGTGGGAGCAAGAGTGGGTCGACGACGCTGAAGTTCCCCTGGCCCTCGACGCCCGGCAGCTACGAGGTGCGGTTGATGGCCGACAACACCACACGGCGCCTGGCCACCAGCCTGCCCCTCACGCTGGCGTGGTAGCCGGGCGGTGGGGGAGTGCCGGGTCCGACAAAAATCAGCCAACTCGCGCCTCCTGCCGTCAAGCGGGGACGCCCACCGGTCGAGTTCGACGGCATGCGAACTCGGAGGAGGATCGAGGCACGGGGGATCGAGGGCACGCTCGGGCTGGTGACCGTCGTCGTGCTCGCCTTCGCCGTCGTCGCCGGCACCGGCCAGCAGGCGGCGAACGCGGCCGGCCCCCCGCTGCTGTCGAACCAGGCCTCGGCATCCCAGGTCACCGTCTCGGACACCACCTTCGACACGGCCACCCTCGGCAACGGCCGGCTCCCGGGCGGCGTCCTCACCTTCAAGCTCTTCGGTCCCGACGACGCCACCTGCGCCGGGAAGCCGATCTTCACCACCGCCACCGTGGTCGCCGGCAACGGCTACTACGAGTCGGCCCGCTACACGCCGAGCGCGGTCGGTACCTACCGGTGGATGGCGGTGTACGGGGGTGACGCCCAAAACGTGGCGTCGTCGCCCACCATGTGCACCGCTCCCGCGGCCCAGGTGGTGGTGTCCCGCCGGACGCCGACGTTCCGGGCCGCACCGTCGACGGTCCAACCCACAACCGCCGACACCGCGGTGCTGACGATGGGCGCCAACCCCGGGGGCACGATCACCTTCACTCTTTACGGGCCCAACAACCCGACGTGCACCGGCACCCCCTCCTTCATCTCCGTCCGCCAGGTCACCGGGAACGACAGCTACACCTCGGCCATGGTCGGCGCCCTCCCGCTGGGCACGTACCGATGGGTCGCCTCCTACAGCGGCGACGCCAACAACGTCGCCCGGGCCACGTCGTGCTCCGACGTCGGCAACGGATTCACCCTGTCGGCGGCGGTGGCCACGGTGGTGACCGTGAGCCCGGCGATCGTGAGCCGGGGCGGCACCGTCACCGTCTCGTGGTCGGCCGTGGCGACCCCCACCACCGGCGACTGGGTCGGCCTGTACAAGGTCGGCACCCCGGAGGGCGGGCCGGTGACGGCCTGGAAGTACACCTCGGGCACGGTCAGCGGGTCGTCGACGATCAAACTCCCCTGGTCGGCCACGGGCCAGTACGAGGTACGCCTCATGGCCGACGACACGACCCGGCGCCTGGCCGCGGCCGGCCCGATCACCGTCCTGGCCTAGCCGCAGTCGACGCCCGCCAGCCGGAGCCGCCGCGACGACGTCGCGGCGGCTCCGCCGCGTCCGCCAGCCGGTGGTTCAGGGAGGCGCGGGAGCGGCGATGCCATCGAGGCGTCACTGTGCGTTCACCGGTTCGCGTCCGTTCATTCCCGGGATCGCCACCAGATTGACTTGATCCGTTCGCGATCTCGTGTTGGGATGCCGACGACTTCCTGAGGTTCACCCGATGGGGCGGGTTGCAGCATCTCGCATCGCCCCTTTGGGGGGGGCTTCTTCAGAAAGAGAGGGTCGACTCGTGTCGATCGTTCGTTCCACGTCCTCCGCGTCCCGGCTTCGGGACGCCAAACCGGGGGCCACCGCCTGCCTGGTGTTCTCCATCGTCCTCGTGGCCGTCGTCGGCCAGGGGACGGCCCATGCGGCAGCCAATCCGACCATGTGGAACCAGGCCTCGGCGTCGGGTCTCCCGGCCGGCAGCCAGATCTACGACTCGATCAGCCTGGGCGGTGGCGTCAACCCCACCGGCACCCTCACCTTCACCCTGTTCGGACCCGGCAACCCCACCTGCGCCGGACCGCCGATCTTCACGACCACCACTGCGGTGAACGGTAACGGCTACTACGAGTCCGCCCGCTACACCACCAACGCCGCCGGGACCTACATCTGGGTGGCGGCCTACGGCGGCGATGCCGCCAACAACCCGCCGCCACCGACGCCCTGCAGTGCTCCGTCGGCGCAGGTGGTGATGGGCAAGCGCACACCGGTGCTCAACACCTCCCGCACCTGGGTTCCGCCCATGTCGACCGCCACCGGAGTCCTGACCAGCGGCTCCGGCCCCACCGGCCCGACGGGGACGATGACGTTCAACCTCTACGGGCCGGCCAACATGACCTGCGCCGGCGCTCCCATCTTCTCGAGCGTGAAGCCGGTGGCCTGGAACGGGACGTACGTCTCGGCGCCGTACACCCCGATCGCGGTGGGCACCTACCAGTGGGTCGTCATCTACAGCGGCGACGCCAACAACAACGCTCGCTCGTCGACCTGTACCGAGACGGCCAACGGGTTCACGGTGACCGTGGCCCCCACCACCGCCGTGTCCGGGACCCCGACGACCGTGGCCCGGGGCGGCACCATCACCGTGAACTGGTCCTCGATCGTGGCGCCCACCGCCTACGACTGGGTTGCCCTCTACGCCGTCGGCACGCCTGACGGAGGGGCGGTGTCGGCCTGGAAGTTCACCAGCGGTACCGCCGGCGGGTCGGTGACCCTGAAGTTCCCCTGGGGGGCGGCCGCCGGGAGCTACGAGATCCGGCTGATGGCCAACAACAGCACCCGGCGGCTGGCCACGAGCGGCGCCATCATCATGGTCTGGTAGCGCGGGCCCCGCCTGAGCGCCCGGCCCGGGAAGCAAGAGGCGCCCTCCCTGGCTGACGGCGGACCAGCCAGGGACGGGCGCGACGTCATTGTGATCCACGTCCGGTCCCAGAGCAAGGATTCAGTTGCGTCGGTGTCCGGCAGCCGGCGGGCGGCCGTTGGCCGGTGGCCGGCGACGACGACCTCCGACGCTCAGGGCGCGAGGCGACCGCCCCGGTAGGCGGGCGGCCAGGTGTCGGACTCCACCATGTCGACCGCGTCCTCGAGGGCGAAGGAACGCCCCACCAGGCGCGCCCGGGTCAGCGCCGCCCGACCCATGACCGGCGCCAACGCGTCGAGCACCCGCCCTTCGAGGACGACCTCGTCCGGCCACGCGGGGGCGCCCAGCGACGCCCGTACCGCTTCGGCCGCGCCCACCAGGCGGGCGGCGATGTCGCGCCGCCGACGTTCGACCGCGATGTCGGCCAGTTGCAGCATGCAGGCGGCGGCCAACCGCCGGTCGCCGAGGCGGTGGAATCCCCGCAGCGCCTCCTCCAGGCGGAGCCGGGCCCGGGGAAAGTCGCGTCCCAGCCGGGCCACCCGGCCCAGGTCGGCCGCGGCCCGGGCCAGGCCGTGCTCGTCGCCCACCAGGCCCCAGAGCTGGGTGCACTCCTCGTACCAGACGGCCGCCTCCGACAGCTCGCCCGCGGTCTCCGCGATCCAACCCAGGTTGGTGGCGGAGACGGCCACGCTCCACGGGTCGTCGAGGGCCCGGAACAGGCTCAGGGCCTCCATGAAGCGGCTGGTGGCGGCCTCGATGTCGTCCCGCCGGAGAGCGATGACCCCCAGGCAGTTGAGCCCGTGGCCGGTCCCGCGGTTGTCGCCCGCGGCCACGGCGAGGGCGGTGGCCTGCTCGAAGCGGGTCTCGGCGGTGTCGTAGTCGGCCCGGTCCTCGGCCACGATGCCCCGGGCGAGGGTGGCGGCGGCCAACTCCCTGCCGGCGGGGGCGCCGAGGGCCGCGGCGAGAGCACGGGCCTCGTCGAGGGCGGCCTCGGCCGCGTCGAAGTCGCCCTGCAGCCGGGCCAGCACGCCGAGGCCGGTGAGGGCCCGAACCGCGGTCACCGTCCGGGGCGTCCCCTGGTCGAGTGCCAGGCGGAGCCACTGCCGGCCCTCGGAGATCCGGCGCCGGGAGAAGAGCCGGGACAGGCACGCGGCCAGGGTGAGGGCGCGGTCGCGGTCGTTGTCGAGCGCCCAGGCGAAGGCGGCGGCCAGGTTGGCGTACTCCTGGTCGAGCCGCCGGAGCCAGACGGCTTGGTCGCGGTGGCCGGTGATCATCGGCTCCGCGGTCTGGGCCAGGCCGACGAAGTAGGCGCAGTGGCGGCGCTGCAGCTGGTGGAGCTCGCCGCGCTCGGACAGGCGGCCGATGGCGTAGCGGCGGACGGTCTCCAGGCAGGTGAACCGGGACTCGCCGTCGTCGGTGAGCGTGGCTTGGACGAGGCTCTTGTTCTCCAGCTCGGTGAGGCCGAGGAGGACGTCGCCGCCGTCGTCGACGCACACCGTTTCCGCCGCGGCCAGGCTGCAGCCGCCGGCGAAGACGCTTATCCGGGCCAGCAACGACTGGTTGGTGGGGCCGAGCAACTCCCAGCTCCAGGCCAGGGCGGACCCCAGCCGTCCCCCGGTGGGCGGCGTCGCGCCGCGATCGGTGGGCAGCTCCAGGCGGTCGCGCAGGCTGCGGGCGATGTCGGCGGGGGACAGGATCCGGCTGGCAGCGGCGGTGATGTTGATGGCGAGGGGCAGTCCGTCGAGGCGGGCACAGATCTCGACCACCGGCCGGCGGTTGGCCTCGGTCAGGGCAAAGTTGGGTTGGGCCACCCGTGACCGGTCGACGAAGACCCGCACCGCGGCGTAGGTCTCGGCGTCGTCGAGAGTTTCCGACAATGGGTCGGGAAATCCGAGCGTGTTGACCCGATAACTCGTCTCCTCGGCCAGTCCGAGTGCCTCCCGACTGGTGGCCAGGACACGGACATTCGGGGCCTCGTCGAGCAGCCGCTGCACGACTGTCGCTGCCGGGAGGACGTGCTCGAAGTTGTCGAGGAGCAGGAGCACCGCCTGATCGCGGAGCGCGTCGACGACGACGTCGAGCGGGGGCCGACCGCCCACCTCCCGCAGGCCGAGGCGGTGCCGGAGGGCTGCCGCCACGTCGGCCGCCTCGGCGACCTCGGCCAGGGGGACGAAGCAGGCGCCGTGGCGGAAGTCGTCGGCCAGGGTCCAGCCCACCTCCACCGCCAGGCTGGTCTTGCCGATGCCGGGCGCACCGACCAGCGTGACGCACCGGGCGCCGCCCCGGACGAGGCCGGTCAGCTCGACAATGTCCTGGTCACGGCCGATGAGGGCCAGTTCGGGTAGGGGCAGGCGGACCCGTTCGGACGGTCGGCGGGCGATCCGGAGCAGGTCGTCGATGGGCACCGCGGCCACCGTCGCCAGCCGGTTCAGGAACTGCGACGTGGGTCGGCGGGAGCCCCGCTCGATCTTGGCCACGTAGGACACGTCGTAGCCCAGCGCTTCGGCCAGGCCTTCCTGGGTCCACCGGTTGGCGTGACGCCACCGCCGGACCCACTGCCCCAGCCCGTCGCCGGGGGGCAGCCCCGCCAGCGCCTCCGGCGTCACGCCCGCGCCCCGCCGCGGTTGTCCGGGTTTGTCCCTTCTGAGGACGACGCCGAATCGGTTCTCTGTCCCCATGGGCACATCTCGCCAGCCACGACCTGACGCAGCGCCCACGACAGATCGATGCGGCATTGATGAATTTCCGACGACGTATTCCGCCGTCGGACCCCTGCCCGGGTGGCGGGGATTGGCCGAATCGAGCTGGAGGCACCGCGCCAACGGTGCCTCCAGCACGGGCCAATCCCGCCTGCGCGGGCTGGGCCGTGGGAGGGCGCTTTGGGAGCACGCCTCGTCGCCGATCGTACTCGGCAGCGCGGTGAGCGCCGCTTCCCTTCCGGCCCCTGAGGCCGGGAGGGAGGTGACTCTTTGGAACTCGCACCTTCTTCGGGACGGTCCGGGCGCACGCTGCGGCGGCGGCTGCCGGTCCGGCTGGCGGTGGCGGCGGCGACCGTGCTGGCCAGCCTCGCGGTGGCGGCACCCGCCGGCGCCTGGCCGATGTGCGGCTGGTGATCCCACCGGCTACCGGGGCCGCGTGGAGCAGTCGTCAACCGTTCGCCTTTCAGCAGGCCCCTTTCAGCAGGTTGCCCTGGGCAAGCCTGCCGCTCGGTAGGCGAGACGGGCTCCCCTGGCCTGTTCGGGGGCCTCGCTCGGGTTCCCAGCCCGGGCTCGATGATACCCGGCCCGTAACTCCGGGCCGCGGCCCGGACCTGGTCGACGGCGGCCAATTCGACCACTGCACGACGGAGATGACCTGCCCAGCGCCCCGTGCGCTGGGCAGGGCTTCTTCAGGCGGCGACCCGTCGACCCAGTTCGCGAATCCGGAGGAAATGTGCCGGCCGGCCCTCCGCCGCTACTGGAGCTCCGAACGGAGGCGGGCCACGTGGCCCTCGGCCCCCATGGCCGCGAAGAGCTCGACGGCCCGCGCCAGCGCCTCCCGGTCGCCCCGGAGCCGGCCCCGCTCCTCCTCGATGAACGGGGCGAGGGCGGCGTAGCCCATGGCCTCGGCCAGGGCGGCCGCCGCGTCGAGGTCGGCCGCCGCCGCCTCCGGGTCGCCCGTTCCCCGCAGGACCCGGGCCCGACCGAGCACCACCTGGCACTCGCTGACCCGCAGCTCCTGGCGGCGGGCCACCGCCACCGCATCGTTGGCGGCCGCCAGCGCCCCCGGGCCGTCGCCCAGGCCCAGCCGGGCCTGGCCGAGGAGGTCGAGGACAGTGGCCTCCTCGAACAGGCCGCTGCGGATGGCCCGGCTCTCCCGCAGCGCCCGCTCGCAGGCGTCGGCCGCCTCTGCGGCGTTGCCGTTGGTCAGGTGGGCCAGCGCCACCGCTTCCAGGCCGAGCGTCTTGGACGCGATGTTGCCGGTGAGATGGCCGGTGCGGACCGCCTCCTCGGCCGACCCGATATCGGGCGGGTCGCCCCGGAACCAGGCGAACCGGACCTTGAAGGCGAGCCCCCAGCAGTAGGCCTCGGTGTCACCCCGCTCCTTGCTCAGGGCGATGGATTTGTCGAAGTACGGCGCGGCCTCGGCCAGGCGGCCAATGCGGGCCAGGATCGCCCCGTGGAACCACCAGGCCACGGCCAGGGTGCTGTAGCCCAGCAACGGGACACCCGCGTCGGGCGTGTCCTGGCACGCCTCCATGAAGCGCTCGTTGGCGGCCAGCGCTTCCGGCAGGGGGCCGAGCCAGATGAGCGACAGCGGGACGGCCACCAGCAGCGCCGACCGGAGGTGGGGGGGCGGGGTCAGCGCCCCCAGCTCGGCCGCCTCGAAATAGAACTTCGACGCCCCCTTCACGTCGCCCGACCACATCAGGGGCGACCCCGACACCAGGGTGATGACGCCCTTCAGGGCGATGTCACCCAGCTTCTCGGCCAGGTCCCGACCCTCGACAGCGAGGCGCTCCGACTCCTCCCTGGTCATGCCGAACCGGGCCCCGAACTGCAAGAGCCGGATCCGGGCCCGGAGGGCCATGGCCAGCACCGGCGGGGTCTGCTCGACGCGCTTGAGCAGCGTCGTCGCCAGCCGCAGCCGCCGCAGGGCCTCGCCGATGTCGGTCCGCAGCACGTAGTCGGCCGCCCGCAGGCTCCACGTGGCCGCCTGCTCGGGATTCCCGGCGTGCTCCCAGTGCCAGGCCAGCACGGCCGCGTTCTCGTCCTGGCGGCCGGGGTCGGTCTGCTCCATGGCCTCGGCCACCGCTGCGTGCAGGCGTCGGCGGCGGCTGGCCAGCTGGGTGTCGTAGGCCACCTCCTGGGTCAGGGCCTGCCAGAAGCGGTACTCGGCCACCGTCTCGCCCGCGGCTGGCTGCAGCATCTCGGCCGCGCACAACCCCCGCAAGGCGAGCTGCAGCTCCTGGTCGGCCATGTCCGCGATCTCGGCCAGCAGGGGCTCGGCGAAGGTCCGTCCGATCACCGACGCCGTCTGCAGCACCGACTTCTGGTCGGCCACCAGCCGGTCGATGCGCGCCGCCAGCACGGCGTGGACCGTGGGCGGCACCCGCACCTGGTCGAGGGCCCGCTCCAGCCGGTAGGCCCCCGGCTCGCCCGAGAGGGTGCCCTCCTCGACCATGGCCCGCACCACTTCCTGCAGGAAGAAGGGGTTGCCGCCGCAGCGCTCGCCGACCAGCGCCAGCAGCGGGCCGAGGGACGGGTCGTCGCCCAGGGTGTCCTGCAGCATCTCCGTCGTCTGGTCGGCGGAGAGGGGATGGAGGGAGAGCTGGTCGTAGTACGAGTGCTCCATCCACGGCGCCACAACCCCGGGGCGGAAGGTCACGATGACCAGCGTGCGGGATCCGGGCAGCGTCGCCAGCCACCGCTCGAGGAACTGCTCGCTCTGGGGGTCAAACCAGTGGAGGTCCTCCACCAGCATCACCAGGGTCTCCCGGTCGCTGCGCAGTGAGGTCAGCCGGGTCAGGGCGGCCAGGATGCGGTCCATGCGGATGTCGGCGGCCAACGGCGGGCTGGGACGTTCGGGGTCCTTCACCTCCAGGAAGTCGAAGAGCAGGGGCAGGTCGTCGTCGAAGCCGGCATCGATCGCCAGCAGGCGGGCGGAGATCTTCTTCCGGGCCGTCGCCGGATCGTCGCCTTCGAGGATGCGGAAGTAGTTGCGCAGCAGCATCAGGGCCGGGAGCCAGGGGACTCCCTTGCCGTAGGCGACGCCGTTGGTGCGAACCACCCTGATCCCCCGGCTGACGACGGTGTCGCAGAACTCCTGGCACAGGCGGGTCTTGCCCACGCCCGCCTCTCCGGCCACGCCGACGATCTGGGCCTGGCCCCGACCGGCCTGGGCCACCGCCTGCTCCAGCAGGGCGACCTCGGTGGTCCGTCCGACGAAGGCGGTATCCCCCGCCAGCGTCCTGGTGGCCGACTGGGACACTCCCTCCAGACGGAAGACCTCGATCGGCTCCCTCGCCCCCCTGACCGTCTGCCGCCCGAGGCTGGAGAGCGCGAAGCGGCCCCCGATCAGGCGGGCGGTGTGCTCGGAGAGGAAGACACGATCGGGCTCGGCCAGGGCTTCCATCCGCTGCGCCAGCTCGACGGTGGGCCCGAGGGCCGTCGGGTCGACGTGGAGGTTGTCGCCCACCCGCCCGACGACCACCTCACCCGAGTTGAGGCCGATCCGGACGTGGAAGTCCAGCCCCCGGCCCCGGAGCTCACCGGTGTAGCCGGCGATCGCCGAGATCAGGTCGAGGGCGGCCCAGCAGGCCCGCTCGGCGTGATCCTCCAGCGCGATCGGCGCGCCGAACAGGGCCATCACGCCGTCGCCGGTGAACTTGTCCACCCGGCCTTCGAACCGGGTGATCCCGGCCGAGAGCAGGCCGACGAACCGGTCCATGATCCCGGCCCACTCCTCCGGGTCCATGTCCTCCTGCATGTCCATGGAGCCCTGGACGTCGGCGAAGAGCACGGTCAGCTGCTTGCGCTCGCCGTCCTCGCGGACGGCACGGGACGGCGGCGGCGGGAGAAGGGTGTCGGGCGCGGCGGGGAGGGCGGCCGGGGCCGCGACCGCCGGCGCCGTGACCGCCGGCGCAGGCGCGGTTAGTGGCGTCCCGCAGTTGCCGCAGAACCGGTCGCCGGGATCGGCGGGCGTGGCGCAGGCGGGGCAGGCCAGGGGTAGCCGGGTGCCGCACGAGGTGCAGAACCGGCGGCCCTCGACGATCGTCGCCCCGCACGATGGGCAGCTGCTCATGCCGGCAGGCCTTCGAGCTCCGCCTGCAGGGAAGCGGCCCGGCCGGTGGCGCCCGTCGCCTGGTAGCCGGCCAGCGCCCGCCGCAGCCCGTCGGTATCGTCCAGCAGCCGCCCCCGCTCCTCGTCGATGATCGGGTCGAGGGCGGCGTAGCCGATGTCCCGGGCCAGCTCCGATGCCGCGTCGAGGTCGGCCCGCACCGCCTCCCGGGGCGCCCCGGTGGCGTGCCGGACCCGTGCCCGACCGAGGAGGGCCTGGCCCTCACTCACCCGGACCCCCTGGCGCCGGGCGACCTCGACCGCCTCGTCGGCTGCCGCCAACGCCCCCGTGGTGTCGCCCAGCTCCAGCCGAGCCTGACCGAGCAGGTCCAGCAGCATGGATTCCACGAACAGGCCGCTGCGCCTCGTCCGGCATTCCTCGAGGCCGCGACTGCAGGCGTCGGCCGCCTGCCCCGGGTCGCCGGCGGCGAGGTGGGCCAGGGCCTCCCCCTCCCGGCCGAGCACCTCGGAGGCGGTGTTCCCCGTCTCCTGGCCGATCCGGACCGCCTCCGAGGCCAGGCCCAGGTCCGGCGTGAGCCCGGCCAGCCACGCCCGTCGGCAGGTGAAGGCCAGGCTCCAGGCCAGCATCTCGGGGTCGTTGCGCTGCCGGCCCAGGGTGATGGCCTGCTCCAGCCGTTCGCCGGCCTCGACCAGGCGGCCGGTCCGGGACAGGACCATGCCCAGGAAGAACCAGGCCACGACCAGGCAGCTGTACCCGAGGACGGGAACGCCCGCGCCGGGGTTGCCGTCGGTGTCGGCCAGCAGCCGCTCGCTGGCGGCCAGCGCCTCGGGCAGGGGCCCGGCCAGGCCGAGGGTGATGGGCAGGCCCACCTGCAGGGCGGCCTTCAGATCGGGGTTGTCGGTCTGGTCGGCCAACTCGGACGCCTCCCGGTAGAAGGGCATCGCCCCTCTCGGGTCGCCCGCCCACAGGTGGGGCGAGCCCGCGACCATGCTCATCATCCCCCGCAGGCCGATGTCGCCCAGGGCCTCCGCCATCTCCCGGCCTTGGGCCGCCAGCAGCTCCGACTCGGCGCGGGGCCGGCCCAGACGGGATCGCAGCTGCACCAGCCGCAGGCGGGCCCGGACGCCCATGGCCATGACCGCTGGCGTCCGCTCCAGCCCGTCGACGATGGCGACGACCTGTTCCAGGCGCTTGACCGCCTCGACGATGTCGGTCCGCAGCACGTAGTCGGCCGCCCGCAGGCTCCACTTGGCAGCCTGGGCCAGGTCGCCGGCGCGCTCCCAGTGCCAGGCCAGCACGGCCGCGTTCTCGTCCTGGCGGGCGGGGTCGACCAGCTCCAGCGCCTGGGCCACCGCCCCGTGGAGGCGCTTGCGGCGGCTGGCCAGCTGGGTGTCGTAGGCCACCTCCTGGGTCAGGGCGTGCCAGAAGCGGTACTCGGCCACGCCCCGGCCGACTGTGGCCTGGCCGGCGGAGGGCTGCACCAGCTCGGCCGCGCACAGGCCGCGTAACGCGAGCTGCATCTCCTGGTCGGCCATCTCCGCGATCCGCGCCAGGAGGGGCTCGGCGAAGGTGCGCCCGATCACCGACGCCGTCTGCAGCAGCGACTTCTGGTCCGCCACCAGCCGGTCGATGCGGGCGGCCAGCACCGCGTGGACGGTCGGCGGCACCCGCACCTGGTCGAGGGCCCGATCGAGGCGGTAGGCCCCCGGGCCGCCGGAGAGGGTGCCCTCCTCGACCATGGCCCGCACCACCTCCTGCAGGAAGAAGGGGTTGCCGCCGCAGCGCTCGCCCACCAGCGCCAGGAGCGGGCCGAGGGACGGGTCGTCGCCCAGGGTGTCCTGCAGCATCTCCGCGGCCTCGTCCCCCGACAGCGGGTCGAGCGAGATCCGCTGGTAGGAGGCATGGCGCATCCAGGCGGCGCGCGCCCCGTGGCGGAAGTTGACGATCACCAGCGTCCGCGACCCGTGCAGCAGGCCCAGCCAGCGCTCCAGGAAGAGCGCGCTCTGGGGGTCGAACCAGTGGAAGTCCTCCACCAGGATCACCAGCGTTTCCCGGTGGCTCCGCGTCGCAGTGAGCCGGGCGAGGAACTGGAGGATGCGTTCCAGGCGGACCTCGGACGACAGCAGCGGGCTGGGTCGCTCCGGGTCCTTGACCTCCAGGAAGTCGAAGAGCAGGGGGAGGTCGTCGCCGAAGCCGGGATCCAGGGCGAGCAGCCGGGCGGAGACCTTCTCCCGGGCCTGGGCCGGGCTGTCGCCTTCCTCGATGTGGAAGTAGTTGCGGAGGAGCCGCAGCGTCGGGAGCCAGGGGACGGACTTGCCATATGCCACGCCCGCGGTGCGCACCACGGCGATGCCCCGGCTGGCCACCGAGTCGCAGAACTCGTGGCACAGACGGGTCTTGCCCATGCCCGCCTCGCCGGCGACGCCCACGATCTGGGCCTGGCCCCGATCGGCCTGGGCCAGGGCCTGCTCCAGGAGGGCGATCTCGACCGACCGGCCGACGAAGGTGGTCGTGGTCGGGACCGGTGCGGTGCCGGCGGCGGCGAGGCCCTCGAGGCGGAACACGCCGATGGGCTCCCGCGAGCCCTTCACCATCCGCGGCCCGAGGTCGGCCAGGGCGAAGGTCGCCCGCACCAGGCGGGCGGTGTGCTCGGTGAGGACCGTCTGGCCGGCATCGGCCACGCTCTGCATCCGCTGGGCGAGGCCGACGGTGTGGCCGAGGGCCGTCGGGTCCACCGCCAGGTCGCCTCCCACCCGCCCGACCACCGCTTCGCCCGAGTTCAGGCCGATGCGGACATCGAACCGGAGTCCGCGCCCGGCGAACGCCTGGGACTCGATGGCGGCCCGTTCGAGCATCTCGACGGCGGCCCAGCACGCTCGGTGGGCGTGGTCCTCGAGGGCGAGGGGAGCGCCGAAGAGGGCCATCAGGCCGTCGCCGGTGAACTTGTCCACCCGCCCGCCGAAGCGGATCACCCCGTCCTGGAGGATGCGCAGGTACTGGTCCATGACCGCGGCCCACTCCTCGGAATCGAGGTCGGCCTCGCGGTCGGTGGCCCCCCTGACGCTGGCGAAGAGCACCGTGAGCTGCTTGCGTTCCGCCTCGACCGGGGCGGGCTCGGCGGGGCGCGCCGGTTCACCCGGGCTCGGGGCCGCGGGCGCGGTGAGGGAGTGACCGCACTGGCCGCAGAAGCGGTCGCCGGCCTCGATGGGGCCGGCGCACGACGGGCAGGCGAGGGTCAGACCGGCGCCGCAGCCGGTACAGAACCTGCGTCCGGCGGCGTTCTCACGGCCGCACGAGACGCACGTCCCACCCATGCTCGCTCCTTACTCGCCTCCCGACAGGGATTGCCCGGACCCGGCGACGCGATGGTACGGCCGGCGCGACTCGATGACCCATCGTCCAGAGGGCGACGTCGAACGGAGGGCGGACCGGCCACCCCCACCCACGCTCAGCCGATGAGGCCCTTCTCGGTGAGGAAGTCGCGGGCCACGTCCTCCGGTTGCTCCCCGGCCACGTCGACCTTGGAGTTCAGCTCCTGCATGGTGGCGGTGGTGAGGGCCGCGGCCACAGGAGTGAACAGCTGCTGGAGCTGGGGGATCTTGTCCACGCCCTTGCGCACGTTGAGCGACGGCAGGTAGCTGGCGAAGAACTGCTTGTCGTCGTCGAGCACCTTGAGCCCGAGGGCGGCGATGCGGCCGTCAGTGGCGAAGACCTCGCCGAACTTGCAGGGGTCACCCTTGTCGACGGAGGCGTACACCAGGCCCAGTTCGAGCTCCGACACCTTGTCGCCGAAGCTGAAGCCATAGGCCGTCTCCAGGCCGGGCAGGCCGTCGTCGCGGGCCAGGAACTCGGCCGCCGCGCACAGGGTGAAGTCGTTGGCGCTCCTCTGCTGCAGGGCTGCGAGGTCGGACAGCTTGGAGACGGCCAGGGCGGCGGCGTTCTCGGACGACGTCGCCAACCCGTAGGTGTTGTTGAACGGCGCCGGCTCCAACCAGGTCACGCCGTTCTTTTCCAGGTCGGCCTTGGCCACCGCGTCGAACTGCTCCCGCTCGCCCTTGACGGGCGCGGTGTTGCCGAGGTGGTTGATCCACCCGGTGCCCGTGTACTCCCAGTAGAGGTCGATGTCACCCGAGATCAGCGCCTGGCGGACGGTGTTGGACCCGACCAGGCCGGTCTCGTCGCTGACCTTGGCGCCGGCGTCCTCCAGTACCTGGATGGTGATCTGGCCCAGGATGAGCTGCTCGGTGAACTCCTTGGAGCCGACCTTGAAGCTCGACCCCGACAGGAGGCCCGCTTCCGTCGTCGACGCCCCGCTCGTGGCCGTGTCGTCGGAATTGTCCCCGCAGGCGCCGGCGACCAGCGCCAGCACCGCGACGACGGCCAGCAGCCGGATCGTCGTGCGTGATCTCCCAGTACTGAGTCTCATCGTTCCTTCTTTCTTTCGATGGCGATGGGCTAGGTCAGAGGCCCTTGGGCCGGAGCAGGTCTTCGACGATGCCGCCCACCCAGTCGACGAACAGGGCGAGCACGGCGGTGAGGACGGCGCCGGTGACGATCACCGTGTTGCGGCTGGTGGACAGCCCGCCGCTGATGATGTCGCCCAGGCCACCGGCGTTCACGAAGGTGGCCAGGGTGGCCGCCCCCACGTTGATGACCAGGGCGGTGCGCACCCCGGCCAGGATGACGGGCACGGCGAGGGGCAGCTCGATGCGGGTGAGCACGCGCCGCTTGGTCATGCCCATGCCCCGCCCGGCCTCGATCACGTTGCGGTCGACCTGTTGCAGCCCGACCATGGTGTTGCGCAGCACGGGCAGCACCGCATAGGCCACCAGGGCCACGACGGCGGGGCGGAACCCGATCGTCCAGATCAGGGCCAGGATGACCAGGACGCCGATGGACGGCACCATCTGGCCGATGTTGGCCAACCCGATCACGCCCGGGGTGACCCACTTGGCGAAGCTCCGGGTCAGCAGGATCCCGAGCGGCACCGCGATGAGGATCACGAAGAAGGTCGAGACGACGGTGAGCTTGACGTGCTCCACGACAGCCTCCCGGATGTCGTGGGAGTTCACCAGGCGCCGCTCGATGGAGTCGAGTTGCTTGCTCTGCAGCCAGGCGTAGAGGGCCAGGCAGACCAGCCCGAGCAGCACCGGCATGACCGCGTAGCCGAGCCACGGCCGGCGGCGGCGGGCGGGCGGCGGCGCGGTGACGACCGAGGCCGGGCCCGGGACGTCGGCCTCGGGCTCCTGGCCGAGGGTGCGCCCGGGCGTGGCGATACTCACGAGACCGGACTCACGAGACCGGACTCAAGACGGGGCTCACGAGGTCGCGATCCCGCCGGTGTCGCTCAGCTCGACCGCCTCGGCCCGCAGCTGGTCACGCGCCTCCCGGCGCATGTCCTGGATGGCGAGGGCCACGGTGGCGAAGTCGACCGCCCCCAGGTAGGCGCCCTGGCCGTCGACCACCACCGCCGCCCCGTGGCTGGAGTCGAGCATCTGGTTGAGGGCGTCCTGGAGCGTGGCGTGGGGCTCGACGATGGCCTCCGGTGCCATACCGGCCTGGTCGAGGGGGATGTCGTCGCGGTCGATGTCGCGGGCCGTCACCCACCGGAACGGTCGGTTCTGGGCGTCGAGCAGCAGCAGCGAGCCTCTGTCCGACTGCCGCAGGACCGCCAGCGCCGCCTCCGGGTGGGTGCCGACGGGGACCGTGGGCCATTGGGAAAGCGCGACGTCGCGCACGCGGGACAGGTTGAGGCGCTTGAGCGACGCACCGGCGCCCACGAAATCGGCGACGAAGGCGTCGGCCGGCGCCGAGAGGATGTGCTTGGGCGTGTCGTACTGGGCGATCTTGGCGCCCTCCCGCAGGATGGCGATGCGGTCGCCCATCTTGATGGCCTCGTCGATGTCGTGGGTGACGAAGACGATCGTCTTGCGGATCTCGGCCTGGAGCCGGAGGAACTCGTTCTGCAGCCGGTCCCGGGTGATGGGGTCGATGGCGCCGAAGGGCTCGTCCATGAGCATCACCGGCGGGTCGACGGCGAGCGCCCGGGCCACGCCCACCCGCTGGCGCTGGCCGCCGGAAAGCTGCTTGGGGTAGCGGGACCGGAACGACGCCTCCAGGCCCACCAGCTCGAGGAGCTCGTCGATGCGCTTGTCGATCCGCGACCTGTCCCAGCCGAGCATCTTGGGGACGGTGGCGATGTTGTCGCCGATCGTCATGTGGGGGAAGAGCCCGATCTGCTGGATGACGTAGCCGATGCGGCGCCGCAGCTGGTCGGGGTTGACGCCGGTGACGTCCTCCCCCTGGATGAAGATCCGCCCCTCGGTCGGCTCGATGAGCCGGTTGATCATCTTCATGAGGGTCGTCTTCCCGCACCCCGACGGGCCCACGAAGATCACGATCTCGCCCTCGGGGATGTCGAGGTCGATGTGGTCGACGGCCGGCCGGTCCTGGCCGGGGTACCGCTTGGTCACCCCCTCCAGGCGGATCATCGGGCTGGTCATCGGGCTGGTCGTCGGGCTCGTCGTCGGCCCGCTCTCACGGGTATCAGTCACGGAGCCCCTTGGAGGTCGTCAGCCGGCCGATGATCAGGTAGGCGATGTCGAGCAGCAGGCCCAGGATCACGATGCCGAGCACCGCGGCCAGGGCCTGGTTGAGGGCGGTGGGGGTGCCCACCCGGGCCAGGGCCCGGAAGATGTCCTTGCCCAGGCCGGGACCGTTGATGACCGCGGCGATGGCGGCGATGCCCACCAGGATCTGGGTCGACACCCGGATGCCGGTGATGATGATCGGCCACGCCAGGGGGAGCTCGATGCGGGCCAGCCGCCGCCAGCGGCCCATGCCCATCCCCTGGGCCGACTCGACGATGGCGGGATCGACCTCCCGGAGCCCGGTGATGGTGTTGCGCACGATGGGCAGCAGCGCGTACATGACGAGGGCGACGACCGCAGGCGTCGTCCCCAGCCCCAGGGGCGAGATCAGGAGGCCGAACAGGGCGAAGGAGGGGATGGTCAGGAAGACGCCGGTGACGGCGAGGACGGCGTGGCGGGGGCGGTCGGTCCGGTAGGTCACCACGCCGAGGCCGACCCCGATGACGATGGCGAGCGCGATCGAGACGAGCACGATCTGGGCGTGCTCGATCATGAGCCCGGTGAGACGGTCCCGCTGGTCGGTGACGTACTCCCAGAAGCTCACACCGAGGATCACCCGCGTCTCCTGACCGTGCTCCTGGTCGGACTGGGACGCTACCAACCCCCTCCGACGGTGACAAGGAACCATTCAGACGAGCGAGGTGCCCTCGACGCGGGGCCAGCGGCCAGACTGACCCGGTGCGCGTGGCCCTGGCCCAGATGGACTGTCGCCTGGGCGAGGTCGAGACCAACGTCGGGCGGGCGGCGGAACTGCGGGAAAAGGCCCAGGCCGCGGGCGCCGACCTGATCGTGTTCCCCGAGCTCGCCGTCACCGGTTACTGCAAGAGCCGGCGGGAAGCCGACCTGGCCATGGCGGCCGACGACGAGCGGCTGGCCCGGGTCGCGGGCGACTGCGCCGTGATCGTGGGGTTCGCCGAGCGGCCGTGGTCCAACGCCACCGCCCGATGGGAGCGAGGCCGGCTGCGTCACGTCCAGCGCAAGCTCTACCTGCCCAACTACGGCCCGTGGGAGGAGGGCCGGCACTTCATCCCCGGCGACGAGCTGGAGGTGGTCGACGGCGTGGCCGTCCTCATCTGCAACGACGCCTGGCATCCGGCGCTGGTCGAGCTGGCCGTACGCCGGGGCGCCGAGGTCCTGGTGGTGCCGGCCAACTCCGCTCGCAGCGAGCTGGTCGACAACCCGTCGACGTGGAGCGACATCACCCGGTTCTACGCCCGGTTGCTCCAGGTGTTCGTGGTCTTCGTCAACCGGGTGGGCGAGGACGACGGCTTCGCCTTCTGGGGCGGCTCCCACGTGGTCGACTTCGACGGCCGCCTGCTGGCCGCGGCCCCCGAGGACGTGGAGGCGGTGGTGTGGGCCGACCTCGACCTGGAAGCGCTCCGCCGACGGCGACTGGAGCTGCCCCTGCTCGACAACCCCCGGCTCGACCTCCTGGCGGCGGGCTTCGGCGACCTTGCCCGTCGGCGGGAGAGCGCCTGAGGAGGTCGCTACCCGGGAAGCCGCTTGCTGAGCTCCTTCACCTTGTCGTCGAGGCGGGCCAGGCGCACGGCGATGCCGCTCTGGGGATCGGCGAGGATCGTCTCCAACCGGGCCAGCGTCAACTCTGTGTTCTTCACCTTGTCGAGTAGGTCTTTCTGTTCCTTGGGGGTCAAGCTCATCAGGAAATCCTCCTCGGGAACAACATCGGTGTCGCCACTTTCCTTGAAGCTGACATGGCAGTGGTCGAAATGATTCTGGGTGATGGTGCCCCGGTCGTCCATCGCCCGCCATCCACGACCGTCATTATGGTTGATCCGCTGTCGCCAAATGATATAGAGGACGCCACGCGAGACCCACTCGTCAAACGTGAAGGCGGCCACGTCGTCGCCGAACGAGAAGTCGGCCGGCATCTTGCCGTAGGCAGACGACACCAGGATGTCGATGGCACGCGCCATCTCCGGGTCGTGGTCCTCGTAGGTGGAGATGTCGCACGCCCCCCTGGCCGCGCACACCGCCGCCGCAAACCCCTCGACATGCGGTAGGACCGTGCCCCCGATCACGCTCCCGCCGCCGTCCGCCTCACTGTTCGGATCGAGAACCGGAATCGCGCCGATATGCGCCTCGTTCTCGAACGGCGCTTCGGTTTCCGACACAGACAGGTCATCACCCGCCGGGGTCGGTGGACTCGTCTCCGTTTCCGCCATGACGCCGCCCCCTTCTTTCGCCGATTGTGACGGTTCCAGGGCCATTCTATCGGTGGCTTACTGGACCCAGACCGATCCGAGCCTCCCCGGCAGCCGTTGGCTCGGCCCCTGAGCGTGCCCGCGGCCAGCCTCGAAGGCGCCTTCGAACCCATCCGCCGGTGGGCCGGAGCCGTTTCCGTGGGCGTCAGGCATCCCAGCTACGGCGTTGGAAGCGAGCCGTCCGTGCGGCCTTGGCGACGAGTCGTTCCGGGTGGAGCTCGCCGATGGCGGCCAGCACTACGCCCGCCTCGAGGCCCTCGATGACGGACTCGCCTGGGGTGGCCAGATAGCAATCAGGAGAGGAGGAGCACGTCGTCCCAGACCGGCTCGATGTCGGTGGCGGCGGCGAGGAGGGCCAGCCCACCACCGGCCCTCCCTTCCAAGAATCCGGGGGCATCGAGCTCGGGCAGCAACTGCACCGTGCGGTCGAGCCAGAACCGGGCCGCGTCCGCCAGCCTGGGGTCGTCGGAGGCGGCCCATAGCCGGGTGAAGATGTGGGCCAGCCCGGCCGCGCCGTGGCACAGACCGGCGTCGGAGACGCCGCTGTCGGCTGCCGGACGGGCCGCGGCCCGCACTCCGATGGCCACCGCCTCCGCCTCCCACCACGGGCGACGGACGGCGCGGGCGGCGGCGAGCAGCGTGGCCGCGATGCCGGGGTCGCCATAGCACCAGGCCGACCGGGCCGGCCACGGCCCGACCCCGGGAAACGTGACCGAGGGGAAGGTTGTCGGCCCGCCGGGGGGTAGTCGCTGGGCCAGGAGCCACGTGACCGCGCCGTCGAGCAGCCGCCGGGCCTCGCCCGCGGCCACGCCGGCCCTGTCGCAGCGGGCCAGGACTGCGATCACGCCCGCGACCCCGTGAGCCACGCCCAGGTCGTAGTAGCCGTCGGGGTAGGTCTTCCGCTGCCATTCCGGGAGCAGGGCGGGCGGCGTCCACCAGGTGAGGCCGCCGTCGCGGGCCCGGGCCGTTTCCGCGAACCGGCGCACGATCAGGGTGAGGGCGGACGCCGCCTCGGGCCGGGGCAGGCGGGCGGCGGCGTACACGCCGAAGCCGGCGAGGCCCGAGATCAGGTCGTAGGGGTCATGGCCGGGGGCGTCGGCGATGAGGCGCACCAGGGCCCGGTCGAGGCCCTCGTTGGGATCGGTGTCGAGGTCCACCAGGTCGGCGGCCAGCCGGTCGACGACCCAGGCGACGCCGGCCTGTCCCTCGAACAGACCGGCGGGTAACTCCGACGGGGCGCCACCCGACACGGAGGCCTCGACCGCCGCCCCCAGATGGGAGACGGCGGCGTCGGCGTCGGCGTCCCGTCCGGCCGCCTGCCAGAGGGCCGAAAGGAACAGGGCGATACCTGCTCGCCCTCCGGCCAGGTCGGGGCCCACGTCCGCTTCCTGGCCCGGCCGGCCCAGGTCGTCGCCCAGAGCCAGGGCGAGATCGAGCGCCCGCTTCCGGTCCATGCCCCCGAGGACCGGACGCCACCCGTCAGCCACGGCGGTGCGGGAGTACCGTCGGGCGGCCTGGAAGGGGGGACGGTTGGAGACAGAGCGGGACGGGCTTCACCTTCTCGTCGGATCGTGCGGGTCGATGGCCGTGCTCAGCTTGCAGACCTACCTCGTCCACTTCAGCACGGTGGCGGCGTCGACCCGGGTGATCATGACCCGGGCGGCCGAGACATTCGTGGTCCCGGGCGCCATCGAGGCGCTGACCGGCAACCCCGTCTACGGCGAGGGGCGCCACGGCGGGCTGCGGGTGCCGCACCTCAACCTTCCCGACTGGGCCGATCTCTTCCTCGTCCTGCCGGCGACGGCCAACATCCTGGGCAAGGCCGCCCACGGGATCGCCGACGACCTCTTGTCGTCCACCATCCTGGGTGCCGAACCGCCGGTGTTCTTCGTCCCGGCCATGAACCCGGAGATGTGGCGGCGGCGGCCGGTGCAGCGCAACGTCCGGATGCTGGAGGACGACGGCCATCACGTCATCACCAGCCCGCAGCTCCAGATCGGCTTCGAGGCGGCCACCGGCACGTGGGTCGAGAGCGACCTCATGCCGACCCCCGCCGAGGTCCTCGAAGCAGTGGCCCACTTCCTGCCCGTTGACACGTAGCTCCTGTCAGCAGTACGCGGCCACGCCCTGACGCTGGGCGCCGGCGAAGCGGGTGGTGCCGCCGGCCACTGCCTTCAGCTCGGCGTCGGTGAGCGCCCGCAGCGTCTCCTTGGTCAACTGCAGCTTCCGCCGCTGTCCGGTGCTCGGCTTTCCCTTCATGGCTGGTTCCTCTCTCGTCGAATTCCGGGTGATCGATTCGATCTGAGGCCATCGTGACGGAGCGCCCGGCGTCCGGCATCGACCGGATGACCCAACCTTGCGTCAGCACCACATGGGTGAATCGACCCATGCCCTCCCGCCGGGGGGGCCGGGGTTCAGGTGCCGGGAGGGCTTTGGGCCCCCACCAGCTCCTGGTAGTGGCCGCCCCGACCCACGAGGTCGGCGTGCGAGCCCAGCTCGACCACCCGCCCGTCCTTCATCACCGCGATGAGGTCGGCCCGGCTGATGGTCGACAGCCGGTGGGCGATCACCACGATCGTGCTCCCGAGGCCGGCCAGGTTCTCGTAGACGGCGCGCTCGGTGATGGCGTCCAGGGCGCTGGTGGCCTCATCGAGGAGGACGACCGAGGGCCGGTGCACCAGCGCCCGGGCAATGGCGATGCGCTGGCGTTGGCCCCCGGAGAGGGACGCGCCGCCGTCCACCAGCACGGTGTCGTACCCCATTGGCAGGGCGACGATCTCGTCGTGGATGCACGCCAGGCGGGCGGCCCGCTCGACCTCCTCCCGGGACACGGCCGGGTCGGACAGGGCCACGTTGTCCCGAATCGTCGAGCCGAAGACGTACGCGTTCTGGGTCACGATGCCGATCTGGTTGCGTACCGACCGGGCCTCGAGCGAGGCCAGGTCCCTACCGTCGTAGAGGATGCGGCCCGCCTCCGGCTCGTACAGCCCGAGCAGGAGGTGGGCGAACGTCGACTTTCCCGACCCCGAGCGGCCCACGATGGCGACGGTCTGGCCGGGGCTGATCTCGAGCGAGGCGTCGTCGACTGCCAGCGGGCCCAGTGAGCTGTACCGGAACGACACCCGTTCGGCCACGATGTGACCGGCCAACGACCCGGCCGGCTGCACGTCGCGACCGTCCTGCTCCTTGGGGGTGTCGAGGACGTCGTTGATGCGGTCGAGGTAGCTGCCGAGCTGCTGGACCTCGAGGCCGGTCGTGACCAGTGCCGCCAGGGGCTCGAGGAACCCGGCGGCCAATCCGACGAGGGCGAGCATGGTGCCCAGCCGCAGGTCGCCCGCCAGCACCTGCCTGCCGCCCAGGACCAGCAGCGCCAGCGGGGAGACCAGCCGCAGGGCCGTCATCACCGAGTCGACAAGGGCGTCGAGGCGACCCCGCCGCAGGGCGACGTTGACCTCGTCGACGAACAGGTTCGACCACGTCTCCACCGCCCGGTGCTCCACACCGGCCGCCTTGAGCGCCTCCACCCCCGCCAGCATCTCGTACACGTAGCTCTGGGACCGGGCCTCGGTGTGCAGCGTCTCGGCCATGAGCTGCTGGTTCCGGCGCCGGGCCACGAGCAGCACCGCCGCCTGGAGCATCCCCAGGCCGAGGACGAGAAGGCCCATTGAGGGGCTCAGGGCCAGAAGGAGCACCAGGTAGACCGCGACGAAGGCGCCGTCGAGGACGGTGGAGATGGCTCCGGTGGTGAGGATCTCCCGCACGGTGCTGTTCGAGCGCAGCCGCATCATGAGGTCACCGGCGGATCGGCGGAGGAAGAACCCGTAGGGCAGATCGACCAGGTGGCGCATGAAGCCGAGCGTCATCTGCATGTCGAGGTGGGTCCGCAGGCGGAGCAGAAGGTGGGCCCGGAGAAAGGACGTGAGGAAGTGGTAGGCGACCATGGTCGCGGCGGCCGCGCCCACGACCCAGAGAAGGCCACGATCGCCGTCGGGCACCACCCGGTTGACCAGGACGGCCGTGAGCCCCGGAATGGCCAGGGCGAAGACTCGCAGCAGGACCGACGTCATGACGATGCGACGCAGGAGCCGGGACTGGCGCAGCATCGGTCGCAGGTAGCGCAGGAGGCCTTTGGGCGCCGGGTCCTGGGCGGCCAGGTCGGCCGTGGGCTCCAGCACGATGGCGGCGCCGGTGAAGGAGCGCCCGATCCGGGATATCGGCAGACGGAGGCGTCCCACGGCCGGGTCCACGAGGTCCACCGTGTTGCGACGGACCCGCTCGAGCACCACGAAGTGGGTGAACTCCCAGTGCAGGATCGAGCCCGAGGGGAGGTGGCGGAGGTCGTCGACGTCGGCCCGCACGCCCCGGGCGTCCAGCCCGTAGTGGCGGGCGGCCCGCACCAGCCCCTCGGCGTCCACGCCGTCACGGCCGGTGCCGGTGGCGTCGCGGACCTCCTTCAGGGGCACGTGGCGGCCGTGGTAGGCGAGGACCATGGCCAGGCAGGCGGCCCCACAGTCGGCCAGCTCCACTTGCTGGAGGTAGGGAACGCGCCTACCCACGGCCGAGGAGGATCCACAGGAGGCGCTGGCCGTCGACCCGAACCAGCCAGCTGGCCGCCAATCCGGCCAGTACCAGGACGAGGAGGATCCAGAAGAGCCGGTTGGCCCAACGGGGGGTGAGGCGCAGGACGTCTCCCCCGCCCGGGCGACCGGCGTGGTGCTCGAGGGCCTCGCTCCGGAACAGGTCATCCATGGCGGGCGCGGTGCAGCCGGGCCTGGTAGAGCCGGTGTAGGAGGTCATGGATGGCCAACTCCTGCGCCCGGTGGGCCGACCGCAAGAGCCGGTTGGCGTGCATGTGGGCCAGGCTGGCGGCAAGGTCGGGGAGGGGCAGGCCCCGGGCCCGCAGGTCGGCGACGGCCGGGGCCACCGCTTCCGACCGCCGGGCCAGGATGGCGAGGCCAGGTGTCAGGGGATGGTCACCGTCTTCGTCTGCGACCAGGAGCTCCTCCAGCGCCGCCCGCTCGCTCCGGTAGCGCCGGCCCAGCCGGGCCGTGGCGGCGGCGTCGACCGCGAACTCCAGGCCGAACTCGCGCCGGCGGGCTCCGGCCCACGCCGCCTTGTCCTCGAGGGAGAAGCCGAGGTCGTCGAGCAGGCGGTCGGTACCCACCAGCGCCAGCCGCCAACGGGCATCGAGGCCCTCGTCACCGGAGAGCCGTTCCAGGATGGCGAGGACCGCCTCACTGTCGTGGTGGAACATGCGCTCGGCCACCTCGACCCCGGCGTCTCCGCCGTAACGCTCGACCTCCCGCTCGTAGGTGTCGAGCTGCACCCGCCAGACGCGGCCGTCGTCGAGCAACGGGGCGGTCGCCTGGTGGAGGCGGGCGAGCAGCGGCGCGGGGTCGCCGTGGAGCCGGACCCGGACGTGCCAGTCGGGGTCGCCGTAGCGGACGAAGAACCAGGCGTCGGCCACGCCTTGGGCGAGGGCGTCATCGACCAGGGGACGGACGGCGTCGACCAGCACCCGATCTGCCGTCGCCGTGCCGGTGTAGAGCTTGGCGTAGAGCCACCCCGACCCGGGCGGGAAGCGGCGGACAGAGGTGGGCGCGGGCGGCCGCACCGCCGTTGTGGCCGGTCGTGGCACCCCCGAGCGGGTGAACGGCACGACCAGCTCGTGGACGAAGCGGCCCTCGGGTCCGGTCACGCACAGCTCGTCCGGTCCCGGGAGCATCTCGACCAGGGTCGCCTCCGTCCGTCCCTTCAGCTGCAGGTGGAGCATCTCCGTCGAACTCGGGTCGTCGAGGTCGCAGGCGAGCTCGTTGTCGCCGTCGACGAGGGCGACGAACCGGGGCAGTCGGTCTCGAGGGACCGACTCGAGCTCCGTCCCGCGGAGCGTCCACCGCGCCCGGGCCAGCACGAGGCGCCCGCACGTCACGCGGGGGAGGAAGGGTGAGCGGGCCAAGAGGCCCCAGCTCCACCGCAGGCCCCCGAACGTGCCCTGGCTCTGGAGAGCGCAGAGGAAGCGGTAGACGCCGAGCGAACCGGAGACGAAGTTGTGGGCCGTCGTGAGCCGGGGGACGACCTCTCGGTCGAGGCGTTGCGATCGCAGGACGATGCGGCCGTCGCCGACCGACACCAGGAGGTCGGTCACCGGCACCTGGGCCTCCGCCGGTGCCCCCGAGCGACCCAGGTACGGGATCTCGAAGGCCCGCAGTACGGGCCGGCACAGGACGTTGCCGAGGCGGCCCTCGGGCAGGTGGACGATCTCGGCGAACGCGGCCGCAGGCTGCTGGGCCTCTTCCCGGCGGAGGTGGTCGACGACGAGGTCGCGCAGGGTGTCGTCGGCGTGGCAGAAGCGGGCGAGCAACCGGGCGCCGGGCGCACCCGAGACACCGTGGACGACGAGGCGGAAGTCGCCTTGGTCGACCGCGGCTACCGATCTCGCGGCCACCGTCACCATCACCTCCACGGCGTCGGGCAGCGGGGCAGGGTCGGGCTGTCCGAGCGCGGCCAGATCGGCCTCGTCGAGGATGATCTCGGTCACTCCCCGCTGGGCGGCCCCGAGGATCTTGGCCAGCAGGAAGTCGTCCCGCTCCGTCCAGCGGTCAGTCGTTGCCGTCGTCGATGGCGGTAGCTCGAGGCCATCCAGGAGCGGGGACGCGTTGTCGACTGTCGGGTCGGACCCGAACCCGATGCCGATCTCCTCGTCGAGCACCTCGACGAGGGGCACCTCCCGATGATCGAACCGGGCGACGAAGGCGTCACGGAACCGGGCCAGGGCGTCGTCGCCGGCGGCCGTGGCCGCAGCTTCGAGCAAGTGCAGGATCTCGATCGCCCGGCCGATCTCGGCCACCAGGCCGGGTCCGAGGGACGCGGAGGTCATGGGCTTGACCATGTCGACCTGGAAGAGCCGCGCCCGCTCGACCGGCGCCGGCAGGTTCGCCAGCAGGTCGGCGACGGTGCGGTAGGCGTCGACCGCGGCACCGGGACCGTCGGCGTCGATCTTGCGCAGCGCGGCCCGGACCTGGCTCAGCATCTCGCCGGCGCCGGCTGTGGCCGGGTGCGCCAGGAGGCGTCGGACGAGAGCAGCCGTCGGATCCGGCCCGGTGACCTGCAGCTGAAGGTCAGAGACGAGCAGCTGGGCGTCGATGAGCTCCTCGATGAAGGCGGTCGCCTCCTCCGAGGCGACATCGTCGTCCATCAGGGGGGTGGCGATCTCGTCGACGGTGGCGCCGGACGTGGCCCGGGCGAGCGTCTGCGTCAGCGCGTCCATGTCGTCGACGGCTACCAGGTGGTACGAGCGCAGGGTCCCGTCGAGACGGGCCTCGGCATAGCGCCACCGACCGGCGACCCGGTAGAGGCTGGAGTTCGGCGACCACCGGAGCGAAGCCCGGACAGCCGGGTCCGCCTCCAGCGCCGCCACCAGGGCGAAGAGGTAGTCGTTGTCGAGGCGGGTGTGACGCCGGTACCCCTCGCCACCGCAGAGCTCCAGATGCGTCCGACCGCCGATCGTCGCCACCGTCCCCACGCTGCATCCGGCGAAGAGGCCGAAGGGTGTGGCCCGGGTGGCGGCCCGGGTGAGGTAGGCGGCCAGCTTGGGCTGGGCCCGCCGGGCCCGGTCCCCGCCGGCTTCGGCGAGGGCGTCGACCAGCGTGGGCGACGCCAGGTAGAGGGCGTCGGCGACGTCGGGCCGGGCGGCCAGCCAGGCCGCCTCCAAGCCGCCCAACCACGTCTCGACGGGCAGGAGCGGCGTGCGCAGGACGAAGAATCCAGAGGGTTCCAGCGCCCCTGACGTGTACCCCTGGTCGGTCATGACTGTCCCCCGGTCGGCCCCGGCAACAGCAGGTTACGGTCGCCGCCCCCGCGCGTGGGCGGCCATGTCCGGTTGCGGTCAGGCAGTGGTCATCGGGCTCCGCGAGATGCAGCCGGAGTACCGGCCGGTGCAGTTGTCGTCGGTCGGCTTCGTCCGCCCCCCGGCCACGAGGCGCAGCTCGGATGCGGTAAGGGTGCGGAGCGTCTCCCTCGTAAGGGTCAGCTTCCTGGTGTACTCACGCTTGGTCATCGGGTTCTCTCCTCGTCGGGCCTGCTACCAGCAGTTTCGAGGATCGGCCGGTGTCCCGCATCGACCGGTTGACCCAACTGTCCCGGCCCGGCGCATGGGTGAAACGACCCATGTCCGGCCGCGACCGGATGCACCATCGGTTCGATGCGGCGGCGACCTCACCGGCGGAGGATGTGACGATGACGTCAAGCCCCGACCCGGTTCTGGCCCTCATCCAGCTGGCCGAGGGCCAGCGCGCCGCGGGCCGGATGGCCGACGCCGACCGGACGTTCCGGCAGGCGATCGAAGCGGCGCAGCACGAGCTCGGGGACGGTCACCCGACCACGACCCGGCTGCGGGCCCGCCTCACCCGCCTGTTGATCGACCTCGGACGGGACGCGGAGGCGGCGGGGCTGGAAGTCGGTCGGGGCAACCGCCATCAGCGTGGCGACGACCGGCGGCGGTATCCTGGGACCCCCGCGTGAGGGAGCCTCGATGTCCGAGCTGACCGACGACTGGCAGGCCATGTACGACCGGCTGCAGGGGGCCGAACCTACGACCGGGCTCGACGGCGACGCCCTCGAGGCTCGGGCTGAGGCCGCCTTCGCCGTCGGTCGGGTGGACGAGGCCATCGAGACGCGGGAGCGGGCCTACGTCCGCTACGAGGACGAGGGCAATCTGGTCGGAGCCGCGGGATGCGCGGTGTGGTTGACCCAGGCGTACTTCGCCACCGCCCGTCCGTCGATCGGGGGGGCGTGGATGGGGCGGTCCCAGCAGGTCCTGACCGGACTCGAGGAGTCCGCGCCCTACGGCTTCTTCCTGGTGCTGCAGGCCTTCGGCGCCCTGGCCCAGGGCCAGCCCGACTCGGCCGAGGTGCAGGCGCGGCAGGCCGTCGAACTCGGTCGGCGGCTTCGGCAGCACGACGTCCAGGCGATCGGTCTGCAGGCCCTGGCCAGCGCGTTGATCGCCCAGGACCGGGTGGCCGAGGGCATGGCCCGCTTCGACGAATCGATGCTCTTCGCGGTCGAGGGACGGCTCACCCCCTTCTTCCACGGCGCGGTCTACTGCGGGATGATCGCCACCTGCGAGGACCTGGGCGATATCCGGCGGGCGGCGGAGTGGACGGAGGCCCTCACCCGCTGGACCGACCGACATCCGTATTCCATCTTCCCCGGCGTCTGTCGGGCCCACCGGGCGACGGTGCTGCAGCGCCACGGCTCGTGGCCGGAGGCGGAGGAGGAAGCCCGCCGGGCGTGCGTCGACCTCGAGGCGATGCGCATGCCGGGGACGGCCGCGCTGGCCTATGCCGAGATCGGCGACATCCGTCGGCGGCTGGGCGATGCCGACGGGGCGGAATCCGCCTTCCGCCGCGCCGAGGAGCTCGGCGGCCAGCCCCAGCCTGGCTTGGCCCTGCTGCGGCTGTCCCAGGGAAACGTCGACGCCGCCTCCGCCATCATCGCCCGGGCCTTGGCCGAGCGGGCCCACGACCCCCTCGCCCGGGCCAAGGCCCTTCCCGCGGCCATCCAGATCGCGGTGGCGATGGGCGATCTCGGCGGCGCCCGGACGTCGGCCGACGAACTGGAAGCCGTCGCCGCCCGTTACGACAGCCCCGCCCTGCGGGCGGGCGCCGCCTCCAGCCGGGGTCGGCTCCAGCTGGCCGAGGGAGACCCCCGTGCCGCCTGCGCCACCCTCAACCGCGCCCTCCGGCTGTGGCAGGACCTCGACGTGCCCTACGAGGCGGCCACCGTGCGGCTCCTCCTCGGGGAGGCATGCCGGGGCGCGGGCGATGAGGACGGGGCCAAGGCCTCGTTCGGCGCCGCGGCACGCCTGTTCGAACGGGTCGGCGCGGTACTCGACGCAAAGCGGATCGATGATGCCCTCCGGGCGCCCACCGCCCTCCCCGCCGGCCTCACCGACCGGGAGGGGGAGGTGCTCCGCCTGGTCGCCGCCGGACTGTCCAACAAGCAGATCGCGGCCCGGCTGTACCTGAGCGACAAGACCGTCGCCCGCCACCTGTCGAACATCTTCCTCAAGATCGGCGTGTCGACCCGATCGGCGGCAACCGCCTTCGCCTTCGAGCGCGGCATTACCGGCCCCTCCGGCTGAGAGCCGGGCCCACCGGGAGTGCCCTTTGACCTGCGACGCGGTGCGCCCCCAGGGACTCGAACCCTGAACCCGCGGATTAAGAGTCCGCTCCCGATTGTCTATTGAGTGCGCTCCAGTGCTCTGACCTGCGGTTCTGTCGGCGTCCTCGTCCACCGCGTACACGCAGGACGCCCCAGTACGCCCGAGATAAGCGGGCGGATACGCGGTCGTCAAACACTCAACGATCGGGCTGGAGCACAGGCTTGAGTGTCCGGACACCGCGTGGGTCGGGGGTGTCCGTTGGGTTTGCCGGAGGGAAACTGGGCCTTGGTGCGGACGCTGACAGAATTCGGCGATGCCGGAGGCTGTGCCGAGGATTCGAAGCGGGCCCATCCCGGATGACGCAGTTGTCGTGATTCGCGGCGAGGATCCAGCGGCGGTGCTCAGGGCAGACGCGCGCCGGTTTCGCCGGCGCTTCTTTGACTGGAACCGGTACGGGGTCTCCGGCTTCGTCGCACGCGACGCTGGTGAAGTCGATGCCCTCTGCGAGACGCGACTGGTCGAGTGGACGAGGGTCCGAACGTTCCGACGCTCGGCACTCGAGGCGGCCGGGATAGAGGTGGTGCCGACGTTCCGCACGCCGCACGTCACATTGGCGCACGCCGAGCTCGATGAGCTACTCCGGCGGCTCTCCGATTGCGAGCACGAGATTCTTGAGAACCCCTACCATGAAGTCGAGTCCAGCCCCCTGGAGACGTGAATGGACGCTGTTCCCATCGACCTGCCCCTTGATCTGGCTTCCGAGGATGACACGGGCCTGCCGTGGGGCTTCCTCGACGAGGCCTTCGACCAGTCGCGCATCGTTGAAGGGGCGTGGATCGTCGTTGGATCGACCACCGCGAACGCGGTCGCCCAGGTGGCTGATATCGACGGCGAGATCGTTCACGTTCGCCCCCTTCCCGGGCCGGTCAGCCGCCATCGTCAGCTTCTCCGCACCGCGGTCGCCTAACCAGCTGCGCACCCAGCCGGTCACTGGGCAGCCGTCGGGCAGGTGGCGATCACCGCACGATGTGGTCGTGGCCGGACACCGCCTCAGAGGACGACCGCGAACCTCCAGGAGTCCAGCACAGCCCTGACTTGATCGATGACCTGCGTCCGGGCATCAGAGCGGGCGACTCCCGACATCAACAGGGCGTCGTAGGGGGTGTCGAGGTGGCGCACGGAAGCGACGACTGCGAGGGTGATGGCCTCGGGGTCGAGGGCCCGACCAGCGGCGCTCCGTCCGATCCGGCCACTGCGCCGGGCGCCGGCGTATTGCGCGATGGCCTCGGCGCGCGCTGGCGGGCATCCGGGGAACAGCCGTCTGACCTCGGTCGCGAACTCGGCCTGGAATTCGAGGTCCTGCTCGGCGCGGCGCTGTTCGTCACGCTGGCGAAGCTGACTGCGGGCTTCCTCGTCGGCCAGACACTCCTGCTCGGCCTGGTCGAGCGCCGCTTCCTCGACGAGAAGGCCCTGACGCTCGTAGCGGTGCCGCGACCGGCTGAAGCGCACCACGACCGCGGAAAGCGCACTCGCCTTCCTGGCCCGGCGGGTCAACGCGGTGTTGCCGGCGGGCAGGAACACAAGATGGTCGAGGTCGGCACAGGCGAGGCACACCGGCCCCGGTCCCTCCATGATCAGCAGCTCACCGGTGCCCGAGCACGCCGTGCATGTCCAGGCATTGAGGGCGGAGATGACGACGAGGTCGGGGACTGCGCTCTGCCGCTCCTGAATCCGGCGGCGCTTGGTCTCCGACAGCTCGGGTGACACCCAGTGCGTCCGGTAGGCGGCCTCGATCCCGGCGTCACCGTCGCGGCTGAACCGGAGCTGACGGTGGTCCCGGGTCCGGGCGACGTAGGCCGTCTCGCTCGGGTGCAGGCCCCGGTCTGCGGCCCACCGCCGGAAAATGGCCATGGCTGCGGACAGCTTGTGCAGGTTGACCTGGGCCAACCGCTCCAGGTCCTCGGCCCGCCCCTGGCGCACTGGTCAACGGCCTGGGGGGTCAGCCAGCCGACGCCGATGAGCACGTCGATCGGGCTGACGTAGCTCTGCTCGACCAGTGCCGCCTCGGCGGCGAGCACCACCCGCGCCTCCAAACTCGGATGGTGCTCACCCACTGGTCGGTTACGGCCTGCTGCCGCGGCCACGGAGCTCGACGATGTCCGCGTCGGTGCGGGCGTCGTCGATCGAATCTTCGATCACAAGGCGGAACCTCCAGCCCTCATAGGACTCGAGTGCCCTCCCGAGCTCCTCCCAGCTCAGCGTGCGCCCGTCGATGATCACGCGGTAGGGCTCTCCGTGGTCACTTTCCTCGTTCCAGACGAGCTGCCCCGCAACCTCGTCGTCGCGGAGAGCCCAGCCCTCCCGGTGGCGGGCCGGTTCGAGATAGAGCCTCCCGATCTCGGACTCAGCCAGGTTTCGCACCCGGGCCACGAGCTCATCGACATCGCCGTCATGGTCGCCGAGCACGGCGAACCGGTACCCCTCGCCGACGGGCACTTCGATCTCCTCCAGCTGCACCTCGATCCCCGTCGGGGCTCGCCAGATCTTGAACCGGAGGCGATGATCGCGCCCGTCAGGCCCATGGAGCAGCACGGACGGCGGCGGGTCGGGGAGACGGGGAAGGCCGGTGTACTCGGCGATGCGCTTGTCGTAGCAACGGTCACAGACGAGCACATTGCTCAACCACGTGTTTGCGTCGGGGTTGCCACAGTCCTCGCACGCCACGCCGACACAGTACGGGCGGCTGCCGGCCAGGGAGCGCATGGCGAGCGGAGCCAGCGCGCCGCCTTCAGCCGACGATGTCTCGGATACGAATGTCTGTAGTCGGGTTTCGCGTCGTCCACTGCCGCCCTCGGGCCCAGCGATACGCCTGCGCGAGGAGTGCGAGAACATCCGTCAGTTCCTGACGGGAGGCACCGTCCTGGTGCGCGGCCCGCAGCAGGCCGTCGACGTCGGCGGTGTCGATGAGGACGGCGAACTGGCGTCCCAATGCGGGTTCGACGACCTCGTCGGCGATCTTGCGATAGCTCCCGACCGGAGCGGTGCCGGTGCCGTCATCGAGCCAGGTGAGGTAGCGGTCGATGAGCTCGCGCACTCGGAGGTCGCCGAGGCGACTGGGCCCGTGGGCGGTCTCGGCGAGGTCGGCAAGCGCCTGGTCGGCGTCATCCTCGGTGCCATCGACCGTGCGGTAACGACGGCGGGTGCGGCCGCTGGGTCCGGGACCGAGGCTGACAGCCAGCTCCCACACTCCGGACCGGACCTCGCGCTTCGACCCGCTGCCGCGTTCGCGGCGTGGGGATGCTGGTTTGGTCATCGGCTGCGGCCGGTCAACTCGCAGGTGGTCGAGTCGCACACAGGCACGCTCCTCCCGGCAGGCCAGGACGCGGGCCCGGGGAGGAAGGGGACCGTGAGCGAACTCCCAGGCAGCACGCTGCACGGTTCGGAGCGAGCCGTCGATGCGGACCAGTCCCGTGCCTCGGGCGTCCCGGGCGCCGGTCCACAACGCATGGCTGCCCTGCTGGCGCACCTTCGCCCGGAATCGCTCCTCGCTCGGCGTCACGCCACCAGTTTAGCTAGAGTTTATCGATTCTGGATAAGCGGGCGGATAAGTGGGCGACGGGACGAAAATCGGGCCTCAGTCGGACACCGCAACGTCCTGACCAGGACTTTTGGTGGTGCGCCCCCAGGGACTCGAACCCTGAACCCGCGGATTAAGAGTCCGCTGCTCTGCCAATTGAGCTAGAGGCGCCGAATGTTTGTCTGCGGGTGACCGAGGGGACTCGAACCCCCGACTTCCAGGACCACAACCTGGCGCTCTAACCAACTGAGCTACGGCCACCACGGTCGCACCCAGCATGGCACAGGCTCGGCGTTGCTTGACTCCCCGTTCCACGGGCCGGCGGTAGGTCGACAGGGCTCGGGCAGACTGGTTCCCGTGCCGCCCCCTCCCGCCGACGACGACGCGTCCTCGGTCCGGGAGTGGCTCGCCACCTGGCAGGGCTTCGTCCGCCGGCGCGACTTCGACCACGCCCGCCACCTCTTCTCGCCCGACGTCCTCGGCTTCGGGTCCGTCGCCACCGTGGCCGGCTCGCTCGACGAGCTCGAGGGCTCCCAGTGGCGCCGGGTGTGGCCCCGGCTCGGGAACTTCACCTTCGAGGACGACCATCTCGCGGTCGTGCTCTCCTCCGACCGGCTCCTGGCCGCGGTCGCGGTCACGTGGACCTCGACGTGGGTCGACAACGGGTCGGAGCGGCCGCGGCCGGGCCGGGCGTCGATCGTGCTCGCCCGCACAGCCGTCGACCACCAGTGGCGGGCGGTGCACACCCACTTCTCGTTGAACCCGGGTTAGAGCCGGGACACGAAGTCGTCGAACTTGCGCTCCTGGGCCCGGTCGACCCGGTCGAGATAGGTGAGCGACACTCGGAACGGGTACTTGAGCAGGCGGCGGAGGACGTCGGTGAACGCCGACTCCTCGTCGTCGGTGAGCGGCCGCTCGCTGACGATGCGGGCCTCGATGTGGTCGAGCTCGTCCTGGACCACCTGGAGCTGGCGGATCGGAGCCACCGGCGCCCACTCGTGGGCCGGGAGCCGGGGCCACATGGTCTCGCCGGTGGGGAGGCGCAGCATGTTGCGCCGGCGTCCCACGATCCGCTCGAGGATGGGCAGGGTCCGGCCGCAGGGGCAGCCGGTGCGGCCCATCTCGGCGCAGTCGCCGACGTCGTAGCGCAGCAGCGGCATGGCGTAGTTCTGGAGCGTGCTGACGACGATCCGTCCCACCTCGCCCGGCGGGCACGGCTGGTCGTCGTCGTCGAGGACCTCCACGTAGACCGTCTCCGACTGGACGTGCAGCCCCTCCGACTGCGGGCACTGCAGGGCGATGTACCCGGCCTCCTGGGAGCTGTAGATGTCGGCCACCTCGACGCCCCACGCGGCCCGGCACGCCTCCCGCACGTCGGCGCCGACCGTCTCCCCGTAGGTGGTCACGCCCCGTAGGCGCTCCAGGCGGAGGCCGGTGGTTTGGAAGTGGCGGGCCAGGGCGACGAGGTTGGACGGGAGGCTCAACAGGTACTGGGGGTCCTGGTCGACGAGCCATGTGGCCTGGTGGGCGATGTCGTGGCTGATCCCGAGCATGGCGCAGGGCCCGTTCTCATAGACGACGGCGATCGACGAGCCCCAGCCGTCGACCGCCCTGCCCTCGGGCGGGATCTTGTCGTTGCCCTCGGCCCGGATCGCCACCAGCTTCGACGTGGAGTCCCGGCCCTGCCACTCGTGCTCGCGCAAGGTGATGGCGTGCCAGAAGGCGCTGGTGATCCGGGTGCCGACGGTGCGGACCGGCCGTCCGGTCGATCCCGACGTCATCGACTCGGTCAGGGGGAGGTGGTCGGGCGGGATCGCCTCGCTGGTCGTCGACGGGCCCGCGTCCTGGAGCTCCTCGCGGGTGAGGACGGGGAGCCGCCGCCAGGCGTCGGCGTCGAGGGGGCCGGCGTCGAGGACCTCCCGGTAGACGGGGCGGGAGCGGTAGTAGGGGACGGTGTCGCAGGCGTGGCGGAGGACGCCGGTCAACGTCTGGAACTGGAGCGCTTCGAGCTCGGCGGGCGGCAGCCGCTCGGTCCGGTCGAACTGGTGGAGGACGGCGAGGAAGAGGGCGCTGGCCGGTTCCGGCAACGCCGGCCACCCGACCATCGAGATGGCGGACTTCGGGATCACGTACACCGCAGGGATCCTGTCAGACGTCTGGCGACCCGCCGATGTGGCCGGCTTCGGCCGGACCTCGGGTTGTAGCGTGAACGATGGCCCCGGTAGCTCAGCTGGATAGAGCGGCTGCCTTCTAAGCAGCGGGTCGCAGGTTCGAGTCCTGCCCGGGGCACAGGCGAAAAAGGGCAGCGCCCCTCGTCGCGCGCCGGTGGTGGCGCGCTTGACGATCGTGTTTCCCTATCCTTGACGATCAATTGCAATCGGGAGTGATTTCCTCGACCGAAGGGGGTCGTAGTGAGCGTCCGGATCAAGCGGGCTGGGATGCGTCTGGGAGCGATCGGGGTGGCGGTGGTGACGCTCGCTGCGTGCAGCAGCGACTCCGGCTCCAACACGGCGACGACGGACACGACGAAGGCGGGCGGCACGACCGTCAACGTCACGCCCACGTCGTTCACCAGCGACTTCTCGGCCATGGCCCAGCTCAAGGACCTGGCCTCCCAGGGCAAGGGGCTGATCGCGGTGCTCCTTCCCGACACCACCACGTCGGCCCGCTACGAGTCGTTCGACCGGCCCTATCTGACCAAGGCGTTCGAGGCCGCCGGGCTGTCGTCGAGCGACTTCAAGATCGACAACGCCCAGGGCAGCGCCAGCACCATGCAGACCCAGGCCGAAGCCGCCATCACCCAGGGGGCCACCGTCCTGCTCATCGACGCCATCGACTCCGGCAGCGGCGCCGCCATCCAGGCCAACGCCGCGGCCAAGGGCGTCAAGGTCATCGACTACGACCGCCTCACCCTGGGCGGCGCCGCCGGGCGCTATTACGTCAGCTTCGACAACGTCAAGGTGGGCCAACTCATCGGCCAGGGCGAGATCGACTGCATCGCCGCGTGGAAGGTCGCCAACCCCAACGTCCTGGTCATGAACGGCGCCGACACCGACAACAACGCCGGCCAGTTCGCCGAGGGCTACAACGGCGTCCTCAAGCCCCTCTTCGACGCCGGCACCTACACCAAGGTCGGCGAGCCCCCGGGCACGTGGACCCCGTCGGTGGCCGCCACCACCTTCCAGCAGCAGCTCACCGCCCACCCCGAGCTGAACGCGGTGGTCACGCCCAACGACGACAACGCCAACGCCGTGATCTCGGTGCTGCAGGCGCAGAACGTGCCGCCCAAGACGTTCCCCACCACCGGCCAGGACGCGTCCCTGTCGGGCCTGCAGAACATCCTCAAGGGCTACCAGTGCGGCACCGTCTACAAGCCGGTCTACCTGGAGGCCCAGGCCGCGGCCACCGTCGCCATCTACCTGAACGCGGGCCAGACCCCGCCCGCGAGCCTGATCAACGGCTCTACCAAGGACTCGCAGACCAACGCCGACGTCCAGTCGGTGCTCCTGGCCACGGTGTGGGTCACCACCGACAACCTGGCCGCCACCGTCGTAAAGGACGAGGCCGTCAAGAAGAACGACCTCTGCATCAGCGAGCTCTCCGCCGCCTGCACCGCCGCCGGCATCAGTTAACGCGGTGACGACGGACGTCGTTCCCGAAGCAGCACCCCCGGCGCCTGACCCACGACCCACGGGCGCCGGGGGGGCGCTGCTCCAGCTGCAGGGGCTGCAGAAGCACTTCGGCGCGGTCCAGGCCCTCACCGATGTCACTCTCGACGTGCCCACGGGCCAGGTCACGGCCCTGGTCGGCGACAACGGGGCCGGCAAGTCGGTGCTCATCAAGTGCATCTCGGGCATCCACCAGCCCGACGGCGGCCAGATCCTGTGGGAGGGCAGGCCCGTCCAGCTCAAGAGCCCGCGGGACGCGTCTGCCCTCGGGATCGAGACCGTCCACCAGGATCTGGCCCTGTGCGACAACCTCGACATCGTCCAGAACATGTTCCTCGGCCGGGAGAAGGCCCGGCACCTGGCCCTGGCCGAGGAGGACATGGAGAAGGCGGCCGCGTCCACCCTCAGCAGCCTGGCCGTCACCACCGTGCGCTCCATCCGCCAGCCGGTGGCGTCGCTGTCGGGTGGGCAGCGCCAGTCGGTGGCCATCGCCAAGGCGGTGCTGTGGAACTCGAAGCTGGTGATCATGGACGAGCCCACCGCCGCCCTGGGCGTGGCCCAGACGCGCATGGTGCTCGACCTGGTCCGCCGCCTGGCCGACCGGGGGTTGGCGGTGATGATCGTGTCCCACAACATGAACGACGTGTTCGAGGTGGCCGACCGGATCGCGGTCCTCCGCCTCGGGAAGGTGGTGGCGGTGAAGCCGGCGGTCGAGCTCGACCGCCAGATCGTCGTCGACCTCATGACCAGCGGGGTGTCGACCCGCACCGCCAACGGCGACGGGAGGGCCCGATGACCACGATCGAGGGCCCCGGCCCGGGCCCCGGCCCCGACGGCGTGGTCGTGGAGGACGACGAGGAGCAGTCGCAGGCGGCCGTCACGTCGGCCGACCTGGCCGTCGCCCCCGAGATCCTGGCCAACTCGCTGGGCGAGTACCTGGGGGGGGCGTGGGCCCGGGTGAAAGCGGGCGAGGCCGGGGTGCTGCCGGTGGTGGGCGGGCTGATCCTCATCTCGGCCCTGTTCCAGACGCTCAACTCCAACTTCCTCACGTCCGGCAACATCGTCAACCTCCTGATCCAGGGGGCGGCCTACATGCTCCTGGCCATGGGCATGGTGTTCCCCCTGCTGCTGGGCGAGATCGACCTGTCCATCGGCTTCGTCAGCGGCATCGGCGGCATCGTCATGGCCGAGCTGGTGAAGCAGTCGACGGGCTGGCCGTGGTGGGCCGCCGTCGCGGTGGCCTTGCTCACGTGCGCCGCCATCGGCGCCTTCCAGGGCACGATCATCACCCGGCTGGGCCTGCCCGCGTTCATCGTCACCCTGGCCGGCCTCCTGGGCTGGCAGGGCGTGGGGCTGCTGCTCCTCGGCACGGGCGGTTCGCTGCCGATCAACGACAAGGTCATCAACAACATGGCCAGCGGCAACCTCACGCCGGCCGCCAGCTGGATCGTGGTGCTGGGGATCGTGACCGTGTTCGCCGTGCGCCTGTGGTTGCGCGACGGGCGGCGGCGGGCCAGCGGGCTGGTGGCGCCTCCGGCCAGCGTGAGCATGCTGAAGATCGGGGCCGCCTACCTGGCCGGCATCCTGGTCGTGCTGGTGTGCAACGCCGACCGGGGGCGGCTGGTGCCCATCAAGGGCCTGCCGTGGGTGGTACTGATCGTCGTCGGCGTGCTCACTCTGTGGACGCTGCTCCTCGGGCGGACCAAGTTCGGCCGCTACATCTACGCCATCGGCGGCAACGCGGAGGCGGCTCGACGGGCGGGCGTGAACCTGGCCTGGATCCGCACCCTCGCCTTCACCCTGGCGTCGTTCACGGCCGGGATCGCGGGCATCGTCTACGCCTCCCGGCTGCGGTCGGTGTCGACGTCGCTCGACGGCGGGACGCTGGTGCTCTACGCGGTGGCGGCGGCCGTCATCGGGGGCACGAGCCTGTTCGGGGGCCGGGGCAAGGCCATCCACGCCGTCCTCGGAGGACTGGTGATTGCCGCCATCGACAACGGGATGGGCCTGCAGGGCTACAGCGCGGCCAGCAAGTACGTGGTCACTGCCCTGGTCTTGCTGGCCGCGGTCACCATCGACGCCGTCGCCCGCCGGGGCCGTACTGCCCGCTGATCCCATCCGGGTCGGGCTCGTCGGCTACGGGTTCGCGGGCGAGACCTTCCACGCCCCGTGCATCGAGGCGGTGGCGGGGCTCGACCTGGTGGCCGTGGTCACGTCCGACCCGGCCCGCCGGGCTCGGGCCGCGGCCGCCCACCCGCAGGTCGCGTTGTTCGCACACGCCGACGAGCTGTGGGCGGGCGGCGTCGACCTCGATCTGGCGGTGGTGGCCGCTCCCAACCGGGCCCACGTGCCCGTCGCCCGGGCCGCCCTCGACGCGGGGCTGGCTGTCGTCGTCGACAAGCCCCTGGCCCCGACGGCGGAGGAGGGGCGCCGGCTGGTGGACGAGGCCGTCGGCCGCGGGCTGCTGCTCACCGTCTTCAACAACCGTCGGTGGGACGGCGACTTCCTCACCGTGCGCCGGCTGCTGGACTCGGGGACGCTGGGGGACGCATGGCGGTTCGAGTCCCGCTTCGAGCGGTGGCGCCCGGGGCCGCCGGCCGACGGCTGGCGGGAGCGGGCCGACCCGATGGAGGGCGGCGGCATCCTCCTCGACCTGGGCAGCCATCTCGTCGACCAAGCCCTGGTGTTGCTCGGCCCGGCGCGGTCGGTGTACGCCGAGGTGGCCCGCCGCCGTCAGGGGGCGCAGGTCGACGACGACGTGTTCGTGGCCGTGGAGCACATCTCGGGGGCGTGGTCGCACATGTGGGCCAGCTCGGTCGTGCCCCGGCCCGGGCCCCGGTTCCGCGTGCTCGGGTCGAAGGCCGGCTACGAGGTCTGGGGCATGGACCCGCAGGAGGAGGCGCTCAAGCGGGGCGAGCCGCCGGGGGGCGCCGACTGGGGTCGGGTCCCGCCGTCACGGTGGGGGACCGTGGGGGCGGGCGATCAGGTGGAGCCGGTGCCGACCGAGCCGGGCGACTACCGCGGCTTTTACGAGGGCGTCGTGGCCGCGCTGCGGGAGGGCGCGCCGCCGCCCGTCGACCCCATGGACGCGGTGCGCACCCTCGAGGTCCTCGACGCGGCCCGGGCCAGCGCGGCGACGGGCGCCACGGTCATGATCGGGGCCGGTGCACGTCGATGAGCTCGGCGCCGCCGCCCCGGCAGGTGCCGCCAGGACTCCCTCCTCCGCACGCTGCTTCCCGTGCCGTAGCGCTTCTGGTGTCGTGTCGATACTCTCCCGTCCTGAGAAGACCACTACGACGCCAGGGGAGGGTGCTCGTGAGGAGGACCAGGAAATTCGCGGTCGTGCTGGCGGTGGCCGCCCTCGGCTTCACCGCCTGCGGCAAAGACAGCAAGGACTCGTCGGCTTCGGCCCAGAAGGACATTGAGGCCCGCATCAGCTCGCTGGCCAAGGCGGAACAGGACAAGGACGCGACCACGTTCCTCGCCGGGGTGACCGACACGGGCCTGGAGGCCTTCGACGAGGGCACCCGTGAGGAGATCAAGTCCGGCGGAGGCAGTTTCGGTCAGGACCCGCCGGGCGATCCCGTGTTCGTGAGCACCAAGGTCGACGGCAGCAAGGCGACGACGGTCGCCGATTTCCCAGTGGGCGTCTCGATCTTCCGGGTGAGCTTTGACCTCGTCGACCAGGACGGGAAATGGCTGGTCGACGGGGTCGACTTCATCGGCGGCCCGCCGCCCTCGCCGGGCCAGAGCGTCCTCGACATCACCGCCGCCGACTACGCCTTCACCATCGCCGATCCATCCAGGGCCACGGGCGACTTCGCCATCAAGTTCTCGAACACGGGCACCGAAGCCCACGAGATGACGCTCTTCGAACTGCCCGCGGGCAAGACCGCGGCCGACGCCAAGGTCGACCTCGCCGACGTGGCGGGCGACACCCTGGAGAACGTCCCTGCGCCGTACAAGCTCGTCGACCACCTCACGTTCGGGCTGCCCGGCGAATCCAGCGACTTCCGCTTCGCCGAGCAACAGGCGCCCGGCCGTTACGTCATCGCCTGCTTCATCCCCCAGGGCGTGAAGTCGGAGGCCGACTTCGCGACGGCCCAGGGCCCGCCCCACATCCAGCTGGGGATGGTCGCCGAGCTCACGATCGCCTGATCCGGCCGTCCGGTCCCGTCACTCGTCGTCGGCGGGTGACGGGACGACCGCCCCCGGGCCGTGGCCGCTCGCGGTCCGGGCCCGTGCCGCCTCGGTGGTGGCTCGGGGGATGCGGGTGGCGGGAGGCCGCCCCGGGCCCGGGGCCGCGGTCCACGGGGCCCAGTCGGGGACCTCGCCGGTGGTGGCGTTGGCCACGAGGTCGGTGGCGATGTCGTGCAGCTTGCGGTTGAGGCGCTGCGACGCCCGGCGGAGGATGTCGAAGGCCTGGTCGGGGTCGCACCCCTGGCGGGCGATGAGCACGCCCTTGGCCCGCTCGATGACGCCCCGTGTCTCCAGGGCCCGCTCCAGGTGGCCGGCGAGGGCCTGCGAGCTCTCGTACAGCTCGGCGTTGGCCACCGCGGTCATGACCTGGTCGGCCAGCAGGGGGAGGAGCTGGCGGGCCTCCCGGCTCAGCTCGGTGAAGGCGAAGACGTTGAGCGCGCCCCGGTGGGCCGGTGTCTCGATGGGCAGGCCGATGGCCGTGACCAGCCCGAAGCCGGCGGCCAGGGCGCCGAACCGGGGCCACTCCTCGACGCACTGGGCCAGGTCGACCTCAGCCGGAGCGCCGGTGGCGGTGGCCCGGGCGCAGGGTCCGTCGCCGTCCTCTAGCTCCACCCGGTCGAGCACGCGGGCCCGATCACCCGACGCCGCCGCCACCGCGCCGTTCCCGTTCCCGGTTGCGGTCCGCGCCCCGGGCCCGGCTGCAGAGAGGGCGAGGCCGAGCTCGCAGCCGGGAAGGGCGCTGGCGGCCAGGTCGATCACCGACTGCAGCAGCGAGTCGATGGGCCGGGGCTCGGGGCTGAGGCGGGCGACCCGGGCCACCGCCGCCAGCAGCTCGACTTCGACGTGGAGGAAGCGGATCTCCTCCTCCAGGTCGAGGCGGGACGTGACGTCGCGCACCATCCACCGCACCAGGTTGGGCTTGTCCCCGACCGCGGGTCGGCTCACAGCCCGGATGGCGGACACGAACGGAGGCCGGTCGCGGGGCTGGAGGCGGACGTAGCGCTCGTCGACCGACGCCCTATTCGCCGTCGTGGTCGTCTGCAGCTCGTTGAGCAGCGTCCGCAGCTCCCGGCGGGACTCGTCGTCGGCGAAGCCCACCAGCAGCTTGCCCTCGAGGAACTGGGAGGGGACCCCGAGCATGCGGCTGGCGGCCCCGTTGGCCTCGATGATGGTCCCCAGCTCGTCGGTGACCAGGTAGGCGTCGGGCGCGAACTCGAACAGCTCGCCGTAGCGCTCCCGCTCCAGGTCGATCGCGTCCCGGGACGCGGCCAGCTCCTCGGTCTGGGCCCGCAGCTCCTCCTCGGCCACGAGGAGCTCCTCCAGGTTGAGGCTCAACTCGGCCACCACCCGTTGGAGGTGGTCCTTGGACGCGAGGGGGTCGTCGTTGAGACCGGCCAGCAGCTCGGTCAGGCGGGCCCGCGACCGACGGATGGCATCGCCGTCGAGGGTCGAGGCGTTCACCGCGCCCGGCATCGCCCCGTCACTCATGACGCGACCCGGTCCATGCGGACGATGACCCCGTCGGGCAGGCGGTCGCCGTCGAGCAGGGCGGTCACCGAAACGCGGCAGTCGATGGCGCGCCCCCGGCGATTCACCGCCGGCACGACCACCACCTCGGCCGTCGACTGCCCGTTCAGGCACAGACGGATGGGCTGGCGGAGGTCGGAAACCGGCAGCCCGATGTCGAGGTTGAGGAAGTGCTGGCCCCGGACCTCGTCCGCCCGCAGTCCCCAGAGCTCGCCGGCGTGGTCGTTCCACACCAGCACGGCCAGGTCGCGGTCGAGGACTGCGACCCCCGAACCCAGGCTGGTGAGGATCGACTGCAGGAGGGCGTTGGCGTGGTCGAGGTCGGCCGTGCGCCGGCGGATCTCGACGTTGATGGTCTCCAGCTCCTCGTTGGTGGACTGGAGCTCCTCGTAGGCCGTCTCGAGGTCGCGGTTGCTGTGCTCCAGCGCCTCGTGGAGGCGCCGGGGTAGGGAGACGTCGATGAAGGTGACCGCCACGCCCACCGCGACCCCGCCCGCGTCGGCCAGCGGCACGACGTGGATGTCGAAGCAGTCGATGCCGTCCGAGCCGTCGGCCCAGGGGATCTGCTCCAGCAGGAGGGGGCGCTGCTCCTTCACCACCTGCTCGAGCGCGGAGCGGAGCTCGGCCGGACGGTAGGAGATTTCCAGATCCT
>JAXDOC010000019.1:0-47889 GCA_034669165.1 Actinomycetota bacterium
GGCGGCGCCGCCCGCCCCGCGCCCCGGCGACCAGCGCCCGCAGGTCGGAGGCCGGGTCGAGCCCCCGGGCGGCTCCTGACCGAGGAACGGGAAGCCGGGCACCCGGGACCGCCTCCGCCAGCGCCGCGGCCAGCTCGCCCGCCGAGGGCCGGGCCGCGGGATCGTCGGCCGTCGCCGCCTCCGCCACGCGGCGCAGGGGACGGGCGTCGGGCCCAGTGGCGAGGCGGCGGAGCAGCCGGCCGAGGGCGGCCACGTCGGTGGCCGGATGGAGCTCGTCACCCTCGCCGACTCGACCGGCCGAGCCGAACCCGCACAAGACCGGGCGCCCGTCGAGGCCCAGGAGGACGTGTTCCGGCAGGATCGCACCGTGGACGATCCCCAGCTCGTGCAGGTCGGCCAGGGTGGCGGCGACGGCCCCGACCACGCCCGCGACCTCCTCGACCGTCAGCGGCATCGGCGTGGCCAGCGTGGGCCCGTCGACGAGCACGGTCGCCATCACCGGTCGCTCGGTGCTGCCCTCGAGACCTACCAGCTCCACCACTCCCGGATGGCGGGCCGCGGCCAGCAGCTCAGCTTCGGTCCGGATCCGCTCCCCGCCAGCGGTCGACTTGGATACCTTGCGGTAGATTTCCATGGTTCTTCATTATACTCCACACGAACCAGTGGCTGCATCCTGTTCCGGCCCGGCCACCGACGTGGCCCGCACTGAGGCCTCGTCGGGACCGCCGGGGATGGCCTTGGCGAAGACGTATGACACCCGGGACGAGGCCGACACCCGCACGGTCCACGGACACCCCGCCGCCACGGGCGGGCTGGCGACGGCCCGCACCTCCAAGGCCCGGTGGCGCGACTCGTCAATCGCCATCCGCACCCGCTCCACCGCCACCGCCTCGACCGCAGCAGGGTCGAGCGTGATCCGGTCGCCCTGGTAGAACGCCTGCCCGTCGATCGCCTCGCTGGCGGCGTCGTTGGCCGCGGCCGCGGTGGCGTTGGCCAGCTCCCGCTGGGCGAGAAAGGCGATCGACGAGTCGACCGTGATGGCGGACAGGGCCAACACGATCAGCACTGCCGCCGGGAACAGGAGCAGGACGCTGCCCCGCTCGTTCACCGCCGTCACCCGCGATCGCACCGGGCGGTCGCGGCGGGGACGCCGTCGCGGTAGGGGTCGACCACCTCCGCGTGCCGGGCGGCGGCGGTGAAACCGGCGCCGCGGCCGCTGAGGAACGGCAGGCCCACCGCCGGCACCTGGTAGCGAGCCTCGAAGCGCACGACCTGGCAGCGGGTGAAGCCGGACTCGAGGGCCTGCAGCTCCATCCGGTCCGGGTCGCGGCCGTGGCCCCGCACCGCCTCCCGGGCCGCGGCCTCGGCCAGGGCCATCGGGTCGGAGCCTTCCGGCGCTTCGACGTAGGCCCGGGTGGCCTCCCGGGCGGCGGCCGACATCGCCATCTTGGCGTCGACCACGGCCCAGGCGTTGGCCGCCAGGAGCACGCCGACCACGAACGTCAGCAGCCCGAACACGATCGCCTCCAGGCCCGCGGCCTGGCCCGACTGGTCCCGCCGCGTCACCGGGCGACGCCCGTCGGGCTGGCGGTGGACTGGAACGTCTCCACCCGCACCCGGACGGTGCGGTCGATCTCGTCGAACGCCAGCGGGCCCGCCATCGCCGGCAGCAGCCGGGTGGGGTTGCGGGCTCGTACCGAGAGCACGACGAACTCGCCGTCGGACGCGCTCCAGTCGAACGTCACCCGCTGTCCGAAGCGCCCCAACGCCCGCCGGGCATCGGCCTCCGCCGGCCCCGTGTTCGCCGTGCCCCCATCGGCCACCGCCACCCGCCGGGCGGCGTCGTAGGCCACCGCCGTCACCACCGAGGTGGCGTACAGGTTGAACAACGCCTGCACCGCGAAGAGCAGCAGGCCCAGGAAGACGACGAAGGCGAGCCACGCCGAGATCGGGCCACTCCCTCGTTCGGAGCGGACGACGAGCCTTCGAGCCGGTCGCGACCGCAGCCGCGGACGACCGGCCCGAATGCCCCCCGGCCGGGCGGCGAGGCCCGGCACGCGCCGCCTACCTTCCGATGGAGTCGATCTGGGTGGACGTCTGACTGCTGGCGTTGCCCCAGATGCTCCGGAAGCCGACCCACATCAGGGCCCCCAGGGCAGCGAAGATCAGCACCGCGATGGCGGACGAGACCACCCCCTCACCGCGCTCGTCGCGATGGGTGAGGGTCGACGTGGTGGTGAGCAGGAGGCATCGGGTCCACACGTAGGCGCGCAAGAGTTGGTCAGGCAAGGGGAACTCCTTTCGAGTTCAGGACGATGTGAACTAGGACGACGAGAACAGGCTGAGGGCCTCCATGAACGGGATGGCGATGAAGACCACCCCCGGCAACAGGGCGGCGATGGTGACCGGGATCCACACCTGCTGGCCCCGGCGCTCGGCGGTTTCGATCAGGCGTCGCTGCAGGTCGCGGCGTATGGCCCGGGCCTCCTCCGACAGCAGCCGGCCCAGGTCGCTCGACTCCCGGTTGAGGGCGAGCACGGGCAGCAGCCGGTGCAGGGCCTCGACGTCGGCCACCGCGGCCCACTCCCGCAGCGCCTCCGTCTCGGTCAGGCCCTGGCGCAGCCGGGCGCAGACGCGGGCCAGGTCGGTGGCCGCGGCGCCCCGCCCCCGAGTCGCCAGCCGGTTGAGGGCCGCGCCCAGCGAGTAGCCGGCCGACAGGAGCATGGCCAGCTGCTCGGCCACCACCGGCAGCTCCACCGTCAGCCGCCGCTTCCACCCGTCGGACGCGGCCGCGACCTGCTGCTCGACGACGAGGAAGGCCAGCAGGGGCCCGCCCAGGATGAACAACAGGGCGACGACCGCCGGCGGCCGGGCGGTGACGGCCAGCATGGAGCCGACGGCGAAGCCGATGCCGCTCCAGCCCAGCTGGCGGACGCGGAAGGCGGTGACGTCGAGGGGCGAGTGGATCCGTTGCAGCCGGGTGGCCAGGTCCTCGGTGACGCCGAACACCCCCGCCACCCGCTCACCGAGGGCCCTGCTCAAGGGCCGTACCACCTCCCGGAACGACTCCACCGACAGCACGCCGTCGCGCCGGCGCCGGCTGCCGAGGCCGCCGGGGGAGTAGGGCCGCAGCCGCTCGACGAGCGTCGGCCGGGCGAACCACCGCACCTCGGAGAGCACCAACGTGGCGCCGGCCCACAGCGCCAGCCCGAGTGCGACCGCCAGCCGGGCGTCAGTCAACGAAGACCCGCTCTTCCTCCGGCAGCCGGAGCAGTCGTCCCGACCACAACCAGCAGGCACCGACCATGGCGACGGCGAACACCGTGGCCAGCTGGCCGAACGGCGTGCTGTACGCGGCCCGGGCGTTGCCGATGGTGAGGCCGCACAGTGCCATCCCCACCGGGACGAAGAGCACGAAGCGGCGGGCGAACTTCACCCCCGCCTGCTTGGAGGCGGCGTCCTTGCGCCCGTGGACGTCGGCCACCCGGTCCTCGACCAGGGCCGCCAGCCGGCGCTGCACGTCGCTGCCCCCGACCTCGTGGGCCACCAGCAGCGTCTCGCAGGCGGCGTCGGCGGTGGCGTCGGCCAGCCCCGCCTTGAGCACGGCCACACTGCGGGGGAAGTCGGTGGTGACCAGCCAGGTGCGGGCGGCGGCCTCGAAGGCGGGCTGCATCTCGTCGGGACCGCCCCGCCCGACCTCGAACAGCGCCTGCGGCACCGACCGCCCGAGGGACCCGGTGAGCAGGGCGATCTCCTCGATCATCCGGGGCCACGCCTCCGCCGCCCGCCGGCGCCGCTGCCGGCGCCGGCTGCGGTAGGACGCACCCGGATAGGTGGCGGCGAAGGCGCCCACCGCCAGGGCGGGGAGCAGGGCGCCGAACACAGCGAACGTGAGCCCGGTGCCCACCACCAGCAGCAGGCCCATCACGGCCAGGAACTCCGAGGGCTTCACCCCGTCGAGGCCGGCCTGCACCAGCCACTGCTCGGCCCGGCGCCGGCGCACCCGCGGGCCACCGGTGCGGGGGCCGACCCCGACCCCCGTCCACCCGAGCACCACCGCGGTGTAGAGGAAGAACACCCCGCAGGCGCCCGCCACGGCGATCAGGAGGGGCGGCATCACGGCTCCCGGTGGCGGTTGGCCGAGACTCCCGGCGGCCGACTGAGACCGGTGACGACCCGGGGTCGGGGAGCGACCGCCCGCCGCTCGGCATCGGCGTCGAGTAGGAGGCGGGCGTCGTAGCCGGCCTCGGCCAGGGCCCGGGCGGCGCGGACGGGCAGGTTGCCGGTCCACTCGAGGGGCTCGTCGACGGTGGGCCGGGTGAACAGCTCGGTGACGGTGAACTGCATGGCGTCCGGTCCGACCTGCAGGTCCTCCACCGCCACCACCTCGTTGACCCGGACCTTGCCCCGGGCCCGGCTGCAGTGGACGACGATGTCGATGGCCTCGCTCACCAGGGCGCTGAGGGCCGACATCGGCAGCTCGTTGGACGTGTCGGACAACTGGCAGATGAACCGCAGGCGGGTGAGGGCCTGGCGGGCGGAGCCGGCGTGGATGGTGGTGAACCCCTTCACGCCCGACGACAGGGTGAGCAGCAGGGGCAACGCCTCCCGGTCGCGGACCTCGCCCACCACCGCGATGTCGGGCGCCATCCGCAGGAACCCCGACACCAGCCGGCGCAGGTCGACCGCGGGCCGGTCCTGGCGGGCGGGCCGCGTCTGCATGCTGGCCACGTTGGGCAGGGGGAGATCGGCCTCGAAGACCTCCTCCGCGATGACGACTCGCAGGGTGGGGTCGAGCTCGGCCGCGCAGCACGAGAGGAGCGTGGTCTTGCCCGACCCGGGCGCCCCCGAGAACACCATCGACAGCCGGGAACGGACGCAGGCCCGGAGGAAGTCGGCCACCCGGGTGTCGAGCATGTCGAGCTCGACCAGCTCGCCCAGGGCCCGGAACGGGATGCCCGTGAACTTGCGGATGTTGACCAGCGTGTGGCCGTCGCGCCCGACGTCGCCGTGGACGATGTGGAGGCGGGCCCCGGTGTCGAGTTGGGCGTCCTGCAGGCCCTCGGCCGGGTCGAGCTTGCGGTGGCTGCCGGACGCGTCGTCGAGGATCTTGGTGAGCGTGCGCACGACGTGGTCGTCGTCGTTGAAGACCTCGTCGTGGTAGCTGCTCGGGCCGTGGTGCCGCTTTACGAATATCTGGTCCGGGCCGTTGATCATGATCTCCCAGACGTCGTCGTCGGCCAGGAGCGGCTCCAACGGGCCGTAGCCGGCGAGGTTGCGGTAGGCCCGGGTGGCCACCAGCTCGGGGTCGGCCAGGTCGAAGGCGCGCAGGCCCCGCTTGAAGTCGCGGGACCAGGCCGCCACTTCGTCGTCGACGAGTGCCCGCAGCCGGGACCGGCCGTCGTCGTCGGCCATGTCGAGGGCGAGGTCGCCGGCCCGTTCCTGGACCCGGCGCTCGATCTCCTGCAGCGGCGACAGCTCCGACCGGTCCATCAGACGGCGGCCTCGTCGCCGGTCCACCGGCCGAGGGAGCCGGGCCGGACCCGTTGGCCGCCACCGGCCGCACCGGCGCCGTCGTCGAACGTGCGCTCCGACACCCGGTCGAGGACGGCTTGGAAAGCACCCGCCAGCGGTGCGCCGAGCACCGTGGGCAGGCGGCGTCCGTCGTGGAGGTCGCTCTCGATGTCGCGCTCGGGCAGGTGGACGGGGCTGGCCAGGCGGCCGCCGGTGGCGGCGCCGGCCAGCTCGGCCACGGCCGTACCCAGGCCGGCCCGGGCCCGGTGGGACCGCGGCGACCGATTGACGACGGGCACGATGCGGTGGGCGGGCACCCCGAACCCCACCAGGTCGGTGATCACCCGCACCAGGCCGTGCACCCCCTTGAGCGACGGCCCGCCGACGGCGAAGACCACGTCGGCCCTCGACGCCGCGGTGCGGGCCATCACGTTGCGCTCCTCCACGTCGATGGAGCCGCCGCCGTCCTCGCCCTCGACGTCGGGGTCGATGTCGCACACAACCACCCGGTAGGCCCGGCCCAGGGTGTCGAAGGCGGCCTCGAACGCCTGCGGGCGCAGGGCGGGCCAGAAACGGGGCCGGCGCAGGCCGAGCAGGAGGTGGTAGCGGCGCTCGTCGACCGCCCACGCCAGGCCCCGGGCGGCGTCGATCGACGGCTGACCCGCCCGGTGCGCTTCGACCAACTCCTGGATACCCGGCGCCACGTCGCGGACGTCGTGGAGCATGGCCAACTCGGCGTTGAGGCGGAGGTCGGCCAGCAGGACCGTGCCCAGCGCCTTCACGTCGTCGCCCAGGGCCTGGGCCAGGGCCATGGCCGCGGTGGACACTCCGGTGCCCCCGGGCCCGGTGACGGCGGCGACCGTCCCCCGCCACGACGACAGCGACGGGCGGGCCAGCAGGTCGGCCGCCGGGGTGTCGCCCCGCCGGATGGTGCGGGCGCAGGCGGAGAGGGCGGTGACGAGCTCCTCCCGGGTGAACAACGGCGACAGCACCCGGGCCGCGCCCAGCGCCTGCCAGTCGCGGGTGGCCCGCCCGTCGTCGACGACGAGGACGGCGCAGTCGGCGGCGGCGGCCGCGGCCAGCAGGTCGCGGTCGACCGTGGGCAGGCCGGCGTCGGCCACCAATGCGGAGAACGGCCGGCCCGAAGCCAGCCGGGCCCGGACCTCCTCGGCCGACACGCACTTGAGGAACTCGGCCGGCAGGGCGCCGGAGGTGGCCCACACGCCGACCGAGCGGAACCAGGCGGTGCGGGGCGGGGCCAGGCCCAGCACCACGAACCGCTCGCCGGGGATCACCCTCCGGGAGCCCGGTAGGTGGCGCCGGTGCCGTCGGACGGCGTGGCGCCGGTGGTGCGGACGACGGTGAGCTTGGCCACCTGGGCCGCGTGGCCGAGGGCGAGCTCGCTGGCGGCGTCGGCGACGGCCACCGTCACGAACACGGGACTGGTCTCGCCCACGCCGACGCGGGTGCGGTCGACGGTGATGACGGGCAGGTCGCGGCCGGCGACGAGGGTGTAGGCGTCGTTGCCCGTGCCGTAGGTGGCGAGCAGGTCGATGCGTTCGCCGTCGCGGATGGTGGCGCCGATGCGTCCCCGCTCCACCGTGAACGTGAGCTCGCGGCTGCCGGCGGTGGTGCCGCCGGCGATGACGGCGCTGACCTGGAGCAGCTCGCCCTCCCCGACGGGGGCGAGCAGGGTGGCGCCGGCGAGCAGGCCCGGGTCGTCGAAGGCGTGGGCGCGGAGGGTGGGCGGCAACTCGACCTGGGCCAAAACCAGGTCGCCGGGCTCGAGCCGGGTGCCGGCGGTGAGTGCCCGCTGGGCGACCACGTAGGGGTGTCCCGGCTGGCGCCCGGCGGTGGTGGCGGCGGAGAACAGGCCGACGCCGGCGGCCGCCACGAGCACCCCGCCGACCACCGCCCGGCTGCCGGGAAGCCCCCGTCGCGGCCGGACGCTCCGGCCACCGTCGCCCCCGTCGCCCCCGCCCCCGCCAGTGGGAGACGCGTCTCTCCCGCCTCGAGTTGCCGTTCTCGTCGCCACCCCGCCTCCCCCGGCGCCCACTCTGGTGATGGTCCGTTGCGTGAACCGATCCAAGGATATGAAACGTCATGGAAGGGCACAAGGGGATAACCTGAGGATTTTCGCTGGAAAACCTATGGATTACTCCCGAGTTATCCCCAAGAAGGTCTCCGGACCACCGGTCCGACACCGCAGACGGCGAAACGTGTGAAAGCTCATGAGATCCCACAAACTGGAGAGGGAGCACGGTACGATCAGGACATGCCTGATGACGACATCCGCTGGATGAGCACGGCCGCGGCAGCCCGCCGACTCGGGGTCACCGTGCGCACCCTCTACCGCCTTATCAACGAAGCCGAGTTGCCGGCCTACAAGTTCGGGCGGGTCATCCGCCTCAAGCAGGACGAGGTCGACACCTTCATCCAGACGTCCCGGATCGCCCCCGGGTCGCTCGAGCACCTCTATCCCGAGTCGAAGAGGGACACCTCCGACACCGAGGCCAACGTCACGTAACTCAACCCCGCCGGCTCGCCGTCGGTGCGGACGGTGAGCACGTCGGTGCCAACTGCCCGGAGCTCGCCCACCACGGTGACGGCGCCGAGCACCACCGCCACCCGGGGTCGGGTGGCCACCGCTTGGGCCAGCACCTCGGCCAGGGTGACGCCGAGCGCGTCGCGCCCGCTGCTCGCGGCCGGACGGCGACGGGTCCCCCTGCCGGCGGCCCGCACCTCGGCCGCCGCCGCCAGCGCTACCAGCACGAGTCGGCCCTCGGGCCCGCCAATAGCCACGAAGTCGGTGCCCACGGCCACGATCGGCCCGTGGTGGCGGCGCCCGGTCACCGTCGTCACCGACACCGGCCGCCCGCCCTCGGCCAGGTCGACGAGGAGCCCGGCGAACGACGCTTCCTCCTCGGCCGCCTGCCGCAGCCAACGCTCGCGGACGCGTGCCTCGGCCGCCTCCTGCGCCCGGGCCCCCGCCGCCCACCGCTCGAGATCGTCGAGCACCGCCGCACGCTACCCGGGCCGCCCCGGCCCCGCCGCGCCCAGACCCGCCGCCCCGTCTTTGTCGCGTAAGGGTCGCCAGGCGACCCAAACGCGCCGCGGACGGGACTGGCGACCGCCACGCCATAGCGTGGGACGTCATGGCATCGGATTGCGTGTTCTGCCGGATCATCTCGGGCGACATCCCGTCGGACCCCGTGGCCTCGTCGGAGTTGTCGTACGCCTTCCGCGACGTCCAGCCGGCCATGCCCGTGCACGTGCTGGTCGTGCCCCGGCGCCACATCACGTCGGCCGACACCGTCGACGCGGCCGACGCCGAAGTCCTCGCCGACATGCTCCTCCTGGCCCAGGAGGTGGCCCGCCGGGAGGACGTCGCCGAGCGCGGCTACCGCCTCGTGTTCAACGTCGGCGACGACGCCCTCAACTCGGTGGGCCACCTCCACCTGCACGTCCTGGGGGGCAAGACGATGGGATGGCCCCCGGGCTGACCGCAGGCCGGTACCCTTGTCGTCAACACCCGTGTCCCCCACCCAAGTCAAGATCCTCGTCCCCGGTAACCACCTCATGGTGGAACTGCTCGGCCACCGTGACCAGTTGTTGCGGTTGGTGGAGGACGCGTTCGACGCCGACGTGCTCGTCCGCGGCAACGAGATCAGCATCAGCGGGGCCGACGCCGACCGGGTGGGACGCCTCTTCGACGAGTTGGTCGTCCTCCTCGGACGGGGCCAGCGCCTCGACGCGGCCGACGTCAGCCGCACCATCGAGATGGTCAAGGCCGACGAGAAGCCGTCCGAGGTCATGTCGGCCGAGGTCCTGCGCTCGGCCCGTGGCCGCAGCGTCCGCCCCAAGACCAGCGGTCAGAAGCGCTACGCCGACGCCATCGCCGGCAACGTCATCACCTTCGCCATCGGCCCCGCCGGCACCGGCAAGTCGTACCTGGCCGTGGCCCAGGCGGTGCAGGCCCTCCAGGCCAAGCAGGTGAGCCGCATCATCCTCACCCGACCCGCCGTCGAAGCCGGCGAGAGGCTGGGCTTCCTCCCCGGCGACATGCTGGCCAAGGTCGACCCCTACCTGCGCCCCCTCTACGACGCCCTCTACGACATGCTCGGCCCCGAGGGCGCCAAGCGCCTCCTCGACGGGGAGACCATCGAGGTCGCCCCCCTCGCCTACATGCGGGGGCGCACGCTCAACGACAGCTTCCTCATCCTCGACGAGGCCCAGAACACCACCCCCGAGCAGATGAAGATGTTCCTCACCCGCATCGGCTTCGGGTCCAAGGCGGTCGTCACCGGCGACGTCACCCAGGTCGACCTGGCCGCCGGGCGCAGCGGCCTCCTCGGCCTGGAGAAGGTCCTCACGGGCATCGACGGCCTCGCCTTCGTCCACCTCACGTCGAAGGACGTCGTCCGCCACCGCATCGTCCAGGACATCGTCGACGCCTACGAGCGGGCCACCCCCGCATGAGCCCGCTAGAAGTCTTCGCCGCCGACGAGCAGGCCGACGAGCCGGTCGACGCCATCCGGTGGATGGAGCTGGCCAAGGCCGTCCTCCAGGCCCAGGGGGTGCGGGGCGACACCGAGGTGTCCCTCCTGTTCGTCGACCAGCCGGCCATGGCCGAGCTCAACCTGCGCTTTCTCGACAAGGAGGGCCCCACCGACGTCCTCGCCTTCCCCATCGACGAGGAGGAAGCGCTCGAGTCCGGCCCCGCCGGCCCCCGCTCGCCCGACTCCCTCGGCCCCGGCCCCGTCGACGACCCCGAGCTGGGCGACGTGCCCCGGCTGCTGGGCGACGTGGTCGTGTGCCCGGCCGTCGCCCGCCGCAACGCCCCCGGCCACGCCGGCACCTACGACGACGAGATGGCGCTGCTGATCGTCCATGGCGTGTTGCATCTGTTGGGTATGGATCACGAGGACGCCCAGGAGGCAGCCCACATGGAGCAACGGGAGCAGGAGATGCTCGACCGCTTCCACCGAAAAGCGGTGACCCAGCAGTGACCGGCCGGCCGGGGGTGAGTGACCGGCCTACAGCGTCACGCGGCGGGACGAAGGGTCGGGTCCGATGAGCACCGACCTCATCATGGTGCTGGTCGTGGTCGCCCTCATCGGGCTGGCCGCCATCCTGGCCATGGCCGAGACCGCCCTCACCCGCACCAACCGCATCCGGGCCCTCACCCTGGCCGAGGAGGGCAAGAAGGGCGCCAACTCTCTGCTGAAGCTGGTCGAGCACCCCGAGCGCTTCCTCAACCCGCTGCTACTCCTCCTGCTCCTCTGCCACCTGGGGGCGGCCAGCATCGTCAGCCTCCTGGCCGAGCAGTGGGCGGGAGCGCTCGGCGTGGCCCTCGGCATCCTGTTCGAGGTGGTGGTCATCTTCGTGCTGGCCGAGGCCATCCCCAAGACGTTCGCCGTCCAGCATCCCGACCGGGCCGCCCTCCGTGTGGCCCCGTTCGTGTCCGCCATCATCAAGTTCCCCCTGGTGCGCCTGCTCTCGTGGGTCCTGATCGGGCTGGCCAACGTGCTCGTCCCGGGGAAGGGCCTCAAGACGGGCCCCTTCGTCTCCGAGTCGGAGCTGCTGGCCACCGTCGACGTCGCCACCGAGGGCGAGGTCATCGAGCGGGAGGAACGCCGCCTCATCCACTCGATCATCGAGTTCGGCGACACCGTGGTGCGGGAGGTCATGGTGCCCCGACCCGACATGGTGGCGGTGGAGGCCCGGGCGAGCGTGGAGGACGCCCTGGAGGTGGCCCTGGCCGCCGGCTACAGCCGCATCCCCGTCTACGAGCAGGGCATCGACGACATCGTCGGCATCCTCTACACCAAGGACCTCATCCGCTCCTCCCACGACGGCAAGGGCGACGAGCCGGTGCGCGAGCTCGTGCGGCCGGCCAACTTCGTGCCTGAGACCAAGCGGGTGGCGGAACTGCTCCCGGAGATGCAGAAGCAGAAGCAGCACATGGCGATCGTGGTCGACGAGCACGGCGGGGTGGCCGGCCTGGTCACCCTGGAGGACCTCATCGAGGAGCTGGTGGGCGAGATCGTCGACGAGTACGACGTGGAGGAGGCCCAGGTCGAGGACCTCGGCGGCGGCGAGTTCAGGGTCAACGCCCGCATGCCCACCGACGAGCTGGAGGACCTGATCCACGTCGCTCTCCCCGAGGGCGGCTACGACACCGTCGGCGGGCTGCTGCTCGACCTGCTGGGCCACGTCCCGGCCGAGGGGGAGAGCGTCGACTTCGACGGCCATCGGCTCACCGCCGAGAACGTCCAGGGTCGGCGCATCGGCCGGGTCCGCATCACGCCGCTCCACCCGGCGTCCGCGCCGGCCTCGGCCTCCCCGTCGGCCGACGGCGACGGCGCCCGATCGGACGAGGGATGAGGCCAGTCCCATGAGATCGGGGTTCGCCACCCTCGTGGGGCGACCCAACGTGGGCAAGTCCACCCTGCTCAACGCCATCCTGGGCACCAAGGTGACGATCACGGCCACCGCCCCCCAGACCACGCGGACCGAGGTGCGGGGCGTGCTCAACCGGCCCGACGTGCAGGTTGTGTTCGTCGACACGCCCGGGATCCACAAGCCCAAGTCGGTGATGGGGGAGCGGCTCAACGCCACCGCCACCGGCGCCCTGACGGAGGTCGACGTGCCGGTGCTCGTCATCGACGCCACCGCCCCCCTGGGCAAGGGCGACCGCTTCGTGGCCTCCCGCCTGCCGTCGGGGGCCATCTGCGTGGTCAACAAGATCGACGCCGCGTCGCAACACGAGGTTCTCTCCCAGCTCACCAGGGCGGGCGAGCTGGAGCTGTCGGCCTACTACCCGGTGTCGGCCCGAACCGGCGACGGGGTGGAAGCGCTGGTCAGCGCCATCATCGAGCGCATGCCGGAGGGTCCGCAGTACTACCCGGACGGGATGATCACCGACGCCGGGGACGGGTTCTGGGTGTCGGAGCTGGTGCGGGAAGAGCTGCTGAAGGTGGTGCGGGAGGAGATGCCGCACTCCATCGCCTGCCGGGTGACGGAGTGGGAGTGGCCCCGGATCCGCTGCGAGATCCTGGTCGAGCGGGAGTCGCAGAAGGGCATCGTCATCGGCCGGGGCGGCCTGGTCCTCAAGCAGGTCGGGCAGGCGGTGCGGGCCCAGCTCGACCCGGGGGCCTACCTGGAGTTGGTGGTCAAGGTCGACAAAGACTGGCAGCGCCGCCCCCAGGCCCTCGACCGCCTCGGGTACTGACTCGGAGGGGTGCGGGCCGCTATTCCGCCTCCGGCTTGCCCCGCAGTCGTTTTCGTTCGGACGTGCGCCGTTTGGACTCGAGGCGGCGGATCTTGGCGCCTTTGGACGGTCTCGTCGCCACCCGGGGGCGCTCCACCTTGAGGGCCTCCCGGAGACGGTCGCCCAGCCGCTGCAGGGCCAGTTCCCGGTTGCGGAGCTGGCTGCGCTCGTCGTCGGCCACCACCCGCACCACCGGGCCCAGCTTCTCCAGCAGGCGGGCCCGCTGCCGGGGCCCGAGGGAGGGCGAGTTGGCGATGTCGAAGCGGACCTCGGCCCGGGTGTTCGACGTGTTGGCGTGCTGGCCGCCGGGGCCGCCGGAGGACGAAAAGCGCCATTCCAGCTCGTCGAGGGGGATCCGGCAGCTCCGGCTGACGACGAGCATCGGGACCCGACCGTACCGGCTGGTACCATTTGACGAGCGCTTGGGCGAACTGCCAGGCGCGTCCGCAATCGGCTCGTGTCCTGGGTGTTCCCGGGGTACCAGAGCCGGGGACGAGGAAGAACACAGCAAGCGTATGCCCGACAAAACCGCCACCATCGGCGAGTACCGGCTCCACGACACCGACACCGGGTCGCCCGAGGTCCAGATCGCGCTCCTCACCGAACGCATCACCCACCTCACCGGGCACCTGCGAGACCACAAGAAGGACCATCACGGTCGCCGTGGACTCTTGCTCATGGTGGGTCGCCGGCGCCGTCTCCTCGACTACGTCAAGGCGAACGACGTCGAACGCTACCGGGCCCTCATTGCCCGGCTCGGCCTGCGCCGGTAACTCGCAAGCGAAGAGCGGCCCCCACATCCGGGGTGCCGCTCTTTCACATTTCTTAGGCACATTTCTAAGCCAAACCAGTAGGGGCGACCGAGTCAGCTGCCAGTCGCCAGCTCCCCGGGCCGAGACCGTTGCCCGGGTGGCTGACAACTGGGAACTGGCCAGCGCTCCGAACCGCACCCTCGAGACACGAGGGAAAAGGAGCCACACATGACGGAACCCGTTTCCGTTTCGTCCCCGATCAGCGGGACCGACAAGACCATGTCCTTCCAGGCCGGCAAGCTGGCGCAGCTGGCCGACGGGGCGGTCCTCGCCCAGCTGGGCAACACCATGGTGCTCTGCACCGCCACCGCCAGCCGCAGCGTCCGTGAGGGAGTGGACTTCTTCCCCCTCACCGTCGACATCGAGGAGCGGATGTACGCCGCGGGCAAGATCCCCGGCTCGTTCTTCCGCCGGGAGGGCCGGGCCACCGACCAGGCCATCCTCACATGCCGGCTGCTCGACCGCCCCCTGCGCCCCTCGTTCCCCGAGGGCTTCCGCAACGAGGTCCACATCGTGGGCACCATCCTCGGCGCCGACCAGGAGAACCCCCACGACGTGCTGGCCATCAACGGCGCCTCGGCGGCCCTGATGCTCTCCGGCATCCCCTTCAACGGCCCCATCGGCGCCGTCCGGGTGGCCTTCACCGCCGAGGGCGAGTGGATTCCCCACCCCACCTACCAGGACGGCGACGAGTCCACCTTCGAGCTGGTCGTGGCCGGACGAGCCCTGGATGATGGCGACATCGCCATCATGATGGTGGAGGCCGGCGGCACCGAGGACGCCTGGCGCATCTACGAGGACGGCGCCCCCAAGGTGACCGAGGAGGTCATCGCCCAGGGCCTGGAGGCGGCCAAGACCTGGATCCGGGAGTCGATCGACGCCCAGAACGACCTGGTGGCGAAGTTCGGCCAGAAGCCGCCGGTGCCCTACGTGCCCCAGGTCGACTACGCCGACGACGTGTTCGCCCGGGTGGCCGAGGTCGGCACCGACCGCATCGCCGAGGCCAGCGCCATCTCCGGCAAGGCCGAGCGCAACCTGGCCACTGATGCCGCCATCACCGCCATCAAGAGCGACCTGGCGGCCGAGTTCGAGGGCCGGGACAAGGAGATCAAGGCGGCCGTCAAGGCCCTCCAGAAGAAGATCGTGCGCAAGCGGATCGTCGACGACGGCATGCGCATCGACGGTCGGGGTCCCACCGACATCCGGCCCCTGTCGGCCGAGATCGGCCTCATCCCCACGGCGCACGGCTCGGGCCTGTTCCAGCGGGGCGAGACCCAGGTCCTGTCCGTGGCCACGCTCGGCATGCCCCGGATGGAGCAGATGCTCGACACCATCGGCATCGACGACTCCAAGCGCTACATGCACCACTACAACATGGCCCCCTTCGCCACCGGCGAGACCGGGTTCATGCGGGGCCCGAAGCGCCGGGAGATCGGCCACGGCCTGCTGGCCGAGCGGGCGCTGCTGCCCGTCGTCCCGCCGCTCGAGGAGTTCCCGTACACGCTGCGCGTCGTGTCCGACTGCATGTCGTCCAACGGCTCCACGTCGATGGCGTCGGTGTGCGGCTCCACCCTGTCGCTGATGGACGCCGGTGTGCCCATCAAGGCGCCGGTGGCCGGCATCGCCATGGGCCTCGTCTTCGCCGAGGGCAAGTACACGACCCTCACCGACATCCTCGGAGCGGAGGACGCCTTCGGTGACATGGACTTCAAGGTGGCGGGCACGGCCGACTTCGTGACCGCCCTCCAGCTCGACACCAAGATCGCCGGCATCCCCGCCGACGTGCTGGGCGCCGCCCTGCAACAGGCCTACAAGGCCCGCATGCAGGTGCTCGAGGTCATGCTCGACGCCATCGCCGAGCCCCGGGCCGAGGTCAACGAGACCGCCCCCAAGATCATCAGCTTCGAGATCCCGATGGACAAGATCGGCGAGGTCATCGGGCCCAAGGGCAAGGTCATCAACGCCATGCAGCAGGAGACCGGCGCCGACATCAACGTCGACGACGACGGTCAGGTGGGCACGGTCACCATCGGGTCGAGGGACGGCGCCGCCGTCACCGAGGCCCGCCGGCGTATCGAGCTGATCCTCGACCCGCCCCGCGCCAACGTGGGCGACGTCTACACCGGCAAGGTGGTCAACATCACCAAGTTCGGCGCCTTCGTCAACATCCTCCCCGGCCGCGACGGCCTGGTCCACATCTCCAAGCTGGGCCGGGGCAAGCGGGTCGAGCGGGTGGAGGACGTGGTCTCCCTGGGCGACGACATCATCGTGCGGGTCGACGACGTCGACCCCCAGGGCAAGGTCGCCCTCTCGCCGGTGGGCGAGGACGGCGAGGTCGCTCCCACAAACGGCGACGACCGTCCGCCGCGCGCCGAGCGCGAGCGGTCCGAACGCGGCGACCGCGACCGCGGCGACCGCCCCGAGCGGGCCGACCGTGAGCGGGCTCCCCGCGAGGAGCGGCCGGCGGTCGACTCGTCGGGCCGGGAGTTCGTCTCCTTCGAGGAGGCGTTCGACTCCGAGGCCAAGTCCAAGTTCGGCGACCTGGGCCCGGCCGAGGTGGTCACCGGGGCCGGCGGCGGTGGCGACGGCGGCGGTCCCCGCCGCAACCGTGACCGTGACCGGCGTCCCGGCCGCAGTGGCGGCGGTGGCGGCGGCGGTCGGCGGTAGTCGCTTGATCCGTACCTCCCGTCTCGACAGCGGCCTGCAGGTCGTCACCGAGGCCATGCCCGACTCGCACTCCGTCACGCTGGGGTTCTGGGTCGACGCCGGGTCCCGGGACGAGACCCCGGTCGAGGCGGGAGCGTCGCACTTCCTCGAACACCTGCTGTTCAAGGGCACCGACACCCGCAGCGCCAAGGACATCGCCGAGTCCATCGAGGCGGTCGGGGGCGACATGAACGCCTTCACCACCAAGGAGTACACGGCGTACTACACCCGCCTGCTCGACGAGGACGTCGAGCTCGGGCTCGACATCCTGTGCGACATCATGGACTCGCCCGCCTTCCGGGGCGAGGAGGTCGACGCCGAGCGCCAGGTGATCCTCGAAGAGATCAACATGAACGACGACGAGCCGTCCGACCTGGTCCACGAGGTGTTCCACCAGACGGTGTTCCCCGACCACCCGCTCGGCCGGGAGGTCCTCGGGGAGCGGTCGACGATCACGGCCATGACCCCGGAGCAGATCCGGTCCTACTTCAACACCCGCTACCGGCCGCCGAAGATGGTGCTGGCCGCGGCCGGCAACGTCGACCACGACCTGGTGGTGGCGGGCGTCGACCGTCGCTTCGGGGGCCGTCCCGGGGATGCGCCGGCCCGGGTCGTTCCCGGCCTCGCCCCGGCCCGGCGGCTGGGCGTGGTCAAGCGGAGCACCGAGCAGGCCCACATCATCGTGGGCATGCGCTCGATCGACCGCGACGACGACGACCGCTACGCGCTGGCGGTGCTGAACCAGATCGTGGGCGGCGGCATGTCGAGCCGGCTGTTCCAGGAGATCCGCGAGAAGCGGGGGCTGGTGTACTCGGTGTACTCCTACCGGGCCGCCTACCTGGAGACGGGTGCCTTCGCCATCTACGCCGGCACCGGCCCCGAGCGGGCGGGCCAGGTCATCGACCTCATCGACCTCGAGCTCGACAAGCTGCTGGCCGACGGGATCACCGACCGGGAACTGACGGTGGCCAAGGGCCACCTCAAGGGCTCGCTGGCCCTGTCGTTGGAGGACTCCGCCGGGCGCATGAACCGCATCGGGCGCAGCCAGCTGTTGCACGGCGAGGTGGTGCCCTTCGCCGAGCTGGTGGCCCGCACCGAGGCCGTCGGCCACGACGATGTCCGCCGGGTGATCGACCGCGTCCTCGGCAACGAGCGGGTCCTGGCCGTCGTCGGCCCCTTCTCCGAGTCCGACTTCGCCGACCGCGTCGCCTAACGGCGAACCGGTGACGCTTTTCGGGGCCAGAACCCCGGGATCTGTCACCAGTTGGCGGAAGTAGGGTCGCCTCCGTGAGGATCAGGGTCGGTGTGTTCGGGGCCGGGGGGCGGATGGGGTCCACCGTGTGCCGGGCGGTGGTCGGCGATCCCGAGCTGGAGCTGGTGGCGGGGGTCGACCCGTTGCACGCCGGCATCGACCTGCGCAAGGTCACCGGCGCACCCGTCGGCGGGCTGCAGATGTCGCCCGACGCCGACGCCATCCTGCAGGCGGGCGCCACCGTCGCCGTCGACTTCACCCACGTCGACGCGGCCCGGGAGAACCTCACCTGGTGCGCCGAGAACGGGATCCACGCGGTGGTCGGCACCACCGGCTGGCTGCCCGACGACCTCGAGCGGTTGGCGGAGATGTTCACCAGGAGCAACTGCTTCGTGGCCCCCAACTTCGCCATCGGGGCCGTGCTCATGATGCGCTTCGCCGAGATCGCCGCCCCCTGGTTCGAGTCGGCCGAGATCATCGAGCTGCACCACGACCAGAAGGTCGACGCCCCGTCGGGCACGGCCATCCTCACCGCCGAGCGCATGGCCGCCCGCTCCTCCGACTGGGCGGCCGACCCCACCCAGCGCACCGTGGTCGAGGGCGCCCGGGGCGGGGCCGGGCCGGCGGGCATCCGGGTCCACTCCGTGCGCCTGCGGGGCCTGGTCGCCCACCAGGAGGTCCTCCTCGGCACCACCGGCCAGAGCCTGTCGATCCGCCACGACTCCTACGACCGCGACTCGTTCATGCCCGGCGTCCTGCTGGCCGTCAAGGCGGTCGCCGACCACCCCGGCCTCACCGTCGGCCTGGACACACTTCTGGACCTCTAAACCGCCAGGTGGTGGAGTGCTACCGCGGCGGCTGTGGCCACGTTCAAGGAATCGACCCCCGGGGCCATGGCGATCCGTACCCGGCGGTCGGCCGCGGCCAGGGCGGCTGGCGACAGGCCGGGGCCCTCGGCGCCCACCAGCAACGCCCACCGCGGGCCGGGAGCCAGCGTGCGGACGTCGTCGGCCGACGGTGACGGGGTGAGGGCCACCACCTCGTAGCCCTCGGCCTGCAGCCGGGCGATCGCGGGCACGGGCCAGTCGGTCGCGGTCATGCGGGCGAAGGGAATGCGCAGGACGTGGCCCGACGACACCCGGACCGAACGCCGGTAGAGGGGGTCGGCGGTGGTGGAGTCGAGGAGGACGCCGTCGATGCCGAAGGCGGCCGCGTTGCGGAACAGGGCGCCCAGGTTCTCGTTGTCGCTGACGCCCTCCACCAGCAGCAGGCGGTCGGCGCCGGCCACCACCTCGGCGACGTCGTGCCCGACGCCCCGGTCGGCCGCGGCCAGCGCTCCCCGGTGGAAGTGGAAGCCGGTGATCGCCTCCATCACCTCCTGGGTGGCCAGGTAGACGGGGGCCTCGACCGCGGCCACCGCCGCCCCCACCGCCCGCAGCCCGTGCTCGGTGACGAGGAACGACCGCACCCGGTACCGAGAACGAACGAGCTGCTCGATGACCAATGCCCCCTCGGCCACGAAGATCCCGCCGTCGTCGCGGCGGCGGGCCTCGGCGTCGGAGAGCCCGATGTAGTCCGCCACCAGTGGGTCGGCCGGGTCGACGATCGGCGCGTAGGTCATTCGAACCAGTTTCACAACCGTTTGACAACTGCACCTACAGGCCTCTTGAGGTTGAGCCGATCAGTTACACATCACGCAGATCAGTAAGGATCTTCTTAATCGAGAGCGAGGCGAGATGTCTGTCGGAATGAAGCACGGAGCGGGATTTCTGGGCTGGGCGGTGGGGGGGTTGGTGACCCTCGCGGTCGCCGCCGGCGCCAGCGTGGTGGTCCCCAGTCTGATCAATGCCGAGGCGCCCCCCGCCGCCGTCAGCAGCGCCTCCGTCGACGCCGCCTCCGCCGCTCCCGCCGCCGAGGTCGCGGCCGAGGTCGCCGCCCCGGCGCCCGACGTGGCCGTTCCCGAGGTGGCCCCCGAGGTCGAGGCCGAGGTCGAGGTGACCACGCCGGTCACCACCGCCAAGGTCAAGGCCGCTCCCGTCACGGCGGCGCCGGCGCCGGTCGTCACCCTCCCGCCGGTCACCATCCCACCCGTCACCGTGCCCGCCCTCGCCCCCCGCACCGTGCCCAGCGCGGCCCAGGTCAACGCGGCCATCGCCGGCATCAGCAGCATGGTGCAGCTACCCCTCTTCTTCCAGATCACGCCGGCCAATGTGGCCCAGGTCGGCAACCAGGTGTGCACCTCCTTCGACCAGGGCCAGTCGTTCGCCCAGGTGAAGGCCACCGGCCTCTCCATGGTCTCGGCCTACGTGGCGGTCTCGCCGGCGGCCGCCGACTACGCCGTGCGCACCGCCGTCTCGATGTACTGCCCGGCCTACGCATCCAAGCTCGTCTGAGACTCTGAGACCAGGAGCCGATCCCAATGACAATGCTTCTCGCCCCGCTCACCACTGCCCAGGAGGACCTCCTGGACAACCCCACCGCAGCCCGGGTGGTTGACGCGACCAAGGTCTACGGCCGCAACGGCAACTCGGTGCGAGCCCTCGACGGGGTCGACCTGGAGATCGGGCGGGGCGAGTTCACCGCCATCATGGGACCATCCGGCTCCGGCAAGTCCACCCTTCTCCACTGCCTGGCCGGCCTCGACAACCTCACCTTCGGCCGGGTCTACATCGGCGAGACCGAGCTCGGCTCGCTCGACGACAAGCGCCTGACCCGCCTGCGCCGGGACCGCATCGGGTTCGTCTTCCAGGCCTTCAACCTGCTGCCCACCCTCACCGCGGCCGAGAACATCACCCTCCCCCTCGCCCTCGCCGGCAAGAAGGCGGACAAGGAGTGGTTCGACCGCATCGTCGACGTCATCGGCCTCCGCGACCGCCTCCACCACCGGCCCTCCGAGCTCTCGGGCGGCCAGCAGCAGCGGGTGGCGGCGGCCCGGGCCCTCGTCACCCGGCCCGAGATCATCTTCGCCGACGAGCCCACGGGCAACCTCGACTCACACTCCGGCGCCGACCTGCTCGCCTTCCTCCGCCTGGCGGTGGACGAGTTCGGCCAGACGATCGTCATGGTCACCCACGACCCCGCGGCCGCGGCCGTGTCCGACCGGATCGTGTTCCTCAAGGACGGACGGGTGGTCGACGAGATGCTCGAGCCCACCGCCGACCGGGCCATCGACCACATGAAGCGCCTCGGCGCCTGACGTCACGTCCCAAAAAGATCCGCCATGGACCGCCCGCTCCGCACCGGACGGCGGCCCGCACCCACGCCACCACCGACCGGGGGGAACGGGAAATGTGGACAGTCCTGAAGGGCCTGCTGTCGCATCGCAGCCGGCTGTTGCGCACGGCGGCGGCGGTGGCTCTGGCCGTGAGCCTGGTGTCGGGGACCTTCGTCCTCACCGACACGATTGACGCCGCCTTCGACCGGGCATCGACGTCGTCGGCCCAGATCGACGTGGTGGTGCGGGCCAGCGCCCAGTTCACCGCCCAGGCCACCACCCTCCCCGAGCGGGAGACGTTGCCGGAGACGCTCCTCGACACCATCGCCGCCATCCCCGGCGTGCAGAAGGTGTGGGGCCAGGTCATGGGCTTCGCCGGCCTGGTCGACAAGGAGGGCAAGGCCATCAACCCGTCGGGCCTGCCGACCGTCGGCACCTCGTTCTCGCCCGGTGACACCCTCGTGGCCGGCCGGGCGCCGGCCGGTCCCGGCGAAGTCGTCATCGACGACGTGACCATGGCCAAGGACGGGTTCCAGCTGGGCGACCAGATCAAGATCCTGTTCCAGGGCCTGGTCCGGGAGTTCACCATCGCCGGCGTGCGCAAGGTCAACGACCTGCTCGCCTCGACCACGGCCAGCTTCGACCTGCAGACGGCCCAGCAGCTCCTCGGTGAGGCGGGAACGCTCGACGCCATCCCGGTGAAGGCGGAGCCGGGTGTGTCGCCCGAGCTCATGCGGGCCCGCATCGGCGCCGTCCTCCCCGAGCGCTACGAGGTGGTCACCTACGACCAGGCCGCCCGGGAGGCCCAGGAGTCGTGGACCAAGGCCCTCGGATTCCTCACCACCGCCCTGCTGATGTTCGCGGCAGTGGCGTTGCTCGTGGGCGCCTTCATCATCTTCAACACCTTCTCGATCCTCGTCGCCCAGCGGACCCGGGAGCTCGGTCTGCTGCGGGCGGTCGGCGCCAGCCGCCGCCACCTGGTGATGTCGGTCCTGGCCGAGGCCCTGCTGGTGGGCGTAGTCGCCTCGTCCGTCGGCATCGTGCTGGGCCTGGGCGCGGCCCACGGGCTGCTCGCCATCATGCGCATGATCGGCTTCGAGCTGCCGTCGGCACCGGTGGTGTTCCGGGGTCGTACCGCCGCCCTGGGCCTGGTCGCCGGGGTGGTCGTCACCGTGGTCGCCGCCATCATCCCCGCCCGCCGGGCCACCAAGGTCTCGCCCATGGCTGCCATCCTGGGCCGCACCGCGGAGGAGCCGGGGGGGATCGCCCGGCGCATGGGCGCAGGCGTGAGCGTCACCGTCGTCGGCCTGGCCGCCCTCTTCATCGGCCTGTTCGGCCAGGTGCAGACGCCGCTGCTGGCCATCGGGCTGGGCTCGGCCGGCATCCTCGTCGGCATCGCCATGCTCACCCCGCTCATCGCCAGCCCCGCGGCCCGGGTGCTCGGCCTGCCCCTGGTCCGCATCTTCGGCGTACCCGCCGTCCTCGGCCGGGACAACGCCATGCGCAACCCCCGCCGCACGTCGGCCACCGCCGCCGCCCTCATGATCGGGATCACCCTGGTGGGGGTGGTCGCCATCCTGGCCGCCTCCATCAAGAGCTCGGCCAGCCACACCATCCAGGACACCCTGCGCGCCGACTTCGTGGTGACGCCTCGGACCGTGGCCGGTGCCCAGGGCGGCGTCCCGCCCGCCGTCGGCGACGCCCTGCGCAAGACCGACGAGGTGGCCAAGGTGTCGGAGATCCGTTCCGGCCAGTGGGGCCTGGAGGGACGGGCCCGGACCCTGGTCGCGGTCGATCCCAAGACCGTCACCGACGCCTACGAGCTCGATGCCGCCGCCAACACGGCCCTGCGCCGGCTCGACGACCACAGCCTGCTCGTCCGCGAGAGCGTGGCCGAGCGCCACGGGTGGAAGGTGGGCGACGAGGTGCCGATGACCTTCGCCCGCACCGGCACCCAGGCCATGGTGCTGGCCGACACCTTCACGTCGACCGCGGTCCGCAGCGACTACGTAATCTCGCTGGGCGCCTTCAAGGCCAACTTCAAGCAGCAGCTCAGCCTCGAGGTCGACGTCCGCCTCGCTCCCGGCATCACCCCCGAGGCCGGCCGCCTAGCGGTGGAGGAGGCCCTCGTCGACTTCCCCAACGTGGAGGTGCGTGACCGCGGCCAGGTGCTGGCGGCCCAGGAAGCGCAGGTCAACCAGCTGCTGGTGCCGGTGACGGCCCTGCTGGCCCTGTCGGTGGTGATCGCCCTGCTCGGGATCGTGAACACCCTGGCCCTGTCGATCCACGAGCGGACCCGGGAGCTGGGCCTGCTGCGGGCGGTCGGCATGGCCCGCAGCCAGCTGCGGTCGATGGTGCGGTCGGAGGCGGTGATCATCGCCGGCCTGGGCTCGGTCCTCGGCGTGGTGGTGGCGGTGTTCTTCGGCTGGGCCCTGGTGGGGGCGATGAAGGACCTGGGCGTCACCCAGCTGGTGGTGCCCGTCCGGCAGCTGTTGGGACTAGTGGCCGCGGCCACTAGTGCGGGGCTGGTGGCCGGCGTGCTCCCCGCCCGCCGGGCCGCCCGCATGCCCGTCCTCGACGCCATCAGCGGGAAGTAGAAGTAGTCGCCCGGCCGCCGGGGACGGGCGGCCGGGCCGGGCACCGCCGGGAGACGGTCAGTGCGACGTCGGGGAGGACTTCTGCTCGGCGTCGGCGAGGACGGCCTGCAGGGCGGAGATCACCGGGAGCCACGTCACCTCCGTCTCGTCGTCACCGTCGGGCTCGTCGACGTAGAGGCGGATTATCGACCCCACCTCGGCGTCGTGGATCTCCCAGGTGACAAAGGTCTCGGGCTGGTCGTGGTCGGCGGCGAGGGTGAACGAGAGGCGACGGTGCTCGGCCACGGCGAGGACCTCGCCCACCAGGCGTCCGCTCCGGCTGCGGGCGGTGACGGGGGAGCCCGGCTGCCAGTCCGACTCCAGGGCCAGGCCGTGGAAGTACCGGGTGGTCAGGGCGGGTGAGGTCAGCGTCCGCCAGACGGCGTCGGGGCCGGCGGCGGTGGTGAAGCGGAACAGCTCGGTGGTGAGGATGTCCACGTCGGCGGCCCTCCTTCGGGGGTCGGGGTGTCCGGTTGTGGACCTCATTGAAGTGTGGCGGCGGGCGCGGAGAAAGGGGGCTACCACCACTCTTGAAAGGTCGGGTCGACCCCCCCGGCTGTGAGGAAGTCGACGAAGGCGGCCTCGTTGGTTGCCGCCGCGGGAACGTTCACCGGCCTGGCCAGGAGTATCGACGGGTCGGTGGGGGATTTGAGCGGCAACCCAGGGTGGCACCGGGCGGCGGGAGCTGCGAACTAGGTTGCGGGAATGGTCAGGGGCAAGCGGCGGCGCACGATCACGGTCGACCCGACCGTCACCGACGTCCTCGGCGACGACGACGAACTGCTGTCGGCGGCGGTCAACGAGGTCCTCCGGAACGAGGTCGAGAAGCGTCAGCGGGGGGCGGCCCTGGCCCGCCTGCTGCGCATCCTGGCGGCCGAGCGGGGCCCGGTGGACCCGGCCGAGGTGGAGGAGTTCCGGCGGGTCGGCGAGGTGAAGGCGCTGGTCCTCGACTCGGAGGCCATCGCCGCCCTGGCCCGGGGGGGCGAGCAGGAACGGACGGTGCGGGCCGCCCTCACCGCCGCCGCCGACACGTCCACCGAGGTGGTCGTGCCCGCCGCCGCCCTAGCCGAGCTCTACCGGGGCGTGGCCGGCGACCAGGCCATCGACGCCTGCCTGGGCGCCGAGGGCGGGATCGCGGTGATCCCCACCGACCGACCCCTCGCCCGCCGCATCGGCAAGATCCTGGCCGACGCCGGCCGGGCCACCGAGGACCACGCCGACGGGAGCGTGGTGGCCGTCTGCGCCGCCGCCGGCGGCGGCCTCATCCTCACCGGCGACCCCCGCAAGGTCACCGAGCTGTGCGGGCGCACCCCCACCATCGTGGTGCGGGGCATCGGGGCCAAGTGGCGCCCGGCCCTCTTCGGCAGCCCGGTGGGTTCCTAGCCCTTCACCGCGCCCATGGTGAAGCCGGCCACGAAGCGCTTGAGGAAGAGGTTGAAGACCAGGGCGATGGGCACCGCCACCAGGACCGTCGCCGCCTGGAGCGACTGCCAGAAGAACACGTCGCCCCGCACCAGCTCGGTGGGGACCCCCACCGCGATGGTCTTCTGGCTCGTCCGGGACACGAACGCGAGGGCGTAGATGAACTCGCTGGCGGAGAGGGTGGCCGAGAACACGACCACCGCGATGAGCCCGGGGAACGACAGGGGCAGGACGGTGCGCACGAAGGCCCCCACCCGGCTGTAGCCGTCGACCATGGCCTGTTCCTCCATGTCGCGGGGGATCGACTTGAAGAACCCGATGAGCAGCCACACCGACACGGGGATGGTGATGGTGGGGTAGACGACCACCAGCGCCCACTTCGAGTCCTGCAGGCCCAGCTGCGACACCACCCGGGACAGGGAGATGAACAGCACCGACGGCGGGACCAGGTACACGAAGAAGATGGCGATCCCCATGGCCCCGCCCCACCGCAGGTTGAGGCGGGCCAGGCTGTAGGCGGCGGGGATGCTGGCCAGCAGGGTGATGCCCACCACCAGCACCGCCACCACCACCGTGTTGGACACGAACGTGGCGAACGGGGTGCCGTGGAGGAGCAGGCGCACGTGCTCGAAGGTGGGCTTGAAGTTGTACAGGAACGGGTTGTTGTCGCGGCTGTACAGGTCCTGGTTGGCCTTGAAGGCGGTGATCGTCCCCCAGATGAACGGGAAGGCGGCGAAGAGGGTGAGGAGGAACACGGTGACATACAGCCCGACCCGTCCCCACCGCCGCCGGCGCCGGTAGCGGCCGGCCAGGGGGTGCACGCCGGTCGTCACATCGTCTCCATCTTGCGCACGGAGCGGAGGATGAGGACGGCCATTGCCACCAGGAGGGGGAGGAGGAAGAGGGCCACCGCCGCCCCCTGGGCCAGGTCGCCGCCCTGGATACCCCGGAAGAAAGCCCAGGTGGGAAGGGTCTGGGTGGCGTCGATGGGCCCGCCCCGGGTGAGCACGTAGACCACGCTCAGGTCGGTGAACACGAGGATGGCCCCGAACAGGGTGGCCACCGCCATCACCGGCGCCGTCAGGGGGATGGTGACCTGGAACAGCTTGCGCCAGAACCCGGCCCCGTCGACCTCGGCCGCGTCGTTGATGTCCTGGGGGATGGCGATGAGCCCGGCGCTGATGATCACCGCGGCCAGGGGGACGATGCGCCACACCTGGACCGCGATCACCGACACCATGGCCAGGGTGTCGTTGCCCAGCCAGTGGAGGTTGCCCTCCAGCAGCCCCAGCCAGCGCAGGACCCAGTCGATGGGGCTGAACAGGGAGTCGAGCAGCCACAGCCAGGCGATGGTGGCCAGCGACACCGGCGTCGTCCACGGGAGGAGGACCAGGAAGCGCACCAGCCACTTGCCCCGGAAGTCCTTGACCAGCACGAGGGCCAGAACCTTCCCCAGCACCAGCACGAACAGCATGGTGACGACGGTGATGAACAGGCTGTTGCGCAGGGCTTTGAGGAAGACGGGGTCGTCGAGGACCGCCCGGAAGTTGCGCAGCCCGACGTAGTCGAAGCTGGGGTCGCCGACGGTGACGTCGCTCAGGCTGAAGCCGATGGCCAGGAAGAACGGGATGGCCACCAGGGCCAGGATGTAGACGACCGCGGGCAGGAGCAGGAGGGGCCCGAGGAAGCCCTCCCGGTCGGCCAGGTACCGCGGCCGGCGGCCGGCGGGGACCACGCTCACAGTCGCATCCGGGGGGCCCGCAGGCCGGTCGCCTTGTGGAAGAAGCGCAGGTCGGCGCCCCGCACCACGAAGTCGGAGGTCTCCCCGGCCGGCACCGGCACCGACACGTTGGCCGGCAGCAGGGCGATGGCCCGGGTCGGCGGACCGAACCCCTCGACCGTCCCGACGGCTTGGCGCTCGGCGCCCAGGTACTCCACCCGGGACACGTCGAAGGCGACCGTCACCGCGTCCTCGTCGGGGTCGACCACCCCCTTGGGCAGCAGCGACTCGGGTCGGAATCCGACGATGACGTCGTCGCGCTCGACGATGTTCATCGGCGGCGAGCCCAGGAAGGTGGCCACGAAGGTGTCGGCGGGGTCGTCGTAGACCTCCACGGGTGTGCCCAACTGGCGGATGCGTCCCTCCGACATCACCGCGATCCGGTCGCCCAGGCCCATGGCTTCCACCTGGTCGTGGGTGACGTAGATCGTGGTGGTGTCCACCCGGTCCTGGAACTGCTTGAGGTCGTCGCGGGCGGTGGCCCGCAGCTTGGCGTCGAGGTTGGAAAGGGGCTCGTCGAGGAGGAAGACGTCGGGATCGCGCACCAGGGCCCGGGCCAGGGCCACTCGCTGGCGCTCGCCGCCGGAGAGGTGGCGGGGGCGGCGGTCGAGCAGGCGGGTGATCCCCAGCAGCTCGGCCGCCCACTCGATCTTCTGGGCCCGCTCCTCGGGCGCCATCCCCGCCGCCCTCAGGGGGAACTCGATGTTCTTGCGGGCGGTCTTGTGGGGGTAGAGGGCGTAGCTCTGGAAGACCATGGCGATCTTGCGGGCCCGCGGCGGCAGGCCCACCATGGGCTCCCCGCCGATGTAGACCTCGCCCGAGGTGGGCTGCTCGAGGCCGGCGATGAGCCGGAGCAGGGTGGTCTTGCCGCAGCCCGACGGCCCCAGCAGCACCAGGTACTCGCCCTCGCCGGTGGCCAGGTCGAGGTCGTCGACCGCCGGCGTGGCGTTGCCGACGAACTGCTTGCTGAGGTGCCTGACCTCGACCGTGGCCATCTCGACGTCTTTGGCTCGGGACTACGACGTCCCGCCGACCAGCCCCTCCGCCCGCCACTTGGCGTAGATCCGCTTGACCTCGGCCTCGGCCTCGGCCACCGCGTCCTTGGCGCTCAGCTCGCCCCGGGCCGCCCGCGCCATCATCTTGGGGATGACGAACGTGTCGAACACCTCGCCGTAGGCGGCGTTGGCGGGCCCGGGATGGCCGATGTTGGTGCTCCACTTCTCGGCGTCCTTGAGCAGGGCCAGCTTGTTCGCCGGCTGGGACCCGTAGGGGTCGTTGTCGAGCCAGGCCGGGAGCTGCGGCACCGTGGACGGGAAGGCGGGAAAGTCGTAGAGCTCGCTCTGGTTGGTGTTCTGGGCGTAGTTGGCCACCAGGTGGAGGAGGAACTCCTGGGCCGCATCGACGTTCTTGGCGTGGTTGGGGATGACGTAGATGAGGATGGCGTGCTCGCTGGCGAGGGCCGTCTCCGCCCCCCGCAAGGGCGACGTGAAGAACACGTCGGCCGCCACCGCCGGGTTGTTGAGCTGGGCCGAGCGGTAGGCGGAAATGGAGTTGAGGATGTACGACAGGCTGCCGGCGATGAGGCCCTGGTTGTTCGACGCCGCGCCCCAGCCGAACACCTCGTCGGTCATCGCCGTCTTGAACAGCCGGGCCATGTAGTCGACGGCTTCGATGGTGCGCTCGGAGTTGAGGACGACGTTCATGTCCTTGTCCTGGATCGACGCCCCGTAGGACCAGAGGAGGGCCCGGGCGGCCATGTTGGAGTCGATCTCGTTCGACATGCCGATGCCGAGCTGGATCCCCTGCTCGCTCTTGATCCGGCTACCGCCGTCGAGCAGCTCCTGGTAGGAGCTGGGACCGTTCGGCAGCCCGACCTTCTCCCACAGCGTCTTGCGGTAGTCGCCGGGGTCGGGGGCCCATCCGTGGCAGAACCCGAAGTACTTGTCCGTGGTGGGGTTGAACGTGCTGCGGGTGCAGAGTCCGACCTGCTTGCCGAAGCGCTTCACCGCCTCGTCCTGGACGTCGGACAGGTCGAGCACGCTCTTTTCCAGCGACGCCGGCGGGAAGATGAACTCGATCAGGTCGTGGCCCTCGCCCGCGGAGATCTCGGCCGCGGCCCGGGCCAGCATCTCGGCCTGGTTGATGTGGTCGACGCTCACGTTGACGCCCACCTGCGTGCCCCAGTCCTTGGCGAAGGGGTCGAACCACGTGTCGTGGCGGGGCACGAAGTGGCTCCACTGGATGATCTTCAGGTCGCCCGAGAGCTTGGTGGCGGGCTGGACGAGCGTGGACGTGACGTCGGTGACGATCGACGACGTGGTGGTGGTGGAGGTGCTGTCCTTGCCACAGGCGGCCAGCACGGTGAGGCCGGCTGCGCCTTGGATGAACCGCCGTCGGGAGATGCCGCGGTACAGGCCGTCGTCCACTAATCCTCCTCAGTTCGAGCTCCAGGGACTGAGTTTCCAGATTCGGGGGGCTGCGATGCGAAGGTGCGACCGCAACCGTAACCCGGGGGTCAGCCGGAGAGAAGGCCTACTTGACCGGAGGCGGGCCGGAGGCGGTGTCGTCCTCCAGTTCGTCGAGGTCGGGGTCGAGCTTGCCCTGGACCTTGTTGAGGAACAGGGACAGGATCACGAGGGCCACGCTGACGATGGTGGTGACGACCAGGTTGCGGTCGAAGAAGCGGACGACGGCGTCGACCGGGCTGGAGATGGCGTCGCTGAAGATGCGGATCAGGATCAGCGAGGTGATGGTGCCGGCCACGTTGCAGGCCGCGAACGCCCACGGCTTCATCCTGGTGGCGCCGGCCAGGGCGCAGACGATCGCCCCCGGGAAGAGGAAGACCATCAGGTAACGGGCCTTCTCGAACCACCCCTCGGTGAGGGTGACCAGAGCCCCGCCGCCGCCCTTCTTCTCCAGCCAGCGGATGGCCCGGTCGCCGTAGAGCCGGCCCAGGATGTAGAAGAGCGGGTCGCTCAGGCTGCGGCGGAGGAAGCCGACCAGGAAGAACCACACCGGGTCGACCTCGCGGGCGAGGACGAGCATCCGGTTGCGGGCGTCGAGGGTGATGAGCAGCAGTGGGTGGCGGGCGGCGAGGGCGGGGATGAAGGCGGAGGCGATGGTGCCCGCCGTCGACAGGATGACGATGGGCGTGATGAGCAGGATCAGCGTCTTGCGGGACGGCTTGGGCAGCTCGCCGTCGGGCGTGTCGTCCGGCGGCGGCGATTGGAGGTCGTCACCGGTGGGGGACTCGGCCCGTGCCGCCTCTGCCGCCGGTGCCGTCTCTGCCGGCTCGTCGGCGTGGACCTCGGTGGGCGGCGGCGCCTGCTGGTCGGCGGGCTGGGCGTCGTCCACCCCTTGACGCTACGCGGTCGGGGACCGGGCCACGACGCAGGCGGCGGCCATGTGCTCGACCAGGGCGGCGTACGACGTCGCCGCGTTGAGCCCGCTGGTCGACGGCATGACGTAGGCGGGCACGCCGGCGAAGGGCTCGTCCTGCAGGCCGGGCCGGGCCCGGCGGTCGACCGCCGCCCGCCAGCCGGCCAGGCCGACGAACAGGACCAGGCGGGGCCGTAGCCATCCGACCAGCAGCCGCACCCTCTCGGCGCCGGTCACGTACTCGGCCCGGCTCAGGGCGGCGGCCGCGGGCGTGGCCCGCTTGACCAGGTCGGTCAGGCCCACGTGGTCGACGTGGAGGGCGTGGAGCGGGTCCCTGGCCCGGCTGACCAGGCCCGATTCGAGGGCCGCCCGCCAGAAGCGGTTGGTGGGCCCGGCGAAGCCGAAGCCGGCGTCGGCCGCCACCACGCTCGGGTTGAGGCCGCACACCAGCACGTCCATGTCGGGCCCGACGATGTCGGCCAGGGTGCGGGCCCGCCTCGCGTCGACCCACACGCCGTCGCCCTGCTCCACCACGTCCTCCACGTCGAAGCCGGCCCCGCTGACCACCGCCGCCATCTCGTCCGGCTGCCACCCGGCGAAGAAACGGCCGGGGAGGTCGACGTTCTCGCCGGGGCCGACGACGCCCTCGCCGTAGCCCCGCCACAGGCTCATGGTGAAGGGGGCACCGACCTCCATGGCCCACTGGAGGCGGGCGAGGGCCTCCGGCAGACGGCGTTTGGGCAGGTGGAGGTGGCTGTGGCGGGACCACGCCCCGCCCAGCGAGCGGTGGCGGAAGGGGAGCGCAGCCAGGTCGGCGCGCACCAGCCGGCCGGCCCCGGCGTCCCGGGCCAGGGCGAGCATGGCCGACGACAGGTCGAGCGCCACCGCGTCGTCGCCGAGGTCGGCCGAGTAGCTTCCCGGGCCGCAGCCGACGTCGAGGACCAGCCGTCCGGGAAGCGACCGGGCCACGAGGGCCGCGGCCCGGTCCTGGTGGCGGGGCGGACGCAGGCGCTGGTAGTCGCCCGCCCGCCGTTCGTAGACCTCGGCCGTGCCCGGGTCGACTGTCAACCCACGTCGTGGGAGCGGGCCACGACCGCGGGGGCGACGGCGGCCGCGGCCGCGGCCAGAGACGCCGGCTGGCGGGTGGCCACGCTCGCGCCGAAGGGCAGGGCCGCCTTGAAGGCCCGGGTCAGCCACGACAGGACCAGCGGGCCGTGACGGGCGTCGGCGCCGGTGTCGACCGGGACCCCGGTCGCCAGCTGGACCGCGGCCCGCCGAACCCGCTCCGGGTCGGGCTCCATCCCCGCGGCCCGGGCCCGGTGGACGAGGTGCGACGCCAGCAGGCCGATCTCGTCCGAGCCCCGGGTGACCGACGCGTACAGGGCGGGGCCGACGGCGGCGACGACCCACATTGGCGTGCGCCGGGCGAAGAACTTGAGCTTGCCGAAGCGCTGGGCCACCTTGGCCGCCATGGCGGCGGCGGCGGCGTTGCCGATGGCCGGGGTGCCGGGACGCTCGGCCAGGAGCCGGGCCAGGGCCTTCTCGTCGGCGACGGCCCGGGGCGCGGCCACCGCGCTCTCCGCCGCGCGCCGGGTGAGGGCCCGGACGGGAGCGTCGACCGCCTCGGTGATACCCGACGCGGTGATGCTCCCGGCCTTCCTGAGGGCCGCCTTGAGCCCGTTGACGACCGCCTTGACGGTGGTGTCCTCCTGCAGCGGCGCGCTCACGCCTGGCCCCCTACCCCCGACGCTTTCAGGTCACGCTGGGGGAGCAGGTAGAGCACGGCCAGGGCCCCGTTGATGGCCAGGCTGAGGGGCACGCTCCACAGGGCGGCCAGGGTGGCGGCCAGGTAGCTGGGCACGCCGAAGCGGTAGCGGGCGGTGACGACGGCCGCGGCCGCCTCCGAGCCGGGCCGGATGAGCCGGTTCCCGGTGGCCGCCACCCGCCACATGACGTTGAAGCACAGGGCGGTCACCACGAACGAGCCGTTGTAGAAGAGAGCCGCGGTCGTCTGGTCGGCGCCGGCGTGGCGCAGCTCCTCGGCCAGGATCTTGGTGGGGAAGGGAATGAACGAGACGCACAGCAGCAGGAGCAGGTTGGCCACCACCAGCCCGTGGGTGCACCGTTCGATGAGGTGGAAGTTGCCGTGGTGGTTGGCCCACATGATCCCGATGACGAGGAAACTCAGCACGAAGGCGATGTAGCCGGGCCACGCCTCGCCCAGGCGGCGGGACAGCGGATCCCCGTTTTCCGGCGGCAGGCGGACCTCGAGGATGAGCAGGGTGATGGCGATGGCGAACACCCCGTCGCTGAAGGCCTCGATCCGCTGCGTCGTCACACCGGCCACGGTACGAGGTGCGAGCATTGGGGCCCCAGAAATGTCGCGGCCGAAGTGTCGCAGGAGAGGGGGGCGGCATGGCGCGGGAGATCCACAACCCGGTCACCGGCGAGCGCTACGTGGAGGTGACGCGGGGCTCGGCCACGGGCGGGGCCTACGTCGAGGGCAAGGGCTTCCTGCCCGTCGGCACCCGACCACCGGGAGTCCACCGCCATGCCAACCAGGACGAGCTCGTGACCGTGGTCAAGGGCCGCATCTGCGCCCGGATCGGGAAGGAGGAGCGCGAGTTCGGTCCGGGGGAGTCGGCGATCCTGCCCCGGGGGCAGTGGCACGACTTCTGGGTGGTCGGCGACGAGCCGGCGGAGACCATCGCCCGGGCCACCCCCGCCCTCGGCATCGAGATGATCCTGGCCACCCTCACCGGCCTCGCCATCGAGGGCAAGACCGACAAGAAGGGCCGGCCCCGGCCCCTGCAGGGAGCGGTGATCGGCCAGTTCTACCGGGAGGTGGCCGAGTTCAAGACCCCGCCCCCCGCGGTGCAGCACGTCCTGCTACCCGTGCTGGCCGCCATCGGTCGCCGGCGGGGCCTGCGGCCCTACTACGACCGCTACTTCGAGCCGGGCGAGGTGGAGGAGATCCTCACCCACTGGGCTGCCCACCGACCCTGGGACGGCAACCGGCGCCCGACGTTCTAGACGCCGGGCGCCGGTTGGCCAGACGGCTGGTGTCCTACGTGACGGTGAAGGTGGCTTGCTCGACCGATATGGGGGGCACGTCCTCGGGATCGGAGTCGTGGGCGTCGATGCCATAGGTGCCGGCGGTGAGGGTGACGCCGAGATAGACGGAATCGGTGTCGTAGAAGTCGAAGACACCTGCGACGAGCTGGCCGGGAAGGGTGGCGGCGGCGTTGACCGGGAGAACGAAGTTGTCTCCCTGCTCGAAGGCCTCGAAGGCCCGGTTGATGTCGTCCGGCGTCTTGCCCGGGTCGAGCTTGGCCAGGCCCGGCTCGGCCTCGTCGGAGTCGCCCACCTTCTCGAACTTGATCACGTGCTTGCCGGCGGTGAGGGTGGACGGCCCGGTGACGGCCTTGCCCAACTCCACCTTGAAGGTGGCGTCGGCGGTGGGCTCGGCGGCCTTGTCACCCGCAACCGTGAGCTGGCCGACCATGCCCTTGGCGAAGTGCGGGGTCCCCTCCGCATCCCCCTCGACGGGGAGGAAGCAGATCATGGCGTAGGTGCCCTCGGCCAGGTCGGGGACGGTGATGTCGGCCTTCTGGCCCGGACCCATGAACGTGCCCGGTGCGCCGATCTCGTCGGCGATCTCGGCGAAGGGGTCCTCCTCCTCGGCGGCGCCGGCGGCGGTCGTCGTCGGGCCCCCGGCCTCCGTCGTGGTCGTGGCGCCCGCCGCCGGCTCGGTGGTGGTCGGCTCGTCCGGCGGGCCCTCGGCGAACTGGGCGAGGAGGGCGGTGACGTCGGCGATCGTCTTGCCTTCCTTGAGCTTGGCCAGCCCGATCATGTGGAACTGGGTGCCCTGGTTGCTGAGGCGGATGGTGCCGCCCGGCTTCAGGTCTCCGCCGATCGTGTAGGCGTATTCCTTCATGGTGACGTCGACCGCGTCGGCGCCGTTGGCCTTGGCCGTCGTGGCGGTGGTGCTGGCGGTGGTGGCCTCGTCCTTCTTGTCGTCGCCACACGCGGCCAGCCCGCCCGTCAGGGCGATGGCGATGAAGACGGCCGCGGGTCGTCGGAGACTTCGCATGCTTCCTCCCAGCTCAAGATGTTGGTTGCGCATTCTGTGCCCGCCGTCCGCGGCGGTCAACCGCTCTCTGACTCGGGGTGACTCACCCGTGGACCGGGGGAGGCCGGCAAGCTAGCTTCCGATCGTCCTCGAACCTCGGGAAGGGGGGCGACGATGGTCCCCGACAGCCAGGCCAACGCAGCCGCGGCCCAGCCGGGCACGATGGGGATCTGCCTGTCGGGGGGTGGGATCCGGGCGGCCGCCTTCGGCCTGGGGGCGTTGCAGTCGATGCAGGAGCACGGCATCCTCACCGGCCCGCACAAGGCCGACTACCTGGCCGCCGTGTCCGGGGGGTCGTACATCGCCACCGCCGTCAACCTGGTGGCTCGGGGCGGGCTGCCGGGGGAGCCGGGCGGGGAGGACGCCGTCGCCGCCGCCGACCCCTTCGCCCGGGGCACGCCCGAGGAGCAGTTCCTCCGTGGTCACACCACCTACCTGGTGCACGGGCCCGGTGGCCGCCTCGTCTACGCGGGACGGGTGGTCGGCGGGATCCTGCTCAACGTCCTGTTCCTGGCCCTGCTCCTCCACCTCGTCTTCCGGCCCGCGGGATGGGTCTACGGCGGGATCTTCGACAGCCTGCGGCGGGGCTACGGCGGCAACGACGTCTCCGTCCACCTCCCGACCCTGGCCTGGCTGGTGCCGGTGGTCCTCATCGGGCTCGGCCTCCTGCTGGGACTGGTGCAGATCGCGGTGCGGTGGGACTCCGACGCCGTGCGCAAGCAGATCGTGATCTGGTGCTCCCGCCTGTTGAAGGTTGGAATCGTGGTCGCCATCGTGGTCGTCGGCATCCCCAACCTGCTCGAACTCATCCGCGACGTGGTCGCCCGCATGGGCGGCGGGGGCGGGGCGTCGGTGTCCGAGGCCCAGGCCGCGGTGCGCTCGACCCAGCGGTTAGGCGTGGCCACGGGCGGCGGGCTGGCGGGCGCCGTCGCCACCGCCCTGTGGGCGCTGCGGGCCCGGGCCGCCTCGACGTCGTCGGTGGAGAGCACCGGGCGCTGGCTGGCCAAGAAGGGCCGGGCCCTCGCCCTGAAGTTCCGGGTGTACCTGCAGAACCTGCTGGCCACCATCTTCGGGCCCCTGCTCCTGCTCTCGCTGGCCGTCTTCTTCCTGAACCTGGGCGCGGCCAACACCGTCGCCGCCTCCAGCCACCGCACGTCGGAGATCGCCTGGGCGGTGGGGCTGGCGGTCCTGCTGGGCGCCTTGTACTACTTCGCCGACCTGGTGTCGTGGTCGATCCAACCGCTGTACAAGCGTCGGCTGTCGGCGTCGTTCGCCCTGCGCCGGGTGCTTGGTCCCGACGGCACGCTCATCGCCGAGGAGCGGCCCTACTCCGCCCTCTACAAGCTGTCCGACTCGCAACCGCCCCACCTTCCGAAGTTCCTCATCTGCGCCGCGGTCAACGTCTCCGACTACGGGGCCACCGCTACCGGTTCGAACGTGGGCGGGTTCGTGTTCGGAGCGGACGAGATCGGGGGACCGGTCACCTACCCCATGCCGACCCGGATGTACGAGTCCGCCGTCGGCCGGCGGGCCGGGGACTTCACCCTTCCCGCGGCCATGAGCATCAGCGGCGCCGCAATCTCGCCGTCGATGGGCAAGATGTCCCGGCCGCCGCTGCGATTCCTCCTGGCCCTGCTCAACGTGCGCCTCGGGGTGTGGATCCCCAACCCCCGTCGGATCTGGCTGGCCAATGAGATCGGCGACCGTTACGACCGCCAGCTGGCCGACGACGGCAAGCGCCAGGCGTTCCCCATCAACCCCCGGCCCGTCTACCTGCTGCGGGAGCTGTTCGGCAAGAACCACATCGACGCCCGCTTCATCTACGTGAGCGACGGCGGCCACTACGAGAACCTGGGCCTGGTCGAGTTGCTGCGCCGGGGGTGCACCACCATCTGGTGCGTGGACGCGTCGGGGGAGTCGATCGACTCGTTCGGCACCATCGCCGACGCGGTGGCCATCGCCCGGTCGGAGCTTTCGGTCGACATCGATATCGACCCCCGGGTGATGGCCCCCGACCCCAAGGCCACCGGGAGCGCGGCCCGGTTCGTCCGCGGCACCCACGTGGTGTGCCCCATCCGCTACCACGACGGGACGGTGGGGACGCTGGTGCTCATCAAGGCGGGGGTGCCCGAGGACGCTCCGGTCGACGTGCTCCAGGCCCACCGGCGGTGGAAGACGTTCCCGTGCGACCCGACGTCGAACCAGCTCTACACCGCCCAGCGCTTCGACGCCTACCGCAGCCTGGGCTACTTCTCCACCGCCCGGGCCTTCGCCGACCCCGCCGCGGTGGGGGCCTGGCCGAGCGCTGCGGTCTAGGAAGCGTCGGTCGGTTGTGGGGCGGCGTCCGGCGCGTCGTCGCCGGGCTCGAACATGAGCAGCCAGGCGAGGGTCACGCCGAGGAAGACGAGGAGCGAGAGAAGGATGGCCTCCACCCGGAGGGGCTCGGCGGTGACGTTGAGGTCGTCGAGGGCGCCGGGTGCGAGGGCGACGGCCGCGATCAGGGCGTAGAGCGCGACCGAGACCCAGTGGATGACGCGGACGACGGGCCCGCCCCGTCGCAGTGACGGGCCCCGGTTGACCACGGCCAGGCCGACCGCGCCCAGGGCGCCGGCCAGGGTGAAGGTGACCCGCCACAGTCCGGCGTTCTGGGGGTCGGAGAGGGAGAGGAGGCTCATGAGCCCGGGGAGGGCGAAGTGGAGGGAGACGGCCGACGCCCGCCGCCGGTGCTCGGGGCTGGCCATCCAGTCGGCGTAGCGGGTCTGGGCCACCACGAACCACAGCCCGAGGATGGTGAAGCTGATCGAGGCGAAGGATCCGTAGAAGTCCGTCAGCACGGCGGGCAGCATGGCACGGCGGGGGGTTTGAGGCTCGTGTCACGGGGCGCGGTCGTGAGCGACGACAATGGGCCCATGACTCCGGACGACGTGATCAAGGCCCTGACCAGCGGCGACACCGACAGCATCGAGGCTGCGATCAAGCCCGAGCTGCGGGAGCTGGTCCCGGCGGCGGCCCTGGCCCAGCTGTGGTCGGAGGCGTCCGAGCACCTCGGCGCCTACGTGGAGTCGGGCGAGAAGGTCGTCATGCACGACCAGACGTTGGTGTTCGAGAAGGGCATCGCCCACCTGCAGGTCGTCTACATCGGCGACCAGATCACCGGCGTCACCATGGCCCCCGGCCACCCGAGCGCCCGCTACGGCGAGTGACGCGGGCGCCCGCCCGCGCCACTTTGGTTGGTGGAGGTGGAGGGATTCGAACCCTCGTCCCCCGGACCCTCCATGGGACTTCTCCGAGCGCAGCCGACGAATTTTCTCGGGCGGTCACTCGTCGCCGGCACTCGGCGACCGCCCCAGTCAGGGAAAATGTCCCCTACCGGCCCCCTGACGCGACCGATCGGGTAAGCCCCGCTAGATGACGTCCGGTTCCGGTCCGCAGGGCTGAGACCGGGAGAACGTCGCTGCTAGTTAGGCAGCGAGTGCCAGATGAGGCTTGGCGTTTGTTGTTTTTTCCGGCTCTTTTACGTGGCTCCGGAGACCACGGCTCGCTTCTCCCACTTCGTCGCCCGAGGTCGAAACCATGCACCCCCGTTGACTTGCAGACTGTCAGTCTACCCGTCCCCGTCCGATGAACGCCCCCGGGTGCCCCTTCCTTCCCGCTCCCCTGAGCCCCGGGTGTTGATGGCCCGCTCGATGTCGCGGTTGGCGTCGCGCTCGGCCATGGCCGCCCGCTTGTCGTACGACTTGCGGCCCCGGGCCAGGGCCAGCTCCACCTTGGCCTTGCCGTCCTTGAAGTAAACGGACAGGGGGACGAGCGACAGCACCTCGCGTTGCATGCGCCCGCCGAACTCGTCGATCTCGTCCCGGTGGAGGAGCAGCTTGCGGGGGCGCTCGGGCTCGTGGCCGCCGAAGCCGTCGGCCTGCTCGTAGGGGGAGACGTGCACCCCCACCAGCCACAGCTCGTTGCCCTCCAGCCGGGCGTAGGAGTCCTTGAGCTGGACCTTCCCGTCGCGGAAGGACTTGACCTCGGTGCCCACCAGGGCGATGCCGGCCTCGACCACGTCGAGGATCTCGTAGTCGTGGCGCGCCCGGCGATTGCTGGCCACCAGCTTGGTCCCTTTGGGTACGGCGGCTGCGGGCGACATCGTGTTCCGAGCGTACAGATAGCCTCGGCGGACCATGCTCCGACTTCCCGACGTCCACCGCCAGGCCATGATCGACCACGCCGTCCGCGATCTGCCCAACGAGGCCTGCGGGTTGGTGGCGGGGCTCTTCGGGGACGACGTGGTGGCGGCGGTGCACCCCTGTGGCAACGACGACGCCTCGCCGATGGTCTACACGCTCAACTCGCTCGACTTCCTGCGGGCCGACCGGGCAGCGCAGTCCGAGGGGATGGAGATCGTGGGCGTCTACCACTCGCACACCCACACCGACGCCTACCCGTCGCCCACCGACGTGGGCAAGGCGCCCGACCCCGGCTGGCACTACGTGCTGGTGTCGCTCAAGTACGACCCGCCGGTGGTCCGCTCCTACCGCATCGTCGACGGGGAGATCACCGAGGAAGAGGTAGTCGTCGAGGAGGCCTAGGATTTGGCCGTCCGCCAGTAAGCGTTTTCGCAGGAGGCCCGAGTCGTGCCCGTCGAAGTCCGCCTGCCCACCGTCCTCCGCCAGCACGCCGGCGGCCAGTCGTCGGTGAAGGCCAACGGCTCCACCATCGGCGAGGTGTTCGACGACATCGTCCGCCAGTTCCCCCTCCTGAGCGGCCAGGTCGTCACTACCGAGGGGGCACTGCACAAGTTCGTCAACGTCTACCGCAACGACGAGGACGTGCGCTTCATCGGGGCCCTGTCGGCGCCGGTGGCCGACAACGACGTGATCAGCATCCTCCCTGCCGTCGCCGGGGGGTAACCCCCACCATGCCGGTCCATGCGTCGGTCCTCGACCTGATCGGCAACACGCCGCTGGTCGAGGTCAGCCAGCTCAGCCCCGCGCCCGGCGTGCGCATCGTGGCCAAGCTCGAGGGCCAGAACCCGGGCGGGTCGATCAAGGACCGCATCGCCAAGGCCATGGTGGAGGCGGCCGAGGCCGACGGCACGCTGAAGCCGGGGCAGACCCTGCTGGAACCGTCGTCGGGGAACACCGGCATCGGCCTGGCCATGGTGTGCCTGCTCAAGGGCTACCCGCTCAAGATCGTCCTGCCCGAGAACGTGTCGCCCGAGCGCCGGCAGCTGCTGGAGATCTTCGGGGCGTCGATCATCACGTCGCCCGGGGCGGAGGGGTCGAACGGGGCGGTGCGGATGGCGCAGCGGCTGGCGGCCGACGACCCGAGCGTGGCGTTCCTCTACCAGTACGGGAACCCGGCCAACCCCCGGGCCCACTACGAGACGACGGGCCCCGAGATCCTGCGGGACTGCCCCGAAGTCACCCACCTGGTGGCGGGCCTGGGCACGGCCGGCACGCTCATGGGGACTGGGCGCTTCTTCCGGGAGCACAAGCCGGCGGTGGAGATGTGGGCCGTCGAGCCGCCGGCGGGGGAGCTGGTGGAGGGGCTGCGGAACCTGGACGACGGGTTCGTGCCGCCCGTCTACGACCCCGCCTTCATCGACCGGCGCATCATCGTGCGGCCCCGGGAGTCGATCGAGTGGACCCGCCGGCTGACGGCGGAGGCGGGCATCTTCGGCGGGATCTCGGCCGGGGCGGCCATGGCGGGCGCGGCCAAGGCCGCGGCTCAAATGTCTGAGGGCGTGATCGTGGTGGTCCTGGCCGACGGGGGATGGAAGTACCTGTCGACCGGCGCCTGGACCGACCCCATCGACGAGGTCGTCGAAAAGGCCAAGAAGATCATCTACTTCTGACGTTTTGTTCGCGATTTCGTACCTGCGAGGTATGAAATCGCGCACAGACGATCGGGGGGTTGCGGTCAGCCGCTCTCGCAGCCGATGCCGTCGTGGTCGGCGTCGAAGCGGTGGGGATCGGCGCCCACGACGGCGAAGCGGCGGTAGGTGATCTGGGGGCAGTCGAGGTCGGGCGGCCCCGGCGGGATGCAGACGCCGGGATACGACGGGTCGCACCCGGCGGCGGGTGCTTCGGAGACGAGCGGCGCAACCACCGGCACCGTCGGCGGCACGGTGGGGAGGACGAGCGGGGGCGTTGTCGTCGCCGGGGCCCGGGTGGCCGGTGGGGTGGTGGCGGGCGCGACCTCGGTGGTGACGACGGGCGGGATCGTGGACGGGGGAGCCGTCACCTCACTCGTCGTCGGGGGCAGCGCGGGTGCCTCGATCGGCGAGGCGACGGCCGGGCCCGCGGCCAGGGGGGTGGGGCGGTGCCGCCACAGCCGGCCAGGCCGAACGCGAGCAGGAACAGGAGGGCCGCCGGTCGCCGATGCATGCTCCCCCCTTCGACACCGTCGGGGCCCGGCTGTAGCTCGGCCTAGCCTGCGGGCGTGAATGAGGGACAGATCGCGACGCCCGGGCTGCGCGTCACCGTGCTCGGGTGTTGCGGCTCGTTCCCGGGGGCGGGCGGGGCGTGCAGCGGGTACCTGGTCGACGACGGCACCACCCGGCTTTGGCTCGATGCCGGGTCGGGCACCATGGCCAACCTCCAGCGGCACGTGGCGCTGGCCGATGTCGACGCCCTCGTGCTCAGCCACGAGCACCCCGACCACTGGCAGGACCTGGAAGGACTGGTGATCGCCCTGCAACACCACGTGAACCGCAGGGACTTCCCGGTGTACGCCCCCGCCGGGCTCCGGGCCCGGACGTACCACCCCACCGAGCCGTGGCTCGCCTGGCACGACGTCGCCGACGGCGACCGGGTGGGAGTGGGCGGGCTCGCCCTCACGTTCTCCCGCACCGACCACGGGCCGGAGACGCTGGCCGTGCGGGTCGACGGCGGCTCCGGCTCCCTCGGCTACTCGGCCGACACCGGGCCCGGCTGGTCGCTCGAAGCCCTCGGCGCGGGCCTCGACCTGGCCCTGTGCGAGGCCACCGTCCCCCTCGCCGAGGAGGGCAAGCTCCAACACCTGAGCGCCCGCCAGGCGGGGGCGTCGGCCCGGGCCGCGGGCGTGCGCCACCTCGTCCTCACCCACCTGTGGCCGTCGCTCGACCCCGAGCAGTCCCGGGCCGACGGGGCCGACGCCTTCGGGGCGGCGGTCGACGTGGCTTCCACCGGCGCCCGCTACGCGGTGGCCTCATGACCGTCCGGGCCGATGGGCGGGGTCCCGAGGACCTCCGGCCGCTCACGTTCGAGCGGGACTTCACCGAGATGGCCCTGGGCAGCGTGCTCGTCTCCATGGGGAAGACCCGGGTGCTGTGCACCGCGTCGGTCGACGAGCGGGTGCCGCCGTGGATGCGGGGCAAGGGCACCGGGTGGGTGACGGCCGAGTACTCGATGCTGCCCGGGTCGACGCCCGACCGCAGCGACCGGGAGGTCAACCGGGGCAAGCCGTCGGGGCGGACCCAGGAGATCCAGCGCCTCATCGGCCGCTCGCTGCGGTCGGTCACCGACATGGCCGTCCTGGGCGAGCGTCAGGTGGTGCTCGACTGCGACGTCCTCCAAGCCGACGGGGGCACCCGCACCGCGTCCATCAGCGGGGCCTACGTGGCCCTGCACGACGCCTTCACCCGCCTGGTCATGGCCGGCCGCATCCGGGCCAACCCCCTGATCGCGGCCTGCGCGGCGGTGTCGGTGGGCATCGTCGACGCCGTCGCCCTCCTCGACCTCGACTACTCGGAGGACGTGCGGGCCCAGGTCGACATGAACCTGGTGATGACGTCGGCCGGGCGGTTCGTGGAGGTGCAGGGGACGGCCGAGGGGCTGGCCTTCTCCCGGTCCGAGCTCGACGACCTCCTCGGGCTGGGGGAGAGCGGGATCGCCGAGATCCTCGACGCCCAGACGGCGGCCCTGCTCGCCCCGCCGACACCCCGTCCGAAGCACTAGGGCGAATGGTGCGACTGGTCCTCGCCACGGCCAACCCGCACAAGGCCCGGGAGATCGCCGGCCTCCTGCCCGGCTTCGAGCTGGTCGCCCGGCCCGAGTCGGTCGGCGACGTGGACGAGACGGAGGACACCCTCGAGGGCAACGCCCGGCTGAAGGCGCGGGCGGTGGCGGAGGTGGCGGGCGAGCCGGCGGTGGCCGACGACACTGGCCTGGAGGTCGACGCCCTCGGCGGCCGCCCGGGCGTGTTCGCCGCCCGCTACGCGGGGGAGGACGCCACCTACGCCGACAACGTGGCCAAGCTGCTGGAGGAGATGGCCGGGGTGGCCGACGTCGGCCGGACGGCGCGGTTCCGTACCGTCGCCCTGGTGGCCTGGCCCGACGGGCGGGAGGTGGTCGCCCACGGCGTGGTCGAGGGCCACATCACCGCCGAGCCGCGGGGGACGAGCGGGTTCGGCTACGACCCCGTCTTCGTGCCCGCCGATGGCGACGGGCGCACGTTCGCGGAGATGACGATCGACGAGAAGGCCGCCGTCTCCCACCGGGCCCGGGCCTTCGGCGCGCTGGCGGCCAGGCTCGGCGGGTAACGTTTTCTCCGACCGACATGGCCGGCCTCGACGTGCGACTGCGGGTGATGTCCCCCGGGTTCCTGGCCCTGCCGTGGTCGGAACCGCTCTCCCGGTGGGACGCCACCACCGTGCCCATCCGCGACGTCCCCGTCGGCCCCAGCCGTCACCTGGTCCGCTTCGTCGAGGTCGACGGGCAGATGTGGGCCCTCAAGGAGCTCCCCCTGCGGACCGCCCGCCGGGAGTACGAGAACCTGCGGGCGATGGAGGAGCGGTCGCTGCCGGCGGTGCGGCCGGCGGGCATCGTGGTCCAGCCCTTCGCCGACACCGCCATCCTCGCCACCCGCTACCTCGACGCGTCCTGGCAGTACCGGCGCCTCCTCATGCGGCTGCCGTCGCCCATGCGCAAGCACCGGGAGCGGCTGTTCGACGCCATGGCCGGCCTGCTCGTCGACCTCCACCGCAACGGCGTCTACTGGGGCGACTGCTCGCTGGCCAACACCTTGTTCAAGCGGGACGGCCAGCGCCTCCAGGCGTGGCTGGTCGACGCCGAGACGTCGGCCGTCCACCCGTCGCTCTCCGACGGGCAGCGGGCGATGGACCTCGACATCCTGGTGGAGAACGTCACCGGGGGCCTCCTCGACGTGGCCGCCCGCATGGAGGAGCCGCCCGAGGCGACGGCCCAGCTGTTCGCCGAGGTGGAGGGCGTCCGCCAGCGCTACCGCGAGCTGTGGGACGTGCTCCACGACGAGCCCACCGTCCGCCTCGGCGACCGCCACGAGATCGAGGCCCGGTTGCGGCGGCTGAACGACCTCGGGTTCGCGGTGGAGGAGGTGCGCCTGGTCGGCGACAGCCCCGACTCGGAGACGCTCCGCCTGCAGTTCGCGGTGGCGGAACGGGGCTTCCACGCCGAGGAGCTGCGCAAAGCGACGGGCCTGGTGGTGGGCGAGGGCCAGGCCACGATTTTGCTCAACGACCTGCGGGCGTTCCACGGCCACATCCAGCAGGAGGAGCAGGAGCCGGTCTCGGAGGAGGAGGCCGTCCGGCGCTGGCTGGACGAGGTGTTCCGGCCGGGGATGGCCGCGGCCCACGCCGCCGTCGGCCGCCGCGGGGACCCGATCCAGGCCTACTGCGACCTGCTCGAGGTGCGCTGGCTGCTGAGCGAACGGGCCGGTCGCGACGTCGGCGACGGCCCCGCCCTGGAGGCGCTGGCGGCGCGGACGGTGCCGTCGGAGTCGGCCGCCGAGCTGGCCGTGGCCGACGCCGACACGGGCGAGCTGCCCGCCTTGTCCTCCGAGCAGCTCCGGATACGGTCGTCCGACGCCGACGACGAGGCGGACTGGTAGCCGCGTGTCGTTGTTGTCGCGTACGGGGCCCGTCCCGCCCCTTCCGCGACAAAGACCTCCGGGAGCGCCGGTTGGTTCGGCTTCGGGCCCCGGCGCCTGATCGGGGAGCCTCCCTGGCTCACGTAGGGTGCAGTCGGGCGATTCCTCGCCAGCCGCGGTCAGCCGCTGCCCCCCGGGAGCACGTCCGCCGCCGCATTCGGAACCGTAACCCGGAGGATCGGGTGCGCCGTTCCCCCCGAAAGTGAGCCTCACCGTGACCTCCCAAACCCCCGACGCCCCCACCCCGGAGGGCGCGCCCGTCGACGATGGCGACGGCTTCACCGACCTCGGTCTCCGGCCCGAGCTGCTCAAGGCGCTCAGCGAGCTGGGGTACGAGGAGGCCACGCCGATCCAGCGGGAGGCCATCCCGCCCCTGCTCGAGGGCCGCGACCTGCTCGGCCAGGCCGCCACCGGCACGGGCAAGACGGCCGCCTTCGCCCTCCCCGTCCTCCAGCGGATGGCTTCCCGGGAGGGCCGGGGCCGCTACCCCATGGCCCTCGTGCTGGTCCCCACCCGGGAGCTGGCCATCCAGGTGTCGGGCGCCATCCACCGCTACGGGCGGGAGCTGGGCGTGCGGGTGCTGCCGATCTACGGCGGGCAGCCCATCGTCACCCAGCTGCGCATGCTCGAGCGGGGGATCGACGTGGTGGTGGCCACGCCCGGCCGCGCCCTCGACCACATCGGCCGGCGCACGCTCCACCTCGAGGACCTCGAGATCGTCATCCTCGACGAGGCCGACGAGATGCTCGACATGGGCTTCGCCGAGGACATCGAGACGATCCTGGGCGACACTCCTCCGACCCGGCAGACGATGCTCTTCTCCGCCACCCTGCCGCCCCGCATCGACGGGATGGCCCGGCGTCACCTGAAGAACCCGGTCCGGATCCAGATGGGGCGGTCGTCGACGGAGCCGGGCGAGGCGCCGTTGGTGCGTCAGACGGCGTACGTGGTGCCCCGGGCCCACAAGCCGGCCGCCCTCGGGCGGGTGCTCGACGTGGAGGCGCCGGCCGCGGCCATCGTCTTCTGCCGGACGCGGGACGAGGTCGACACGCTCACCGAGCACCTCAACGGCCGGGGCTACCGGGCCGAGGGCCTGCACGGGGGGATGACTCAGGAGCAGCGGGACCGGGTCATGGGCCGCTTGCGCAGTGGCACGGCCGATCTCCTCATCGCCACCGACGTCGCCGCCCGGGGACTCGACATCGACCATCTGACCCACGTCGTGAACTACGACGTGCCGTCCGCCCCGGACTCCTACGTCCACCGCATCGGGCGGGTGGGCCGGGCCGGGCGGGAGGGCGTGGCCATCACCCTGGCCGAGCCCCGGGAGCACGGGATGCTCAAGACCATCGAGCGGGTCACGAAGCAGCGGATCACGGTGGAGAAGCTGCCCACCATCGCCGACATGCGGGCCCGGCGGCTGGAGCTGACCCGGGCCGCGCTGGAGGAGTCGATCAGGGAGGACGACCTCGAGCACTTCCGGGTGGTCGTGGAGTCGCTGTGTGACGAGTTCGACGTGATGGAGGTGGCGCTGGCGGCGGTGAAGCTGGCCCACGAGGCGAGTGGGGCGGCGGCTATCGAGGAGGAGATCCCCGACGTGGCGCCCCGGCCGGCGCGCGAGGGTCGGGATGGCGCCGGTGGCGGTGGTGGTGCCGGCGGGCCGAGGCGGGGTGGCGACCGGCGGGGACGGGTGCCGGCGGCGGGCATGACCCGCCTGTTCATCGGTGCCGGGCGGGCGTCGGGGATCCGGCCCCAGGACCTGGTGGGAGCGTTCGCGGGCGAGACGCAGCTGAGCGGCCGCGACATCGGGGCCATCGAGATCGCCGACCGCTTCTCGCTGGTGGAGGTGCCGGAGGCGTCAGCCGACGAGGTCATCGCCATCATGCGCAACGCCAGCATCAAGGGCAAGCGCACGACGGTGCGCCGCGAGCGCGACGAGGTGCGTTAGCGGGTCCTCGGGGCCCGGCTCGGTGATCGCCGGCGTCCGGTCGTCGACGTCCGTGCGTCGGCGGCCCTCGGGGTTCCCGTCTTGGTGACCGCCGGCGGCTGGTCGTTGACGTCCGGCGGTCGCGTGGAATGTCACTCCTCGGGCGGCTCGGTGACGAAATCGATGAGGCGTTCGACGGCACCGACCAGGGCCGGCTCGAGGTCGGCGTAGGTGCGGACGGAGGCGAGGATGTGGCGCCACATGACCGGGGGGTCGCCGACGCCCAGCCACTGGCACACGCCCGTCTTCCAGTCGGTGCCGCGGGGGATCAGGGGCCAGGCGGCGATGCCGACGACGGACGGCTTCACCGCTTCCCACACGTCGACGAAGGGCGTCCCGGTGACGAGGACGTGAGGGTGGCGGATCGTCTCCGCCAGCCGGGCTTCCTTGCTGCCGGGGACGAGGTGGTCGACGAGCACGCCCAGGCGGTTGCCGGGGCCAGGGCGGAAGTCGTCGACGACGTCGGCCAGGTGGTCGATGCCGTCGAGGCGCTCGACGACGATTCCTTCGACCCGGAGGTCGTCGCCCCACACCCGTTCGATGAGTTCGGCGTCGTGGACGCCTTCGACCAGGATGCGGCTGGCCCGGGCCACCCGGGCCCGGTGGCCGGCGACGGCGAGGGAGCCGGAGGTGGTCGTGGCGGGCGCGGTCGGGGCGTTCGTGGCTCCTGTGGATCTGGGCCGCACGAGGCTGACGGCGCGACCCTCGACGTCGAACGCTCCGGGGGTGGGGCGGAGGAGCCTCTCCATCCCGGTGGCGCCCCGCACGACCACCCCGTCTCCCTCGAATCCGATGACGATGCCGGTGAAGCCGCTGGCCCGGTGGCGGACGGGGAGGCCGGGAGTGGCTGTCACCTCGGGGTAGGCGGCGCGGAGTCGGGCCGGCCCGTCGACGGGGCCGCTGAGGATGCCGGCCCACGGGTCGCGACTGGTCACAGTGAGCGACGGTACGGCGGTCGGCCGTCGAAATCGGGGACCCTGATGGGACCGGTGGGGCAGGGAACGAAAAAGATACTCAAAACCATCGGAATGCATCGATTATGTCTCAGGGTCATGGTATGATCGGTTGTGCGGTCGGTGAGCTGCTGTCGGGTCTGGAGAAGGTGCTCAAGGCGCTCGACCCGGAGGCGTTGGGCGGGCCGGAGTCGTTGGAGCTGTTCTCCGCCTTTCACCGCATCGAGCGGCTGGGGGCGGCGGGCAAGGCGTTGTGCGCCCGGCAGGTGGCGGCCTCGCAGGCGTGGTTCTCGGGCGGGCATCGCTCCCCCTGCCACCTCATGGCCGAAGTCACCGGCTCCTCGGTCCGCCATGCCGTCGACCTGCTGGATGCGGCCGAGGCCATGCGGGCCCTGCCCGCCACCGAGGAGAGGTTCCGGTCGGGGGCCCTCACCGAGCGCCAGGCCATCGAGGTCACCAGTGCCGCCGTCCTCGATCCCGAGTCGGAGCCGGAGCTGCTGGAGGTGACCGAGCGCGATTCCTTCCTCGAGCTGCAGCAGGCCGCGGCCTGGGTCCGGGCCGCGGCCACCGACGACGAGGAGCGTCACCGCCGGGCCCACCGCCGGAGGCATTTCCGGCACTGGGTCGACGCGGAGGGCTGCTTCCGCTTCTCCGGAAGCCTCACCCCCGAGGCGGGGGCGGTGTTGATGGCGGGCATGGAGCCCCACCGCCAGGCGCTGTCCCGCCAGGCAGCCGAATCCGACAAGGGCAAGCGCCGGCGGCGGGACTGCGATGCCGCAGTGGCGGCCGACGCCCTGGTGGAGATGGCCCGGTGCGCCGGCGCACAGCCAGCTGACCCGCTGCGGCCGACGCCGGCGGCGGTCATCCACGTGCGCATGGATCACGCGGCCCTGGAGCGGGGCCACACCGAGCGGGGCGAGGTGTGCGAGGTGCCGGGAGTGGGGCCGGTCA
>JAXDOC010000020.1:0-8234 GCA_034669165.1 Actinomycetota bacterium
CGTCCGCCGTTCGACTTCGCCGAGGCGGAACAGGAGCTCGTCGCCGGCTTCCACACCGAGTACTCGTCGATGCGCTTCGGCATGTTCTACCTCGCCGAATTCATGAACACGATCACGATGTCGGCGATCATCGTGACGCTGTTCCTGGGCGGACCGGCCGGTCCGATCGGCCCGGGCCCGGACCAGCTCTGGCCGATCTTCTGGTTCATGCTCAAGCTGCTCGTGTTCCTCGCCGCGTTCGTCCTCGCCCGCGGGACGCTGCCGCGCTACCGGTACGACCAGCTGATGGACCTCGGGTGGAAGCGGCTCATCCCGATGTCGCTTCTCTGGCTGTTGTTCATCGGCGCGATCCGGATCGGGCGAGATCAGGATTGGAACGTCGCCGTCGTGCCGGCCATCGCCGTCGGCATCGTGCTGCTGATCTTCGGCCTACTGGCCGGTGCCCTTCGCACCGCCGAGGCGAGGCGGGGCGAGCACGACGACGAGCTGGGAGAGGTGACGGTCTGACCATGGGTTACTTCGAAGGTTTCGGGGTCACGTTCCGCAAGCTGTTCCACGGGACGGCGACCGGCGAGGTCGTCACGACCGAGTATCCGAAGGTGAAGCGGCCGGCGCCCGATCGTCAACACGGCCGGCACGTCCTCAACCGCTACGAGGACGGCATGGAGAAGTGCATCGGGTGCGAGCTGTGCGCGGGCGTATGCCCGGCGCGCTGCATCTACGTGCGCGGAGCCGACAATCCGGCGGACGATCCCGTCTCGCCGGGCGAGCGTTACGGGTTCGTGTACGAGATCAACTACCTCCGCTGCATCCACTGTGACCTGTGCATCGAGGCCTGCCCGACGGAGGCGATCACCGAGTCGAAGCTGTTCGAGTTCTCGTTCACCAACCGGCAGGACGCGATCTACACGAAGACCGAGCTCGTCGTCGACGACGAAGGCAATCCGCGGCACCTTCCCTGGGAGGACTGGAGCGACGCCGACACCGCGCACGCGCGGACATCTGCTTGGGTGCGCGCCACCGCGCCGAGCGGCGCTGCCGCGTACGGAGGCCGAGTCGCGTGGTCCGCCGAGCTCGGCTATGGCGTGCGCGCCCCCGAACCTGGTCAGGACGACGAGGTGCCGGCGTCGTGATGGCCGACCACGTCGTCTTCTGGATCGCCGCTATCGTCTGCGTCGCAGGCGCCCTCGGCGTCGTCCTGGCGCGCAACCCAGTCCACTCGGCGCTGTCGCTCGTGGCGACGTTGTTCGGGATCGCCATCCATTTCGTCAACCTGGGTGCGCACTTCCTCGCCGCCGTCCAGGTCGTCGTCTACGCCGGCGCCATCGTCGTGCTGTTCCTGTTCGTGATCATGCTGCTCGGCGTCGACAAGTCGGAGGACCTGGCCGCGGAGCGGCTCAAGGGCCAGCGCCCGGTGGCCATCGTGGCCGGCCTGTGCGTCCTGTCGGCCGTGCTCCTCCTGGCCCGGTCCGACTGGGTGTCGGGCGCCCGCAGCACCGCCGGCAGCCTGGGCGACGGCACCGACAACGTCCAACTGCTGGCCCGGTCCCTCTTCACCCGCTACCTCCTCGCCTTCGAGATCACGTCCGTCCTCCTCGTCATCGCGGTGGTGGGCGCGGTGGTCCTCGTCCGGCGGTCGGGACCGATGGAACTCGACCAGTGAAGGTCCCCGGCGCCTGGTACCTGGCCCTGGCCGCGGCCCTGTTCTGCATCGGGGCGGTGGGGCTGCTCGTGCGACGCAACGTGCTGGTGATGTTCATGTGCGTCGAGCTCATGCTCAACGCGGTCAACCTCACCTTCGTCACCTTCGCCCGCATGCTCGACGACATCGGCGGCCAGACGGCGGTCTTCTTCGTGCTGGTGGTGGCCGCGGCCGAGGTGGTCGTCGGCCTGGGCATCATCGTCTCCATCTTCCGGCGGCGGGCCGGGGCCACGGCCGACGACATCTCGTTCCTCAAGGGATAGGGCGGCCCCCGTGCTCGAAGCGGTCTGGCTGATCCCCGCCCTGCCCCTGACCGGGTTCCTGGTCCTGCTGGTGGCGGGCAAGCGCCTGGGCGACCCCAGGGCCGGTTTCCTGGCCACGGCCATGATGGGCGCCGCCTTCCTCACCGCGGTCATCGTGTTCTTCGGCTTGATGGGCAGGGAGGGCGAGGAACGGGTCTTCACCCAGACCCTGTTCACGTGGATCAATTCGGGCTCGTTCCACGTCGACGTGGCCTTCCTGGTCGACCCCCTGTCGATCACCATGGCCCTGTTCGTCACGGGCGTGGGCACCCTCATCCACCTCTACGCCGTCGGCTACATGCACGGCGACGAGAAGTTCCCCAAGTTCTTCGTCTACCTGAACCTGTTCGCCTTCTCCATGCTCATGCTGGTGATGTCGAACAACTTCCTGCTCACGTTCCTCGGGTGGGAGGGCGTCGGGGCCTGCTCCTACTTCCTCATCTCCTTCTGGTTCGACCGGCCCACGGCGGCGTCGGCCGGCAAGAAGGCGTTCATCACCAATCGCATCGGCGACTTCGGGTTCATGGTGGCCATGTTCCTGATCTTCGGCACCGTCGGCACCCTCGACTACGTGCCCGCCCTGGCCGCCCTCGGCAACGCTCCCGAGTACACCGCCTCCGCCATCGGCCTCCTCCTCTTCCTGGGGGCGGCAGGAAAGTCGGCCCAGCTGCCCCTCTACGTGTGGCTGCCCGACGCCATGGAGGGCCCCACGCCGGTATCGGCGCTGATCCACGCCGCCACCATGGTCACCGCCGGCGTCTTCCTCATGGTGCGGATCAACCCGGTGCTGGGCGCGGCCCCCGAAGTGGCCACGTTCATCGCCTGGGTCGGGGTGCTCACCGCCCTGTTCGCGGCCACCATCGCCTGCGCCCAGGACGACATCAAGAAGGTCCTCGCCTACTCCACCATCAGCCAGCTCGGCTACATGTTCCTGGCCGTCGGATCGGGGGCCTACGCGGCCGCCATCTTCCACATGGTCACCCACGCCTTCTTCAAGGCCCTCCTCTTCCTCGGCGCCGGATCGGTGATCCACGGGATGCACGACGAGCAGGACATGAAGCGCATGGGCGGACTGCGGAAGTGGATGCCGGTGACCAGCGCCACGTTCATCGTGGGCTGGCTGGCCATCGCCGGCGTTCCCCCGTTCTCCGGCTTCTGGTCGAAGGACGACATCCTCCTCAACGCCTTCGACAAGAGCCCCGCACTGTGGGCGGTCGGGCTGCTGACTGCGCTCCTGACCGCCTACTACATGACCCGCCAGGTCATCCTCGTGTTCTACGGCCCCGAGAAGTGGAAGACGGCGGCCCGCCCGGAGACACCCGCCGAGGCCCACGCCGAGCCCGAGCACGAACCGGTGGCGGCCGGCGCCCACAGCGACGGCGGGTCGCACGACCCGGCTGCGGCCCACGGCGCCCACGGCGACTTCAAGCCCCACGAGTCACCTCGGATCATGACGATCCCCCTCGTGATCCTGGCTGTGCTGGCGGCCCTGGGCGGCCTCCTCAACCTGCCCTTCGGTGGGACCCCGCTCGAGCACTGGCTGGAACCGGTGTTCGGCCACAACCTGCGCGAAGTCGCCTCGTCCGGCGGGGCCAAGCTCGTGCTGGCCACCCTCGCCTTCGTCACCGCCGTCCTGGGCGGGATGGTCGCCGCCACCATCTACCGCCGCCACCGCATCGCCGAGGAGAAGGTCGAGCCCCGCATCCTGCAGCGGGCGTGGCTGGTCGACGAGCTCTACCAGAAGACGATCGCCCACCCCGGCCGGGCCCTGTCCCAGTGGCTGGCCTCGGTGTTCGACGCCAAGGTCATCGACGGGGCGGTCAACGGGGTGGCCTCGTTGGTCAGGGCTAGCGGCAGCCGCCTGCGGGTGGTCCAGTCCGGCTTCGTCCGCAGCTACGCCCTGGCCGTCGCCGTGGGCGCGGTCGCCATCCTCGCCTTCGCCCTGGTCCGGTCCCTCTAGTGGCCCCGAGCTGATGGGAAACGACATCCCCATCCTCACCCTGCTGGTGCTGGTCCCGGCCCTCGGGGCGGGACTGGTGGCCCTCCTGCCCAAGGAGCGCGACGACGTGGTGGCCCGGGTCGGCCTCGGCATCGCCCTGCTGGTGGGACTGCTCAGCCTGATCCTGCTCTTCGACTTCGACACCGGCGACGGCGGCTTCCAGTTCGTCTCCGCCCACCCGTGGATCGAGTCGTTCGGGATCTCCTGGAAGCTGGGCGTCGACGGGATCTCGCTCTTCCTGGTGGTCCTCAGCGGCATCCTCTTCCCGCTCGCCATCGCCGGCCCCCAGGTCCATCACGACCTCAAGGGCTATGTGGCGTGGATGCTCCTGCTGGAGGCGGGCTGCATCGGGGTGTTCCTGTCCCTCGACCTGTTCCTGTTCTTCCTGTTCTGGGAGATCGTGCTCGTCCCCATGTACTTCCTCATCGGCGGGTGGGGTTACGAGCGCCGGGTCTACGCCACCCTCAAGTTCTTCATCTACACGATGCTCGGCTCGGCCCTGATGCTGGTCGGCATCCTGGCCCTGGTGTTCATCAGCCAGAAGGCCACCGGCAACCTCACCTTCGACCTGGTCAGCCTGGCCGAGGGCCAGTCGGTGGCGGAGAACACCGCCCGCTGGCTGTTCCTCGCCTTCGCCGCCTCCTTCGCCATCAAGTGCCCCATCTTCCCGGTGCACACGTGGCTGCCTGACGCCCACACCGAGGCGCCCACCGGCGGATCGGTGATCCTGGCCGGCGTCCTGCTCAAGCTGGGCACCTACGGGTTCGTGCGCTTCGGGCTCTACCTGTTCCCCACGGCGGTGGTCGACCTGGCCCCGGTGTTCCTCACCCTGGGCGTGATCGGGATCATCTACGGGGCCCTGGTGGCCACCATGCAGAAGGACCTCAAGCGACTGGTGGCCTACTCGTCGGTGGCCCACCTGGGCTTCATCGTGGTGGGCGTGTTCGGCCTGTCCAAGCAGGGGTTGCAGGGCGGCGTGCTGCAGATGATCAACCACGGCATCTCCACCGGCGCCCTCTTCCTCCTGGTGGGGATGGTCTACGAGCGCCGCCACACCCGCCTCATCGCCGACCTGGGCGGCATCCAGAAGTCGGCGCCGCTCTTCGCGGCCGTCTTCACCGTGGTCATGCTCTCGTCCATCGGCCTGCCCGGGCTCAACGGCTTCGTGGGGGAGTTCCTCATCCTCCTGGGCACGTTCGTCACCCACCGCTGGTGGGCGGTGGTGGGCACGATCGGGGTCATCCTGGCCGCCATCTACCTGCTGTGGGCCTACCAGCGGGTGTTCCACGGCGAGCCCACGGGTGGCAACGCCACCTTCGCCGAGATGACGACGCGGGAACGGGCGGTCATGGCGCCCCTGGTCCTGCTCATCGTCGCCCTGGGCGTGTACCCCAAGCCCATGCTCGACCGCATCACCCCGGCCGTCGACAAGCTCGTCAGCCACGTCGAGGCCCATTCCGACTTCAGGGAGCCGGTCGTGCCGTCGGTCGGCGTCGACCTGCCTCTCGCCGCCGCCGAGGAGGGCCACTAGCCCATGCCGCCGCTCCTCACTCCCGACGTCGAATGGGGCCTGCTGGCGCCGGAGATCATCCTCATCGGCGGCGCCCTCATCCTGCTGGTGGCGGGCACGTTCCTCCGCCGGCGGGACATGGGCAGCGCCTACGCCCTGCTCACCATCCTGGTGGCGGGGGGGTCGCTGGTCAGCACCGTCGGCCTGTGGCAGGACGTCACCGGGATCGGGGCCAACCCCCGCCTGGCCGTCGCCGACGCGGTGTCGATCGACGGGTTCAGCGTGTTCGTGACGATCGTCATCCTGGTGGCAGTGGTCATCGGGGCCCTCCTGGCCGACGACTACCTGCGCCGGGAGCGCCTCACCGGGGTGTCGTACTACGTGCTCATGATGCTGTCGGCGTCGGGCGGCATCTTCATGGCCAAGGCCAACGACCTCATCGTCGTCTTCCTCGGCCTGGAAATTCTGTCCATCGCCCTCTACGTGCTGGCCGGGTACCACCGTCGGCGGTCGCAGTCGCAAGAGGCGGCCATCAAGTACTTCGTGCTGGGGTCGTTCTCGTCCGCCTTCTTCCTCTATGGGATCGCTTTGACGTACGGGGCCACTGGGTCCACCAACATCACCGAGATCGGGCGCTTCCTGCAGGGGACGACGCTGACGACCGGCGTGCTGCTGGGCGGGGTCGCGTTGTTACTGGTCGGCCTCGGCTTCAAGGTGGCGGCCGTGCCCTTCCACATGTGGACGCCCGACGTCTACCAGGGCTCGCCCACGCCGGTGGCCGGGTTCATGGCCGCGGCGGCCAAGACCGCCGGTTTCGCCGCCCTGCTGCGCATCTTCTACGCCGGCTTCGGGACGTTGCGGCTGGACTGGCAGCCGATGGTGTGGGGCCTGGCCGTGCTCAGCCTGGTGGTGGGCTCGGTGCTGGCCGTGGTGCAGACCGACGTGAAGCGCATGCTGGCCTACTCGTCGATCAGCCACGCCGGCTACGTGCTCATCGGCCTCCAGGCGGCCACCGACAAGGGGATCGCGGCCTCGCTCTTCTACTTGCTGGCGTACACGTTCATGGTGCTGGGCAGCTTCGCCGTCGTCACCATGGTCGGGCGGGTGGGCGACGGCCGCCACTCCCTCGACGACTACAAAGGCCTGGCCCGCAACCGCCCCGGCCTGGCCTTCGCCTTCACCATCTTCCTCCTGGCCCAGGCCGGCGTGCCCTTCACCTCCGGCTTCCTGGCCAAGTTCGGGGTCATCGCCGCGGCGGTGGAGGCGGAGTCCTACGCCATCGCCGTCATCGCCATGGTCGCGGCCGTCATCGCCGCCTTCTTCTACCTCCGGGTGATCGTGGTGATGTACATGTCGGGCGACGCCGATACAGAGGCCGAGGCCGGAGCGGCCGGCGCCGAAGCCGCTGAGGGTGCCGACGCCGTGGCCGCCGGCGGAGTGGCGACGGCCACCGCGACCGCCATCAACACCCGGGTCGCGATCCCGTTGGGGGCAGGCGTGGCCCTGGCCCTGTGCCTGGCCTTCACCATCGGCGCCGGCCTCCTCCCCGAACCCCTCCTCGACTTCGCCCGCCACGCCACCCTCCTCAAGCCGTAGCCCAGGCCGCTCGGAGCGTCCACCGCAAGGTTCGTTGCCCCCAGCCCGGCGACCGACCCAGGGAGGCCCACCGAGCCCGCCCAGCCGTAGCGAAAGACCGGTGTCGCTCGGGGCCGCGTATGCCCGCCCGCGCTTCGCCACCGGCAGCACGGGCGCCCAGGCCGCGGTGGCCGTCCGCGCTCCGCCACCACCGCCAGCACGGCCACGCCGGGCCGCGGTGGCTGCGCGCCCCTCCACTTACCGCCAGCACGTCCACGCTGGCCCGCCGTGGCTGTCCGCGCCCCGCTCTCCGCCACCACCGGTCAGCACGGTCTCGCCGAGCAGCGGGGTTGTCCGCGCGGTGGCCGTCCGCGCTCCGGCACCACCGGCACCGCTTCTGGCCGGACCGCGTATGCCGTTCAGTCGCCAGCCGCACCGATAGCACCGGGCCCGGGCCGCGCTGGCTGTCGCCCTCCGGCACCATCGGCAGCATGGTCACGCCGGGCCGCGGATGCCGTCCACTCACCAGCCGCGCCGATTGGCGCCGGCGCCCGGGCCGCGCTGGCTGTTCGCCCTCCGGCACCACCGGCAGCACGGTCACGCCGGCCCGCGGTGGCTGTCCGCGTTCCGGCACCATCGGCAGCGGAGTCGCGCGCCGCGGGTGGCTGCCCGCGCTCGGCGGCCCCGGCCGCGGGGTCGCCCGGACCGCGGGTGCTGTCCACGCTCCAGCCGCAGCGGGGGTAGGCCGCCGAGGCGTTGTCCCGGAGCATCAGCTGTCCGGCGGCGGCCGGGCCGGTCGGTCAGCGTTCTCCGGATGTCGGGCATCCCCGGGCGGGACGAGCGCCCGTTTGCCCCGGCCGTCGACCAACGACCAGTTCTCCCTCGTCTTGAGGGCGTGGCAGTGCCCGCAGAGACGGTCCAACAGGTCGAGCACGGTGAAGTGGGTACGGGACCAGTCCGCTCGGTGGTCGTAGTCGAGACGGGCCTGGGCGCTGCAGGCCTCGTTGGCACAGCTCGGGTAGAGCCACTGCAGGGCCGTCTGCTGCACGGCGTTGGGCCGCCGCCCCAGATGGGCCACCCCGACAAGCTTCTGACCATTGGTGACCACCGCGGTCAGGAACGGGTCGTCGGTGTCGATCATGTCGA
>JAXDOC010000021.1:0-34237 GCA_034669165.1 Actinomycetota bacterium
GGCCCGCCCGCCCGGCCCCACCACGACCGCCACCACGACCGCCACCACGACCGTTGCCGCTGGCCCCCGCCGGACGACCACCCCCTCCGCGGCCGCCCCCCGCCCCAACGCCCCCCGCCGCGGCGACCGGCGTCGGGCCCGACAGGACGTTCGCGGCGCGAACCGGTCGGGTGGCGACCTGTACGCGCCAAAGACCGGGAAGCCCGAGGCCGTCCGCCGCACCACGGCCGCAGTCAGCTCCCGCGGGGCCGAGGCCGGTCCCCGCCCGACAGCCCCACCGACCAGGGAGAACGCGGCCCCGGCCCTCCGCCCGACGCCGGCACCGGCGCCGGCTCGGAGTCGGGCCGCCGCCAAACCGATCCCCGGTTCGAACGCCAACCCCGGCGCCTCGCCCTTCCGCCGCCGGACGGCGCCCAACAGCCGGTCGGCCGACACCCGGTCGGCCGACACCCGGTCGGCTGCCAGCCGGACGGCCGGCCCCTCGGCCGCCACCGCCGGCGCCGGCACCGCCGCCACCGCCCGACCCCTGCCCCTGACGGCCCCCCCGCCCCGGACCCAGCCCGCCACGCGGACGCCGCTGCACATCGTCGCCCCGCCCGATCCCGAAGCCAAGGCCCGCCGTCGGCGGCGGCTGTGGGTCGGCGCCCTGGTCAGCCTGGCCTGCGCCGGGCTGTTCGCCATCGTCGGCGTCCGGGTCCTCCTGGCCCAGGGCCAGGGCCCGGTCGACAAGCTCGAGTCCCAGGTGTCGGCGGCCCAGGCCGAGAACCAGCGCCTGCGCCTCGACGTGGCCCGTCTCGAGTCCCCGTCCCGCATCGTGGCCGAGGCCCAGGCCCGTCTGGGCATGGTCCCCCCGGCCGTCGTGATCTACCTCCCCGCCCAGACCCCGCCGCCGGCCGGCTGAGCGAGCCGAACCCGAGGGTGAACGTCACCGTCCCGCGCCGCCGGTTGGTGGCGCTCCTGGTCGCCATGGCCGTCGCCTTCGCCGGCCTGGTGTGGCGGCTGGCCGACGTCCAGGTCGTGTCGGCCGAGCGCTACGCCGTCTTCGGCGAGTCCCAGCGCCTCGAATCACGGGTCCTGCCCGCCGATCGGGGCTCCATCCTCGACCGCAACGGCGCCGAACTGGCCATCTCCCTCAACCGCCAGACGGTGTGGGCCGACCCGTCCCTCGTGAAGGACCCGGCCGCCGCGGCCATGGCCCTCGCCCCTGTCCTCAGTCTCGACGAGGACGAGCTCTCCGCCTGGCTCAGCGAGGACACCGAGTTCGTCTACCTGGCCCGCACCGTGGAGGACGACGTCGCCACCGCCGTCCGGGCCCTCGACCTCCCTGGCATCTTCCTGCAGGAGGAGCCCAAGCGCTTCCTGCCGTCGGGCACCCTGGCCGCGCCCGTCCTGGGCGAGGTCGGCAGCGACGACGTGGGCCTGTCCGGCCTCGAGCTCCAGTACGACAAGCAGCTCACCGGCCACCCGGGCGAGCTGCTGGTGGAGAAGGACGTCGCCGGCAACGACATCGCCGCCGGCACCCGCCAGCTCCAGCCGGCCCAGCGGGGCGACAACCTCGTCCTCACCATCGACCAGGCCATGCAGTACGAGACGGAGCGGGTCCTGGGCGAGCAGATCACGGCCTCCCACGCCAAGGCCGGCATCGCCATCGTCATGGACCCCCGCACCGGCGAGATCCTGGCCCTGGCCAACCTCGACGCAGGCAAGAACGGCACTCCGCCCACGCCCAGCTACGACAACATGGCCGTGACCCGGGTCTACGAGCCGGGTTCGACCAACAAGGTCGTCACCATCTCCGGGGCGGTGGAGGAGGGCATCGTCGAGGGCGACACCCGCCTGAGCGTGCCCGACAACTACCGGGTGGCCGACGTCGTCTTCCAGGACGACGAGCACCACGAGCCGGCCTACTGGTCGGTCGACGAGATCATGGCCGAGTCGTCGAACGTGGGGACGATCATGATCGGCCAGAAGCTGGGCAAGAACCGCATCAACGACTACCTCACCCAGTTCGGCCTGGCCGACCAGACCGCCCTCGACTTCCCGGGCGAGTCGGGCGGCATCCTGCCCGACCCCGACGACTGGTCGGGCACGACCATCGCCACCCTTCCCATCGGCCAGGGCGTGGCCGTCACCGCCTTGCAGATGATCGGCGCCTACAACACCATCGCGAACGGCGGCGTCTACGTCGCCCCCCGCCTGGTGCGGGGGATCGTCGACTCCTCGGGCAAGCTGCAGGAGCCCGACGTCGAGGACGGCCACCGGGTGGTGTCGGAGGAGACGGCGGCCGCGGTGACCAGGATGCTGGTGGGCGCGGTGGCCGACGGGACCGGCTCCGCCGCCGCCATCGCCAACTACACCGTCGCCGGCAAGACGGGCACCGCCCGCAAGCCCAAGGACAACGCCCTCGGGTACACCGACGGCGCCTACGTGGCCAGCTTCGCCGGGTTCGTGCCCGCCTCCGCCCCCCGCCTGTCGGCCATCGTCGTCCTCGACGAGCCCACGCCGTACTACGGGGGCCTGGTGTCGGCGCCGGTGTTCTCCAAGCTGGCCGCGGCCGGCACCCGGCTGTTCGACATCGCGCCCCAGCCGACCAACGACGCCCCCCTCACCTCGTCGTCGGCCCGCGATCTGGCGGCCGGTACGCTCGGGCTTTCCCCCGCGAGATCCTGAACCGTGCCCCGACGACACTTCACGCCGCTCCACCCGGTCGATCCGGTCGACCTCCGGCCGTCGACGCAGCCCGCGGCCCTCGTTCCCCCCGCCCTGCGGAGCGCGTGACCGCGCTCGTGCGCCTCGACCAGGTACTGGCCGACGTCGAGGTCGTGGAGCTCCGGGGCCGCCCTGGGGGCCCCGACGTGACCGCCATCACCGCCACGTCCCGCGACGTCCGTCCGGGGTCGCTGTTCTGCTGCGTCCGGGGCCGGGTGGCCGACGGCCACGACTTCGCCCCCCAGGCGGTGGCGGCGGGGGCGGTGGCCCTGCTGTGCGAGCGCCCGGTCGAGGCGGCGGCGACCGTCCCCCAGGTGGTGGTGGCCGACAGCCGGGCGGCCATGGCCCGGGCCGCGGCCGCCCTCCACCGGCACCCGTCCCGGCGGATGGCCGTGGTCGGGGTCACCGGCACCAACGGCAAGACCACGACGACCCACCTGCTCAAGGCGGTGTTGGAGGCCGACGGGCGGGAGGCCGAGGTCATCGGCACCCTGTCCGGCCCCCGCACCACGCCGGAGGCCACCGAGCTGCAGGCGGCCCTGGCGGCGGCGGCCGACCGGGGCGTGGCGGCGGTGGCCCTGGAGGTGTCGTCGCACGCCCTGGCCCTGCACCGGGTCGACGCCATCTGGTTCTCGGTGGCCGTGTTCACCAACCTCAGCCCCGAGCACCTCGACTTCCACGACGGCATGGACGACTACTTCGCCACCAAGGCCGCCCTCTTCTCGCCGGAACGGGCCCGGGTGGCGGTGGTCAACGCCGACGACCCGTGGGGGCGCAAGCTGCTGGCCGGGGCCCGCCTGCCGACCCGCTCGTTCTCCCTGGCCGACGCGGTCGGACTCGAACTGGGGTCCGACGGGGCCCGGTTCCACTGGGACGGGCATCCGGTGTGGCTGCGGACCGGGGGGACGTTCAACGTGTCCAACGCCCTGGCTGCGGCCACCGCCGCCCGCGAGCTCGACGTCCCGCCGGCGGCCGTGGCCGAGGGGCTGTCGGCCGCCTTGGTGGTGCCCGGCCGTTTCGAGTCCGTCGACCGGGGGCAGCCGTTCCGGGTGGTGGTCGACTACGCCCATACGCCCGCCGGCCTGGAGGCGTGCCTGGCCGCGGCCCGGGACCTAGCGGGTGTGGGCGGCCGGGTGATCGTCGTGTTCGGGTGTGGCGGCGACCGCGACCACGCCAAGCGTCCCCTGATGGGCGCCGTCGCCTCCCGCCTGGCCGACCAGGTCGTCCTCACGTCCGACAACCCCCGCTCCGAGGACCCCCGGGCCATCCTCGACGACGTGCTGGCCGGCGTGGATCGCGGCCAGACCGTCGATGTCGAGCCCGACCGGCGGGCGGCCATCGCCCTGGCCGTGGGCGGGGCCCGCCCGGGCGACGTGGTCGTGGTCGCGGGCAAGGGCCACGAGACCACCCAGGTGACGGGCGCCGACGTGGTCCCCTTCGACGACCGGGTCGTGGCCGCCGAGGCCCTCGACCGGCTGGCCGCGGCCGCGGGCGGGTAGATGGTCGCCCTCCTCATCGCCGGCAGCTTTGCCCTCATGACCGCCATCCTGGGCACGCCGATCCTCATCCGGGCCTTCCAGGTGCGGGGGATCGGCCAGCAGATCCGGGAGGACGGTCCCCAGGGCCACCTCACCAAGGCGGGCACGCCCACCATGGGCGGCATCGCCATCCTGGGCGCGGTGGTAGTCGGCTACGTGGCCGCCCACGTCCGCACCGGGGCGGTGTTCACCGCCGCCGGCGTCCTCGTCATCCTGGTGATGCTGGGCGCGGGCCTGGTGGGGCTGCTCGACGACTGGATCAAGATCTCCCGCCAGCGCAGCCTGGGCCTCAACAAGACGGCCAAGACGCTCGGCCTGCTGTTCGTCTTCCTCGCCTTCGCCCTGCTGGCCGTGTACAAGGCCAAGGTCCGCACCGACCTCTCCTTCGCCCGGACGGTCGGTATCGACCTCAGCGACCCCGTCTACATCCTGTGGGCGATCCTGGTCCTGATGGGGGCGGCCAACGCCGTCAACCTGTCCGACGGCCTCGACGGGCTGGCCGCGGGCTCGGCCATGTACGCCTTCTCCGCCTTCGTGTTCATCGCCTTCTGGCAGTTCCGCCACGAGTCCTGCTACTTCCTCGGCCCCGCCCTCGACCTGTCGATCGTGGCCGCCTCGGTCACGGGAGCCTGCGCCGGGTTCCTGTGGTGGAACGCGGCCCCGGCCAAGATCTTCATGGGCGACACCGGGTCGTTGGGGATCGGGGCCGGCCTGGGCGCGCTCGCGCTCACGACCAACACCCACCTGCTGCTGCCCGTGGTCGGCGGGCTGTTCGTGATGATCACCATGTCGGTCGTGGTGCAGGTGGTCGGGTTCCGCATCTGGCACATCCGGGTCTTCCGGATGGCGCCCATCCACCACCACTTCGAGCTCATCGGCTGGCCCGAGACCACCGTCATCGTGCGGTTCTGGATCCTGGCCTCCCTGCTCACGGCCCTCGCCATCGGGCTCTTCTACGCCAACTTCCTCTCCGCCGGGGTGTGCCGGCTGATGGGCACAGGAGGGTGATGTTCACGCGCAGCAAGCCCCAACCACGTCGTCGTCCAGGGACGGGCGGGCCCGTCGCCACCGTCGACCGGCGGGTCACCGACGCCGGCGCCCAGGCCGCCCGTGACCTCGCCGCCCGTCTCACCCGCCGCCCGTCGTCGGCCACGGCGACCGCGACCCGTCTGCCCGCGACCCGTCCGCCGGTCCCCGCCAACCGCCAGCCCAGCCGCGTCCCCAACGCCCGCCCCGGTCCCGCCGCCCGCCGTCTCGCCCCCACAGACGGCCGTCCCGGTCCCGTCGCCCGCCGTCCCGCCCCCACCGACGCCCGCCACGCGGGTCCCCCCACCCGCCAGACGGGTCCCTCGCCCCGTCCCGCTGCCAGCCGGAAGACTGCGACCCGTCGTGCCATCGGCGCCCGCCGGCCGCTGCTCGCCACCCGCCCGGCGGCCCCCAACGCCACCCGCGCCGCGCCGCCCACTTCCCGGCGGCCCGCCGGTACTCCTACGGCCCGCCGACCCGTCGCCCGGCCGACGCCCCCGCCTGCCGCCGGCCGGCCGGTGGCTCGTCCCGCGGCCACACGGACCGCTCGTCCCGGGCTCTCCGGACGCTCCCCGTTCACCAAGCCCAAGGGGCCGAAGCCGATCGGCGTCCGGGCGGCCCGGGCCCAGGTGCTGGCTCCGCCGCTGGGTACCCCTCGGTCGGCCTACGCCCCGGCCCCGCCGACGCGTCCCGCCGCCCCCCGCCGCCTTGCCCGCCGCCCCTCGAAGCCGGTGCCGGTCCGGTCGAAGGCGCCCACCCCGGCCGCACCCAAGCTCGTCGTCGCCAGCGCCCGCGAGTCGGGTTGGGTCCTGCTGGCCACCGTCACCGCCCTGCTCATCGTGATGGGCCTGATGATGGTGCTCTCGGCGTCGTCGGTGGAGGCCCTGCGCAGCTACGGCGGGGCGTGGGTGTTCTTCCAGAGGCAGGCGGCGTGGGTGGCGGTGGGCACCGCGGCCATGGTGGTCACCGCCCTCTGGGACTACCGCCGCTGGGCCCGCCTGGCCTGGCCCCTCGTGGTGGCGTCGCTCGTCCTGCTGCTCGCCGTCCACATCCCGGGCGTGGGCATCAACGTCAGTGGTTCCACCCGGTGGCTGGGATTCGGCTTCTTCACCTTCCAGCCGTCGGAGATGGTGAAGTTCGCCCTGCTCGTCTTCGTGGCCGACCTGCTCGCCCGCCGCTGCGACCGCATGCACGAGTCCCGCCTCACCCTGCGCCCGGTGGTCGTGGTGGGCGGTGTGCTCGGGGGACTGGTCCTGCTCCAGCCCGACATGGGCACGGCCATGCTGCTCGTGCTCATCGTGCTCGTCGAGCTGTTCGTGGCCGGCCTCCCGCTCCTCAAGATGGCGGCCGTCGTCGTCACGTCGACCGTCGGCGCCCTGTTCCTGGCCATGGGCGCCGGCTACCGCCGGGGGCGGGTGGCGGGCTTCCTCGACCCGTGGGGCGACGTGTCCAACACCGGCTACCAGGTGGCCCAGTCCCTCGTCGCCCTCGGCACCGGGCACCTGGCCGGCGTCGGCCTGGGGGCGAGCCGGGCCAAGTGGGGCTTCCTGCCCAACGCCCACACCGACTTCATCTTCGCCATCGTGGGCGAGGAGCTCGGCCTGATCGGCACCCTGCTCGTCCTCGGCCTGTTCGCCGCCTTCGCCGTCCTCGGCATCCGGGCCGCCATGCGGGCCCCCGACCGCTTCGGGATGCTGATGGCCACCGGCATCACCGCGTGGGTCGTGGGGCAGGCTCTGGTCAACATGGGTGCGGTCACAGGGATGCTGCCGGTGACGGGTGTGCCCCTGCCCTTCCTCTCCTTCGGCGGGACGTCGCTGGTGGTGTCCATGGCCTCGGTGGGCATCCTCCTCAACATCGCCCGCCACGCCGTGCCCCGCCCGAAGCCCGCGTGACGGCCACATCCTCAGGGGACGCGGAGGGGACCTGGGCGATCATCGCCGGCGGCGGCACCGCCGGCCACGTCGTGCCCGGCCTGGCCGTGGGCCGGGCCCTGGTCGAGCGGGGCCACCCGGCGTCGTCGATCCACTACGTCGGCAGCGAGCGGGGGCTGGAGGTCGACATGGTGCCCCAGGCCGGGTTCGGGCTCACCGTCCTGCCCGGCCGGGGCTTCGCCCGGAAGATCTCGGCCCAGGGGATGGTCGACAACGCCGGCGCCGCGTGGGGGCTGAGCCGGGCCGTGGCCCGGGCCGCCGCCCTCGTGCGCCGCCGCCGGCCGTCGGTCGTGGTCGCGGTCGGCGGCTACGCCGGCGTTCCCTGCGGACTGGCGGCGGTGGCGGCTCGAGTCCCGCTCGTGGTCGTGGAGCAGAACGCGGTCCCGGGCTCGGCCAACCGCCTCCTGGGACGCTTCGCCCGGGCCTGCGCGGTGTCCTTCCCCGGCACCGACCTGCCCCGGTCCGTCGTCACCGGCAACCCGGTGCGGCCCGAGATCCTGGGCGCCGACCGCTCCGCGTCCGGACGGGCCGCGGCCCGGGCCGCCCTCGGCCTGCCCGAGGGGCGCCGGGTGGTCGCCGTCACCGGCGGCTCCCTGGGCGCGCTGCGGATCAACCAGGCCGTGCTGGGCGCCGTCGAGCGGTGGGCCGACCGGACCGACCTCGCCGTCCGCCACGCGGTGGGTGCCCGCGACTGGGACCTGGTCGAGTCGCGGCAGCCGACGCTCCCCCCCGACGGTACGGGTCTCGTCTACCAGCCGGTGCGCTACGAGGACCGGATGGAGCTGCTCCTGGCCGCGGCCGACGTCCTCGTGTGCCGGGCCGGGGGCAATACGGTGGCCGAGGTGGCGGTCGTCGGATTGCCGGCGGTGCTGGTCCCCCTGCCCAACGCCCCCGGCGACCACCAGACGGCCAACGCCCGGGCCTTGGCCGACGCCGGCGCGGCCGTGCTGGTACCCGACGGGGAGCTCGACGCCGACCGGTTGGTGGCGGAGGTGGAGAGCCTGCTGGCCGACGACGCCCGGCTGGCGGCGATGGGCGCGGCCGCGGCTGCGGCCGGGCGCCGGGACGCGGCCGACCGGGTGGCGGCCATCGTCGAGGAGCACGCCCGCCCGTGAGCGGCTCCTCCGGCGGCGAGGCGCCCCCGGTCGACCTCCGCCAGCCCCGGCGCATCCACGTGGTCGGCGTCGGGGGGGCGGGTATGAGCGCCATCGCCGAGGTCCTGGCCGGGATGGGCCACCGGGTGTCGGGCAGCGACCTCCGTCCGTCCCCCGGGCTCGACCGCCTGGCGGGCCTCGGCGTGCAGGTCTTCGTCGGCCACGACGCGGCCCACCTCGGACCGGCCGAGGATCCGATCGACCTGCTGGCCATCTCCACCGCCGTGCCCGCCGATAACCCCGAGGTGCTCGCCGCCCGGGCCCGCTCGGTGCCGGTGTTGGCCCGGGCCAGGATCCTGGCCGCCATCTGCGGCCAGCGCCGGACCATTGCCGTCAGCGGCACCCACGGCAAGACGACCACCTCGTCGCTCCTCGCCCTGGGCCTGGTCGGCGCCGGCCTGCGGCCCTCGTTCATCGTCGGCGGCGAGATCATCGGCCTCGGCTCCGGCGCCCGGTGGGACGACGGCGACTGGCTGGTGGTGGAGGCGGACGAGAGCGACGGCACCTTCCTCGAACTGCCGTGTGCCACCGCCATCGTCACCAGCGTCGAGCCCGACCACCTCGAGCACTACGGCAGCTTCGCGGTGCTGGAGGACGCCTTCGACCGCTTCCTCGGTCACGCTTCCGACCACCGCCTGGTGTGCGCCGACGACCCGGGCGCGTCCGCGCTCGGCCGCCGCCGGGGGGCCGTGTCCTACGGGACCAGCTCGGCCGCCGACATGCGGATGGTCGAGGTCGTCGGCGGGCGGACCTCGGTGCGCTTCGATCTGCTCGACCACGGACGGCCGCTGGGCGAGGTGGAGGTGCCGCTGCCCGGGTTGCACAACGCCCGCAACGCGGCGGGGGCGATCAGCGCCGCCCTGCTGGCGGGGGCCGAGTTCGGCCCGGTGGCGGCGGCGGTGGCGGGCTCGGCCGGCATCGGCCGCCGGTTCCAGGTGCGGGGCGAGCGCAAGGGCGTGACCTTCGTCGACGACTACGCCCACCTCCCCGGCGAGGTGACGGCGGCCCTGGCCGCGGCCCACGACGGGAAGTGGAAGCGGATCGTCTGCATCTTCCAGCCCCACCGCTACAGCCGCACGGCCGCGTTGTGGCGGGACTTCGGCTCCGTCTTCACCGACGCCGACCTGCTGCTGGTGACCGACGTGTACGCGGCGGGGGAGCAGCCCCGCGCCGGCGTCTCCGGCCAGCTCATCGCCGACGCGGTCACTGCCCGCCACCCCGACGCGGCCGTCACCTACGTCCCCCTGCGGACGGAGCTCGTAGCCCGGCTGCGCTCGCTCCTGCGCCCCGGCGACCTGTGCCTCACCCTGGGCGCGGGCGACCTCACCAGCCTGGCCGACGAGCTGCTCGCCGAGTGATGCCGTCCGATCCGACCAAATCCGACATCCGGGCCGCGGCCGAGCTCCTGGGCGAGCGGGCCCGGCGGGACGTTCCCCTGGGCCCGTTCACGACCTACCGGGTCGGCGGACCGGCCGCCCTGCTGTTGCGGGCGGAGGACGAGGACGACCTGGAACTGGCCCGACGGGCGGTGGCGGCCTCCGGCATCGCCGTCCTGGTGGTGGGGAGAGGGTCGAACCTGCTGGTGGCCGATTCCGGCTTCCCCGGCCTGGTCGTCACTCTGGGTGAGAAGTTCGCGACCATCGACGTCGACGGGACGACGGTGCGGGCCGGCGGGTCGGTCAGCCTGCCGGTGCTGGCTCGCCGCACGGCGGCCGCCGGCCTCACCGGGTTGGAGTGGGCCGTTGGGGTGCCGGGCTCGGTCGGCGGGGGAGTGCGGATGAACGCCGGCGGCCACGGCTCGGAGATCAAGGGGACCCTCCGGGGCGCCCGCCTCTTCGACCTGGCCGCAATCGTCGCTGGGGCCACCGACATGACCGCGGCCGACCTCGACCTCGGCTACCGGCACTCGTCGGTGGCTCCGGCCCAGGTCGTCGTCTCGGCCGAGTTCGGCCTGGCGGTGGGGGATCGGGCCGCGGCCGAAGCCGAGCTGGCCGCCATCGTTCGCTGGCGCCGGGAGAACCAACCGGGCGGGGCCAACGCCGGCTCGGTGTTCACCAACCCGCCCGGCGACTCCGCCGGCCGCCTCGTCGACGCCGCCGGCTGCAAGGGCCTGCGCCGAGGGTCCGCGTTCGTGTCGCCCAAGCATGCCAACTTCTTCCAGGTGGACGACAAGGGCCGGGCCGCCGATGTGGTCGAGCTGATGGAGGCGGTCCGGGCTGCCGTCCAACAGGCTTTCGGCGTTCTGTTGGAGACTGAGGTCCGGCTTGTTGGATTTCCCCAACCCTCGATCTCGCCTGGAGGGTCAGTATGAACATGCAGGTCAGACCGCCGATCGACCCTCGAATTCGCCAACGGCGTATCGCCGTCCGCCGCCAGGAAGGGCGCCGGCGCCTGCATCTCTTGGTGGGACTGGTGTCGGCCAGCGGACTTCTCGTCGGCGGCTGGGGGGCCACTCGCTCGCCCCTGTTGGACGTCGACGGGATCGCGGTGATGGGCGCCGACCGCACCACGCGGGAGGAGCTGGTGGCGGCCTCCGGCATCCGTTTCGGGCAGGCCATGGTCGATGTCGACGAGCGGGGCGCGGTGCGGGCCGTGGGCGCCCTGCCCTGGATCCGGACCGTGTCGGTGGAGCGGCGGTGGCCCGATTCGGTGGTCATCCGCGTCGTCGAGCGTGACCCTGTCGCCGCCGCCCCGGCCGCCGACGGATGGGCCCTGATCGACGCGACAGGGCAGGTCCTGGCCCTGTTGACCTCGGCGCCGAGCAACCTGCTGGCCCTCGACGGCATCGCCCCCGCCGGCCCCCCGGGGTCGATGCTGGGCGGCCGGGCGGCCGACCTGTTGGCGGTGGCGGCCGCGGTCCCTCCCGATCTGCGCACCCGAGTCAGCGCGGTGCAGGCCGGTCCCGAGGGCGGCGTGGAGCTGCGGCTGCAGCCGGAGGGGACGGTCCGCCTCGGTGCCCCCCAGCAGTTGGAGGAGAAGTTCCGGGCCGCACTCACGGTGCTGGGCCAGGTCGACACCAACGCCCTCGCCACCCTCGACGTCAGGATTCCCGAGAGCCCTGTCTTGACGCGCCTCAACCCTGTGGGTAATGTCTCGCCCCTCGGGACAGGTTGACATAACTGTAAACCTCCTGTCAAGCGTGAGACTTGTCCACAGGCGGGGAAACTCGGGGAGAGTGGGAGACCGTTGGCTCTTACAACGTTGGCCGGCACGACGCTTCGTCGTCGTCCGGGTCAGGAGGATCGATCGATGATCGGCACACCGCAGAACTACCTGGCTGTCATCAAGGTGGTCGGCATCGGGGGCGGCGGCGTCAACGCCGTCAACCGCATGATCGACGCCGGGTTGAAGGGCGTGGAGTTCATCGCCGTCAACACCGACGCCCAGGCGCTGCTCATGAGCGACGCCGACGTGAAGCTCGACATCGGCCGTGAGCTCACCCGTGGTCTGGGCGCGGGCAGCGACCCCGAGGTCGGGCAGGAAGCGGCCGAGGCCCACCGCGACGAGATCGAGGAGGTGCTCAAGGGCGCCGACATGGTCTTCATCACCGCGGGCAAGGGCGGCGGCACCGGCACCGGCGGCGCGCCCGTCATCGCCGAGATCGCCAAGAACCTGGGCGCCCTCACCATCGGCGTGGTCACCCGGCCGTTCTCCTTCGAGGGCCGTCGGCGCACGGTGCAGGCCGAGGCCGGCATCCAGAAGCTGCGGGAGAAGGTCGACACCCTGATCATCATCCCCAACGACCGACTGCTCTCCGTGAGCAACGACAAGACGTCGGTGCTCAACGCCTTCAAGATGGCCGACGAGGTGTTGCTCCAGGGCGTGCAGGGGATCACCGACCTCATCACCACCCCCGGCCTCATCAACACCGACTTCGCCGACGTGAAGATGATCATGACCAACGCCGGCTCGTCCCTCATGGGCATCGGCTACGCGTCGGGTGAGGGCCGGGCCCTGGCCGCGGCCCGGGCCGCCATCTCCAGCCCCCTGCTGGAGGCCTCCATCGAGGGCGCCCGCGGCATCCTGCTCAACATCTCCGGCGGCAGCGACCTGGGCCTGTTCGAGGTCAACGAGGCGGCCGAGATCATCCACGAGGTGGCCCACCCCGACGCCAACATCATCGCCGGCATGGTCATCGACGACGCCATGGGCGACGAGGTGCGGGTCACCGTCATCGCCGCCGGCTTCGACCGGTGGGACGAGGGCACGCAGCGCACCGCCGCCGCCACCAACCTGCCCCTCGCCGCAGGGCGCGGGCCACGGGGCTACCAGGCCAGCGACGACCTGTTCGGCGGCCCGTCGGCCGACGTCGACATGGACGACGACGACTTCGACGTCCCGTCGTTCCTGAAGTGACGGGGGGGCCCAGCCCCCTGCAGCAGCGCCCCGCCATCCGGTTGCCCCGGCTGTGGTCGGCGCAGGGCGTGTCCACCGGGCGGGCCGAGGGCGACATGGGCCACGGCGGCGCCTACGTGCATTCGGTCAGCCCCGAGGTCGAGGCCCGGCGGCGCACGGTGGTCGACCGGCCATGGACGTGGCTGCGCCAGGTCCACGGCAACCGGGTCGTGCGTGTCACCAGCCCGGGGGAGGGGGCGGGCGAGGTCGCCGACGCGGCCGTGTGCGCCACCGCCGGCTGCGCCATCGCCATCCTCAGCGCCGACTGCGCCCCGGTCGTCTTCGACAGCCCGGAGGGAGTCTTCGCCGTCGCCCACGCGGGCTGGGTCGGCCTCACCAACGGCGTCCTCGAGCGCACGGTCGACGAGATGCGGGTGCTCGGCGCCACCGAGATCGGCGCCGTCCTCGGTCCGTGCGTCGGCGTCGAGTGCTACGAGTTCGGCCCCGACGACCTCGACCGCGTCGCCCTCCGCCTGGGCGACGTCGTGCGCGGCTGCACCCCGTCCGGCGCCCCCGCCCTCGACATGGCGGCCGCGGTCGGGGCCGCCCTCCATCGCGTCGGCGTCGGCCCGCTCCACGACGTCGGCATCTGCACCGCCTGCTCGCCCGACCACTACTCCTGGCGGTCCCGGGGCGAGCAGCAGCGCCAGGCCACGGTGGTGTGGCGATGACCGCCGGCGCACCCTCCACGGTCGATCCCGGCCCTATTGATCCCAGCGACGTCGCCGTCCGCCTCTCCGAGGTGCGCCGTCGCATCGCGTCCGCCGGCGGCGGCGACCGCCCCATCCGCATCGTGGCCGTCACCAAGGGCTTCGGGCCCGACGCGGTGCGGGCCGCGGTGGCGGCCGGCGTCCACGACGTGGGCGAGAACTACGCCGACGAGCTGGTGGCCAAGCACGCCGCCGCCGACCCCGCAGCCGGCGCCGCGCCTCAGTCCTCGCACCGTTGGCACTTCATCGGCCGGGTGCAGCGCAACAAGGTCAAGCGCCTGGCCCCGTTGGTCCACCTGTGGCAGACCGTCGACCGGGCCGCCGCCGGCCGGGAGATCGCCCGCCGGGCCCCGGGCGCCCGCGTGCTGGTCCAGCTCAACGTCACCGGCCAGGCCGGACGCAACGGTTGCGTTCCCGCCGACGCGCCCGCTCTCGTCGACGAACTGCGGGCCATGGAGCTCGACGTCGTCGGCCTGATGGCCGTGGGGCCCGCCGGTCCCCCCGAACACGCACGCGCCGCCTACCGTGGCCTGGCCGCCATGGCGGACCGGCTGGAGCTTCCCGAGCGGTCGATGGGCATGACCGACGACCTCGAGGTGGCGGTGGAAGAAGGAACGACCATGGTCCGAGTCGGCCGCGCCCTGTTCGGTGCGCGATCCGTCCCGACGGACCTGCGACGATAGGCTCGAAGGGCCAAGGAGGCACTCACGATGGCATCCATCTGGCGACGGACCATGGTGTACCTGGGTTTGGTCGACGACGACGAGTACGAGGAGTACGAGCCGTACGACGAGCCTCCGCCCCAGCCCATGGCCTCCCGCCGGGCCATGCGTCCGGAGCGGGCCGAGCCCGCCTACGAGCCGGAGCCCACCATGTCCGCCATGTCGCCCATGGGCGGCGGCGGAGGCGGCGTGCGCACCCTGCCCCGAGAAGAAAGTAGTGGGATCACCATCCAGCAGCGACCCTCCGTCGTCCGCCAGATCGCGCCCGTGAGCAGCCCCCGGGTGCACCTGGTGGCGCCCACCGGCTTCAACGACGCCAAGGAGATCGGCGACCGGCTCAAGAGCAGCCAGCCGGTGATCCTCAACCTGCAGGGCGTCGACCGCGAGTTGTGCCGCCGCCTCATCGACTTCGCCAGCGGGGTCACCTACGGGCTGGGCGGGCAGATGGAGAAGGCGGCCGATCAGGTGTTCCTGCTCACGCCGACCAACGTCGAGGTCTCCGCGGAAGAGAAGCGCAGGCTCCAAGAACGTGGCCTCTACCGCGCCTAGGGTGTCCGCATCATCCTCTGCCGCCTGGTTCAGGCCTATCTCATCATCATGTTCGGACGGGTCATCCTGTCCTGGTTCCCGATCGCGCCCGACTCGGCGATGGCCACCGTCTACGGTTTCCTCTACGCCGTCACCGAGCCCGTCCTGGGGCCGATCCGCCGGCTCATCCCCCCGATGGGCGTCGGCGGCATGGGCCTCGATCTCTCGCCGATCATCGTCTTCTTCGGCTTGACGATCCTCACCTCGGCTCTCTGCCACTGAGGTTGCCGTCCCGTGCCCCCTGGGTATGGGCCGGCCGTTGTACCCGGAGCGTTACCATCTGGGTAGCCGGGCCCTTATTCGAACGATTGGGATGGTGACGTGGTGGTCTTGGTGAGCTTTCTGCTCGTGCTGGCTGCGGCCGTGACATTGGTCGTCGGCCTGCTGCAATCGGGCCTGACTCTCATCTACCTGTCGATCGGATGCAGCGTCGTGGCCGGGCTCGTGCTCGCCGTCGCCGTGCTCCGGGGACGGCCGGAACCGAAGGCGGCCCCCTACGCGGCACCGCCGCGGCCGGTCAGCACGCCGACGCCGACGCCGGTGCCGACCTACTCCCGGTTCGAGAGCGAGCCGGAGCCGGCCGACGAGCCCTGGAAGGTCGACACCACGCCGCCCCCTGCGGCCCGGCGGTTCGGCCGTCCGGCCCCGGTTGCCATCGAGGAGGACGAGGAGCCGTCCCCCATCGCCGGCTACGCCCGGCGGGCGGCAGGAGCGGGCGCGTCCACCGCCCCCATGGCGATCCGCGACGAGATGCCGGAGGCCTTGCCGCCCCGCGGCGACTTCCCCATCGCCGACTTCGACACCCTGCGGGCGCCGGAGCTGCTGCGCCGGGTCGACGAGCTGGCCGACGTGGCCTCGCTCGAAGAAGTGCGGGAGGCGGAGGCGGCGGGCAAGAACCGCGTCTCCATCCTCAGCCGCATCGACGCCCGGTTGGAAACCCTCCGGGAGCCGGGCTGGGACATCGACGAGGCGGCGTGGGAGGGCGACGAGCCGGCGGCGGCGGCGGCCGACGACCTCGACGCCGGTGACGACTTCGACGACGACGGCGGCGCGGCCGGCGACTTCCCCATCGACAACTACGACAACCTCCGGGTCGGTCAGATCCTCCCGCAGCTGCGGGGTCTCGACGACGCCCAGCTGGCCGATGTCCGCGCCTACGAGGCGGCGGGCAAGTCCCGGTCGGGCATCCTCGACCGCATCGACTCCCTGTCATCCGGTGGCACCCCGACCGCGGCTGCGGCCGCTCCGGCCGCCGCGGCCCCCGCGGCCGGCGGCGGGCGCTCGTCGATCGCGGCGGCGGTGGCCGCGGCCAAGGCCAAGCAGGCCGAGAAGGGCTAAGAGGTTTCGGGTTCGGGTCCGGGCTCCGGGGTCGCCGGCGTGACCACCGACGGCCTGCCCCTCCTCGTCTACGACGGTGACTGCGCGTTCTGCACGCGCGCCGTCGAGCTGGCCCTGCGCATGAAGGTCGCCTGCCGGGCGCTGCCCTGGCAACAGGCCGACCTGGCCGCGCTGGGGCTGACCGAGGCCGAGGTCAACGAGAAGCTGTGGTGGGTCGACCCCGACGGCACCAAGGTGAGCGGTCACCGGGCCGTGGCCGCCGCCCTCCGCCACGGCAGCCCCGCCCTGGCCCACGTCGGCCGCCTGCTCGACTCCGAGCCCCTGGCCCCGGTCGCCGCCGCCGGCTACGACCTCGTCGCCCGCAACCGCCACCGCCTCCCCGGCGCCACCCAAGCCTGCCGCACCGACATCTCCAAACCTGAGATATAGTCGAATGCGCTGAAACATCCTTCCCCCGGTTGACCTGCGTGAGGGGGAGGAGCGATGCGAAGGCTCTTCACGACCGCCGACGCCCTGGCCGACGGACTGACGCCAAGCGGCTTGCGGTGGGGCGAAGCCCGTGGCCGCTGGCGCCGGGTTCGCCACGGCGTCTACGCCGAGGGACCGGAGGAGGTCGACCCGGTCGACGTGGCCCGGGCCGCGGTGATGGCGACCGACGGCATCGCCTGCGGCGGTCTGGCCGGCGTGCTGCACGGGCTCGACGGAGTCGCAGTCGACGGCCGTCCCCGGCGGCGCCGGTCACTGCCGGCCGACCGGGTCCTCGAGGTCGACGGCCTCCGGTACACGGACGGCTTGCAGACGATGATCGACCTGGCCGCCGACCTCGACGATCTCGTCTGGGAGCAGGCGCTGGAATCGGCACTGCGCAAGCGCCTCCTGGCGGTGTCCGACCTCGAGTCGGCCCTACCTGGTTTGGGCCAGGCCCGGTTCCCGGGGACAGTACGCATCCGCCGGGTGCTCGAGCTGCGTCCACCGGGTGCGCCCCCCACCGGGAGCATGCTGGAGACACTCATGATCCAGCTGGTGCGGCCGGTGCCCGGCGTGGGTGAGCCGGTGCGCCAGTTGCGAATCGGGTCGATGTTCCTCGACCAATCGTGGCCCGAGATCGGGATGTTCTTCGAGCTCGACGGCGAACAGCACCTCGGCCAGCCTGTCTACGACGCCCGCCGCGAGACCGCCATCGTGGCCGCCACCGGCTGGCTGTGCGGGCGCTTCACCTGGACCGAAGTCACCCGGGTGCCCTTCTCCACCACCCGCCGGGCAGCCGCCATCGCCGCCCAGGCCCGCAACCGCCCGCTCCTGACCCCGTGGAGGTGGTGATCGGCCGTCACCCCACGACGATTTGGCTGCACGAAACGATTAACGCGCCCAAATCGTCGTGATCCGGTCGCAAATGCCCTGGTTCACGACGATTTGAGCGATCGAAACGCGGGCGGCGGCGGGGGCGTCGCCGCCGAGGGCGCCGAGCCTCCTCGGCCCAACGACGATTTGGCTGCACGAAACGATCCATGCGCCCAAATCGTCGTGATCCGGCCCAACAGAGCCCGATTCACGACGATTTGGACGCAAGAAGCTCCAGCGGGGGCCGGGTTAGGCGGGCGGGGCGACCACCCGGAGGTCGACTCGTACCGATCCGCCGTCGGATGGGTAGGTCGCGGCGTCGGGGGAGGCGGGGCCTGACGACAGAGACGTGGCCAGGACTTGGCCCGCGATCCACTCGCCGTGGGCGGCCAATACAGCCGGCAGCCTAGGGCTAGCCTCGTGGGCGCCACGCGGAGCACCCGCGGACGCGGTGATCGATTCGTACTCATCGGCCGACTCGACGACCACTTCGATGCGGTCGGACAACGACAGGCCTCGCGCCCGGCGGAGGTCGTTGATGTCGCGGGCCAGTTGGCGGGCGACGCCCTCCAGCTCCAGCTCCTCGTCGAGGGCGAGGTCGAGGGCCACCGCCCAGTCGTCGTCGGTGGCCAGGGCGAAGTCCTCGTGACGGTTGGCCCGCACCTCGACGTCGCCCGCCTCCAGCCGCTCGCCGGCGACCTCCACGAACCCGTCCGCCTCCAGCCGGCGGCGGATCTCCGACCCGTCGGCTTCGGCCAGCGCGGCCTTGACCGCGTTCACCCGGGGCCCGAGGCGCGGCCCCAGGGCCCGGAAGTTGGGGATGACCGTCCACGACATGAGGTCGGACAGCGTCTCCACGTCCTCGATGGCCTTGACGTTGAGCTCATCCGCCACCTGGGCCCGGACTTCCGCAGACAGGACCACCCCCGGGTGCAGCACCAGCGCCCGTCGCAGCGGCTGGCGGGTGCGGATGCCGGCGTCGGTGCGGGCCGACCGACCCAGGCCCACCAGCCGGCGGGCGGCATCGACGTCGGCCAGCAGCCGCACCGCAGCCACATCGGGATCGGGCAGGTCGGGCCAGCGCTGCACGTGCACCGACGACTCGCCCGTCATCGTCACGTACAGCTCGTCGGCGAGGAACGGGCAGAACGGGGCCAGCAGCTGGCTCACCACCGTGAGGCACCGGTAGAGGGTGGCGAAGGCCGACGCGTCCGACGCGCCCCCGGCCGGTCCCCAGAACCGGGGCCGTGACCGGCGCACGTACCAGTTCGACAGGTCGTCGACGAAGGTGGCCAGGGTGGTGGCCCCACCGAGGGCGTCGAAGTCGTCGAGGGCGTCGGTGACGGCGGCGACGGTCTGGGCCAGCCGGGCCTCCGCCCACCGGTCGAGCACGTGGCCCGAGTCGGCGTCGGCGTCGGCCGGGTCCCAGTCACCGTCGGACGTGGCCGGCGCGCCCGGGCCGTCACCCCCGTCGACAGCTGCCTCCCATCCCGCCAGGTCGGCATAGGTGGCGAAGAAGGCGAAGACGTTCCACAGGGTGATGAGCGTCTTGCGGGTGGCCTCCCGGATCCCGTCCTCGTAGACCCGACGGTTGCTCCACGGCGACCCGGCGGAGAAGAAGTACCAGCGCACGGCGTCGGCGCCGAAGGTGTCGAACACGTGCCACGGGTCGAGGACGTTGCCCTTCGACTTCGACATCTTGGCCCCGAACTCGTCGACCACGTGGGCCAGGCACACCACGTTGCGGTACGGCGTGGACCCGAACACCAACGTGTTCACCGCCAGCAGGGAGTAGAACCAGCCCCGGGTCTGGTCGATGGCCTCGCAGATGAAGTCGGCGGGGAACGCCTTCTGGAACTCGGCCTGGTCGCCGAACGGGTAGTGGTGCTGGGCCGACGGCATCGACCCCGAGTCGAACCAGGCGTCGAGCACCGGCGCCACCCGGGCGCACGACGCGCCGCAGCCCGGCGTCGGACAGGGGAACACCACGTCGTCGACCGCCGGCCGGTGCAGGTCGAGCCCGGCCAGGTCGCGCCCCACCAGCCGGGACAGCTCCTCGACGCCGCCCACGCACGTGTCGTGGCCGTTCTCGCACCGCCAGATGGGCAGCGGCGTGCCCCAGTAGCGGTCCCGCGACAGGGCCCAGTCGACGTTGTTCTCCAGCCAGTCGCCGAAGCGGCCGTGCTTGATGTGGTCGGGGTACCAGTTGATGTGCTCGTTCTCCCGCAGCAGATCCGAGCGGTGGTGCGACGTGCGCACGAACCACGACGTCTTGGCCCAGTAGATGAGCGGCGTCCCGCACCGCCAGCAGTGGGGGTAGGAGTGGGTGTACGCCTGCTCCCGCACCAGCAGGCCCCGGGCCGCCAGGTCGTCGATGATCGACCGGTCGGCGTCCTTCACCCACACCCCGGCCCACGGCGCCACGTCGGGCCCGAACGTGCCGTCCGGCCCCACCGGGTTGAGCACCGGCAGGTCGTCGGCCCGGGCCGCCTCCATGTCGTCGGCGCCGAACGCGGGCGCCAGATGCACGATGCCCGACCCGTCGTCGGTCGAGACGAACGACGCGCCCACCACCCGCTGGCCCCGGTCGTCGATGGGCAGCAGGTCGAACGGCCGCCGGTAGCGCCACCCCACCATCTCCGACCCCGCGAACCGCTCGATGACCTCCGCCCCGTCCGGCGCCAGCGCCTCCGCCATCACCAGGTCACGACCGCCACCCTCGCCGCCGTGCACCCGGACATAGGTGATCTCCGGCCCCACAGCCGCGGCCACGTTCGAGATCAGCGTCCACGGCGTCGTCGTCCACACCAGCAGGTCGACGTCCGCACCTTCCACCACCGGGAAGCGCACGTAGACCGACGGGTCGGTGACGTCGCGGTACGCGCCCGGCTGGCCCAGCTCGTGCGACGACAACGCCGTCCCGCACCGGGAGCAGTAGGGGATGACCCGATGGCCCTCGTAGAGCAGGCTCTTGTCGTACAGCTGCTTGAGCAGCCACCACACCGACTCCACGTAGTCGTTGGAGAGGGTCCAGTAGGCGTCCTTGGTGTCGATCCACACGCCGGCCCGCTCGGTGAGCGCCTCCCAGTCGCCCACATAGCGTTGCACCGACTCCCGGCAGCGGGCGTTGAACTTTTCGATCCCGTAGGCCTCGATCTGGGACTTGTTGGTGAAGCCCAGCTCCTTCTCCACCTCGATCTCCACCGGCAGGCCGTGGCAGTCCCATCCCCCCTTGCGGGGGACGTCGTGGCCCCGCATGGTCTGGAACCGGGGGAAGAGGTCCTTGAACACCCGGGCCCACACGTGGTGCAGGCCGGGCCGCCCGTTGGCCGTGGGCGGGCCCTCGTAGAAGACCCACGGCGGGGCCCCGTCACGGAGGTGGAGGACGACCTCGGCCAGGTCGAGCTCCCGCCAGCGGGACAGCACTCGCTCCTCCAGCGCCACGAGGTCGAGCTGGGGATCGACGGGTCCGAAGGCCATGTCCCCAGATTGGCACGAGTCCCCACCGACCCGGGATTGCTATGACCGCCGGGGCCGTAGAGTACGGGCAACCGCATGAACGAGCTCGAATGAACATCGACGATCTCTACACGACCAAAGGCGACGACGCCGTCGTCCTCCATGTCCACGTGCAGCCGGGGGCGGGCCGATCGGCCGTCGTCGGGCGCCACGGCACGGCCCTCAAGGTGCGGGTGGCGGCCCCGCCGGTGGGCGGCCGGGCCAACGTCGCGTGCGCCGAACTGCTGGCCGAGGAGTTCGGTCTCAAGAGCGCCCAGGTGGCGCTGGTCGGCGGCGACACCAGCCGTTCGAAGACGTTCACCCTGTCCGGTCTCGACCTCGAGGAGTTCCGCCGCCACCTGGAGCAGGTCGTGGGTACGGGACGACCCGGACAGCCCCGTCCCGGCCCCGAAAATCCCCAAGCGGGGCGGCTCTAGTTTTCCCAGCGTTGGTACACTCCGCTTCCGTCAATCGCCCAATCGCCCATTTTCCCCCAGCCGCCTTTTTCCTCGGAAGCCAGCGATCACATGCCCAAAACCGCACCGAAGACCAGCTCCGCCGGTGACGACGCCACGCCGACGGTCGCCGCCTCCGCCGACAAGTTCTTCGCCCAGCAGCGGGAGCTGCTCCTGACCGAGCGGGCCACCTACGTCATGCAGGCCGACATGCTCAAGGCGGAGGCCCAGGCCCTGGCCGAGGACATGGAGCCGGGCGACATCCAGTTCGACGAGGAGTCGGGCGAAGGCGGCACCATGGCCGTCGAGCGCGAGCGCGACCTCACCCTGTCGGCCCAGGCCCGGGCCGCGGTCGACGAGATCGACCGGGCGCTGCGCAAGATCGAGATCGGCACCTACGGCATTTGCGAGAAATGCGAGACGCCGATCCCCAAGGCCCGACTGAAAGCCCTGCCCTATGCCGCGCTGTGCGTCGGCTGCAAGAGCGGGGGTCTGTCGCGCCGCTGAGGTCCACCAGACGCCGGGCCGACGAGGCCGACGGGGCCGAGCCCCAGCGGCGGGAGCCGGTCGCGTCCCGACCCGACGCTTCTGCCGCGCCCGCGGTCAACCCGGCCGGCCGGCTACGGCTGGTGCTGGGGCTGGGCGCGGGCATCGTCGTGGTCGACCAGCTCACCAAGACGTGGGCCCTCTCGGCCCTGGCCGACGGACCCGTCCACGTGCTCGGCACCCTGCGCCTGGCCCTCACCCACAACACCGCCGGCGCCTTCGGGCTCGGTGGCGGACTGGTGCCCCTGCTGGCCCTGGCCGCGCTCGGCGTGGTGATCTACCTCATCGTCACGGGCGCGGCGTCGTCCCGCCTGCCGGTGGCGGTGGCCATGGGCCTGCTCCTCGGCGGGGCGGTCGGCAACCTGGCCGACCGGGTGTTCCGCGACCCCGGATTGCTCCGAGGGGCGGTCGTCGACTTCATCGACCTACAGTTCTGGCCGGTGTTCAACGTGGCCGATATGGGCATCACAATTGGTTGCGTGATGTTGTTGCTGTGGGCCGCCCGCCCCTCCGCCGACACCGCCCTGGGGGCGGAGCCGTCATGATCATCCCCGGCGCCCTCGACGGCGAGCGGCTCGACCGGGTGGTCAGCCTGCTCTGCGACCTCACCCGCCGGGAGGCGGCCGCCCTGGTGGCCGCGGGAGGCGTCCGGATCGGGGGCCGGCCGGTCACCCTGCGTTCCAGCCGGGTGGCCCAGGGCGACGACCTCGAGGTCGACGCCCCTCCGCCCAAGGTCCCCTTCCGACCCTGGCCCCAGGACGACGTGGAGATGCCGGTGGTCTACGCCGACGAACACGTCGTGGTCGTCGACAAGCCGGCCGGCCTGGTCGTGCACCCCGGCGCGGGCCAGGCCTCGGGCACCCTGGTCAACGGCCTGCTGGCCCTGTTCCCCGAGATCGCCACCGTCGGGTCGCCCGAGCGGCCGGGCATCGTCCACCGCCTCGACAAGGGCACGTCCGGCCTCCTGGCCGTGGCCCGCACCCCCGCCGCCTACGACGCGCTGGTGGAACAGTTCAGCGCCCGCACCGTCGAGCGCCGCTACCTGGCCCTGGTGTGGGGCCGCTTCGACAGCGCCGCCGGGGCCGTCGACGCCCCCGTCGGCCGGGGCTTCGCCAACCCCACCCGGATGGCGGTCTCCGCCGGTGGCCGGCCCGCCCGCACCAGTTACCGGGTGCTGCAGCTGTTCACCCAGCCGGCCAAGGTCACCCTCGTCGCCTGCCGGCTGGAGACGGGCCGCACCCACCAGGTCCGCGTCCACCTGGCCGCCATCGGCCACCCGGTGGTGGGCGACGACCGCTACGGCGGCGCCCGCCCGTCCATCGACCCCGGCCGGCCCTTCCTGCACGCCAGCCAGCTCGGCTTCGACCACCCGGCCACCGGGGAGAAGATGCGCTTCACGTCCGCCCTGCCGGAGGCGCTGGAAAAGGTCCTTGGGTCTCTTCGCTAGGGAGTACCAGGGGCCGCCCCGCGACCTCCTCCCGCCCGACTCCCCGCTCTACGAGCAGCACAGCGCCCGGGCCGCCCGCCGCACGGTGCAGTTCTTCGCGGTCGCCGTCTTCGTGCTGGTGGTGGGGGCGGTGTTCGCCTTCACCGTCACCCGCGAGCGCGACGGGAAGTCGTCCACGTCGTCGTCGGGCAGCACGGGCACCACCAGCGTCGCCGCCGGCGCCGCGGCCGACGACTCCATCGGGCCCGTCACCGGTGTCGAGGTCGGCCCCTACCTCGACGAGCGCAAGCAGGCCCTGGCCGCGGCCGCCGGCGACCGGGTGGCGGTGGTGTCGTTCGACGCCTACATCTCCGAGGCCGACGCCCGGGCCAAGATCGGTTCGCTCAAGGTCGACGCCCTGCTGGCCGCCGCCCCTGGCGCCCACCCGTCCACCGTCACCACCGGGCTCGACGAGTGGGCCAAGTCCCAGCGCCAGGCCGACGTGGTGGAGCGGGACGAGATCAAGAAGCTGCTGCCCACCGTCGACGACCCGGTGTTCAAGAAGTTCTACGAGTCGGAGCTGGTCCGCCTCGACGCCGCCATCGAGAGCGCGTCGCCCACCGGCACGGTCGTCTTCGGCGTGGTCGTCGTGGGCCCGGCCGACAGCCTGCGGACCCTGTCGAGCACGGCCGGCGTGCGGGTGGTCGACATCGGCCAGGCGGCCACCTCCGCCCCCGGCGCCGTCTTCAAGGGTCTCCGCCCGGAGGAGACCACCAAGGTGGGCCAGCCCACCACCCGTCCGGTCTAGGACCCGGTGGACGGCCTCGGCCGCCGGGTCGCCCTGCTCGACTGGGACAACACCCTGCACCACGGCTGGACCCTGGAGCCCTGGGTGCGCTACCTGGTCGACAAGGGCCAGGCCCCGCCCCGCCTCGCCGCCGAAGGCGAGCAGCTCACCCGCGACTACCTGGAAGGCCGGCTGGAGGATCACAGCGACCTCGCCCACCGGGCCAACACGTTGTACGCCGCCGCCGCGGCGGGGTGGGCCACGGCCGACGTGGCCGCCCTCGTCGGCCCCTACCTCGACGAGATCGACCGCCCGCTGGTGTACCCCTTCGTCCCCGCCCTGCTGGCGTGGCTGGTCGACCACGGCATCGAGCCGGTGGTGGTGACCGGCGCCCCCGCCGAGCTGGTGGCGCCCTACGTGGAGCCGGCCGGCGGCCGGGTGGTGGGCCTGACCCTGGCCGAGGCCGACGGGCGCTACACGGGGGCCATCGGCCGTAACCCGGGGCCGGCGGGGGAGAAGACGCGGGCGGTGGCGGAGGTGCTGGCCGACGGGTGCGAGGTGGCGCTGGCGGCGGGCGACAGCGTGTCCGACCTGCCCCTGCTCCAGGCCGGCCGCCGGCAGCTGGTGGTGGCCAACCCGGGCCTGGCCCTGGCCTTCCCCGGGACGTCGCTGCTGGTGGAGCCTCAGTCGATGTCGCCCGCCGACCTGGTGGGGGCGGTGGAGGAGCTCCTACGCGCCTGAGGTCTAGGCGGAAGTGCGGGCGGCCTCGACGGCCTCGGCCACCACCGCCTCGGCCACGGGACCGGCCTGGGGGCCCCGGGCGCGGGTGACCATGTCGGCCAGGGTGAAGGAGTCGAGGTGGTCGCGCATGTGCCCGCCCACCTCGGCCCACACCGACAGGAGCACGCACTGGCCCTCGTGGTCGCAGGCCCCGTTCTGGTGGGGCTCGCCGAAGTCGCCGGCCACGATGGGCCCGTCGACCGCGCTCACGATCTGGCCCAGGGTGATCTCCGACGGGTGTCGGGCCAGGACGTAGCCCCCGCCCACGCCCCGCTTCGACCGCACCAGGCCCGCGCCCTTGAGGGCGAGGAGGATCTGCTCCAGGTAGGGCTGGGGCAGCCCCGTGCGCTCGGCCACGTCGCGCACCGACGTGGGGCGGCTCCCGTCGGCGTGGAGGGCCAGGGAGAGCAACGCTCGGCTGGCGTAGTCGCCGCGCGTGGACACCTTCACGTCCCCATCGTAGGACCTATCGTGACTCTGACACCCGGATGGGGAAGGGAACCACCATGGCTGACCAGAAGACCGACGACGGGGCGAACCCCGACCTGCCCGACCAGACGCCCGTCGTGGTCGTCCAGGACGACGGGGCCGAAGAGGAGCCCACGGAGACGATCTCCCAGCCGGCCAAGGTGCTCCGCATCGGCGCCATGACCAAGGAGCTGCTGGAAGAGGTGCGGCGGGCCGAGCTCGACGACGCCAGCCGGACCCGCTTGAAGGAGATCTTCGAGACGTCGGTGCGGGAGTTGGCCGACGGCATCTCCCCCGACCTGCGCGACGAGCTGTCCCGGCTCACCCTGCCGTTCGACAGCGGCATCCCCAGCGAGGCCGAGCTGCGGGTGGCCCAGGCCCAGCTGGTGGGGTGGCTGGAGGGCCTGTTCCACGGCATCCAGGCGGCCATGTTCTCCCAGCAGGCGGCCATGCAGGCGGCGCAGGGCGGCGGCGGCGCCCGGGGCCTCCCCGCCGGCCCCGGCCGCCCCGGCCCCGACCCCACCCGTCCCGGCAACTACCTGTAGCACCGCGCAGTCGCCGGCGCGGTCGTCGTCAGCGGCCGACGGCCTTCTCCAACTCCGCCTTGGTCATCTTCGAGCGGCCTTCGACGTTCTTCTTCTTGGCCTCGTTGTAGAGCTGGGCCTTGGTCCGACCGCCGGGGCCCTGGTGCGACCGCAGGCCACCCCGGCGGCCGGAGGAGATGTCCTTCGTCGATGACCTGCTCGACGTCTTGGCCTCGCCGGCGCGGGCCCGCTCCTTGTTGACGGTGCGGGCCGCGATCTCCTCCGCCTTGTCCTCGCTCTCGCCCCGCTGCTCGAGGCCCTCCTTGATGTGCTCGTACTGCCGCTCACGCTTGTCGCTCCACGCCTGCTGGGGCATCCTCGGCTCCTTTCACGCGGGTCGCCCGAAGCATTCCCCGGCTTCCGGGCGGCCAAGCGGGCGGGGTTTTTGCACGACGCATCGGGGTAGGTAGGACGCACAGACCACGAAAAAGGAGTCCACATGGGCGACGCGGCCGATCTTTCCCACACCGAAGGCACCCCCAAGGGCGAGGACATGGCCGAGCCGGCAACGGAGACTCAGGGCGCGACCAACCGCCCCGTGGGCCAGGTCGAGGACGACCCCATGGAGCCGAAGAACTCCGCTTCCGGCACTGAGGGCCTGGGCTAAGAGAGACAGTTCCGCCGGTCCGGGGTCACCCCCGGACCGGCGTGTCGACTTCGGGCAATGCCGCGGACAAGCGGTGTTGCCCTTTTTCGCGTCCGACGGGCGGGTCTAGGACCGGGCGGGCGGCGACGACAGTTCTGCGGCGTGGACGCGGGCTTCCAGGCGGTCGAGGCGATCCTTGGCCGTGGTCAGTTCGGCGGTGGCGACGCGGGCGTGTTCGGCCTGATTCCGCTCCAGGTGGCGCCGCATCTCCAGCACCGCCCGTTCGAGCGTGCGCACCCGTTCGAGGCTCTGGGCGGCGGCGCCGTGATGGGCCGACACCAGCTCGGCCACCGAGTCGAGCTCCTCGTACACCGCATCCAGGTCGGAACCGCCGCCGCCATCGGGCCGACCGACGCGGCCGAGGTCGGCCAGCAGCACCAGGTCCTGCTGGAGCCGGCTGACGGCGGCGGGCAGGATCTCCAGCGGGCGCAGGCGCTGGTCGAGCCCCTGCAGCCGGTCATCCGCCAACCCTTCGAGGGCCCGCAGCCTGACCTCGATCGCCTCGGAAGGGCCCGCCGCAGCGGCGCCGTGTCTGCCCGCCGGGTGATCGACGCCGTCGAGCCGCCGCTCGAGGCCATCGATGCGGTCGGCCAGGCTGGCCAGGGCCCGGGCACAGTCCTGGACGCCGCGAGCCAGTCGGGCCAGTGACGGATCGGCGAGGGTTTCAGTGTGGGCGGCGCCCGCCTCCGCGACCGGCCACTGGAGCACGGTGGCCCCGGGTGCTATTCCCGGCGACGGTGAAGCGGCCGCCACCGTCGAGGGCCGGAGGACCGGCACCGGCGGCAACTCCGGCAGCACAGGCGGCGTCGCCGGCGCCAAGCCGAGGACGCCTGCGACCGGTCGGGCGGGCTTGGTGGTCGAGGCGAGAGCACCGGCGGGCACGGCGGGCGCGGGGTCGGCGACCGCGGCGAGAGGTGCCGGCGGTGCGACGGCGGGAGCCGCCGGGATCAGGCGGCCGGCGGGAGCGGACTCCCATGCCGCCGTCACCGGCGCGGCCATGCCCACCAGGCCGGAACTGCCGTCGAGTGTGGTCCGGAGCAAGGTGGGGACGCCTCGGGTCGCTCTCGCCCGGTTCGAAGGCTGGGGGGCCGGGGGAGGTGGCTCGCCCGGCTGGTCGGGATGGGCGGCGCTCTTGGCCGTCGGAGCCCGCACCTGTGAGGTGCCCCAGTGGCGGTCGGCCACGTCGGTCATGTCGTTGTCCGGACGGCGATGGAAGGACCATATCGGAGCCCCCTCCTCACTACAATGACCCTCCGAAAACCCTCCGGTTATCCCCAACCATGGCCGCCGACCTGTGGAAGAGCCACGGTCGCGGCCGCCGTCCGGCGGGGACCGATTTCTCCGCACCAACGGTCAATGGACTGCCGCCCCCGGCCGGCTCCCGACCCGAATTCCGGCCCCGGAGAAGACGGCCGGCGGGGTGGCCGTGTCACGCGCCGCGGGCCTCTTCCGCGGCCGGGTGACCCGGTGTCCCGGGACAGCCGTGTATCGCCGGCCCCGGCTCCCGGGGTGTGCACGGGGCCGGGTCCGTCCGCTCGCGGCACCTTCGTAGGCGGCCGGTTGCGGCTCGGATCGGACCGGTCGTTGTACGCCCGACGACGGGGATCATTGTGCCGCCATATGGCCTATGTCCCGCACCCTGACATGTTCACCGGGTAGCGCGTCGGGCGGGGCTACGGGGACACGTCCGAGCCATTGGGATCGTGTGTCACGGGGCGCGCTTCGTGTCGGCCAAGGGCGGAGCCAATGGCCGCGGGGGCCCTTTCCGCCCATGCTGCGGTCGGAGGATGCACCCGTCTCGAGGGCGGGCCACCGGTCGGGCGCCCGGGGCGCGTCGGCCGCCAGGCTGGTGGTGGGGACAGGGCGGGTGCGAGCCGGGTTCAGCGCCCCGTACCGTGGACGGGGCAGGCGGGTAGGGCTGTGACCTGCGAGGATGTCGGTGACACCGGACACCTCGGATCGACCGCCACGCCACGTCGCGCCGTGGTACGGGCCCGGGGACGGGCAGGTGTGGCCTGTCGGAGGCGCTCACGATGTCGTCGAGGGCCGAACCCTCGAGCGCGGGGTGAGGCTCCGGGAACGGCCCGGAATAGCCCGCCGCCATCACTGGGCGCGCCGGTACCGATCCCCGCAGCGGGCGCCTTCCCGGGCGCCTGACCCGTAGCACCCATCGGGCGAACGGTGTAACCGGCCCACCCGGTTGCTGCAAGTGACGGCGCTGAGGGGTTATCCCCAAGTGCACTATCGGGTGGTCGTCGGAATCGTCAATGGGGTCCTTGACTGGCCCGCCACTCTCGGAAAGGATGCGGCGCGCGCCAATTCCAACGAGCGCGCCGCTGGGGGCGTCACGCAATGAGAGAGCAGGACTGGGCCGTGGGCTGCGATGCGTCTGCCCCGTGATCGGCGGCTGTGGGTCGCGGCCTTGACCGTGGCCGGCGTCCTCGCCCTCGTGGGGATCCCCGCTGCCGTTTCCGCCCTCCAGACTCCGCCGACCGGATTTGTGGAGATCTGCAAGGTCGCCGACAGCCCGTCCGTCACCGGTGTCTTCCGCTTCACGGTCGGTGGCGCCACCGTTGATGTCCCGGTCGGTGCCTGTTCGCCCGTGATGACGGTGTCCCCGGGCATGGTGTCGGTAACGGAAGCGGAACGCCCTGGTATAGCCGTGTCCGGCATTCAGACCTCTCCTGCCGCCCGCCTGGTGAGCAGCGATCTGCCGGCGGGCACGGCCCAGGTGCAGGTGGTGGCCGGCGACGAGTCGACCCAGACAACCGTCACCTTCAACAACCGGGCCGAACTGGCCATCCTCAAGATCTGCAAGGTGGCCGGGCCCGGGGTCGCGGTGGGGACCGACGTGACGTTCACCGCCGGCGCCCTTTCGGTGGTGGTGCCGGCCGGTCCACCGCCGGGAGGCACGTGCGTCGTGGTCGGCTGGTTCCCGGTGGCCACCAACGTGGCCGTCACCGAGACGATCCCCCAGGACACCGAGGTGTCGGCCATCACGGTGGCCCCGGCGGGCCGGATGGTCGGATCGCCCAACCTTCCCGGGGGGAGCGTGGTGGTGCGGATCGGCTCGGGCGTGGTGGAGGCCACGTTCACCAACCGGGTCCCGCCCGTGCCGTCCACCACGACGACCTCCACCACCATTGCGGTGACGGGAGTGACCACGACGATAGTGACCACGACGACGGCGCCCAACGCGGTGAGCACCACCTCCCCGCCCGGCGCCACCAGTACGACGGTCACGGGCGGCCCGACGACAACCAGTCCGGGCGCCGCCGCCACCACCACCACGCCGCCGGGCGGCGCCCCGTCGACCACCGTCGCCGGCGGCCCTACCACCACCGCACCGCCCGGGTCCGGCGTGACGACCACCCTGCCCGGTGGCGGGGTGACCACCACCCAACCTGCATTCGGCGGCAACACCACCACCACCAGCGGCGGGGGCGGGGGCGTGACCACGACGATCGGCGGCAGCGGCGCGACCACCACCACCACGTCGGCCGGCGGCGGCGGCGTGACCACGACCGTGGCCGCGAGCGGGGTCACCCCCACGACCGCTGCCGGTCCGCCGTCCGGTGTGACGACGACCACCAGCGCCGTCCCCGGCGCCACCACGACCACCACCGCCCCGTGTCAGGTCGTCACCTCCACCACCACCGCGGCCGGGGGTCCCTCCACCACCACAGTCGCCGGGGGTCCCTCGACCACCACCACGGTCGCCGGGGGTCCCTCGACAACCACGGGTGCCGGGGGGCCCGCGACCACCACCACATCGCCCGGCGGACTGCCGTCACCCACCACCGCGCCGGGCGGGTCGCCCGCCACCGCCATGCCGGGAGAATGTCTGGCCGGCGCCCCCGGGGCTCGACCCGGGACTGTCATTGCCGGCCGGGGCCCGGGTCCCTCCCCGGGGCCGTCGGGCGAGCTGGCCACGACGGGGCGGCGGATCGGGTCGCTGGTCATGATCGGCTGCCTGGCGTTGGTCCTGGGCGGCCTCCTCGTCCAGGCGGGGCCCCACCCGGTCTGGGCCGCGGCCGGGCCGTGGCTGGCGAACACGGTCGGGCGCCACCCGACCCGGCGGCGACCGGCTCCCGGCGGGCCCTGGCGCGCCAACCCGTGCCGGACCGACGATGAGGATCCGCCCGGGCCCGACCACCAGCCCGACCCCGCTGACGGCGACCCCTTCCCCGCCCTCACCTTCGTCCCCGTGGTCGTCGACGACGAGCCGGAGGAAGGGGATACCCCCGTGCGGGTGTGGCCGATGGTGGAGGCACCCGAAGGCCGCCCCCTCCGGGAGGGGCCGACCTAGCGAGGGTCGCTCAGCGGCGGCGGGTCGCCGGGGCCGGGTCGGCGCGCACGTCGATGCCGAGCCGGGCGAGGGATCGGGTCAGGGCCGCCCGCCGTTCGATGCTCACCTTCTCGCCCGACCGCAGCCCGGTGGGCACCGCCAGGGCGGCGCAGGCTTGGAGCAGGACGGCGTCGTAGTCGGCCAGGTCCTGCTCCCGTTGCCGCTCGCGGGCCCGGGAGATGGTGGGCTCCCGGCGGTACCCGTCGAGCCGGCCGTACAGGCGGCGAAGCTCGGAGGCCAGGGACTCCACCGTCACGTCCCGCGATGCCCCGTTCGGTCCCGGAGCCGACTCCCGTCCCGGAGGGCCCGCAGTCACCCGGTCCTGACCTTGACGACCCGGGCCTGGCGGCGGCGGGCGGGGAACCGCCCGTTCGGCGGCCGGACCGGTCCGTGACGCCGGCGCGGCCGGGGCTGTCGGCCTCCGGCCCGGGGTGGCCGCGGGCGCCGGGCCGGCCGCTGGGCGTTCGGTCGGTCGGATCGGTGTCGGCCGTGACGTCCGGGTCGTGGTCGGCGCCGGCGGAGGGGTGGCGGGTCGGCGTTCCCGGTTCGGGTCGAGGCCGAGGAGGTCGGCCGTGACCCGGTCGAGCGTCGCCCGATCGAAGGCGTTCCGGGGGCTGTCGGTCGGACCGGGGCCGCCTCCGGTGGTCGGCGCCGCCACCCGGGCCGCCGTCATCACCGTCACGCGCGATCGGCGATCCTCGACCGCGGCCCGGGCCGCGACCGCCTCGGCCGTCGCCGCCTGGAGCTGTTGGCGCAGTTCGGCCAGTTGGCCCGACAGGTACCGGGTCTCGACCTCGGCTGCCTGCTGCCGGGCCTCGGCGTCCCGGCACCGGCCCTCCGCCTCCCGGACCCGCCCGAACAGGGCCTCGAGATCGTTGAGGGGGATGATGGCGGTTCCCGGCGACGGCCCCGCCTCAGGAGGGGACGGGGTGGTCTGGGTGCGCTCGGGTGGCTGCTCCGCCCGCCGGGCCTCGACGTCCTCCAGCCGGACTTCGACCCGCTCCGAGCCGCCCGCCGTCGTCCGCATGCGGTCGGCGACCAGGCCGGCCCGCCGCCACTTGCGGATGGCGCTGACGGAGAACCCGGTGCGAGCCGCGGCATCGGCCTGGAGCAGCCACGTGCCCGTCTCCGCCACCGGCGCCACCGGTGCCGCGGCTGGCGCCGGCGTGGTCGCCGGTCGGGCCGCCTTGGTCGCCACCTTGGCGCTCGGCTTGCGGCGGGATGCCGTCGCCGTCGGCCGCCGGACCGGGTCGGCCGTCAACGACCGGCCCCCCCGAGGAGCGGCCCGACCACTGCCCCTCCCGCAAATCGGGTGGCATCGGCCTCCCGGCAATGCACCGGCGCGGAACCGGCCATTGCCCTTTTGAGTGCTCGGCCCCACACCAGAAGCGGTCGGTCGCGGGAGCTACCTATCGACGCAGCCGCACTCGGCCCTACCGGTGCGGAGCCACCTGTGGGAAATATGTGGACAAGATCGGGAAAGGTTGTGGCTAAAGCGGATCGACCCGTCACCGGGGAGTCGCCAGGCATGAGCTTGCCATCTCCAGGAGCGCTCTCGCCCCAGTCCGCCGGCGCCGGTCCGACAATGACCGACCTCGACAACACCCGAATGACCTCATCCGGCGACCGCGTCCACGGACGCAAAGCGAACGGATCGAGTCACACCCTTCGTCACCGGGGGAGGGTCGCTGGCGGCGACCCGGGCCGGTGCGCCCGACCGGTCGAACACCGGCGCTCGCCGCCGGTCCGGGCGCGGTCGGACGCCGACCCGCTCGGCCTGCTCGGCCCGCTCGGCCCGCTCCGGCTCCTCCCGGGAGATCGCCCGGGGTTCCTGGGCCGCGACCTGGGCCCGGGACGGGGGCCGCGGCTCGGCCGTCGCCCGGACGGGAGGCGGCGGCCCGGCCGCGCCCTGGAGGGCGGCCCGGCCCTCGGCCAGGGTCCTCGCCACCTGGTCATATGCCTGTTCCAGGCGTTGCCGGTACTCGTGCAGCCGTTGCATCTCGGCCTGCATCCGGGCCGAGCGCTCGTCGAGCTCGGCCCCGATCTGGCTGCGCTGGCCGTGCGCCTCCCGCAGGATCTCGTTGCCCTGGGCCTTGGCTGCCTCCAGGTGGGCCTGAGCCTGGGCCATGGTGCCCCGGACGATCCTCGACGCTTCCGCCTTGGCCGCCCGGACGACCTCACTGGCCAGCTGATCGGCGTTGAGGCGGATCAGCATGACGTCGTTGTGGGCCTGGTCGATCAGCTCGGCGGCCACTTCCTGGGCCGCGGCCAGGCTCCGCGTCATTCGCCGGGGGAGCTCGGCCGCCAGCTCTTCGTCAGTCAGGCCACCGGCGCCGCGGAGTCGACGACGGAGTGCTTGTAACTCGGCGTCGAGCTCGGTATTTCGGGCGACGAGGCCCTCGACCTCGGCCGTGGACTCGCGGAGCCGGTCCCAGAGCTCTTCCGGGCTTTCCAGCCCGGTCAAGGTGAACCGACGCACCCTCGCGTGAGCATCCTCGCCCATCTCGGTCCCTCCCCAGCGACCCCAGCGTGGCACCGGCCCGACCTTTTGAAAGCCGGCGCGCGCCGGGATGATAGACCACCGGATCGCAGTCCACTCAGCCCGAAGGAAACGCGCCATTTCCGGCGCCGACCGTCGGGCCCGTCGCACGACGAACGACCCGGCGCCGCCCTCCGTCTTGGAAGGACACTTCACAGGCGGTGGCAACAAGCGCTAGATTACAGAGCTGTAACTTGTTCCCCCAATCGTTCCACAGGGTTATCCGGAGGGGTGTCGCCTGGTGGGGAAGAGCTTCACCCATCTCCACGTCCACACCGAGTTCTCGATGCTCGACGGGGCCGCTCGGATCGACGAGGTCGTGGCCGCGGCCGTGGCCGACGGCCAGCCCGCCATCGGCATCACCGATCACGGCAACATGTACGGGATCCTCGACTTCTACAAGGAGTGCAAGGCCCAGGGGATCAAGCCCGTGCTCGGGTCCGAGCTGTACATGGCCCACGAGAGCCGGCAGGAGCGCCCGTCCCGCCGGGGGCGCATGGACGACGGCGGCGGCGACGCTGAAGGCGGCACGAAGCTCTACTACCACCTCACCGCGCTGGCCGAGAACGACACCGGTTACAAGAACCTCATCCAGCTCTCCAGCCGGGCCTTCATGGAGGGTTACTACTCCAAGCCCCGGGTCGACTGGGAGCTTCTCGAGGACCACCACGAGGGCCTCATCGTCACCACCGGCTGCCTCGGCGG